>NZ_JADKSF010000003.1:0-226550 GCF_015350875.1 Frondihabitans sp. VKM Ac-2883 | reverse complement strand
AGCCATTTCGCGCCGCCCGGAGGGGCGGGCCCACAAGCACAAACAAAAGTGGCCAGCCCCGTAGGGGCTAGCCACTTCGCGCCGTCCGGAGGGCGGGCCAGAGAGCACAACGAAAAATGGCCACCCCCGAAGGGAGCAGCCATTTCGCGCCGCCCGGAGGGGCGGGCCCACAAGCACAAACAAAAGTGGCCAGCCCCGTAGGGGCTAGCCACTTTTGATCGTCGGGGTAGCGGGATTCGAACCCACGACCTCCTCGTCCCGAACGAGGCGCGCTACCAAGCTGCGCCACACCCCGAGGTGTGATGCCGCGACCAGGGGCCTAAACCCTCGATTGCGACTCCACTACATTAGCCCATGTTCGAGGCGGTCAGTGTCACGAGCACGGCCTCGGGGCGGCAGGCGAACCGGAACGGCGCGTAGATCGAAGTGCCGAGCCCGGCCGAGACTTCGAGGTGCGCGCTCTTGAAGGCGTGCGTCCACGTGCTGAGGCCGGAGACCTGCTTGCGGGGAATGTCGCAGTTGGTGACGAGGGCGCCGTAGCCGGGCACGCAGACCTGGCCCCCGTGGGTGTGTCCGCCGAAGATGAGCTGGGCGCCGTTGGTGACGAACGAGTTCAGCACCTGCTGGTAGGGGGCGTGGGTGAGCGCGATGCTGACCGATTCGGGGCCGTCTTCGTCTTGCCAGCCGACGTTCTCGCGAAGGTCGTCGAGTGCTCCGGGGACCTTGTCGAGGCGAGCCCACTGCCGGTGGGCGTCGTTGACCCCGAAAAGTTCGAGGCGGGATCCTCGGATTTCGAGCGCGCGCGCGGTGTTGTTGAGGTCGAGCCAGCCGAGCGACTCGAAGAACGACGTGAGCCGGGCGTTGTCGAGATCGTCGGGGGCGCGGTGCGCCTTGCTCGGGCCGCTGAAGTAGGTGAACGGGCTTTTGAACCGGGGCGCGACGTAGTCGTTGGAGCCGTGGACGAAGACACCCGGGATGCCGCGGAACGGCTCGAGGGTGTATTCGATGGCGTCGTACGCGTCGTCGTGCCCCAGGTTGTCTCCGGTGTTGACGACGAGGTCGGGCTCGAGCACGGCGAGAGAGCGGATCCACTCCTGTTTCGCCGTCTGCCACGGAGCCAGATGGATGTCGGAGAGGTGGAGGATCGTGAGCGGCCGGGATCCTGCGGGAAGGATCGCCAGGTGCTCGCGACGCACGGTGAAGCGGTTGCGTTCGACGAGCGCACCGTAGGCGAAGGCGCCGGCCGAGACGACCGCCGCCGCCGTCGACGCGGCCAGGGCTACGTCGGCGGCGCGGCGGGACGTCACGAGCAGTTCCCGGGGTCGCGACCGTCTTTGCCGCCGTTCACGGTCAGGGTGATGGTCGTGTCTTTGGACGCAGAGGTTCCGTCACCCGGGTCGGATGAGATGACGTCACACTTCTGGTCGTCGTCGCCCTGCGCGTACTTCACCGAGACGTTGGTGAAGCCGGCGTCTTCGAGGTCGTTCGTCGCGTCTTCGTAGCTCTTGCCCGAGACCGAGGGCACCTCGGCCGACTTCGAGCCGTCGCTGGTGTACACGGTCACCGACGAGCCATCCGGGACGAGGCTGCCAGCGGCGGGGTTGGTCGCAGACACCTGGCCGGCGGGCAGATCGGACTCTTGCGACCCGCCGTCGACATAGGTGAGGCCCACGCCGCTCAGGAGGTTCTTCGCCGAGTCGACGTCGGAGCCCGTCATAGTGGGCACGTTGACGCCGGTGCCCTGGACGAGATTGCCCGTGGGCGTCGGGAAGGCCGTGCCGGAGTAGACCGTATTGTTGACCGCCTCGATCTCGCGGAAGAGGCTGCTTCTGCTCAGAGAGTAGAGCTGGCCGGAGGGTCCGGCGTACTGCCTGAGGCTGTTGTGGTTTCCCGAAGTATCGCCCATCCAGGTCACCGTGGTGAGCGCGGTGGTCGAGCCGTTGAGCCAGATCTGGTCGGCATCGTTGGTGGTACCCGTCTTGCCGAAGGTCGGCTGGGAGTCGGGCAGGGCGCCACTCGCGGTTCCTCCGGCCTGGAAGACACCCTGGAGCGCCTGAATAGCGGTCGCGGCCACATCGGGGTCGATGGCCTGCTTGCAGCTCTTGGGCTGCCCCGCGATGGTCTTGCCGTTCGGAGCCCGCACCTTGTCGACGACGATGGACTCGCAGAAGACACCCTTGTTGGCGATTCCGGCGTAGGCCGTCGCCATGGTCAGGGGTGCGATCTCGTTCGTGCCGAGGAACGACGAGAAGTTGTCTTGCAACGGCGTCCCGTCAGCGCGGTGAACGCCGAGGCTCTGCGCCACGTTCTTGATGTCGGCGAGGTCGAGCTGCTGGGCCATGTCGGCATACGCGACGTTGACCGAGGCCGCAGTCGCCCGGGCAACCGTCATGTAGCCGGAGATGTACCCCTCGTCGTTCTTCGGCGTGTAGCCAGCGGGGGAATCGCCCGTCACCGTTGATTGCTGCGCCCCGTCGATGGTCATCGTCGGGAACGGGCGAGGGGTGGCGTTGACCAACTCGTTGAGGCCGTGCCCCTTGTCGAGCCAGTCGATGAGCGTGAACGGCTTGTAGGTCGAACCGACCTGGAACCCCTTCGATGCGCCGTATTTCTCGTCGACCGAGTAGTTGAGATAGGTGGTGGGCCCGGTCGTCGACGCCTTGTTATCGGTCGTCAGGTTTTTGTTCTGCGTCATCACGATGACGCGGCCCGTGCCCGGCTCGACCGAGTCGACCACACCGCCGAGCGGGAACCGGGTCTCGGTCGCCGGGGCGTACTGATCGATCTTGCCCTTGGCGTTCGCCGTGAGGTCGAGGTTGATGGTGGTGAACACCTTGTAGCCACCGGTCTTCCAGGCGGCTTCGCGCTTTTCTTCGGTGGAGCCGAGGAAGGCGTACGACTTGATCATGTCGGGAGAAGTCACGTAGTCGCAGAACTGCTGGGCCCCGCCGGCCGTGACAGCCGCACAGCCCTGGACGGCCGGGGTGAGGTGGACGGAGGTGCCGACCTTCTTCGCGAGGCCGGCTTTGAGCACGGCGTCAGAGATGTAGCCCTGAGCGTTCATGGCCTTCAAGATCACGTTGCGGCGAGCGACGTTGTTCTTATAGTTCTTCGGAGTCGACAGATCGCGACTCTCTGGGTACTGCACGATCGCGATGAGGCTCGCGGCCTCGGTCGGCGAGAGGTCTTTCGCGCTCTTGTCGTAGTAGTGCTGAGCCGCTGCCTGCACGCCGTAGGTGGCGTCGCCGAAGTAGGCGATGTTGAGGTAAGCCAGGAGGATCTGGTCTTTGGTGTATTTCTTCTCGAGGCCGATGGCGAACTTCATCTCTTGCAGCTTGCGCGAGACGGTCACCTCCTTGGCATCTTTGATAGCCGCGGCCTGCTTCTTCGGGTCTTTGATGTCTTGCGCCTCCGCGAGACGGATGTTGCGAACGAGCTGCATTGTCAGCGTCGAGCCACCGCCGCTGTCGCCGAGGCCCCCCGCAACCGAGCCGACGCCGGCGCGCACGATGCTGGTCAGGTCGACGCCGCCGTGCTGGTAGAAACGTCGGTCTTCACCGGCGACGACCGCGTGCTTGAGGTTGATCGAGACCTGATCCCAGGTGAGGTTGACCCGGTTCTGGGAGTAGACGGTCGCGAACGGCACCTGGTGGCCGTTCGACTTGCCGTACAGCGTGTTGCGCTGCTGGAGCTGCCCGATCGAGATGAATTCGGGGAGGCCTTCGAAGATACCGATCGACGACGATGCGGTCACACTCGAGACGGCGAGAGCCGGGGTCACACCGATCGTGACGAGGAGACCGGCGAGGGCGCTGAATCCGACGAAGCCGAACAGGGCGCCGACCACGGAGGTAGGCCTCTTTTTTTGGGCAGACATAAGATCAGGGTAAGTGATTCATAACCGCAACTGACTGAACGGACGCCCAATATGGTCCTCTGGGAGTACTTCACCGCTCCGCTGATCGTGCACAACACGACAGCCATCCTCAACAACTTCGGCTCGGAGGGCTGGGAGCTCGTCCAGGTGCTCCAGACGCCCGAGGGCGGCCTTGTCGCCTACCTCAAGCGCCCGGTGCAGCAGGCATGACGTCGATCGACGCGCGCCTCGCCGAACTCGGCATCGAGCTCCCCGAGGTAGCGACCCCGGCCGGCTCCTACGTGCCCGCCCTCCTCGTGGGTTCGATGGTCTACACGTCCGGTCAGCTGCCGTTCGTAGAGGGCGCACTGCCCGCCACCGGCAAGGTGGGAGCGGCTGAAGGCCTGGTGTCGGCGGACGACGCCTACGCCTACGCGCGACAGGCGGCACTGAATGCTCTGGCGGCAGTGAAGTCGGTGCTCGGAAACCTCGACCGAGTGAAGCGGGTGGTGAAGGTGACCGGGTTCGTCGCCTCGAATCCTTCGTTCTCGGGTCAGCCCGGCGTGATCAACGGCGCCTCGAACGTGCTCGGCGAGATCTTCGGCGAGGCGGGCGTGCACGCGCGCAGCGCCGTGGGTGTTGCGGTGTTGCCGCTCGACTCGCCCGTCGAGGTGGAGATCATCCTCGAGATTGACTAGTTCTTCTTAGCGCGCCGAAGGGATGTGCGTCAGCGGCGCCCAGCTCTAGCGAGCTCCCGCCAGGCGCGTCGCGGGTCGCAGTGCCGGACGACCGAGGCTTGTCCGAGGTCCGGCACCGCGACCCGCGGAGCACCAATCAAGCCAGAGCACCCGTCAAATACGAATCGCGTTCATCACGCTGGTGTCGGCAAGAGTCGTCGTATCGCCGATCTCGCGCCCCTCGGCCACATCGCGCAAAAGACGGCGCATAATCTTGCCGGAGCGCGTCTTCGGCAGCTCCTGCACGATCATGACCGTCTTCGGCTTCGCGATCGATCCGATCTCGTGCGCGACGTGACCCCGGAGGGCTGACGCCGCCTCTTCCGGCGACATCGAGCCCGCCTGTGAGGTGCGGAGGATCACGAATGCAACCACCGCCTGCCCGGTCGTCTCGTCGGACGCCCCCACGACAGCCGCCTCGGCCACCAGCGGGTGCGACACGAGTGCGGATTCGATCTCGGCCGTCGAGAGTCGATGGCCGGAGACGTTCATGACGTCGTCGACGCGGCCCAGCAGCCAGATGTCGCCGTCTTCATCTTTGCGCGCCCCGTCGCCGGCGAAGTAGACGGTCGGGCCGAACTTCGACCAGTAGGTCTCGACGTACCGGTCGGGGTCGCCCCAGATGCCGCGGAGCATCGACGGCCAGGGCTCGGTGATGACCAGCAGTCCGCCCTCGCCGTGGCCGACGGGCACACCGGCGTCGTCGACGACGTCGATTGCCACACCGGGGAGGGGAACCTGGGCGGCGCCCGGCTTCAGCGTCGTGAGCCCGGGCAGCGCGGAGATCATGATCGAGCCGGTCTCCGTCTGCCACCAGGTGTCGACGACGGGCGTCTTTCCGCCTCCGATCACGTCGCGGTACCAGACCCAAGCCTCCGGGTTGATCGGCTCGCCCACGCTGCCGAGCAGTCGGAGTGATGAGAGGTCACGTGTCGCGGGGATCTGCCGCCCGGCCTTCATGAAGCCGCGGATGGCCGTCGGGGCCGCGTAGAAGAGCGTGACGCCGTACTTCTCGATGATGTCCCACCAGCGCCCGGGCTCGGGGGAGTCGGGGGTGCCCTCGTAGAGCACCTGCGTCGCCCCGTTGGCGAGCGGGCCGTAGACGACGTAGGTGTGCCCCGTGATCCAGCCGACGTCGGCCGTCGACCAGTAGACGTCGGTCTCGGGGTGCAGATCGAAGACGTTCTTGTGCGAGTACGCGGCGCCGGTCAAGTAGCCGCCCGAGGTGTGGAGGATCCCCTTCGGTTTGCCGGTCGTGCCGCTTGTGTAGAGGATGAAGAGGGGATGCTCCGCCTCGAATGCCTGGGGCTCATGCTCGTCACCGGCCTCGGCCAGGAGGTCGTGCCACCACGCGTCGCGGGAGTCGTTCCAGTCGATGTCGTTGCCACCGCGCTTCACGACGACGACCTTCTCGACGCTGCTCGAGCCGTGCAGGGTCTCGTCGAGTGCCTCGTCGACCGCGGGCTTGAGGGCCGAGACGGCACCCCGACGCCATCCACCGTCGGCCGTGATGACCACCTTCGCTTGCGCGTCGTCGACACGGGCACGAATGCTCTCGGCGCTAAAACCGCCGAAGACGACGGAGTGCACGGCGCCGATCCGCGCGACGGCGAGCATCGCGATGACGGCCTCGGGAATGAGCGGCAGGTAGATGATCACGCGGTCGCCGGCCACGACGCCGAGCGCCAGCAGCATGTTGGCGGCCTTTTTCACCTCTGCGGTGAGCTCGGCATACGTCAGCGTGCGGGTGTCGCCGGGCTCACCCTCCCAGTGAATGGCGACTCGAGCGCCGTTGCCGGCCTCGACATGACGATCGAGGCAGTTGTAGGCCACGTTGAGTGTGCCGTCGTCGAACCACTTCGCAAAGGGCGGGTTGGTCCAGTCAAGGATCCTGGTGAACGGCTTCGACCACGACACCGACTCGCGAGCCTGCTCGGCCCAGAATTCGAGTCGATCCTGCTTCGCCCGGGCCACCAGGTCTTCCGTCGCGACCGCCGATCGGGCGAACTCGGCAGAGGGGGAGAACCGCCTGGTCTCGGTGAGGAGATGGTCGATGTTGTCCGGCATGGATCCTTCTTTCGCGACGGTGCGAGGTGTCGACATACGACACGTGTGGCTCCCGGGAACGATACTCCGGGTCGGGATTCGGATCGACGCGAAATCGCGGATGCCAGCCGGTTGCGCCGCGCTCGTTTTGGGGTACACTCGTTCTTGTCGGACTTGTTCCGACAGGTACCGCCCACGATTCCCCCCAATCGCGCGGTACCGTGGCGGCACCCGTTCCCCCCAACTGGTGCCGCCCCTCTCGTTTAACCCGCCGGTCGGTTTTCGCCGCCCGCGGGTGATGGTCACAGCGGTGCGTAGCGCTTCGCTCCTTACTGGACGAACCGTCAAGAAGCTCAGCTGATCCGGTCTCCACAAGCGCGCTGGCGCACGGAATTCTCCACCCCCGCGGCCGACGTGCGCTCGAGTTGCAGCGGCGATTTACCGTCGACCATGAAATCACTTCAGCACCGGTCGCCTACCGGGTCAGCAGCCGTGTCGTTCCTTCCCGAGCACGACCGACCGCCCGGTCACTCACCCGTCCGATTCGTGCCGTCACCCCTCGGCTCGTCGACCGCCGACCGGGGGACGACTGATCAGATCGGGGTACGAAACGGGGTACGCCGCACCGTACCCCGTCAGTTCGGCCCGCTCCGCTCGCTGATCGCCGATCCGAGCGTCACCGACCTCTTCGTGAACGCGACCGGCGAGGTCGTCGTCGACCGGGGCGCCGGTCATGAGCTCCTCGACGATCTCGTTCTCGGAGAACCGGCCGCCCGGGCGCTCGCGACCGCTCTCATCGGGGCGGGCGGCCGGCACGTCGACGAAGCGAACCCGTGCGCCGACGTGCGTTTGGCCGACGGGATCCGGGTGCACGCGGTGCTCCCTCCCATCTCGACCGGTGGTGCCCTGCTGTCGATACGCGTGCCCGCACTCGAGCCGCTCTCGCTGGACGACCTCGAGGCCTCCGGCGCCTTCGTGACCGTGCCCCGCGCTCTGCTCGTCGACCTCATCCATCGCCGAGTCAACCTGCTCATCACCGGTGCTGCAGGCTCGGGGAAGACGACACTCCTCTCGGCGCTCCTCGCCGAAGCCTCACCCACCGATCGCATCATCACGCTCGAAGACGTCGCCGAACTGCGGATCGATCACCCCCACGTGGTGTCGCTCGAGACTCGGCAGGCCAACCTCGAGGGCGCCGGAGAGATCGGTCTGGCCCGGCTGGTGCGCGAGGCCCTGCGGATGAACCCGGGCCGGCTGATCGTGGGGGAGTGCCGTGGGCCCGAGATCAGAGAGCTGCTGACAGCGCTCAACACGGGGCACGACGGAGGTGCCGGCACCCTGCACGCCAACGGGCTCGATGCTGTTCCGGCACGCCTTGAAGCCGTAGGTGCTCTCGCCGAGCTCTCGCCCGCGGCGGTCGCCCGCCAGGCGGTATCGGCGTTCGGCGCGGTCGTCCACCTGAGCGTCGGCCCACTCGGGCGTCGGGTCTCCGGCGTCGCGCGCCTGACCCTCGACGACGACGGACGCCTCACCACGAAGGCGTACCGGTGAGCCGTCGCGCACATGGTCCCGGTTCATCGACGTCCGGGGCGTCGGCCGCGCGGTCGCTCGAGAGGCTCGCGGTACTGCTCGAGGCGGGGATCGCACCGGCCGCTGCGTGGAGGCATCTGGCCGAGTCGACTCTCGAACCGGACGAGCGTAGGATCCTGGCGCTCACCGCCGACTCCCTCCGCCGCGGGCTCGTCGGCTCGGCGGCGATCTCCTCCGCGTGGTCCGACGCGTGCGCCCCGGTGGTCGCCCGCGCGCAGTGGCTGCAGGCCGCGGCAGCGTGGGAGGTCGCGGAAGCCTCCGGCGCCCCGCTCGCGCACTGCCTGCGGTCGAGCGCCGAGTCGGCGCGGGTGCTCGTGCAAGCCCGTCGAGACGCCCGGGTCGCTGCCAGCGGGCCGGTGGCGACGGCACGGATCGTGCTCGCTCTGCCGGCGTTTGGGATCCTCGTCGCTTTGGGGCTCGGAATCGATACCGTGCGGGTGCTCGCCCTGACGCCCATCGGTTGGGTCTGCGTCGGCATGGCCGGCGCTCTGGTGCTGGCTGCCCGGGCGTGGAACGGGCGGCTTCTCGCCGCTGCGACGCCGCCCGACGGGATTCCCGGGCTCGACCTCGAGCTCATTGCACTGGCGATGCAGGGTGGCGGCGACTGGGGAGCGGCCCGGGCCCGGGTGAGCGCGGCGCTCGAGCGGCACTGCGCGGGCCTGACGATCCCCACCGCTGCCGCCGAGATCGATGCGCTAGTCAGCCTGTCGGAGAATGCGGGGGTGCCGGCGGGAGGGCTGCTCCGGTCGGCCGCCGACGAGCTGCGGCGCGACTCTCGTGCACGGGCCGAAGAGGCCAGCGAGCGGCTGGGCGTTCGACTCATGCTGCCGCTCGGCGTGTGCATCTTGCCGGCGTTCCTCCTCATCGGGGTCGTGCCGCTGATGGTGGCGCTCCTCGCCTCCACAGGGCCGATCGGGTGACGGGTTCTCCCCTTCTCGGTCGAAGCGCTCGGAGCCTGCCGCCTTCTCGATCAGGCTGGAGTCACCGACGAAAGGACATCCGTGCTCATTCCTCCTCTTCCTTTTTCTCTTGCCCTCCGCTTCTCGCGTGGTCGAGCTGCTCTGCGGCGGATCGACCTCGCCGACGACACGGGTGCCGCGACCGCCGAGTACGCGGTCGTGATCATGGCCGGCGTCGCATTCGCGGGCGTGCTCGTGTCGATCGTGCGCTCGGGCCAGGTGCAGGCCATGCTGACCGACCTCGTGCAGAAAGCGCTGACGGTCGCGTGAGTGCGACGATCGAATTCGCGCTCGTGGCTCCAGCGGTCGCCGTCATGATCGGCGTCGCCCTGGCGGCGGTCGGCACGGCGGGGGAGTCGATGAGGCTCGCCGATGCGGCAGGGGCCGCGGCGCGTGCGGCCGGTCGTGGTGACGACCCGGGTGCTCTCGCCCAACGGCTCGTGCCCGGCTCGAGGGTCGAGGTCTCGGGCGACGATCCCGTCTGCGTTCGGCTGGGCCGCACCGTGGCCCTCGGCTGGTTGAGGAGTGGCCTCGACCTCTCGGCGCGAAGCTGTGCTCCCGGTGGCGGGCTCTAGCGCCGTGCCGCTCGCGAAGGTCGCGGCGCGCCCGGGTCGCTCCGCTTATATGCAGTGCTCGCTCTCGGGGTGGGCCGACGCGCGCGGCAGCGTCTCGGTCGTACTCGCGGGGGCGATCGCCGCGGCGACCCTCCTCGTGCAGGCGGTGGTCGCCTCGGGGTCTCTGCTCGTGGCGCGACACGCCCTGGCGGCGACCGCCGACTCGGCCTCCCTCGCTGCCGCCGACGCCGCCGTGGGCCTTCGGCCGGGGTCGCCGTGCGAGGCCGCAGCGGCGCTCGCCGAGGCTCAGTCGGCCGGGCTCGATGCCTGTCAGGTGGAGGGCGACACGGTCACCGTCCGCGTTTCGCGCGGGGTGGGGCTGGTGCCTCTCGCCGCGGTCGCGACGGCCGGTCAGCCGCCCGGTTCTCTCGGCGCGCCCACGGTCGGCTCCAAGGAATGAGGAGCGAGACCCCGGCAGTAGGTGTGTATGGTGTGGCTGTCGGATGCGGCGACTCGCTCGATCTCTCGGATCGGCAGGCGACGAGGCCGTCGCGCATCGCGAACGACGTGGGCCCAACCAGGCCGACACCGCGTCTCCAAGCCGTCTGCACCGTTTGCAGGCAGTCCTTCTGTTCCACCATTCAAGGAGTCCCGTGCCAGGCACGAAGAAACTGGTAATCGTCGAGTCGCCCGCCAAGGCCAAGACGATCGGTCAGTATTTGGGCAGCGACTACGAAGTGCTCGCCTCCGTCGGCCACATTCGCGACCTCGTCGAGCCCAAGAATCTCCCCGCCGACAAGAAGAAGGGCTCGCTCGGCAAGTTCTCCGTCGACGTCGAGAACGGCTTCGAGCCCTACTACGTGGTCTCCGACGCAAAGAAGAAGACGGTCGCCGACCTCAAACGCGCGCTCAAGGGCGCCGACGAGCTCTACCTCGCCACTGATGAGGACCGCGAGGGCGAGGCCATCGCGTGGCACCTCCTGCAAGAACTCAAGCCCAAGGTCCCCGTCAAGCGCATGGTCTTCCACGAGATCACCAAAGATGCGATCCAGAAGGCCCAGGAGAACACCCGCGAACTCGACACGGCTCTCGTCGACGCCCAGGAGACGCGCCGCATTCTCGACCGTCTCTACGGCTACGAGGTCTCGCCCGTTCTCTGGCGCAAGGTCGGGCCGGGTCTTTCCGCCGGTCGTGTGCAGTCGGCCGCTACCCGTCTCGTCGTCGACCGCGAGCGCGAACGCCTCGCGTTCGTCTCGGCGAGCTACTGGGATCTCTCCGGCATCTTCAGCCCCACCGAAGAGCGCTCGCCGTTCCCGGCCCGCCTGGTGCGGGTCGACGGCAGCCGGATCGCCAGCGGCCGCGACTACGACGACCGCGGAAACCTCAAAGGCGACGCGGTCGCCCTCGACGCTGACGCAGCTCAGGCGCTCGCCGCAGCCCTATACGCCCCCGGCGTCGACGTGGTCGTCCGCTCGGTCGAGGCGAAGCCTTACACGCGTCGCCCCGCTGCCCCGTTCACCACTTCGACCCTGCAGCAGGAGGCCGCCCGCAAGCTTCGCTTCTCGGCCCGCCAGACCATGAGCGTGGCGCAGTCTCTCTACGAGAACGGCTACATCACCTACATGCGAACCGACTCGCCGTCGCTCTCGCAGCAGGCGATCACCGCGGCACGCAACCAGGCCTCTTCTCTCTATGGGGCCGATACGATCCCCGAGAAGCCGCGCCTCTACACCGGCAAGAGCAAGAACGCGCAGGAGGCCCACGAGGCCATCCGCCCCTCGGGAGATACCTTCAAGACGCCGCAGCAGCTGGAAGGCACCCTCCGCGGCAATGACTGGAAGCTCTACGACCTGATCTGGAAGCGCACGGTCGCCTCGCAGATGGCCGACGCGAAGGGCTCCACCGCCTCCGTGGTGGTCGCCGCGACGACCGAGGCGCCCGTCACCGGTATCGCCAGCTCCGGCCCGAAGGGCACGATAGCCGAGTTCGTCGCGACCGGCACCGTCATCACGTTCCGCGGCTTCCTCGCGGCCTACGAGGAGGGGCGAGACGAGGACCGCCACTCCACTGACGCCTCGAAAGACGACGCCAAGCTCCCCGTGCTGAAAGAGGGCCAGAAGCTCTCGATCGACGACGTCGAAGCCAAGGGTCACGACACGTCGGCGCCCCCGCGCTACACCGAGGCGAGCCTCGTCAAGACGCTCGAAGAGCTCGGTATTGGGCGCCCCTCGACGTACGCGGCGATCATGTCGACCATCGTCGACCGCGGCTACGTGACTCCCCGGGGCACCGCACTCGTGCCGAACTGGATCGCCTTCTCCGTGGTCCGGCTGCTCGAAGAGTACTTCGGCGACCTCGTGGAGTACGACTTCACCGCGGGCATGGAAGACGACCTCGACCTCATCGCTGGCGGAGAGGCCGACCGCGTCGATTGGCTCAACGGGTTCTACTTCGGCAACGAGTCGCACCGCGGTCTCCGCAAGGTGATCGACAACCTCGGCGAGATCGACGCGCGCGAGATCAACTCGATCGCTCTCGGCGAAGGGTTGACACTGCGCATCGGTCGTTACGGGCCCTACCTCGAGACCCCGAGCGACGACCCCGAGACCCCGCGTCGCGTCAACGTGCCCGAAGACCTCGCTCCCGACGAGCTGACCCCGCAGCGTGCCCGAGAGCTCATCGACGCTCCCGTCGTCGGCGACCGGGTGCTCGGCCTCAACCCCGAGACGGGCAAAGAGGTGCTGGCGAAAGACGGCCGCTTCGGCCCCTACGTGACCGAGCGCACCCCCGAGGTGCCCGAGGCGGAGCCCGCCGTCGACGCGGCCACCGGCGAGGTGCTCGAGAGCGCACCCGAGACCGACACTGCCGCGACCGCCGCTGCCACCGAGACGGCTGCTGCCGCCGGTGCGACCACGGCGAAGGCCCCGGCCAAGAGGGCTCCCGCCAAGAAGGCGCCCAAGAAGGCCGCCCTGCCGAAGGAGCGGACCGCCTCTCTGTTCAAGTCGATGGACGTCGACTCGATCGACCTCGCCACGGCCCTGCGCCTGCTCGACCTGCCTCGCACCGTGGGTCTCGACCCGGAGTCGGGCGACGAGATCCAGGCCCAGAACGGCCGCTACGGTCCGTACCTGAAAAAGGGCACCGACACCCGGTCGCTCACGAGCGAAGACCAGATCTTCGACATCGACCTCGCCGGTGCGCTCGAGCTCTACGCGCAGCCCAAGTACGGTGCGAAGCGTGCCTCCAGCGCCCTGAAGGAGTTCGAGGCACCCGACCCGGTGAGCGGCAAGGTGATCAAGATCAAAGACGGTCGCTTCGGCGCCTACGTCACCGACGGTGAGACCAACGCGACGATCCCGCGCGGCGAGACCGTCGAAGAGGTCGACTTCGATCGCGCCGTTCAGCTGATCGCCGACAAGCGCGCCAAGGGGCCCGCGGTCAAGAAGGCCCCGGCGAAAAAGGCACCCGCCAAGAAGCCCGCGGCGAAGAAGCCCGTAGCCAAGAAGCCGGCCGCGAAGACGACGGCTGCCAAGGCGACCGCTGCAAAGACGACCGCTGCAAAGACGACCGCCGCGAAGACGACAGCTGCTAAAACCGCCGCGGCGAAAAAGTCGGCGGCGGCGAAGACCACCGAGTCTGAGTAGTGGCGGGCCTCTTCATCACGCTGGAGGGGGGCGACGGGGTCGGCAAATCGACCCAGGCCGCCCTCCTCGAGGGGTCTCTCACCGAGGCCGGGCACACCGTCGTCCGCACCCGCGAACCCGGCGGCACCGACCTCGGCTCCGAGATCCGCTCGATGGTGCTCCACCGCCGCGGCCACATCGCGCCGCGCGCCGAAGCCCTCCTCTACGCCGCCGATCGCGCTCACCACGTGGCCACCGTCGTCCGGCCGGCCCTCGAGCGCGGCGATGTCGTGCTCCAAGACCGGTACCTCGACTCCTCTGTCGCCTACCAGGGGGCCGGCCGCGTGCTCGGCGCCGACGAGGTCCGCGACCTGTCGCTGTGGGCCGTCGAGGGGCTCCTGCCCGACCTCACCGTGCTGCTCGACCTCGACGAGACCGCGAGCAGGTCGCGCCTCGACTCGTCGCGCACCGAATACGACCGGCTCGAGGCGGAGGCCGCCGACTTCCACGCGCGAGTTCGCCACGCCTTCCTCGACCTCGCCGCGGCCGAACCCGACCGCTTCCTCGTGCTCGACGCGTCCCTTGACCGCGCCGACATCGCCCGCGCCATCGGCGACCGGGTCAGAGAGCTGCTCGGCTGACATGGGCGTCTGGAGCAACCTCACCGGCCAAAACGAGGCCATCCGCACGCTGCAGGCCGCAGCCAGCCACGATCCGGGCAACCGGGCCATGGCGCACTCCTGGCTGATCACGGGCCCCCCAGGATCCGGCCGCTCCAACCTCGCCTACGCGTTCGCGGCGGCGCTTCTCTCCCGAGGCCCCGACGACGAAGACGCGACTCTGCGGCAGGTGCAGGCTCGCTCGCACCCCGACCTGGCCGTGCTCGCCACCGAGCTCGTCATCATCACCATCGACCAGGTGCGCGAACTCGTCAAAGCGTCGTACTATTCGCCGAGCGTCGGCCGCTACCGCGTCGTCGTCGTCGAAGACGCCGACCGCATGAGCGAGCACTCGTCGAACGTGCTGCTCAAAGCGCTCGAAGAGCCACCCGTGTCGACAGTGTGGATCCTCTGCGCCCCGAGCGAGGCCGACCTGCTACCGACCATCCGGTCACGGGTCCGGAGCCTCGGCCTGCGCGTGCCCTCCATCGACGACGTGGCGGCGCTGCTTCGCGACCGAGACGGCGTCGACCCCGAGACGGCGGTCGTGGCCGCCCGGGAGGCCCAAAGCCACATCGGGATGGCGCGGCGTCTGGCCACGGATCCTGAAGCGCGTGCCCGTCGCCGCCAGACCCTTGAAACGGCCCTCTCGATCCGGTCGACCTCCGACGCCGTGATCGCCGCGGCGACCCTTCTCGCTGTCGCCGGCGAAGACGCGAAGTCGTTCACGGCCGAGCACGACGAAGAAGAACGCAAAGCGGCACTCCGATCGCTCGGCGTCGCCGAGGGTGGCACAGTGCCGCCAGCACTGCGCGCACAGCTGCGGGCGATGGAAGACGACCAGAAGCGTCGCGCGAAACGGGGGCTGCACGACGGGCTCGACCGGATCCTCGTCGATTTGCTCTCGCTCTACCGCGACGTGCTGCTGCTGCAGCTCGGAGCCGCGGGGGAGCCGATCAACGACAGCATCCGCCCGGCCCTCGAAAGCGCCGCCGGAGCCTCGACCCCGGCGACCACCCTCAAGGTGCTCGATGCGATCAGCACGGCCCGCACCCGGGTCGACCGCAACGTGTCGCCGGCCCTCGTGCTCGAGGCCATGCTGATCGCTGTCAGCCGCCACGCCGTCCGGTAAGCAAAGATAGGCACATGCCCGAAGCACAACCCGGACTCCGCGAACGCAAACGACTCGCGACACGTCGAGCCATCCAGGTCGCAGTGCTGCGACTCGTCCGCGACAACGGCTACGACGCCGTCACCGTCGACATGATCGGTCGGGAGGCCGACGTGTCGCCGCGCACCTTCTTCAACTACTTCCCCTCGAAAGAAGAAGCGGTCGTCGGCGACCCGCCGCACATCCCCGACGGGCCCGAGATCGACCACTTCGTCGCCGGGGGAGGGCGCGACCGCCTGCTGGCCGACCTCGTCGACCTCGTCGGGCGCGCCATGGAGGTGATCGTCACCGACCGCGAGCTCGTGCACTGGCGCCGAGCCGTGCTGCGCGACCACCCCGAGCTCTTCGCCCGGCGCAGTGCCGGGCTGCACGAATTCGAAGCGCAGCTGCTCGACCTCCTCGAACGCCGCTTCGCCGTCGACGACCCGGGCCTCGCCGCCGACCCTGCAGCGCTCCGCGCAGAAGCGGGCCTCGCCTCCCTCGTCGTCATGGCGACCCTCCGCCACGCCTGGACCGCCTGGATCGACCCCGCAGTCACCCCGGCACGCGACGACAACCCCGAAAAGAGCCTCCGCGCGCAACTCGACGCGAGCTTCCAGGCCCTCGGCACCCTGTGGTCACGGCAGAGCCCCGCGATCGGGTAATGTATCTGACTGTGCGTTCGGGCCAACCCCCGAAACCACGCCGCCTTAGCTCAGTCGGTAGAGCGTCTCACTCGTAATGAGAAGGTCGTCGGTTCGATTCCGACAGGCGGCTCACCTCCGTGTACCGTGTTCGCAGCCCCTTCGGGGCGCTCCCCGATGTCGGTGTTTCGTGCCTGTCTGGCGGCTCTCGCCGCTGCGGCGTCGCTTCGCTCGCCGCGGACGCGGGAGGCGGCGCTGCGCAGGGCCCCGCCAGAGACGCGGGAGGCGGCGCTGCGCAGGGCCCCGCCGGAGACGCGGGCCTTCAGCATACGAAAAACGGGCTTGGCGCCTCGAAAGCGGCCCATCTTCTCGAAATCGTAGGGTGAGGGTACGCGACCCGCAACGGACCACGAGCGAGCCGGACGTAGTTCGTGCCGCTCAAGGCGAGCTACTCGCTGTCCGCCTCCTACACCCCGGCCACGACCGCGGTGAAGGCGTCGACCAGCGCGGCGAAGACCGTGAAGGTCGCCAAGGGTGCAGCAACGATCACGACCAACAAGGTCGCGACCACGCACTCGACCAAGGGCGCCGCGCTCACCGTCAAGGTGGCCGTCGCGAAGTCGACGGCGACCGGCACCATCACGGTCAAGGAGGGCACCAAGACCCTCGTGGCGAAGAAGGCGCTGAAGAGCGGCAAGCTCTCGGTCACGCTGCCGAAGCTCAAGGTCGGCACCCACAAGCTGACCGTGAAGTACAGCGGCAGCTCGATCTGGAAGACCGCCGCCAAGTCGGTCTCCGTAAAGATCGTCAAGTAGCACCCCCTGCGGGCCGGTCGCCTCGTGCGACCGGCCCGCTTCCCCCGTTCCTCCTCCCGACTGGCACACCACATGACCACCACCGTCCGCCCCTCGAGCGGCCCGAGCGCCCTCCTGCGGCGTCTCCGTCGGCCGACCCGCCCCGTCACCCGGGCACCCCGCTCGGACGCCGGGTCCGCGGGCTGGTCCGATCTCGACACCACGAGCCCCGCCGCCCAGTCGTTCCCCGCGCTGTCGACCCCCGACCGCCTCCGCTTCTCGGGCTCGGCCATCATCGTCGTCGGCCTGCTCGCGGTGGGCTTCGTCGCCCAGTTCGCCGGCGTCTCGCAGATCAGCGCCGTCCGCGACCAGCAGCTGTCGGTCTCGGATTTCCGCTACCAGCTCGCGAACGCCACCGCCCCGGTCGGCCAGACCGGCACCGACGGGCACCTGCACGCCCTCGGCACCCCGGTGGCGATCCTCGAGATCCCGTCGATCGGTCTGAACCAGGTCGTGCTCGAGGGCACCTCCTCGTCGGTCACCGAGGGCGGGCCGGGTCACCGGCGCGACACACCGCTTCCCGGCCAGCAGGGCGCCAGCGTGGTCTACGGCCGTCAGGCCTCGAACGGTGCGCCGTTCGCCCACCTCGCCTCGCTCAAGGCCGGCGACGTCATCGTCGCGACGACCGGACAAGGATCCGCGAAGTACCCCGTGATCGGTGTCCGCCACGAGGGGGATCCCGTGCCGAAGGCGATGGCGTCGGGCGGCGGCCGACTGACCCTGGTCAGCGCCGAGGGGATGCCGTTCTTCCCCGATGGGATCGTCCGCGTCGATGCGACTCTCACGTCAGCCGCTCAGCCGACACCCCAGACCGTGCTCGACTACGCCGCGCTGGGCCAGGAGGAGCTCCCGATGGTCGGCGACGGCGAAGCCTGGCCGTTCCTGCTGCTCGGGCTGATCCTCCTCTTTGGCCTGATCACGCTCTTCGCGCTGAGCACACGCTTCTGGGGACGACGACAGACCTGGGTCGTCGCCGTACCGGTGCTCCTCGCCGTCGGGCTCGTCGCCGCCCGACAGACCATGATCCTGCTTCCCAACCTGATGTGATTCGAGAACTCCCATGACTACTGCACCCGTTCCCGCACCGGTGTCCGGCACGGCCCCGCTCGACGCGCCTTCCGGTCCGTCCGCCGGTGTGCCGACCGGCCTCGCCACCACCGCCGAGTTCGGCGCCTGGTTTGACGAACCCGCCGTCGACACGACCGCCCTGCCCACCCTCGCCACCCTCGACGCTCGCGCGATCTCCGCCTGGTTCGGCGACCGCAAGGTGCTCGACCGGGTGTCGCTGACCATGCAGCCGGGGGAGGTGACGGCGCTGATCGGACCCTCGGGGTGCGGTAAGAGCACGTTCCTCCGGATCCTCAATCGCATGCACGAACTCGTGCCGAGCGCCTCACTCGCTGGCGAGGTGCTGCTCGACGGCGTCGACGTGTACGACGCGAGCCGCCGCATCACCGACGCCCGTCGTCAGATCGGAATGGTCTTTCAGAAGCCCAACCCGTTCCCGGCGATGAGCATCCAAGACAACGTGCTCTCGGGGCTGGCGCTGACCGGCGTGAAGCTCGACAAGTCGGCGAAGGCGGATCTCGTCGAGGAGACCCTTCTCAAGGCCGGCCTCTGGACCGAGGTGAAGGACCGCCTGCGCCAGCCGGGCGGCGGTCTCTCGGGCGGCCAGCAGCAGCGGCTTTGCATCGCTCGCTCGCTCGCCGTGCGCCCGCGAGTGCTGCTGATGGACGAGCCGTGCTCCGCACTCGACCCGACGTCGACGCGCCGCATCGAGCGGACGATCACCGAGCTCGCAACCGACGTGACCATCGTCATCGTGACCCACAACATGCAGCAGGCCCAGCGCGTCTCGAAGCGCTGCGCCTTCTTCCTCGCCGAGGCGGGCACCCCCGGTGCCATCGTCGAACACGGGCTCACCGAGGCCATGTTCGACCGCCCCCAGGATCCCCGGACTTCCGACTACGTCAACGGCCGCTTCGGCTGACGGGTCGTCCGGGCGAGGGAGCACCGGTGCTGGTGCGCCCCCCGGGTCCCGTCTCGCGCGAGCAGTTTCGGGACGGCGAGACGGGACCCCACCAACCGCGCCGAGCGCGGCATCTCGGCACGGCTGTTCGGCGTGGGGCTCGGTGAATTGAGGGCGGGATCGTGACAGTCTTGACCGCGTGAACAGCTCGCGCGTCATCGTCGTCGGATCAGCGAATCAGGACTACCTCGTCCGCACCCCGAGGTCACCCCGGCCCGGTGAGACGACCATCGCGACGAGCCTCGCCAAGCAGCCCGGCGGCAAGGGCGCGAACCAAGCCGTCGCCGCCGCGCGGTTGGGGGCAGACGTCCACTTCGTCGGCGCAGTCGGTCGGGATGACGACGGCGCGCGGATCCTTCGCTCCCTTCAGACCGACGGCGTCTCGATCGACGACGTCTCGATCATCGACAGCCAGCCGACCGGCCTGGCCTTGATCATGGTCGACGACGCCGGCGAGAACTCGATCACGGTCGTCTCGGGGGCCAACAGCACCGTGACGGCCGACCGCGCCTCGCGGGCCGTGCGGCGCTTGGCGCAGCCCGGGGCGATCCTGTCTCTTCAGGGAGAGCTCTCCGTTGCCGTGCTCGAGGCCAGCGTGCGGGCCGCCGCCGACACGGGGCTCCGCGTTCTGATCAATCTCGCGCCCTTTGCGCCGATCGCGAGCGACGTGATCGCTCTGGCCGACCCCCTCGTGCTCAACGAGGGCGAGGCCGCCGAGATGACCGGACTTCCCGTGGCCGACCGGGAGGGGGCCGACGGGGCCCTCGCGGCCCTTCGGTCGCGGGCACGATCGGTCGTCATCACGCTCGGGCCCGAGGGAGCGATCTGGGCGACATCCGACGCGACCGGGCACGCACCCGCGGAGGCGACCGGCGAGGTCGTCGACACGACCGGGGCAGGCGACGCCTTCACCGGCGCGATGGCCTCAGCGATCGCCCGTGGCAGCTCGCTCGCCGACGCGGTGAGCCTCGGCACCCGTGCTGGCAGCTTCGCGATCCACGGCCTCGGGGCGCAGTCCTCGTACGCGAGGGCCGCCGACCTCGACATCTGACAGGATCGACCCATGTCACGTATTCGCTGGGGAATCCTCGGTCCGGGCGGTATCGCCTCCACCTTCGTCGCCGACCTCGTCGGTGCTCGCGAACAGGGCGTCGACCTCGACGTGACCGCGGTCGGCTCGCGCACGCCGGCCACCGCACAGAAGTTCGCCGACGAGTTCGGCATCGCCCAGGCGCACGGCAGCTACGAAGCGCTGGTGGCTGACGACACCGTCGATGCGATCTACATCGCCACCCCGCACGCCTTCCATCGAGACCAGGCCCTCCTCGCCATCGCCGCCGGCAAGCACGTGCTGATCGAGAAGCCGATCACGCTGAACGCCGACGAGGCACGCGAGGTCTACGCCGCGGCAGAGCAAGCCGGCGTGATCGCGCTGGAGGCGATGTGGACGCGATTCCTGCCGCAGAATCGGGAGCTCCGTCGGATCCTGCGTTCGGGAGCCATCGGCGACCTCCGTCTCTTCACCGGTACGCACGCGCAGAAGCTGCCGAGCGACCCCGACCACCGTCTCAACGACCCGGCGCTCGGTGGCGGGGCTCTGCTCGACCTCGGGGTCTACCCGGTGGCGTTCGCGCTCGACGTGCTGGGTGCGCCGACCTCGGTCAGCGCCAGCGGAGTGCTGAGCGACCGCGGCGTCGACCGGTCGTCAGGTGTCGTGCTGTCGCATGACGGAGGAGCGACCTCGCTGATCTACAGCGCCCTCGACGTCGCGCTCGTCAACAGCGCCCGGATCGACGGTACCGACGGCCGTATCGAGATCGACGACACGTTCTTCGCCCCGTCGGGGTTCAGCGTGTACACCGCCGACGGGTCGCTGGTGACGCGCTACGACGCCGACGACGACGGGCTGCGCGGAATGCAGTTCCAGGCGTTCGAGCTGGCGCGCCTCGTCGACGAGGGCTGGAGCGACGACGCCGCCCTCACGCCGGCCGCGTCGATCGCGGTCATGGAGACGATGGACGAGGTGCGACGCCAGCTCGGCGTCGTGTATCCCGGCGGCAGGTAGGGGCCAGCCTCGCTCGGGGGCTGGCGTTCTCGCTGACGTTTCGTAGGATGGCCTGGATGACTTCCGACGACGAGGCCACCTCGGCCGGCCCGCTTTCCCGCGCCACCGCCTTCATTCGCTCCCACCCGCGCGGCTCCGCGATCACCGGAGGGGCCCTGGCGCTGGTGCTGTTCGGCGGCTCCGCGCTCGCAGCCGGTGCGGCGACGGCCCCGACGGCGCCCTTGACGCAGGCGGGTGCAATCGCCGATACGACGCCGTCATCGTCCGCTTCGTCGACGAAGAAGGCCACCCCCAAGGCCACCTCGACCCCGAAAGCGACCGCGTCGGCCGAGCGTGCCAAACCGTCGCCCGTCGCCTCGCCCGTGCCGCTGCGCACGTGCTCCGTCGCTTCTGCGGCAGCCGACGGCCGCCTCGGCACCTTCGAAGGCACGGTCGTGAACGCAGCGACCGGTGCGACCCTCTTCGACCGCAACGGCCAGACCCCGGCGCGCACCGGAAGCGTGATGAAGACGCTCACGACGGCGACCGCGCTCTCGGTGCTCGGCCCCGACTACCGCTTCACGACCAAGGTCGTCGGCAAAGACGGCGACATCACGCTCGTCGGGGGCGGCGACGCCACTCTCTCGGCCACGCCGGCCGGTTCGGAGAGCGTCTACAGCGGAGCGCCGAAGCTCAGCGACCTAGCCACGCAGGTCAAATCGCGCCTCGGCTCGAAGACGCTCAAGTCGATCCAGCTCGACGACAGCTTCTGGAACGACGCCGACCGCTACGACGCCAGCTGGCCCCTCACCGAGCGCACCATCGGCTACCAGCCCGAGGTCGTCGCGCTCATGGTTGACGGCGATCGTGCCAACCCTGCCCTGGCGACGAGCCCGCGCAGCACCGACCCCGTCGGCCGTGCCGGTGAGGCCTTCCGCGCGGCCCTCGCCGCAGCCGGGGTCAAGGGCGCCTCGACGGCCCCTCTCACCCGCGGCGTCGCGACCAGCAAGACCGTGCTGGGGCAGGTGCAGTCGCAGCCGGTGTCGACCCTCGTCGGGCAGATGATCCCCAACAGCGACAACACGCTGGCCGAGATGTTCGCTCGCGTCTCGTCGAAGGTCTCAGGATCCGACGGCTCGGCCGCATCCCTCACCAGCGTCTACCAGGCGGCCCTCAAGAAGGCGTACAGCCTCGACTCGTCGAAGATCAAGATCGTCGACGGCTCGGGCGAGAGCGCCAACAACGGCGTTCCGACGGCCTTCGAGGCGAACCTGATGATCAAGGTGCTGAACCGCGAAGGATCCCTCGGGGTGCTGTACGACGCCCTGCCCGTCTCGGGCCAGAGCGGCACCCTGGCGACACGGTTCACCGGCGCGAACGCCGTCGCCCGTGGGGCCGTCCACGCCAAGACCGGTTGGATCGACAGCGCCTACACGCTCGCCGGAACGATCGACGCGAAAGACGGCACCAAGCTGGCGTTCGCGTTCTACGCCATCGGCAACGTCACCGGCACAGCCCGCGAGGCGCTCGACACGCTGACCACGGCCGCGTACTCGTGCGGCGCCAACCTGACCAACTCGTGACGCGCGCGCTCCTCATCGTCGACGTGCAGAACGACTTCACGGAGGGCGGAGCGCTCGGCGTCGACGGGGGAGCGGCGGTCGCGCGGGGGATCACGGCGTTGGTGCGGGGTGGTGCCGGGGGTGCTGGTGCCGGCGGTGCCTCGGGTGTGTCTGGCGCTTCTGCCTCGGGTGCGTCTGCCGCTTACGACCTCGTGGTGGCGTCGCGGGACTGGCACGATGCAGGGAACGACAACGGTGGGCATTTTGCGGGGGGCGCGGATCCTGATTTTGTTACTACCTGGCCCGTGCACTGCGTGGCCGGCACTGTCGGCGCGGACTACCACCCGAGCCTCGACACGTCTCTGATCGATGTGCACGTGTGCAAAGGGATGGGCGAGCCCGCGTACTCGATGTTCGAGGGCGTGACCGACGACGGCTCGCGCGTGGCGTCGGTACTGGCCCGAGCCGGAGTCGACTCGGTCGACGTGGTCGGCATCGCGACCGACTACTGCGTGCGGGCCTCGGCGCTCGACGCGGTGGCGCTGCTCGGGGCGGGCGCGGGTGGTTCGCGTGCTGGTGCCGGTGCTGGCGGTGTTGGTGCTGGGCGGGTGCGCGTGCTCGGCGACCTCGTCGCGGGCGTCGACCCTCGCTCGAGCGCGGCGGCTCTCGACGAGATGCGTGCTGCGGGCATCGAGGTCGTGTAGTCGCGCTGCGCTAGCTTTTGCTTCTGCCGGCGCCGAGATCGCACTTCGCGTCGGGTGCCGGCGACTTCAAGTGCGATCTCGGCGTCGTGGGCTGCCCGGGCCCTCCCGCCTGCCGCGAGATGGCCGTATCTACGATAAGCGTGGCTAAACGCCGTCGATTAGGCCATCTCGTTGAGGCTCGTGGCGGCGCCGAGATCGCATTTGGCGTCCGGTGCGATCGACCTCAACTGCGATTTCGGCGTCGTGGGTCCGCCCAGGCCCGCCCCCACGCCGCGAGATGGCCCTACCTACGTCGAGCGTGGCTAGCTCCCGTCGATTAGGCCTTCTCGTTGAGGCTCATTACCTGCGCCGAGATCGCATTTGGCGTCCGGTGCGATCGACCTCAACTGCGATCTCGGCGTCGTGGGCTGCCCGGCACTGTCCGCCCGCACGCCGCGAGATGGCCCTACCTACGTCGAGCGTGGCTAGCTCCCGTCGATTAGGCCATCTCGCGGGGGGAGCTATCGCCGTTCGCCCGTGCAGCCTCTGCGATGGCCCGCACCATCGGCCTAGAACCGCAAGAGCGGCGTGCACCCGCCAGCCAGGGCAACTGCTTAGGCCGATCGCGCGAGTGTGAGCCGATCGCGCGGGTGCGAGCCGATCGTGCGGGTGCGAGCCGATCGGGCGGGTGTGAGCCGATCGTGCGGGTGCAGCCGAAGTCAGCCAGCAGCCGCGAACTACACGAGCAGCTGGTGCTTGGCGAGATCGCGGTAGAGCGGCGTGGACTGAACCAGCTCGGAGTGCGTACCGACACCGACCACGGAGCCCTCGTCGAGCACGACGATCTGGTCGGAGTCGACAACCGTCGAGAGGCGGTGGGCGATGATGATCAGCGTGCGGTTCTCGGCGACGGCGTCGATCGCCTCGCGGAGACGCTGCTCGTTGATGCCGTCGAGAGACGAGGTCGACTCGTCGAGCAGAAGGATCGGCGGTGCCGCGAGAAGGGTGCGCGCGATGGCGAGGCGCTGCTTCTCGCCACCGGACAGCATCACGCCGTCTTCGCCGACCTGAGCGTCGAGGCCGTGCTCGCCGCGCTCGAGAACGGCGGTGAGGTTGACGGCCTCGAGCACGCGACGGCAGTCGTCGTCGGTGGCGCCGGGAGCGCCGAGCACGAGGTTGTCTCGGATCGTGCCGGCGAGCACGGGAGCGTCTTGCTCGACGTAGCCGATCTGAGCGCGGAGCTCGAAGCGATCGAGAGCCCGGATGTCGACGCCGCCGAGTCGGATCACGCCGGCCGTCGGATCGTAGAAGCGTTCGATGAGCGCGAGGATGGTCGACTTACCGGCACCTGACGGCCCGACGAGCGCGGTGCGCTTGCCCTGGGGCGCGGTGAACGAGACGCCACGGAGCACTGTCAGGCCGGACTCGACGCCTGATGACGATGCGGCCTTGGGGGTGACGGGGGCGAGGAGCTCCTCCTCGCTGGGAGGAGCGGTCGGGTAGCTGAACTCGACGCCCTCGAAGGTCAGCGAGTGGTCGGACTCGGCCACGGTTCCGGTAGTCGCAGCCGCTCGGGCCAGAGCCTCGTCGTTCGCGGTCTCACCGGGGAGATCGATGATCTCTTGGATGCGGCCGAGAGCACCGAGCGCGGAGTTGACACTCGTGACGGCGCCGAACGCCTGGCCGAGAGGCATGATCATGAGGAACAGGAACAGAATGAACGACACGAGGTCGGCGATCGTGTCGGCACCGGTCGCGACACGGTAGCCGCCCACTCCGAGGACGACCAGGAACGACACCTGCATGGCGATGCTGGCGATCGGCACGACGACGGCGGAGGCGCTCGCCACCTCGAGACCGCGGTCGTAGGCGCCGCGGGCATCGACGTCGATGGCATCGATTTCGCGCTCCGTGGCCCCGGACGCCCGGACAGTGCGAATAGACGAGATGGCGCGCTCGACGGCGGCGGTCAGGTCGCCGACCTTGCGCTGGGCCCGCTGGCTGGCAACGCGGATCCGCCGCGACAGCGTTACGACGACCACGACCGAGATGGCCACGATCAGCACAGTGAGGGCCAGCAGCACGGGATCGATGATGGCCATGCCGATGATGGCGCCGATGAAGGTGAGCGAGCCACCGACCGCATCTACGAGCCCCTGCGTGAGGACGGCCCGGAGCAGGGTGGTGTCGGAGCCGACGCGCGACACGAGGTCGCCCGTCCGTCGCGCATCGAATTCGCTGATGGGGAGGTTGAGCATCCGTGCGACGAGTCGGCGGCGGCTCGAGAGCACGACCGCCTCACCCGTTCGTTGGAGGAGGTAGTGCTGGAACCCGTTGACCAGGCCCGAGACGACCACCAGGGCGACGAGAGCGAAGACCAACGGGCCCAGGGGCTTGTTGGCCTGGACGAAGCCGATCACCTGCTGAACGAGCAGAGGCTGCGCCAGCGATGCGGCCGCACCGAGAACGCTGAGCCCGACGATCACGAAGAGCACCGGTTTGTTCTCGAAGAGGTAGGGCAGCAGCTGGCTGAACTTCGCTCTGGGCCCCTCGGGAATGGGCCGCCCGTTTCGGTCGAGACGCGGCGGGCGAGGGCGACGCGCGCGCTTCTTCGTGCCGGATGCCGAACCTGACGAAGACGCCGAATCTGATGAAGACGCCGAACCCGACGAACCCGCAGCGGACGAAGACGCCGATGCGGCAGAGGGCACCGACGCGGTCGGAGAAGCGGTGGGGCGCGAGTCGGTGTCGGAGCTCATTCTGTCCTTCTGGTGGGTGCTCCGTCGATTTTAGCCTCGCCGTCCGACACCGCCCACGAATCCCTCGGGTCTGTGGATAACAGCCAGACGGCTAGCTCAGGTTCTCGCCGTAGTCGACGTCGCGCGTTTCTTTGCTGAGCACCAGCGCTACGAGCGTGATGAGCGCCATCGCCGACAGGTAGACGCCGACGAGCCAGGTGCTTCCCTCGGCGGCTTTCCAGAGCGCCACGGCGATGAAGGGGGCGACTGCGGCGCCCAGGATGCTCGCAAAGTTGTAGCTGATGGCGGATCCTGTGTATCTGACGTTCGCGGGGAACAGCTCCGGCAGCACCGCACCCATCGGCCCGAAGGTGAGCCCCATGAGGATGAACCCGACGATCAGCAGACCCTGCGCACCGGCGAACCCGGCCCCGAAGAGCGGGGTGAACAAAAAGCCGAAGACGAGGATCCCACTGGTCACCACGAGCAGGAGGCGTCGCCGACCGAAGCGCTCGGCCAGCGGCCCCGACACGAGCGTGAAGATGCCGAAGAACGCGACACCGACGATGAGCATGAGCAGGAACTTCTCGCGGGTGTAGCCGAGCCCGGCCACGGGGGCGTCGGCTGGCGTCGTGCCGTAAGTGAGCGTGAACGTAGTCATCAGGTAGAAGAGCGTGTAGGTCGCCAGCATGATGAACGTGCCGAGGATCAGCTGACGCCAGCTGGTGCGGAACACGCGGCCGAGGGGGAGCTTCGACACGTTTCCGGTCTCGATGACCTTGGTGAACGCGGGGGTCTCGACGAGCTTGAACCGGGCGTAGAGGCCGACCGCGACGAGGAGCGCAGAGCCGAGGAACGGGATGCGCCAGCCCCAGCTCGCGAACGCCTCGGCCGACATCGACACGTTGAGCACCAGGAACAGCCCGTTGGCGATCATGAAGCCGATTGGTGCACCGAGCTGCGGGAACGTGCCGTAGATGGCGCGCTTGCCCTTGGGGGCGTTCTCTGTCGCGAGCAACGCCGCCCCGCTCCACTCGCCGCCGAGGCCGAAGCCCTGCGCGAATCGGAGGATCACAAGGAACGTCGGAGCCAGAATCGACCATCCGGTAGTTGTGCCGGCGGGAATGAGTCCGATCAAGAACGTCGCGATGCCCATCGTGAGCAGCGATGCGATGAGGGTGTTCTTCCGACCGATGCGGTCGCCGAAGTGGCCGAAGACGATCGAGCCGACCGGCCGGGCGACGAAGGCGACGCCGAAGACCGCGAACGACTGGAGCAGAGCGATCGTCGGGTCGGAGTTCGCGAAGAAGAGGGTGGGGAACACCAGCACTGCCGCGGTCGCGTAGACGTAGAAGTCGTAGAACTCGATAGAGGTGCCGATGAGGCTCGCGACGATGACGCGGGAGCGCGAGTTCACCGGCGCGGCGTCGGAGCCGGTCGTGGTGGGCTTGCCGGGTGTTGCGGGCGTGGTGGTGCGGGCTGACATGCGAGTGTCTCCGTCGCTGACGTGCAGGGTGCGAGCCCGAAAGATCGCACCGCGAGAGGCGGCGGAGAGGCGCTTCGAGAGGCGGCGCGGGGTGAGGCGGGGCTCCCGAGCATCGTCGCCACCGGGGAAGTGATCGGCCGTTTGTAACAGCCGAGTGGCAGATTACTACGACACGCCCGGCCCGTCGAACCGCGCGGCACGGTTTCGTGAACTCAGGCGGTACCGAGCGACCCTGGAAGCTGGTGACCCATCCGGTCGCGCTTGGTGTCGAGGTACGACTCGTTGAATGTGCCGACGCCGACGACGAGGGGCACCATCTCACTGACCTCGATGTCGTGCTGCGTGAGCTGCAGACGCTTGTCGGGGTTGTTCGACAGCAGCCGCACCGACGTGATGCCGAGGTCGCGCAGGATGTCGGCGGCCGCGACGTACTCGCGGGCGTCGGCGGGGAGTCCGAGCGCGAGGTTCGCGTCGAGCGTGTCGAGGCCCTCCTCCTGCAGCTTGTAGGCGCGCAGCTTGTTGATGAGGCCGATGCCTCGGCCCTCGTGGCCCCGGAGGTAGATCACCACGCCGCCGTGGTCGCGAATGGTGTCGAGGGCGGCGTCGAGTTGGGGCCCGCACTCGCATTTGAGCGACCCGAACGCTTCACCGGTGAGGCACTCCGAGTGCACGCGCACGATCGCCCCGTCGGCGGGACGCCCCGACACGATGGCAATGTGGTCGGCGCCGGTGTCGAGGTCGCGGTAGGCGCGCATGCGGAACGTGCCGTGCGTCGTCGGAACGGTGGTCTCGACTTCAAATGAGACGTGCGGTCGAACCGCGGGGGTGTCGGTCATGAAGAGCTCCCGCTCCGGGTGCGGGCGAGGATCGCGAGATCGTCGCCGAGGGGTGTGACGTGCGTCACGGTGAGACGGTGCTGCCCGTCGATCGTGTCGACGCCGAGGTCGCCGAGGGCGAGCCCGGGGCCGCCGATCAGGGTCGGCGCCAGGTAGACGAGGATGTCGTCGGCGAGACCCCGACGGATGAATTCGGAAGCGACCGTCGGCCCGCCCTCGACGAACACGGTGCGGATCTCGCGGGCGTACAGGTCGGCCAGCACCGCGTCGAGGTCGCGCGTGCCGGTGACGATCGCCTCGCGAGGGTGCTTCAGGATCCGACTGGTCGCCGGCAGGGACCGCTCGCCAACGACCACCGGCACGGGCTGGCTCGCGAGCAACTCGCCGCCGTCGCCCCGGGCGGTCAGACTCGGGTCGTCGCTGAGGACCGTGCCTGTTCCGACGAGGATGGCGTCGTGCTCCGCACGCTGCTCGTGCACGTGCTGACGAGCGGCCGCGCCCGTGATCCATTGGCTCGTGCCGTCGGCGGCCGCTGCGCGGCCGTCGAGGCTGGACGCCCATTTCACGGTGACGAACGGTCTGCCGAGCTGGACGGCGGTCAGCCATCGGCGCATCCACTCCGAGACCTCGTCGACCAGGACGCCCTCCTCGACCGGGACGCCGGCGTCTCTGAGACGCTCCTTGCCTCCGCCCGAGTGAGCACCGGGATCCTCGACGGAGAAGACGACTCGATTGATTCCCGCCTCGATGAGGGCCTCGCTGCACGGGCCCGTCCGCCCCCAGTGGTTGCAGGGCTCGAGCGTGACGACGGCGGTCAGGCCGCGTGCGTCGCCCCCGGGGAGCTTCGCGAGTGCGTCGACCTCGGCGTGCGGTGTGCCGGCCCCGCGGTGCCAGCCCTCGGCGACGGTCGCTCCGGCGTCGTCGAGCAGGACGCAGCCGACTCGAGCGTGCGGGCCGGTGACCGGACCGTGGGCGGCGAGGCTGAGCGCGTGCCGCATCGCAGTCGCGAGTCGGTCGGGGGAGAGGGGCACTGGTCGGGCTTTCGAGTAGTGGGTTGCTGTTCGACCTTAGCCAACGCCCTCCGCCGTGCTGTATTCCAGGCAGGGTCGCAGGAGAGCAGTGGTGGCGCGGCAGGCAGGGTCGGGGCGGAGAGTCGACTCAGGGTCGAGCGACGCTCTCGGCCGGCCAGCCGGGCTTTTCGGTGGTGTCGTCGGTAGCCGAGAGAATGCCCTTCCAGCACTCCGGGTGGCGCCCGCCACGGTCGGGCTGGAGCCCGGGGCCCGTACCGGTGTACCTGAAGCCGGAACGGCGGGCGACTCCGGCCGAGCCGGTGTTGCCGACGTAGCCCTCCCACCGGATGTCGGGAAGGCCCTCGTCGAAGGCCCAGTCGCTGACCAGGCGCAGTGCCTCCGTCATCAGGCCGCGCCCCCGTGCCTCGGCGGCGGACCAGAAGCCGACGTCGCGGTGCAGCAGACGGATGCTGATCATGCCGACGAGCAGGCTCGATCCGGGCTCGCGGAGCCCCCAGGTGTACTCGCGGCCGGTCGTCCAGCCGCGCTCGACCACCTGCGAGACGAAGAACTGGGCGTCGCGGAACGTGTACGGCACCGGCACCGTCGTGTACTCCTGGAGCTGTTCGTCTTGGCAGGCGTCGAAGATGGCGCCGACATCGGCCGTCCGCGGCACTTCGAGCCGCAGCCGCTTCGATTCGAGCACGAACGGCAGCATGGTGTCGTCAGCCGAGCTGTCGACCGGAAGGGCCCCGACGGACGAAGCCGATCTTGTCGTAGACCGTCGCCAGAGTCGCCTCGGCGATTTCGGCCGCGCGGTCGGCGTTGTGGGCGAGGACCCGGTCGAGCTCGGCGGGATCGTCGAGCAGCTCGAGGGTGCGTTCGCGGACCGGGGTGAACTTCTCGACGACGGCCTCGGCCACGTCGCCCTTGAGATCGCCGTAGCCGCGCCCGGCATACGACTCTTCGAGCGCGGGGATCGCGGTGCCGGTGAAGGCCGACAGGATGGCGAGGAGGTTGGAGACCCCGGGCTTGGCACCTCGGTCGAAGCGGATTTCGCGTTCGGTGTCGGTGACCGCGCTCTTGATCTTCTTCGCGGTCTTCTTCGGCTCGTCGAGCATCCAGACGATGCCGGCGTCGCTCGCCGCCGACTTGCTCATCTTCGACTCCGGGTTCTGGAGGTCGTAGATGCGCGCGGTGTCTTTGAGGATGTAGGGCTCGGGCATGACAAACGTCTCGCCGAACCTTGAGTTGAAGCGCCCGGCCAGGGTGCGCGTGAGCTCGACGTGCTGCTTCTGGTCGTCGCCGACCGGAACGAGCTCGGTGCCGTAGAGCAAGATGTCTGCGGCCATCAGCACCGGGTAGGTGAAGAGCCCGACCGATGTGGAGTCGGCGCCCTGCTTCGCCGACTTGTCTTTGAACTGGGTCATCCGGCTCGCCTCGCCGAAGCCCGTGAGCGTGTTGAGCACCCAGGCGAGCTCGGCATGGGCCGGCACGTGCGACTGGATGAAGAGAATGGACTTCGACGGGTCGATGCCACCGGCAATGTACTGCGCGGCCGTGCGGCGCGTGGTCGCCCGGAGCACCTCGGGGTCTTGCGGCACGGTGATGGCGTGCATGTCGACGACGCAGAAGAGTGCGTCGTGAGTGTCTTGCAGCGCCACCCACTGCTGGAGGGCGCCGATGTAGTTGCCGGCGTGGAGGGAGTCGCCAGACGGCTGCATGCCGGAGAAGAGACGGGGGAGTGACATTGCGTTCCTCGGAGGAAGAGAGGGGAAGGAAAGGGGGGAAGAGTTTTACAAGGAGTAGTCGACGACGACAGGGGTGTGGTCGGACCATCGCTTGTCGTACGACTCTGCACGGTCGACGGCGTAGGAGGTGACCTTGTCGGCCAGAGCTGGAGTCGCCATCTGGTAGTCGATGCGCCAACCGGAATCGTTGTCGAAGGCCTGACCGCGCCACGACCACCAGGTGTACGGCCCGTCGACCTCGCCGGCGGCCCGGCGACCGACATCGACCCAGCCGAGACCCGGGCCGGTCGTGCCGTCGACACCCTCGACGCTCGTGCCCGCCTCGCCGAAGAACCGGTCGAAGTAGGCACGCTCGCGGGGCAGGAACCCGGCGCGCTTGACGTTGCCCTTCCAGTTTTTGATGTCGAGGGGAGTGTGCCCGACGTTGAGATCGCCCGTGACCACGGCCAGCTCGTTGTGCTCCTGGAGTTCGGGAAGTCGCTTCGACATGGCGTCGAGGAACTTCCACTTCTCGTCTTGCTTGGGAGTGTCGACCTCGCCGGAGTGCACGTAGGTGCTGACGACGGTGACGATTGTGCCGTCGACGTCGTAGTCGGCCTCCAACCAGCGGCCGGCGCTGTCGAAGTCGGTCGGGCCGAGGTCGACGCGGTGGATCTCGGCCTTCTTACGGCTGGCGATAGCTACACCCGCACGACCCTTTGCGGATGCGGGGTCGTGGAGCACGTTCCACTCGGGGCCGAGGAGACCCTCGATGTCGTCTGTAGACGCCCGCACCTCCTGGATCGTGAGGATGTCGACGTCGCGGCTCTCGACCCATTCGCCCATGCCCTTGCGGTAGGCGGCGCGGATGCCGTTGACGTTGACAGTGGCGAGACGGAGACGTGAACCCATGCCGAAAAGACTACTGGCGCCCGCCGACATGAGTGTCGAGGGCGCCAGAGGGGATCAGGGGAGTGGTCAGGCTGCGTCGTGGTCGGTCGTGAGGAACTCGACCAGGGAGTCGGCGGTGGTCTCGGCGTCGTCGCCCGAGACGGTGAGGACGACCTCGTCGCCCGTGTTCACACCGAGGCCGAGCAGGCCCAGGATGCTCGCCGCGTTGACCGACTTGTCGCCCTTCGCGATGGTGACCTGGTGGCCGGAGGCCGTGACCGTCTGGACGAACAGCGACGCGGGTCGGGCGTGCAGGCCGGACGACGAGGCGACGGTGACGGTACGGGTGGCTTCGGACATGACTCCTCCAAGGGAAGTGGCTAGATGGTGATGGTGGTCGACGATCAGGCGCGGCCAGGCCAGAAGACCTCGGTGCCGGCCCCCTCGACCTCGCGGACGAGATCGAGGTTGACGCTCGGGTCAGTGATGATCGTATCGATCGCGGCGATGGGTGCGACGCGACCGAACTCCTCTCGGCCGAACTTGGTGTGATCTGCCAGGAGAACGCTTCGGCGGGCCGACTTGATGAGGGCCGACTTCACGGCCGCCTCCGAGATGTTGTGGGTGGTGAGACCCCGTTCTGGAGTGATTCCGCCGACGCTGAGGAACGCGGTGTCGACCGAGACCATGCCGACGAGCTGGTGCGTCCAGGTGCCGACCCCGGCGAGCGAGTCACGGCGGATGCTGCCGCCGAGCAGGTGGAGGTCGATGCCCGGGCGGTTGGCGACGGCCATGGCCACCGGCAGCGAATGCGTCACGACTGTTAGGCCGCGGTCAGACGGCAGCATCTGGGCGAGCAGGATCGTCGAGGTGCCGGCGTCGATGATGATCGAGCCGTTCTCGGGGATCTCGTCGACGGCCGCCTGTGCGATGACCATCTTCTCGGCCGTGTTGATGCCGCCTCGGTCGCCGACGCCCGGGTGGAAGGTGATGCGCTCCACGGGGATCGCCCCGCCGTGGGCCCTACGGACCAACCCTCGCCGCTCCAGGCTGGTGAGGTCGCGACGGATGGTCTCGGGAGTGACCTCGAGCAATTCGGCGAGGTCTCGGACATCGACCCGACCGTGCTGCCGAGCCTCTTCGACGATGCGGAGGTGGCGTTCTGGAGCGTACATCGGTCCTCATCGGTGAGAAATGGGCATCTTCGGGGTCGCAAACTCGGATCCGGAACCCAACCAAGCGCAAACAAATGTCTGTTGGTGCATTTTTAGCCCTGATTTTGTTTGTTTGTCAATTCACTTCGAGGTATGGTCGTCCTTGCGCCTCGTGCGCGTTAGTCATGCGACGACAGTCGCTCCCAGACAGCTCAGCCCAGATGAAGGAGTCTCGGATGCCCGAACTGACCGGTGTAGGCGTAGGTCGCGGTACCGCGTCCGGTCCCGTCCTCCGTATGGCCGAACCACTCGGCGAACCCGACCAGACCCCTCTCCAGGGCGACGCGGCCGACGCCAAGGCCCGAGTCGGCGAGGCGCTGGCGTTCGTCGCCGCTGATCTCGGCACGCGAGGCGCGGCAGCCGGCGGAGACGCGCAGGCCGTTCTCGAGGCACAGGCCCTCATGGCTCAGGATCCCTCGATCCTCGATGACGTCCACGCGCAGATCGACTCCGGCACGAACCCCGAGCGAGCGGTCTTCACGGCCTTCAAGTCGTTCCAAGACATCTTGAGCGGCATGGGCGGCTACATGGGCGAGCGCGCCGCCGACCTCGGCGACGTGGCTCAGCGGATCATTGCGCACCTCCGCGGCGTCAACGCTCCGGGCGTGCCCGAATCAGCCACCCCCTTCATCCTCGTCGCCCGCGACCTCGCACCGGCCGACACGGCCCTTCTCGACCTCGACAAGGTGCTCGCCCTTATCACGCGCGACGGCGGTCCCACGTCTCACACCGCGATCCTCGCCCGGTCCAAGGGCATCACGGCGATCGTCGGTGTCACCGAGGCCGAGAAGCTCAGCGACGGCGACGTCGTCATCGTCGACTCCGCTGCCGGAGTCGTCGTGACCGACCCCACCGCCGAGCAGATCGCCGACGCCGAGCAGAAGCGGGCCGAGCGTCTCGCTGCCGCCTCCGCGCCTCTCACACCAGGCGCCCTCGCCGATGGCACGAAGGTTCCCCTCCTCGCCAACCTCGGCTCCCCGAAAGACGCCGCCGCGGCTGTCGCCCTCGGCGCCGAGGGCGTCGGGCTGTTCCGCACCGAGTTCCTGTTCCTCGACGCGCCCTACGCCCCCGACGTCGCCTCGCAGAAGGCGTCGTACGTCGCCCTGCTGAAGGAGTTCCCCGGCAAGAAGGTCGTCGTCCGTGCCCTCGACGCCGGTGCCGACAAGCCTCTGCCGTTCCTCACCGACACGGGCGAAGAGAACCCGGCCCTCGGTCGCCGCGGCCTCCGTGCCCTCCGCGCCCACGAGCAGATCCTCCGCGACCAGCTCACGGCGCTCGCCGAAGCAGACGCCGAGACCGACGCCGACCTCTGGGTCATGGCGCCGATGGTCGCCGACGTCGAAGAGACCGAGTACTTCGTCGACCTGGCTCGCGAGCTCGGCATCAAGACCGCCGGAGTCATGGCCGAGGTCCCATCGCTCGCACTGATGGCCGACCAGGTGCTCGGTGTCGCTGACTTCGTCTCGATCGGCACCAACGACCTCACCCAGTACACGATGGCCGCCGACCGCATGCTCGGCACCGTCGCCTCCTACCAGGATCCCTGGCACCCGGCAGTTCTGCGCCTCGTCGCCCAGCTCGGCGAGGCCGGCGCTCGGGCATCGAAGGGCGTGGGCATCTGCGGTGAGGCGGCGAGCGATCCGCTCCTCGCAGTCGTGCTCGTCGGCCTCGGCGCCACCACCCTCTCCATGACGCCCGCGGCCCTGGCCGATGTGCGCGCGGAACTCTCGACTCACACCCTCGACGAGGCGAAGGCGATGGCTCAGGCCGCCGTCGCCGCTCCGTCGGCTGCTGCGGCTCGTGCCGCGGCGGCGTCCTCCGTCTCCACCTCGTAATCAGCAACCCTTCCCTCCCGCATCACAACCCCCCACCACACGACAGAAAGATCCGACAATGACAACGACGTCTCCTGACGCCCGAGTGAAGGAAAGCGAAGGCGCCCGCGTTCGCATCCAGCGCTTTGGTGCCTTCCTCTCCGGCATGGTCATGCCCAACATCGCGATCTTCATCGCGTGGGGCTTCATCACCGCCTTCTTCATCGAGACCGGCTGGACTCCGGTCGGCATCCTCGGCGGCTTCGGCACCACCGACGGGGTGGCCAACATCGGCCTCGTCTCGCCGATCCTCACCTACCTGATCCCCCTCGCGATCGCCTTCCAGGGTGGCCGCATGGTCTATGACACCCGCGGCGCCGTCGTCGGATCGATCATGGCCATGGGTGTCATCGTCGGTGCGAACGGCACCATCATGATCCTCGGTGCGATGGTCTGTGGCCCCCTCGGCGCATTCCTCATCAAGCGCCTCGACCGCATCTGGGACGGCAAGATCAAGCCCGGCTTCGAGATGCTGGTCAACAATTACGCCGCCGGCATCCTCGGCTTCGCTCTCGCCCTCATCGGCTTCTTCTGGCTCGCGCCGCTCTTCAAGCTGATCGCCACCGGCCTCGGCAACGCGGTCGAGACCCTCATCAACGCCGGTCTGCTGCCGCTCGCCAGCATCATCATCGAGCCCGCCAAGATCCTGTTCCTCAACAACGCGATCAACCACGGCGTGCTCGACCAGCTCGGCGCCCAGCAGGTCCAGGACTCCGGCAAGTCGATCCTGTTCCTGCTCGAGGCCAACCCCGGCCCCGGTCTCGGAATCCTCCTCGCCTTCACCTTCTTCGGAATCGGTGCGGCCCGTGCCTCGGCTCCCGGCGCGATCATCATCCAGTTCTTCGGTGGAATCCACGAGATCTACTTCCCGTTCGTACTGCAGAAGCCTCAGCTGCTGCTTGCCGTCATCCTCGGTGGCGCCACCGGCGTCGGCACGAACGTCGCGTTCAACTCGGGTCTCGTCGCACCGGCCTCGCCCGGCTCGATCATCGCCGTCCTGGCCAACACGTCGCGTGACAGCTACGTCGGCGTGATCCTCTCGGTCGTCCTCTCGGCAGCCGTTTCGGGTGTCGTCGCCTCGCTGCTCCTCATCGCCAGCCGCAAGAGCGACCTGGCTCGTGAGGGCGCCGGCGACATGACCGAGGCGCTCGCGAAGATGCAGGCCTCCAAAGGCCGCGACGCCAACGCCGCGACCACCGCGCTGTTCGGCAACAACGCCCCCGCGACCGAAGAAGAGGCCGAGTCCTCCTTCGGCGGCGTCGGAACCGCCGGCGGAACCACGACGGCGACGCGCATCGACAACATCGTGTTCGCCTGCGACGCCGGAATGGGCTCCAGCGCCATGGGTGCGAGCGTGCTCCGCAACAAGATCAAGAAGGCCGGCATCGAAGGGGTCACGGTCTTCAACAAGTCGATCGCCAACCTCACCGGTGACGAGCAGCTCATCATCACGCACCAGGATCTGACCGCCCGTGCCAAGCAGAAGAACCCCACTGCCCAGCACATCTCCGTCGACAACTTCATGAACTCGCCGAAGTACGACGAGGTCGTCAACGAGATCTCGCACCGGAACTGATCCGCGGCCGGGTCGAATTGCTCAAGGATCCGACCCGGCTCACGATTCACACCAAGGACGGCGCCCTTTCGAGGGCGCCGTCCGTCGAACGAAAGTAGCATCAGAGTTATGACCGATTCCGTCCTGCAGAAGAGCCAGATCAAAGCCGAAGGCACCGCCACCACCAAGTTGGAGGCGATGCGAGAGGCCAGCGAGATCCTTCTGGAGGCGGGCTCGGTCACCGCCGACTACCTGCCCGCCATGATCGAGCGCGAGAAGAGCGTCTCGACCTACATGGGCAACTTCCTTGCGATCCCGCACGGCACCAACGAGGCGAAAAACGCGATCCTGAAGTCGGCCCTCTCATTCGTCCGCTACACGACCCCGATCGACTGGGACGGCAACCCCGTCCACTTCGTCGTCGGCATCGCCGGCATCGAGAACGAGCACCTCGACATCCTCTCCAAGATCGCGATCATCTTCTCCGACGACGACCAGGTGCAGGCGCTTCGCGATGCCGACGGCGTCGACGAGATCTTTACGCAGCTCGAAGAGGTCAACGAGTGAGCGACAGCACCGACTCGACTCCCGGCACCGCCGTCCACTTCGGCGCCGGTAACATCGGCCGCGGCTTCGTCGGCCTGCTGCTGCACGAGGCCGGTTACGAGGTCGTCTTCTCTGACGTCAACGCCGAGCTGATCGACGAACTCGCCGCCGCCGACTCCTATGTGGTGCACGAGGTCGGAACGGGTGCCCGCGACCACGAGGTCACTCGGTTCCGCGCGCTCAACTCGTCGGCCGATCCGGCGGCGGTCGTCCAGGCCGTCGCCACCGCCGACATCGTCACCTGCGCCGTGGGCCCGAACGTGCTGCGCTTCATCGCGCCGGCGATCGCCGAGGGCCTCGCAGCGCGCGACGCCGCGCTGCCCAAACTCGCCGTTCTCGCCTGCGAGAATGCGATCAACGCGACCGACCGTCTCGAGGAGTTCATCGTCGCCGCCCTGCCGGGCGGAGCCTCGGATCCTTCGCTCGCGAAAGCGATCTTCGCCAACACTGCCGTCGACCGCATCGTGCCGGCGCAGGCCCCGGGCCAGGGCCTCGACGTCACCGTCGAGACCTACTTCGAGTGGGCCATCGACCGCACGCCGTTCGAGGGCGCTGAGCCCGAGATTCCGGGAGTCCACTGGGTCGACGGTCTCGAAGCCTCGATCGAGCGGAAGCTCTTCACCGTCAACACCGGCCACGCGACGACGGCGTACTTCGGTTTCGCCGCCGGCGCCGAAAAGATCTCGGACGCCATCGCGCTGCCCGAGGTCCGTACCGCCGTCGAGGCAGTCCTCACTGAGACGAGCGCGCTGCTCATCGCCAAGCACGAGCTCGACCCGGCCGAGCACGCGAAATACGTCGCGGCGATCCTGACGCGCTTCGAGAACGCGAGCCTGCCCGACACGGTTACCCGTGTTGGTCGCCAACCGCTCCGCAAGCTGTCGCGAGACGAGCGGTTTGTATCGCCCGGTGCGGCCATCGCCGAGTCGGGAACCGAGCCGACGGCGCTGCTCGACGCGATGGGCGCAGCGTTGAAGTTCGACGTCGCCGACGACGAGCAGAGCGTCGAGCTGCAGGCGATGCTGGCCGACACCTCGCTCGACGACGAGACCGTCGCGACGACGATCACGGGCCTCGATGCCGGGCACCCGCTCGTCGCCCCGTTCGCCGCACGAGTAGCTGCCGCGCGCGCCTAACCCGCACCTCGACCGACTTGAATCGGCCACCCCGACGCGAAGACCGTGTCGGGGTGGCCGATTCGTGTCTGGCCGCTGTGGTGGCTGACGAGTTCGCACCGCCCAGGATCCAACCCGGCTGGGCCGGTCGCGCACCCGCGGGAGTTCACTGGGCGGGTGGGCACACCGATACGCCACCCTCTGATCGACGAGGTCACTCCGCACGTCGTGCGGATCGACTCTCGGGCGGTCGTGGCGCGCCTGAGTCCGCCGCTCGCCGACCTGCTGGCTCGGCCAGCTCTCGGCGGGAGGCGCTTCGTGCTCGTCACCCCCGACACGTCGCGGCTCACGATCGGGCTCCGGGCTGCGCTGGTCGCCGCCGGGGGCGTCTGGGCGGTGACGACCCTGACCGGATTTCGCGACGGGATCACCGGTGTCGAATGCGCGTCGATCGACGAAGCCGTCGAGCCACCCGTGGGGCAGCCTGGACAGGAGGCCGACGGTGGTCAGCCCGCCGCTCCGTGGGAGCAGGCTGTCGCCGACACTACGCAGCTCAGCATCGACGTGGCGCTGCTGCACGCGGAGGCGCACGACACCGTGCTCGGCGGGGCGCTCGAGGCCCTGGCCGACGCCGTTTCGGGGACGAAGCCGCTCGTGTGGGGCCGGACCGAGCCGCTTGATCACGTCTGGGATCGCTGGGTGCTCACGCAAGACGCACGGCATCGTGCTCCGGTGCCGTCTCGGATCCTCGTCGAGGGAGACCGTCTCTCCGCCGCCGTCACCGCCCGTGTCTCCGACGAGGGGATCGAAGAGACCATCGCGCTGACCGTGGAGGTGCCGGGCGGAATCGACGGGCTCGACCGTGCGATCGACCGGCTCCGGGCTGCGCTGGCCGAGCTCAGCAGGCGTTCGACGCCGACCTTCGCGCTCGTGCTGGCCCGCGTCGGCGAACCGGATCGGTGTCTGCGACCCGTCGAGTACCCGCCGCCGAACCCGGTCGCGCTCTTGATCGGTGCACCCTCAGTGGCACGCCTTGACCTCGGGAGCCGGGACTTCGCCGCCGAGCAGGACGTGGTCGTCGTGGGCAGACCCGCGGAGCCCGCCTACCTCGTGGCGCTGGGGAGTGCGGCCCGCTCGGGGTGGGAGAGGCTCAACGACGCGCTCAGGTCGGTCGGCGGTGAGCCTATTGAGCGGCGCGGCAGACGGGATCCCCATGCCCCGTGAGATCACAATTCTGAGCCCGGTTGACTTCGGCCTCACCGCTGTCGCGACGGCGTCGGAGGGGTTCGGTGGAGCGGTCGAGGTACGCGAGATCGATGCGGGGGCGGCACTCCAGGTCATGGCCGGCGACGGGGCCGTGCTCCTCACCGTGTATCGACCGCTCCTGCTGAAGAGCGCTGGCGAGGTCACTCGACTGCTGCCCGACGCACCCGACGTGGCGCTGCCGATCTGGTGGAGTGATGGGTTCTCGCCTCTCGGCAGCTCCGGTGAGGCGGGAGTGTCGATCGCGCTGCGGCTCGCTCTCGCGCTCGACGCGGTGTGTGTGGTCGCTGACTAGGGGGTGTGCGAGCCGATTGGATCCTCGCGATCGGCGCCGACCGGCACGATGGGCGCCGACGCAGTCAGCGAGATGGCACAAACAACGCCCGATCAGAGTGACCGGGCGTCGTTAGGGCCATCTCGCGAGCAAGCGGCATGCGGCGTGAGGAAGCGCTGGGCCTACGCGTGACCCCGCAGAACGGCAGCCTTGACCTCGGCGATCGCCTGGGTCACCTGGATGCCACGCGGGCACGCCTCGGTGCAGTTGAACGTAGTGCGGCAACGCCACACGCCCTCTTTGTCGTTGAGGATATCGAGGCGGACCTCGGAAGCCTCGTCGCGCGAGTCGAAGATGAAGCGGTGCGCATTGACGATGGCCGCCGGGCCGAAGTACTGGCCGTCGGTCCAGAAGACGGGGCACGACGAAGTGCACGCGGCGCAGAGGATGCACTTCGTGGTGTCGTCGAAGCGGGCGCGCTGCTCCGCCGACTGAAGTCGCTCTTTGTCGGGCTTCGACGAGGACTGCAGGAAGGGCTGCACTTCGCGGTAGGAGGCGAAGAAGGGCTCCATGTCGACGACGAGGTCTTTCTCGAGGGGCAGACCCTTGATCGCCTCGACGTAGACAGGCTTCGAGATGTCGAGGTCTTTCATGAGCGTCTTGCAGGCAAGACGATTGCGGCCGTTGATCCGCATAGCGTCGGAGCCACAGACGCCGTGGGCGCACGAGCGGCGGAAGGTCAGCGAGCCGTCTTGCTCCCACTTGATCTGGTGCAGCGCGTCGAGCACGCGGTCAGTCGGAAGCATCTCGACCGAGAACTCCTGCCAGCGGGGTTCGGTGTCGGTGTCGGGATCGAAGCGGCGGATCATCATCGTCGCGGTGAACTTCTGGATCGCGTCGGCTGCTGCCGGACGCTCTTCGAGGACGGTGCTCATGTCAGTACTTCCGTTCCATCGGCTGGTAGTTCGTGATGACGACCGGCTTCGTGTCGAGTTTGATGTGGTCGCCGGCGTCAGCTGAGTGCGCGTCGCCCGTAAGGTAGGCCATCGTGTGCACGAGCCACTTCTCGTCGTCGCGCTTCGGGAAGTCTTCGCGGAAGTGACCGCCGCGGCTCTCCTGGCGGGACAGCGCCGAGTAGACGACGACCTCCGCGAGGTCGAGCAGGAAGCCGAGCTCGATCGCCTCGAGCAGGTCGGTGTTGAAGCGCTTGCCCTTGTCTTGCACCGAGATGTTCAAGAACCGCTCGCGCAGCTCCTCGATCTTCTCGGTCACCGCGGTCAGCGTCTCTTCGGTGCGGAACACCTGGGCGTTGTCGTCCATCGAGTCTTGGAGCTCTTTGCGGAGTGTTGCGATCCGCTCGGTGCCGGTAGCCCCTCGCACCTGATCGATGAGGCCTTTCACGAAGTCGGCTGCGTCGTCGGGGAGCGGCACGAAGTCGGCGGTCTTGACGTACTCGACGGCGTTATCGCCGGCTCGCTTGCCGAAGACGTTGATGTCGAGCAGCGAGTTGGTGCCGAGACGGTTGGAGCCGTGCACGCTGACGCAGGCGCACTCGCCGGCGGCATAGAGGCCGGGCACGACCGTGGTGTTGTCGGCGAGCACCTCGGCCTTGACGTTGGTGGGGATGCCACCCATCGCGTAGTGAGCCGTCGGGAGCACAGGAACGGGCTCGGTGTACGGCTCGACGCCGAGGTAGGTGCGCGCGAACTCGGTGATGTCGGGCAGCTTGGCATCGATCACCTCAGGAGAGAGATGAGTGATGTCGAGGTACAAATAGTCTTTGTTCGGGCCGGCGCCGCGACCCTCGCGGATCTCGGTGCGCATGCACCGGGCGATGATGTCGCGGGGCGCCAGGTCTTTGATGGTGGGGGCGTAGCGCTCCATGAAGCGTTCGCCCTCGCTGTTGCGGAGGATGGCGCCCTCGCCGCGGGCCGCCTCTGACAGGAGGATGCCGAGGCCCGCGAGGCCGGTGGGGTGGAACTGGAAGAACTCCATGTCTTCGAGCGGGAGGCCCTTGCGCCAGATGATGCCAACGCCGTCGCCGGTGAGCGTGTGCGCGTTCGAGGTCGTCTTGTAGATCTTGCCGAATCCGCCCGTCGCGAAGATGACGGCCTTGCCCTGGAACACGTGCAGCTCGCCGGTCGAGAGCTCGTAGGCGACGACGCCCGCGGGGCGCTTCTCACCGTCGACCTCGGTCATGATCAGGTCGAGCACGTAAAACTCGTTGAAGAAGTTGATGCCCAGCTTGACGCAGTTCTGGAAGAGCGTCTGCAGGATCATGTGGCCGGTGCGGTCGGCCGCGTAGCAGGCGCGGCGCACGGGTGCCTTGCCGTGCTCGGACGTGTGGCCACCGAAGCGACGCTGGTCGATCTTGCCCTCGGGGGTGCGGTTGAACGGCAGCCCCATGTTCTCGAGCTCGAGCACAGCGGTGATTGCCTCTTTGGCGAGGATCTCGGCGGCGTCCTGGTCGACGAGGTAGTCGCCGCCCTTGACGGTGTCGAAGGTGTGCCACTCCCAGTTGTCGTCTTCGACGTTCGCGAGAGCCGCGGCCATTCCGCCCTGAGCCGCACCGGTGTGCGAGCGGGTCGGGTACAGCTTCGAGATCACGGCGGTCGACGCACCGGCACCGGCCTGAATGGCGGCGCGCATTCCGGCACCACCGGCACCGACGATGACGATGTCGTGCTGGTGGTAGTGGATGCCGTCAACGGTGCGTGTCGGGGCGGTGGAGGAATCGGGGATGTCTGACACGAGAGCCTTACGAGAGAGGGATTACTGGGCCGGGCAGAACGACGGGAGGTCGCTCGGAAGTGCGCCGGCGGGGCAGGGGCTGAAGGTCCACACGACGAGCGTGCCGAGCACGAGCAGGACGACGCTGGAGATGAGCAGGGCCAGCACGATGATCTTGCGGAGGCGCTGGTTGCCCACGTAGTCGTTCACGATCGTGCGCATGCCGTTCGAGCCGTGGATCAGGGCGAGCCACAGCAAGAGGGTGTCCCAGACCTTCCAGAACGGGTTGGCCCATTTGCCGGCGACGAAGCCGAAGTCGATGGCCTTGACGCCGCCCTCGCCCGCGATCAGGTTGGTGAAGAGGTGGGCGAAGATCAGCACGACGAGCAGCACGCCGCTGCCGCGCATGTACAGCCAGCCCCACTTCTCGAAGTTGGTGCTGCGCTTCGACACCCGCGCCGAGCGGGGAGCTTCGATGGTCTCGGTGGTCATCAGTGCATCACTCCGAGAAGACGTTCATGAGCTGGCGGGGGACGAAGCCGATGAGGAGGATGATCCACAGCGCGATCACGATCCAGAACATCAACCTCTGGTGCTTCGTGCCGTTGCCCCAGAAGTCGATGAGGATGATGCGCAGCCCGTTGAGGGCGTGGAAGCCGATCGCGGCGACGAGAGCCGTCTCGCCGAGCCCCATGATGGGCGTCTTGTAGGTGCCGATCACGGCGTTGTAGGCCGCGGGGCTGACCCGTACGAGAGCGGTGTCGAGAATGTGCACCAGGAGGAAGAAGTAGATCGACACACCGGTGATGCGGTGGAGCACCCACGACCACATGCCTTCACGACCGCGGTAGAGCGTTCCCTGCACGCGACCAGGTCGGGGTGCGGGGATCTTCGGTGCGGGGGATCCGGTAAGGACCCCTGTCTGCTCGGCCATGAGCAACCCTCCAACTGGTCGGGGTGTGTCCGTAAGAAAAACTATTCCATCCTAGGCATCAGCCGAGAGCGGCCCGGACGGGGCCCTTCGACTTATCTCGATACCGAGAGAATGCTGGGACGCCGGGCGGCCGGCCTTGCGACACCGGTGACGAAGGTCGAGCGTGCCGTCTCGTAGTGCTCGATGAGCTCGTCGCCGAGGGCCGTCCAGGTGCGCGCGACGACGGCGCGACGGCCGGCCTCGCCGAGTCGGGCCCGCTGCTCGGGCGACTCGACGAGAGACAGCACGGCGCGGCGGAGCGAGTGCTCGTGCCGAGGGTCGAAGAGGTAGCCGTCGACGCCGTGGCGCACCAGGTCGAGCGGCCCTCCGGCGGCGGGTGCGACGACCGGCAGACCCGAGGCGTGTGCCTCCTGCAGCGTCTGGCCGAAGGTCTCGGTCGTGCCCGTGTGGACGAAGACGTCGAACGCCGCGTACGCCGTAGCGAGCTCCTCCCCGCGGAGGGCGCCCGTGAACACTGGGTCAAGCGGCGCGAGCTTGCGAGCGAGGGCACCCCGGCTCGGACCGTCTCCGACGACGACCAGCCGGATGTCTCGGATCCTGCGCAGCGCCGTTAGCCGCTCGAGCTCCTTCTCGGGTGCCAGGCGCCCCACGTAGCCGACGACGACCCGGTCGTCGCCGCCGAACGACGAGCGCAGGATCCGAGTGCTCGCCTCGAGACGCCGGTTTGGGTGATAGAGGGCCGAGTCGACCCCTCGCCCCCACGTGGCGAGCGATTGGACGCCGATCCGCTCGAGGTCGCGGCGCGACGCCTGCGACGGCACGAGCGTGAGGGTCGCCCCCTGGTGCACGCGGCGGATCAGCTTCCAGACGAGAGCGGTTCCGGCGGCGCCGAAGCCGTTGCGGCCGGCGTATTTGGCCATATCGGTCTGGAAGATGGCCACGCTCGGCACACCGAGGCGGGCCGCCGCGGTGATCGCCTGGGCGCCGAGCACGAGGGGCGACGCGGCGTGCACGACGTCGGGGTCGAAGCCGGCGAGGAGGGCGCTCAGCTGGGGGCCGGGGATGCCGACCGGAAACTGGCGGTAGCCCACCGCCGGCATGCGGTGGACCGGAAAACCGGCGAAGCGATCGGGCCCGCGCCCGGCCGGGGCGATCACCATCGCCTCGTGGCCGCGGTCACGCAGGTGCTCCAGCACCCGGCACACGCTCGTGGTGACCCCGTTCAAGGTCGGCAGGAAGCTCTCGGTGACGATGGCTACGCGCAATCTGTTCCCCTCGGTTGCTGCTTGGAGGCTAGAAGCCCGGCGTGACGGGGGAGTGGCGGTGCTGTGAACGGCGGGTAGCGCGAGAGGGGCCGGGTCAGGGGCTTCTCGCGGATCCTCGGCGGCTCGCCGATAGGGTGTGGCCATGACAGCACTCGACCGCTTCTACAGCATCATCCCGGCCGGCGGGATCGGCTCGCGCCTCTGGCCGCTCAGCCGGGCCGACGCCCCCAAGTTCTTGCACGACCTCACCGGCAGCGGATCGACGCTGCTCCGGGGCACGTGGGATCGCTTGGCGCCGCTCAACGGCGATCAGCGGATCATGGTGGTCACCGGTCGCTCGCACCGGGCCGCCGTCGAGGGGCAGCTGCCCGACCTCCACGACCACAATGTGGTGCTCGAGTCGGAGCCCAAAGACTCGACCGCGGCGATCGGCCTGGCCGCCGCCATTCTGGTGAAGCGCGAGCCCGACGTGATCATCGGCTCGTTCGCGGCCGACCATGTCATCGCCGACCAGCGCGGTTTCGTCCGCGCCGTGAAGGAGGCCATCGCGGCCGCCGACGCGGGCTACATCGCGACCATCGGCATCACGCCCACCGAGCCCGCAGTCGGATTCGGGTACATCCACCGGGGCGAACCCCTCGAGATCGAGGGGGCGCCGCACGCCGCCGCCGTCACCTCGTTCGTCGAGAAGCCCGAGTTCGAGACCGCCGAGGCCTACCTCGCCGACGGCAACTACCTCTGGAACGGCGGCATGTTTATCTCGCGCGCCGACCGCCTCCTCGAGCAGCTCGGCGAGACGCGCCCGGAGCTGCTCGCCGGGCTGCTCGAACTGGCCGACGCCTGGGACACCCCGGCCAGGGGAGCCGTCGTCGACCAGATCTGGCCGAACCTCGAGAAGATCGCCATCGACTACACGGTCGCCGAGCCCGCTGCCGCTCAGGGGCGCCTTGCGGTGATCCCGGGCGACTTCGACTGGGACGACGTGGGCGACTTCGCCTCGATCGCCAAGCTGCACTCGAAGGGGCGCGCCTCCGATCTCGCGATCCTCGGCGAGAACGCGCGCGTGCTCGCCGACTCGTCGTCGGGCATCGTCGTCAGCCAGGGCGACCGTCTCATCTCGCTGATCGGTGTCACCGACATCGTCGTGGTCGACACCCCGGACGCCCTGCTCGTCACGACGAGCGCCAACGCGCAGCGGGTGAAGAGCGTCGTCGACGCGCTCAAGCTCTCGGGGCGCAACGACGTCCTCTGAGCTGCCCGGCCGAAGCGAGCGGCACCGGGAATCGCTAGCACATCGCAGATATCGGCGCTGTTTCGCGTTGGTCGCGAGTCGGTAACGCTTGAGTCAACCGGGTCGACCGTGGTCAATACACCGCGTCACTTTGGGTAACCTGCCAGACATAGTGCTCAGCACCCGATGCTGGGCCGATTCTTGAGAATGACTGTCTGGGAGGACACTTTGACAATCTCAGCGCGGAAGGCCGTACTCACCGGCCTCGCCATCGTGGGCTCGACGGCGATCCTCGCCGGCTGCGGCTCCGCACCCGAAGCAACCGGAACTGCCAGCAGTGGCGCGAAGTCGAGCTACCTGCCGTGCATGGTCTCCGACTCGGGCGGGTTCAACGACAAGTCGTTCAACCAGCTCGGCCTCGAGGGACTCCAGGAGGCGGCGACGACGCTCGGCTCCCAGGAGAAGCACGTCGAGTCGGCCGACGAGACCGTGTTCAACTCGAACATCACCAGCCTCGTCAACTCGAAGTGCAACCTGATCATCACCGTCGGATTCCTTCTCGCCGACGCGACGAAGACGGCCGCCGCGGCGAACCCGAACGTCGACTTCGCCACCATCGACGACTCGTCGAACACGGGCAAGAACGTCCAGGCGATCACGTTCAACACCTCCGAGGCCGCGTTCCTCGGTGGCTACGCGGCTGCTGCCTACTCGAAGAGCGGCGTCGTCGGCACCATGGGCGGTCTCCAGATCCCAACCGTCACCATCTTTATGGACGGCTTCGCCGACGGTGTGAAGTACTACAACGAGCAGAAAAACAAGAACGTCAAGGTCGTCGGCTGGAACGTCGACAGCCAGAAGGGCGTCTTCACCGGTGGCTTCGAGGCCGGCACCTCCGCCAAGCAGGCCGCTCAGAACCTCCTCGACCAGGACGCCGACGTCATCATGCCCGTCGGTGGCCCGATCTACCAGAGCGCCGCACAGGCCGTGAAAGACGCTGACAACGGCACCGTCCTGATCGGTGTCGACTCCGACACCTACGAGACCGACCCCGCCAACAAGTCGCTGTTCCTCACCAGCGTGGAGAAGGGCATCAAGCCCGCCACCAACGACGTCGTCACCGCGGCCGCGGAGGGCAAGTTCTCGAACAAGGCCTACGTCGGAACCCTCGCGAACGACGGTGTCGGATTGGCGCCGTTCCACGACTACGCAGACAAGGTCCCCTCGACCCTGCAGGGCGAGCTCGACAAGATCAAGGCCGGCATCATCGACGGTTCGATCCCCGTCGAGTCGAAGGCCACCGAGAAGTAGCACCTCAGGAGGGCCCGGAGCGACTATCGTCACTTCGGGCCCTCCGCTCTGCTCCGCCCCCTGCCCCCGATCCAGGGAGAACCACCATGAAGCTCGAACTCCAGGGCATCACCAAGCGCTTCGGCGCCCTCACCGCCAACGATCACATCAGCCTCACTGTCGAGGCGGGTGAGATCCACGCTCTTCTCGGTGAGAACGGCGCCGGTAAATCCACTCTCATGAACGTCCTCTACGGCCTCTACCAGGCCGAAGAGGGCGACATTTTGCTCGACGACGTCGTCCAGCACTTCGACGGCCCCGGCGACGCCATGGCGGCCGGCATCGGCATGGTGCACCAGCACTTCATGCTCGTGCCCGTCTTCACCGTTGCCGAGAACGTCATGCTCGGCCACGAGGAGACCACCTTCGGCGGCCGCCTCGATCTGCCGGGCGCCCGCGCGAAGGTGCGCGAGATCTCACGGCGCTTCGGCTTCGACATCGACCCCGACGCCCTGGTCGAAGAACTGCCCGTCGGCGTGCAGCAGCGTGTCGAGATCATCAAGGCGCTCTCGCGCGACGCCAAGGTGCTCGTGTTCGACGAGCCCACCGCCGTGCTCACCCCGCAAGAGACCGATGAGCTGATGGTCATCATGCGGCAGCTCCGCGACGCGGGCACCGGCATCGTGTTCATCACGCACAAGCTGCGCGAGGTGCGCGAGGTCGCCGACCGCATCACCGTCATCCGCCTCGGCAAGGTCGTCGGCGAAGCCTCGCCCACCGCGTCGAACGCGGAGCTGGCCTCGCTGATGGTCGGTCGGTCGGTCGAGCTGACCGTGCAGAAGAACCCGCCGCAGATCGGCGACACAGCGCTCGTGGTCGACGACCTCCGGGTAATCGACGCGATCGGCCAGGTCGTCGTCGACGGTGTCTCGTTCGAGGTCAAGCGCGGCGAGGTGCTCGCCATCGCGGGTGTGCAGGGCAACGGGCAGACCGAGCTGACGGAAGCCCTCCTCGGTCTCCAGGAGCGCGTCGAGGGGTCGGTCACTCTCGACGGCAAGCAGATCCAGGGCCTGAGCGTGCGCAAGGTGCTCGACGCCGGTGTCGGCTTCGTGCCCGAGGACCGCACCGAAGACGGTCTCGTCGGTCAGTTCACCATCGCCGAGAACCTCATGCTCGACCGCACCTACTCCGGCCCGTTCGTCAAACGCGGCTGGCTCAAACTGGTCGACCTCGCGGCGTTCGCGACCGAGAAGGTGCGCGAGTTCGACATTCGTAGCCAGGGCATCGCGACCCCGGTCGGCCGCCTCTCCGGCGGAAACCAGCAGAAGGTCGTGCTCGCCCGCGAGCTCTCGCGCGACCTGCGCCTGTTCGTGGCGGCCCAGCCGACGCGAGGCATCGACGTCGGCTCGATCGAATTCGTGCACAAGCGCATCGTCGAGACCCGCGACTCGGGCGTGCCCGTCATCGTCGTGTCCACCGAGCTCGACGAGGTCGTCGCGCTCGCCGACCGTATCGCCGTCATGTACCGCGGCACGATCATCGGCATCGTCCCCGCCGACACCCCGCGCGACGTGCTCGGGCTCATGATGGCCGGCGAGACGCCGCCTGAGCTCGTCCCGCCCACGACCCACGAAACGGAGCCGGTCGCATGACCGAGACGACACCCACCCCGCCCGGGGAGACCGGGCTGGTCGAAGCCGCACCCGCTGCTGCCGGAACCCCGGCGCCGCACCGCGACGAGCCTGACGACCGCACCGCCAGGATCCTTCGCGACATCGTCTCGTCGAACGCGATGATCTCGGTGCTGGCCGTCGTGCTTGCCCTGGTGATCTCGGGGATCCTGATCGCCGCCACCGACCCCAACGTGCAAGAGACGGCGGGCTACCTCTTCGCCCGCCCGAGCGATTTCTTCGAGGCCGCCTGGAAGTCGATCTCGGTCGCATACGTGTCGATCTTCCAAGGGTCGATCATCGACTTCAGCGCCTACGGATTTGCGGCGGGTATCCGCCCGTTCACCGAGACGCTGAACTACGCGATGCCGCTGATCGTCGCCGGTCTCGGCGTGGCGCTCTCGTTCCGTGCCGGGCTCTTCAACATCGGCGGCCAGGGGCAGATCCTCGCCGGTGCCGCCGCGGCCGGTTGGGTCGGCTTCTCGTTCGACCTGCCGATCGGCATCCACCTGCCGCTGGCGATTCTTGCCGGTATCGCCGGGGGTGCGTTCTGGGGCTTCATCGTCGGGTTCTTGAAGGCCCGCACGGGTGCCCACGAGGTGATCCTCACGATCATGCTCAACTACATCGCGCTCTACCTGCTGTCGTTCATGCTGCGCACCCCGGGCCTCCTCCAGATTCCCGGCTCGGCCAACCCGCAGTCGCCCGCGACGCTGCCGTCGGCGATCCTGCCGAAGATCCTCGGCCCGAATTACAACCTCAACCTCGGCTTCATCCTGGTGATCGCCGCGACGATCTTCTGCTCCTGGCTGCTCAACCGCTCGAGCCTCGGGTTCCGCTTCCGCGCGGTCGGCGAGAACCCGCACGCGGCGCGCACCTCGGGCATCAACGTCAAAAACGTCTACATCTACGCGATGGTGCTTTCGGGTGCCCTCGTGGGCATCGCCGGTGCCACCCAGGTGCTGGGCACGCTGACCACCGGATTCTCGTCGGGAATCGACGCCGGCATCGGCTTCGATGCGATCACCGTCGCCCTCCTCGGTCGCTCGCGCCCCTGGGGCGTCTTCGGTGCGGGCATCCTGTTCGGTGCCCTCAAGGCCGGCGGCTACGCCATGCAGGCGGCCAACGGCGTGCCGATCGACATCGTGCTCGTCGTCCAGTCGCTGATCGTGCTGTTCGTTGCTGCGCCCCCGCTGGTGCGAACGGTCTTCAGGATCCGGCAGCCCGGCACCGGCACACCGCCCCGTGCCCGTAAGACCTCGTCCGCCAAGACCGCCGTGGTGACCAAATGAGCACTCTCGCCCCCGACACCGCCATCCCCGCCGGAGATACCCCCGGCCTGGCCGTCGCCCGTACCCGCTCGTGGAAGGCCCCGATCGCGCTCGGCATCTTCGTCGTCGTGGCGCTCCTGCTCTTCGTCGTCGGCCACCGTGACGGCGACTCGACGTTCCGCCTCTCGACGTCGACCGACTTCGTCAAGCTCCCCAACGCCGTTCTCCCGTCGTTCGGAGCGGGCATCGTCGTCACGATCGTGCTGGCCCTCATCGCCCTGATCGCAGCCTTCCGCGTCTCGCGGTACCAGCGGGTGCCGCTCTGGCTCATCGCGGTCTTTGGCGTGCTGTTCTTCGTCGCTTTCCTCGCCTGGGCCGGCGCCGGTCAGTCGATCCTCGTGCCGGGCCTCCTGGTCGGCTCGCTGGGCCTCTCGACCCCGCTGATCTTCGGCGCCCTCGGTGGCGTCGTGTCGGAGCGGGTCGGCGTCGTCAACGTCGCCATCGAGGGCCAGTTGCTCGGCGGTGCGTTTGTCTCGGCCGTCGTCGCCAGCATCACGGGTTCGCTCTGGGTCGGTCTGATCAGCGCCATGATCGCCGGTGCCCTCGTCTCGATGGTGCTCGCGGTGTTCAGCATCCGCTACCTGGTCGACCAGGTGATCGTCGGCGTCGTGCTGAACGTCTTCGTCACGGGCCTCACGAGCTTCCTCTACTCGGAGCTGCTCACGAACACGCCCGACCTCAACCAGGGTCTGCGATTCCCGAAGCTCGACATCCCGGGGCTCAGCACCATTCCGCTGATCGGGCCGCTGCTCTTCCAGCAGAACGTAATCGTCTACCTGATGTACATCGCGGTGGCGGGCGTCTTCTTCGGCCTCTTCAAGACCCGCTGGGGCCTTCGCCTCCGCGCCGTCGGCGAACACCCGCAGGCAGCCGACACCGTCGGCATCCGGGTCAACGCCACCCGATTCTGGAACGTGACTCTCGCCGGCGCCATCGCCGGCCTCGGCGGCGCGTTCTTCACGCTCGGCGACCTGGGCGAGTTCCAGAAGTCGATGACGGCGGGCGCCGGCTACATCGCCCTCGCCGCGGTTATCTTCGGCCGCTGGGATCCGATCCGAGCGACCCTCGCAGCCCTGCTCTTCGGATTCGCCAGCAACCTGCAGAACGTGCTCAGCGCGGTCGGCTCGCCCGTGCCCAGCGAGTTCATGCTGATGCTTCCGTACGTCGTCACGATCCTGGCCGTGGCCGGACTCGTGGGTCAGTCGCGCGGTCCCGCGGCTTCAGGAAAGGCGTACATCAAGTCATGACCGAGACAGATGCTGCGCAGCCGGATCCTTCGCTCCCATCCGGTTCTCCGGTCGGGGTCGACTGGAACCTCCTGCGCGAAACGGCCCGGGCCGCGATGGAGCGCGCCTACGTGCCTTACTCGAAGTTCCCGGTGGGGGCTGCCGCTCTCACCGACACCGGCCGCATCGTGTCGGGCTGCAACGTCGAGAACGCCTCGTACGGGCTTACGCTCTGCGCCGAGTGCTCGCTCGTCTCCGACCTCGTCATGGGCGGTGGCGGGCACCTCGTCGCCTTCGCCTGCGTCGACGGCAACGGGGGCGTGCTGATGCCCTGCGGTCGCTGCCGCCAGCTGCTCTACGAACACTCCGCCGAGGGAATGGTGCTCGACACCGTCTCGGGATTCAAGACAATCGACGAGGTGATCCCGGACGCGTTCGGGCCCCGTCAGCTCGAGGCCTACGAGGCCTCGCAGAAAGGCCGCTCATGACCACCTCCGTAGAACCCTTCGACGTCGTCGACCTGATCCGCACCAAGCGCTCCAAGGGAGCCCTGTCGACGCCCGAGATCCAGTGGCTGATCGACGCCTACACACGCGGCTACGTGGCCGACGAGCAGATGGCCGCCCTGATCATGGCGATCTTCCTCAACGGCATGGAGCGGACCGAGATCCGTGACATGACGCTCGCGATGATCGCCTCGGGCGAGACCATGTCGTTCCAGACGCTCGGCAAGACGACCGTCGACAAGCACTCGACCGGGGGAGTGGGCGACAAAATCACCCTGCCGCTGGCCCCGCTCGTGGCGTCGTTTGGCGTCGCCGTGCCGCAGCTCTCGGGCCGCGGGCTCGGCCACACCGGCGGAACCCTCGACAAGCTCGAGTCGATTCCCGGCTGGCAGGCCGACGTCTCGAACGAGCGCATGTTCGAGATCCTGAAAGATGTCGGCGCCGTGATCTGTGCCGCAGGATCCGGCCTGGCCCCTGCCGACAAAAAGCTGTACGCCCTCCGTGACATCACCGGCACGGTTGAGGCCATCCCGCTCATCGCCTCCTCGATCATGTCGAAGAAGATCGCCGAGGGCACCTCCGCCCTGGTGCTCGACGTAAAGTTCGGCTCGGGTGCGTTCATCCAAGACATCGACCAGTCGCGCCTCCTCGCCCGCACGATGGTCGACCTCGGCACCGATGCCGGAGTCACGACGTCGGCCCTGCTGACCGACATGAGCATCCCCCTCGGACTGACCATCGGCAACGCCCTCGAGGTGCGCGAGTCGGTCGAGACGCTCGCCGGAGGCGGTCCCGCCGATATCCGCGAGCTCACCGTCGCCCTCGCGCGCGAGATGCTGACTGCTGCCGGCCAGCCCGACGCCGATGTCGAGGCCGCCCTCGACGACGGTCGCGCCATGGACAGCTGGCGCCGCATGATCGAGGCCCAGGGCGGCGACCCCGACGCGGCTCTGCCGGTCGCCCGAGAGACCCACGTCGTCACGGCGCCGCGCTCGGGCTACCTCGACAAGCAGGAGGCGCTGCCCTTCGGCATTGCGGCCTGGCGCCTCGGAGCCGGCCGTGCTCGCAAGCAGGATCCGGTGATGGCGACGGCCGGCATCGAACTGCACGCGAAGCCGGGTGACCGCGTGGAGGAGGGGCAGCCGCTCTTCACCCTGCACACCGACGAGGCATCGCGGTTTGAGCGCGCCCTGGCGTCGGTCGAGGGAGCGTGGGGCATCGGATCCTCGGCCCCCGCCGCTCGTTCTCTCGTCGTGGAGCGAATCTCCTAGATTCGTCTACCTCGCTTGTGGTCGCCGTTCAGAGTGTCGTCTCCGAGCACTAGTACGGTGGTGCGTATGAGCGCACCGGACCAGGAATACCGTCTGCCCAACGGAGGGCCGAGCATCGCCGCCCTCCCCAAGGTCAGCCTGCACGACCACCTCGATGGCGGGCTTCGGCCTGCGACCATCGTCGAGCTCGCCTCTCAGGCCGGCATCGCCCTGCCGGTCGACGATGCCGCCGGTCTCGAATCGTGGTTCCAGACGCAGTCCGACTCGGGTTCGCTCGTCGAATACCTGAAGACCTTCGACGTCACTCTCGCCGTGATGCAGACGGCCGCCAACCTCCGACGGATCGCGCACGAGTTCGTGCTCGACTTGGCCGCCGACGGCGTCATCCACGGTGAGATCCGCTGGGCGCCCGAGCAGCACCTGCGCGAGGGCCTCACCCTCGACGAGACGGTCGAAGCGGTCCAGGCCGGTATCGACGACGCGATCACCGACCTCGCCGAGCGCGGTCACGAAATCACCATCGGCCAGCTGGTCACCGCGATGCGCCACGCCGACCGGTCGCTCGAGATCGCCGAGCTGGCCCTCCGCCACCGAGAGAACGGCGTGATCGGCTTCGACATCGCCGGTGCCGAGCTCGGCTTCCCGCCGTCGGCCCACCAGGCCGCGTTCGACCTCCTGGCGCGCGAGTTCTTCCCCGTCACGGTCCACGCCGGCGAGGCCGACGGGCTCGACAGCATCAAGAGCGCCCTCTTCGACGGTCGCACCCTCCGCCTCGGTCACGGAGTGCGCCTCGCCGAAGACATCAGCGTGCTCGGCCGCGAGAGTGACCACACGACCGTCGGCCTCGGCCCGATCGCCGCCTGGGTGCGCGACCGCGAGATCGCCCTCGAGCTGTCGCCGTCGTCGAACCTCCAGACCGGAGCCATCGCGCAGTGGGGCACCGAGCTGTACGACCACCCGTTCGACCTGCTCTACCAGCTGGGCTTCCGGGTCACCGTCAACGTCGACAACCGCCTGATGAGCGCCACGAGCCTCAGCCGCGAGCTGTCGTTGCTGTCGCAAGCCTTCGACTACGACCTCAGCGACCTCCAGGCGTTCCAGCTCAACGCGGCCGCAGCGTCGTTCCTCTCACTCGAAGATCGCGACGACCTGGCCGACCGCATCGTCGCCGGGTTCGAGCAGGCCTGAGATGGCGCTGCCCCCGCTTCCCGACGAGGCCATCGTGCTCGGGTCGCTCGCGCCCGACTGGCGTTCCGCCGTCGCGGTCGTCGGGGCCGCCCTCACGGCGTCCGGGGCCGCACGTCCGGGCTACACCGATGAGATGATCCGCATGATCGACGAGCACGGCCCCTACGTCGTGATCGCCCCCGGCCTCGCCCTCGCGCACGCCCGCCCCGACGACCAGGTGATCAGCGACGGCCTCGCCGTCGTCACCCTGGCCTCGCCGGTCTCGTTCGGGCACCCGCACAACGACCCGGTGCGCGTCATCGTCGGCCTCGCGGTCGAATCGGTCGGCGGCCACCTCGACCTCATCGCCGACATCGCCAACGTCTTCAACGACCAGAGCCGGATCGGCGCCCTCGCCGACGCGACGAGGGCCGACGACGTGCGGGCGATTATGGGTGTTGGGTCTGGTTCGTCTTCGGGTGGTTCTGGGTCTGGCTCGGGTTCTGGTTCGTCTGCGGGTGGTTCTGCTGCGGGTTCGTTGTCGTCTGAGGGTGGCTCGTGAAGATCGTCACGATCTGCGGTGTCGGCATCGGGTCCAGCGGAATCCTGAAGGTCAACGCCGAGCGCGTGCTCGCCAAGCTCGACATCGAGGCCGACGTCGTCGCGGCCGACCTGGCCAGCGTCCGGTCTGTCGCCGACGACGCGCAGGTGATCCTGACATCGGCTGAGTTCGTCGACGCGATCGGGCCGACCTTCGCCGATGTGATCGTGATCGTCAACCACTTCGACCTCGCCGAGCTCACCGAGAAGCTGGAGCGCGCCCTGGGCTGAGCCCGGCCTTCTGCTGTGCGCCGCGGGGTGCCCCGCTGCGGGGTGCGGTGCCGCGGGGTTTAGTGCTGCTCTGCGGGGTGCGGCGCCGCGGGGTGCCGTGCCTCGGCGTCTCGCCCGGTGAGGTGACGCGAATCGGCCAACGTGCCAGCGCCGCGGCGCGCGAGGTTGGCCGATTCACGTCAGGTCGCAGGGTCGCGTGGCAAAGCGACGCGGTTCGGCCAAAGCGACGTGGCGCGCCGCGTCAGTATGGCCGAACCCCGTCGGGTCGCTGATCCAGGCGACCGACGGGTGCTCAGCTAACCGCGCCCGCGCCCGCGATCAGCGCAGCAGCTCGCGCACCCCCGCGTCGAGGGCAGCGACCACGGAGTCGGCCGCGGCGCGACGCTCGGCCGCATCACCCGTCGTGCTCCACGCGTCGATGTAGACCTTGAGCTTGGGTTCGGTGCCGCTCGGACGCACGATGACTCGCGACCCGTCGTGTGATTCGTCGCCGGCCAGCCAGAAGCGGAGGATGTCGCCGGGCGGGAACTGCTCGAAACCGTGGGCGAAGTCGTCGAGCCGGTCGACCGGATACCCGCCGATCGTCGTCGGGGGCGTGGCTCGGAGCGCAGAGGTGATGCGGGGGATCTCGGCGAGGTCGCTGACGCGCAACGACACCTGGGACGACGCGAATGCGCCGAAGGTGGCGTCGAAGGCGCGGAGATGCTCCGCGAGGCTCGACCCGGAGGCGTGCAGCTCGGTCGCGAGGGCGAGGATGTCGAGCGCCGCCGAAATGCCGTCTTTGTCGCGGACCTTCGCCGGATCGACGAGGTAGCCGAGGGCCTCTTCGTAACCGTAGATGAGCCCGTCGACGCGCGAGACCCATTTGAAGCCCGTCAGGGTATCGACTGACTCGAGGCCGTATGCGGCGGCTACTGTACGAAGAGCGGGGGAGGAGACGATCGACGCGGCCAGCGCACCGGACGAATCACCTGCTGACTTGGCGCGTTCGGCCGCACGCCACCCCAGGATCGCTCCGACCTCGTTGCCGGTGAGACGACGCCAGCCGTCGCCGGACGGGTCAGGGATGGCGACGGCAAGCCGGTCGGCGTCGGGGTCGTTGGCGAGGATCAGGTCGGCCCCGACACGATCGGCGATGGCGTACGAGAGGTCGAGGGCACCGGGCTCTTCGGGGTTCGGGAAGGCGACCGTGGGGAAGGCCGCATCGGGTGCAACCTGCTCAGCGACGGGAATGGGCTCGGGGAAGCCCGCGGTGGCGATCGTGCGGCGAGCCACCTCCCACCCCACGCCGTGCATGGCGGTGTAGACGACTCGAGGCGCCGCAGCAGCCACGGTAAGCGAAGCCGAGCGCCCGGCGACGGCTGCGGTGAGCCTGACGTAGTCGGCGACGATGTCGTCGCCCGCGATTGCGTAGTCGTCAGAACGAGGCAGGTCGAGCACGGAGCCGGTGGCCGCCCGCTCGATCGCGGAGGCGATCTCGGCGTCGACTGGGCTGACGATCTGCGAGCCCTGATCGGCTCCGCCGAGGTAGACCTTGTAGCCGTTGTCGCGCGGCGGGTTGTGGCTGGCGGTGACCATCACGCCGGCCGAGACGTCGAGGTGGCGAACGGCGAAGGCCAGCACGGGGGTGGGGAGTGCCCGCGGGAGGAGGATCGCGCGCACGCCGGCGGCGGTCATGATCTCGGCGGTGTCGCGGGCGAAGACGTCGCTGTTGGTGCGGCCGTCGTAGCCGATCACGATGCTGGGGGAGGCAGAAGCGGGATCCGACGCTGCCCGGTCGACGAGGAAGGCCGCAAACCCGGCGGCGGCCTGAGCGACGAGCACGCGGTTCATCCGCTTGGAGCCGGCTCCGAGTTCGCCTCGCAGGCCTGCCGTGCCGAACTCGAGCCGACCATCGAATCTGTCGGCCAGGTCGGCGTGGGCTTCCGCAGCCACTTCGGCGTTGTCGCCGTCGAATCGAGCGAGCAACTCAGACAGCTCGGCGCGCGTCTCGGCGTCGGGGTCTTGTGCCAACCAGGCTGCTGCGGTGGCGCGAAGAGTATTCGCGTCGCTCACAGGGCCGCCACCACCCGCGCAAGCAGCTGGCTGATCGCACCCTCGGCGTCTTTGCCGGCCTGAAGCACCTCTTCATGGGCGAGCGGCGTCTTCTGGATGCCGGCCGCGAGGTTGGTGATCAGCGAGAATCCGAGGATCTCCATGCCGGCCTGACGTGCCGCGATGGCCTCGAGGCTCGTGGACATGCCGACGATGTGGCCGCCAATTGCCTTGGCCATCTGCACCTCGGCCGGCGTCTCGTAGTGCGGGCCTCGGAACTGCGTGTAGACGCCTTCGTCGAGGCTGGGGTCGACGGAGCGTGCCACGTCTCGGAGTCGCTTCGAATAGAGGTCGGTGAGGTCAATGAACGTGGCGCCCTCAAGCGGCGAGTCGGCCGTGAGGTTGATGTGGTCGCTGATGAGCACGGGCTGCCCGGGCTTCCAGGTCTCGCGGATGCCCCCGGCCCCATTGGTCAGAACCATGATCTTCGCGCCTGTCGCGGCGGCGGTGCGCACGCTGTGGACGACGCGTCGCACGCCGTGGCCTTCGTAGTAGTGCGTGCGCGCACCGATGATCAGCGCGTGACGGCCGTCGGCCAAGCGGATGCTGCGCAGCGACCCGGAGTGGCCGACGACGGCCGAGGCACCGAATCCGGTGATCTCGGTCGCGGGAATTTCGGCCACGGTCTCGCCGATCAGCTCGGCGGCGCGACCCCAGCCGCTCCCGAGCGTGAGTGCGATGTCGTGACTCGCCACGCCCGTGGCCTCCGCGATCTCGGCGGCGGCCGTGGCTGCGACCTCGAACGGGTCGGTCGACGGATCGTCGAGGGGGTTCGCGGGGATGCCGAGTGAGGGGCTGGAGGTCGAAGACATGCGAACAACTCTAGGGGCGACGGAGGGCGGTCGGGGGCACTCTCCACAGGGTGGCGCGAGAGCGCAGGATCCGGGCGGCCTCTGCCGGATCCTGCGTCTTCGTCTCCACAGGCAAGGATCCGGCCCCACCTCTGCACAGATGGCCGTCGCCCGCGCCCCGGCCGCTGCCGACCCGCCACCCTCGTGGGATGGACACGCTAGAGAATTCCCTCCGCCGGGTCGGCGGTGTGAGCCAGGGGCGCACTCTGCTCGCCGAGGGGGTGACCGCGAGGCAGCTTCGAGTCGCTGTGAAAGAGGGGCGAGTGCTCCGTGCTCGACGCGGTGTGTACGCCTTATCCGGCATACATCCTGATCGTCTCATCGCGGCTCGGCTAGGGGCGCGTCTCGGCGGGCTTAGTGCGGCATCGAGTTTCGGCCTCTGGGACGGCTGGGATTCGCGGCTGCATCTTGTCGTGCCTCCGAATGCAGGCGGTGTTCCGCAACCAGAGAAGGGGAAAAATCACAGACGGATAGATGGGCGGGAGGTTGTTATCCACTGGAGCGACGACCGTCGAGGGAGCTCTCTGTGGCGGGTCTCCGTGGGGCGGTGCTTGGCGCAGATCCTTCGATGGCACGACATCGAAACTGCGGTGGCTAGCATCGAAAGCGCCTTGACGGCGAAGATGCTGACTGTGGATCACCTGCCTCGGCTGGCTGCCGGGCTCACACCGCCTGTCGCGAGGATGGTTCTCGGCCTGAGGCCGGGTGCCCAATCAGGGCTCGAGACGATCGTCAGACTGCGTTCGGAGTCCCTGGGCTTCGTGGTGGAAGCACAGGCCTCGGTGACGCGTGTCGGCCACGTCGACCTTCGCATCGTCGGAACCCGCGTGGTCATCGAACTCGACGGGTACGCCTATCACTCCGGCCACGCCGAGTTCACCGAAGACCGTCGTCGAGACGCCGAAGCGGCCTCGCAGGGGCTAGTCGTGCTCCGCTTCACAGCCGACCACATTCGTCACCGCTGGGCGTGGGCCGAGCGCGTGGTAGTCGACACCGTGGCTAGCGTCGGTTGAGAAGGATTTTGGAGGGGGCGGTCCTTTGCAAAGGAACGAATGCGGGCCTCGTTCCCGCCCGAACTGTCGCTGCTAACCGTATTTCCTTTGCAGAGGAACGGGCATCCTTTCGAAAGGAGCCAAGCAGGCAGCGAGCCAAGCAGGCAGCGAGCCAAGCAGGCAGCGAGCCCAGCAGGCAGCGAGCCCAGCTAGTCGCCGATCGACAGCAGCACGTGCCCCGCCGACACGGTGGTGCCGACAGCCGCATCGATGCCCGAGATGACGCCATCGCGGTGGGCCGCGACGGGCTGCTCCATCTTCATGGCCTCGAGCACGAGCACGAGGTCGCCCTTGACGACGGACTGGCCTTCGGTGACAGCGAGCTTCACGACGGTGGCCTGCATCGGAGCCACGACGGCGTTGCCGGTGGCAGCCGAGCCGGCGCCGCGGCCGGCACTGCGACCCGAGCGCGATCCACGCGGGGCCGGAGCGGAGGCACCGGTGCTGCCGGCACCGGAGCGCGAGCCGAGAGTCGCCGGGAGCGTCACCTCGATGCGCTTGCCACCGACCTCGACCACGACGGTGGAGCGGGCCGGGGCGACGGAGGGCGCGGAGGCCTCACCCGACCACGGCTCGATCGTGTTGTCGAATTCGGTTTCGATCCAGCGGGTGTAGATCGAGAACGGGGTGCCGGGCTCGGGCGCGAACGCGGGGTCGTCCACGATCACGCGGTGGAACGGAAGCACGGTGGGGAGACCGGCGACCTCGAACTCTGCGAGTGCGCGGCGCGAGCGCTCGAGAGCGTCTTCGCGCGACGAACCCGTGACGATGAGTTTGGCGAGCAGCGAGTCGAACGATCCGGAGATCTCGTCGCCCGCCTGCACGCCGGAGTCGACGCGAACGCCGGGGCCGCTGGGTGCCTTGAAGACGTGCACCGGGCCGGGTGCGGGCATGAAGCCGCGACCGGCGTCTTCGCCGTTGATGCGGAATTCGAAGGAGTGGCCGCGCGGCTCGGGGTCGGCGTAGTCGAGCGTGCCGCCCTCGGCGAGACGGAACTGCTCGCGCACCAGGTCGATGCCGGTGACCTCCTCCGAGACGGGGTGCTCGACCTGAAGGCGCGTGTTCACCTCAAGGAACGAGACGGTGCCGTCTTGGCCGATCAAGAACTCGCAGGTACCGGCGCCGACGTAGCCGACCTCGCGCAGGATCGCCTTCGAGGCGGTGTAGAGCGCGGTGAGCTGGTCAGGGGAGAGGAACGGTGCGGGTGCCTCTTCGACGAGCTTCTGGTGACGACGCTGGAGCGAGCAGTCGCGGGTCGAGACGACGACGACGTTGCCCTCGGCATCGGCGAGGCACTGGGTTTCGACGTGGCGGGGCTTGTCGAGGTACTTCTCGACGAAGCACTCGCCGCGACCGAAGGCGGCGACGGCCTCGCGCACGGCCGAGTCGTACAGCTCGGGGATCTCTTCGCGGGTGCGAGCGACCTTGAGGCCGCGACCGCCGCCGCCGAAGGCCGCCTTGATCGCGACGGGAAGGCCGTGGGTGTCGACGAAGTCGAGCACCTCGTCGGAGCCGGTGACGGGGTTGAGTGTGCCGGGGGCGAGCGGCGCGCCGACCTTCTCGGCGATGTGACGCGCCGAGACCTTGTCGCCGAGTTTCTCGATCGCGTCGGGCGACGGGCCGATCCACACGAGGCCGGCGTCGGTGACAGCTCGGGCGAAGTCGGCGTTCTCGGCCAGGAACCCATAGCCCGGGTGGACGGCGTCGGCCCCCGAGCGGCGGGCGATCGACAGGATCTTGTCGATGACCAGGTACGTGTCGGCACTCGTGGTGCCGTCGAGCGAGTAGGCCTCGTCGGCGAGGCGGGCGTGGAGGGCGTCTCGGTCTTGGTCGGCGTAGACCGCGACGGACGCGATGGAGCTGTCTCGCGCGGCGCGGATGACCCGGACTGCGATCTCTCCACGGTTGGCAATGAGCACCTTGGTAATTCGCGGCATAAATCCCAAGCCTACGGCCCCGGGAGGTCGCTCCTTTGGTCGCCCCGCACAAAAAGCTCGATTGCGAACGGGCCGGATCCTACAATTTTGCGACGACCGGAGACCTCAGGATCCGGCGGCGGCGCCGCTCAGGCCACCCTGAACGGCGTTCCACAGCTCGGGCCACTCGATGCCGAAGTGGTCGCGGAGGAGCTTTCGCAGCACCGGGATCGACAGGCCGACGACCGCGCTCGGCGTGCCCTCGATGTCGGTGATGAACGCCGAGGCCAGGCCGTCGATCGTGAATGCGCCGGCGACCTCGAGCGGCTCTCCGGACGCGATGTAGTGAGCGATCTCGGAGTCGGAGAGGTCGTCGGCGAAGGTGAGGTGGGCTGCGGCGGCGGCGGAGTGGCCGGCGTGCGGGCGCCCGCCGCGGTGGTCGATGAGGTGATGCCCGGAGTGGAGAGTGCCCCGGCCGACGCGGGCCATCTGGCGCCAGCGATCGGTTGCGACGAGGGGGTCGTGCGGCTTGCCGTAGACGGCGCCCTCGATCTCGAACGCCGAGTCGCCGCCGAGGATGAATCCGTCGATATCGGCGCCGTCGACCTGCGCCCCGATCACCGCCTCCGCTTTCGCGCGGGCCAGGAGCGTGACGGTCTCGACGGCGGTCAGCGGCCGGCCGAGGGTGGCCTCCTCGTGCGCCACCGCCTCGTCTTCGTCGACGCCGGGCGAGATGAGGAGGGGTTCGATTCCGGCAGCCCGCAGCAGGGCGAGGCGGGCGGGCGAGGTGCTGGCGAGATAGAGGCGCACGGGCATGCGTCAAGAGTGTCAGACCCATACGTCAGACTTGCTCCATGGGTGAAATGCTTGGAAAAGACGTCGAGCTCGACGTGACCGGAATCGCACACGGCGGAATCTCCGTCGCGCGCCTCGACGGTCGGGTCGTCTTCGTGACCGATGCGATCCCGGGCGAGCGGGTGCGTGCGCGCATCACCGAAGACCGCAAGAAGTCGTTCTGGCGAGCCGACACCGTCGAGGTGCTCGACGCGTCGCCGCACCGCCAGGAGCACGTTTGGGGCGCCGCCTCGGTCGATCGCGACCCGTCGCAGCGTGCAGGCGGGGCCGAGTTCGGGCACATCGCCCTCGCCCACCAGCGCGAACTCAAGCGACAGGTGCTGACCGACGCTCTCTCGCGCATGGCGGGCATCGACTCCGACGTCGTCGTCGAGGGCGTTCCGGGCGACGATGAGGTCGGTGGAACGCGCTGGCGCACCCGCGTGCGGCTCCACGTCGACGAGTCCGGCCGCCCCGGGCCGTACGCGCAGCGCTCCCACACCGTCATCGCCGTCGACGACCTGCCGCTCGCCACCGCGGCCGTCGAAGAGGCCGCGCCCCTCGAGCAGCGCTTTGTGGGAGAGGAGCACGTCGATGTGCTCTCGCCGAGCGAGGGCGGGGCCCGTCTGATCATCGGAAAGCAGGCGCGCACCACCGTGGTGGAGCGCGTCGGCGAGCGCGAGTTCCGGCTCGACGACGGCGGGTTCTGGCAGGTGCACCACGGGGCCGCCCAGACCCTTACCGCGGCGGTACAAGATCTGATCGACCCGGCCCTGATGGATCCTCGGGCGATGAACCTCGACCTCTACGGCGGGGTCGGCCTTCTCGCCGCGGCCGTCGGCGATCGATTCGGCCAGGCTCTTCGCATCACCAGCGTCGAGAGCGACTCGCGAGCCACCGACCATGCGGCAGAAAATCTGCATGAGTGGATCGGTGCATCGGCCGTCACCGGTCGGGTGGAGCGCTGGATCCGGGAGCTCACCTCGACCGCGAACCAGGGCGACCGCGAGCGGTTGCGTCAGGCGACCGTCGTGCTCGACCCGCCCCGATCGGGGGCTGGGAAGGACGTCGTGGGCCGGATAACCTCAGCGAGTCCCGCTCAGGTCGTCTACGTCGCCTGTGACCCCGTCGCCCTGGCGCGAGACATCGCCCTCTTCCAGGAGGGCGGTTACCACCTCGACGGCATTCGTGCCTTCGACCTGTTCCCCCACACGCACCACCTTGAAACCGTGGTGCGCCTGACCCGGTGAGTGACACCCAGCCCGATAGAATCCGAGTGTGACGCTCGGTATCAGGGACCGAGCGCCCATCGAACGAAGGATTCTCGTGCCCGAAATCTTGCCCGAACCGACTGCATCCGGTACTCCGAAAACCACGGCCCCGGTGCGCGTCGCCATCGTCGACGACCACGAGTCGGTCCGGCTGGGTATCCAGGCGGCCTGCCAGAACGAGGGCTTCGACGTCATCCTCACCGCCGCGGGCGTGCAGGAATTCGTCGACAACCTCGCGGGCCGCGAGGTCGACGTCGTGGTGCTCGACCTCTCGCTCGGCGACGGCTCGACCGTGACCGAGAACGTCAAGCGCGTGCAGGCCACCGGCTCCGCCGTCCTCGTGCACAGCATCGCCGACCGTGTAGCGTCCGTCCGTGAGGCGCTGGCCGCCGGGGCGGCCGGCGTCATTCCGAAGTCGTCCGCGACGAAGACCGTGATGGCCGCGGTCGCGACCGTTGCTCGCGGTGACGTGTTGAACAACCTCGAGTGGGCCAGCGCAATCGACGCCGACCGCGACTTCGCCAAGGCGCAGCTCGGGCGACGCGAACGCGAGATCCTTCACCTGTACGCGTCGGGTCTGCCGCTCAAGCTCGCCGCTCAGCAGCTCGGCATCGGCTACTCGACCGCCCGTGAATACCTCGACCGGATCCGTGTGAAGTACGTCGAGGTCGGGCGCCCCGCGCCGACCAAGGTCGACCTGCTTCGCCGCGCGGTCGAGGACGGCATTCTGCCAGGCCTCGATGCGGATGGCGGAGATGGCCGCTGACGGAGCCTCCTCCGCACCGACCTTCCGGCCGAGGTCAACTCGCAACCCGATCAGCGGTCCGCTGCTCGACAAAATCTTCGCGCGCCTCCTCGCCGCTCTCGGCCTCGTTTACGGGGCCCTCGCAATTCCCTATCTGCTCGATCAGCAGTCGAGTATGCAGCCCGCCTGGGCATGGATCATCTCGATCGCCCTCCTCGGTGGAATCGTCGCCGTCGGAGTCACGAGCGTCTCGATGCGGGGCCTCGAGACAGCCGCCGCGTTCCTGGCCATCTCGTTTCTGGTCGCGCTGCTTACCTGGCCGCTGGCGGTTGACGATCCGGCTCGGGTGCTCGACGAATCGCCGTGGCTCTACTACCTCATCACGGTCGCGACGGCGGCTGCCGCCATCGCGTTCACCCCCTGGGTGGCGACGGTCTATCTGCTGCTCACACCGCTCGTCTATGGGCTGGTCGAGCTCACGCCGTCGGGCGGGGGCCTCACGCCGTTCTGGGCGGCCATCGATTCGATCTACTCGATCATTCTCGGCGGCGCCGTGCTCATTCTCATCACGCTTCTGCGGCAGGCCTCCGTCGCGGTCGACCGAGCGCAGAACATGGCCGTCAGCCGCTATTCGGGGGCCATTCGCGAGCACGCGATCGAGCTCGAGCGCGTCCAGGTCGACGCGATTGTGCACGACAGCGTGCTCACGACATTCATCTCGGCGGCACGGTCATTCTCGCCCGATGAGAAGGCCCTGGCCACGACGATGGCTCGCAACGCCATGTCGCACCTCACGACGGCCGCGAGCGTGACACCCTTCGATGAGTCGTCGACGAGCCTCACCTCGATGCGGGAGCGCCTCGAAGTGCTCGTCTCGAACCTCGGGGCCGAGGTCGAGGTCCGGTCGAAGGCGCTCGACGACCACGCCATTCCGGCGGCGGCCGCCGAGGCCATGTACTCGGCGGCGGTCCAGGCGGTGGTCAACAGCGTGCAGCACGCGGGCACGGTCGGCGTCTCTCGGTGGGTCTCCCTGCTCTGGACGGCCGAGCGCGTCTGCGTCGAGGTCGGCGACACCGGGTCCGGCTTCAACCCCGCCGCTGTTCCCGGTGAGCGCCTCGGGGTGCGCGTCTCGATCACCGAGCGGCTGGCGAACGCCGGCGGGTCGGCCGTCATTCAGACCGCCGCGGGCGAGGGAACGATCATCCGCCTCTCCTGGCCCCGCTCCGACGATTCCGAGCAGTCGGCCGCTTCGCCCTCCGCACCCGCACCACTCAGCCCCGAGGAGCCCTCGTGAACGTCAAACTGCCCCGCTGGCTCCCCATCGGCCTCGCTGCCGTCTTCTCCGTCTATCACCTCCTTCTGGCGACGGTCTCGCTCGGTATTCCGAGAAACGCCGCGCCCGTCATCGTCTGCATGGCCCTCTACGCCGTCGCCACGGCGCTTGCGCTCATTCCGGTCAAGAAGCAGGGGCTCACGATGCCCGTGTGGATGGCCAGCGTCTGCCTCGCCGTCGCGGTGATCGTGCCCCTGGTCGTCGCTTCGCAACTCGATCCGAACCACCCGGGTGGCACCGGCTACGCCACCTGGTACGTGGCTGCAGTGGGCACGCTCATGGTTATCGTCTCCACCCGGCGCCGGCACGGTTTCGCATGGGCGGGAGTCGCTTTCCTCGCGGTTCACACTGTCGTGTGGAGCGGCAACCTCTCCGATCTCGCCGCATTCGGCGTCGTCGGCAGTGTCAGCTGGGTGGGCATCTCGCACGCGCTGCAGGCCACCCTCGCTCGTGCGGGTCGCGACACCCGCGAGTTCATCCGCGCCGAGCAGGAGGCCGCCGACTGGCAGGCCGCTCAAGAGGCGCACGTCAACGAGCGACAGTTCCGCCTCCTGCAGACCGGCCGGACCGCCAGGCCCATGCTCCAGCGCATCGTGGCCACCGGCGGCGACCTGACGCCCGAGGAGCGCCAGGAGTGCCTGAACCTCGAGGGCGCAATTCGCGACGAGATCCGCGGGCGCAGGCTCCTCTCCGACGATGTCCGCCACGAGGTCATGGCGGCCCGGCGCCGAGGCACGATCGTCAGCCTGCTCGACGAGGGCGGCATCGACGACGTCGAAGACGGCGAGCTGGCGCGCGTCCATGCGGAGCTCGCGTCAGCGATTCGAGACGCGGCGGCCGACCGCCTGATCATCCGCACCGTGGCTCCAGGGAGTGAGTACGCGGTCACGGTGGTCGGGCTGAGCTCCGAAGACCTCGAATCGAGCGCTCTCGGCTCCTCGAACGCCGGCGATGACGACGACGACGATGACGACGAAGACGAAGTGAGCCTGTGGCTGCAGATCCGCCGGTCGTCGGTCGAGGTGGAGCGCGCCGACGCGTAGAAGGCTGACGCGGCGGGAGCGGCCGAGGCTGCAGCGGAAAAGCAGAAGGGCCGGATACCCAGTCCGGCCCTTCCTGTATTCCCGAATTCAGAGCGACAACCCGAATGGCGCCCTGACTCGCCCCCGAACGAAGATCGGCCCGCTTACCCTAGTGAGCCGATGTCCGGTGGTGTCTCTCAAAGGAGACACCTTGGCACTAGTAATACTGCGCCCTGCGTCTCCTGAGCAAAAGTCGTCATTTAGGGGGACAGCAGGCGGGCCCTCGACGGGATAAACACACCGACATGCCCCCCATTCGGGGGAAGTTGTGACGTCTCACACCCGATACACGAGCATTTCGGGGGACGGACGGGGCCCGTCGGGGTGCACGCTGGGTCAGGCGCTGTGCCGGTTCCACTGCCCGGCGCCGACGCGGAGCGGCGCCCGCAGGGGCCGCTGGCTCTCGGCCCAGGCACTCGACGCCCGAGGCAGACGCCGGGCCGAGCTCTCGTCGCGCGCGGCGGCCTCAAGAGCCGCCAGCACGGCGGTGACCGCGGCCAACTCTTCTGCAGAGGGGTTGCCGGATACGACCTGGATCGTAGGATCCTGCGGTCCGTCTGCCAGCGAACCGTTCACAGCGGGATGTTCCCGTGCTTCTTGGTCGGCTGAGAAGCCCGCTTCGTGCGCAGCGCCCGAAGCGCCTTGATCACTGCGGTGCGGGTCGACGACGGCTCGATGATGCCGTCGAGCTCGCCGCGCTCAGCCGCGAGGAACGGCGACGCCACGTTGTACGTGTAGTCGTTCGCGAGCTTCGTGCGCACGGCCGAGACGTCTTCACCGGCCTCGGTCGCCCGCTTGATCTCGGAGCGGTAGAGGATGTTGACGGCGCCCTGACCGCCCATGACGGCGATCTCGGCCGTCGGCCAGGCGAGGTTGATGTCGGCGCCGAGCTGCTTCGACCCCATGACGATGTACGCCCCGCCGTACGCCTTGCGCGTGATGACGGTGACGAGGGGCACGGTGGCCTCGGCATAGGCATAGAGGAGCTTGGCGCCGCGGCGGATGATGCCGGTCCACTCCTGGTCGGTGCCCGGCAGGAACCCGGGGGTGTCGACGAGGGTGAGGATCGGGATCGAGAACGCATCGCAGAACCGCACGAAGCGGGCCGCCTTCTCGCCGGCGTCGATGTTGAGTGTGCCGGCCATGACGTTCGGCTGGTTGGCGATGATGCCGACGGAGCGACCTTCGACGCGGCCCAGGCCGACAACGATGTTCGGTGCGAACAGCGGCTGGACCTCGAGGAACTCGCCATCGTCGACGACGTGCTCGATGACAGTGAGGATGTCGTACGGCTGGTTCGCGGAGTCGGGAATCAGGGTGTCGAGTGCGGCGTCGGAGTCGGTGGTCTCCATCTCGGGAGCGACCTCGTAGACCGGAGGGTCGGTGAGGTTGTTGTCGGGCAGGAAGCCGAGCAGCGTCGCCACGTAGTCGAGCGCGTCGTCTTCGTCGGCGGCGAGGTAGTGCGAGACGCCCGAGATCGTGTTGTGCGTGAGGGCGCCGCCGAGCTCTTCGAAGCCGACGTCTTCTCCGGTGACGGTCTTGATCACGTCGGGGCCGGTGACGAACATCTGGCTGGTCTTGTCGACCATGACGACGAAGTCGGTGAGAGCGGGGGAGTACACGGCACCACCCGCGGCCGGGCCCATGATGATCGAGATCTGGGGGATCACGCCGGAGGCGGCCGTGTTGAGCTTGAAGATCTCGCCGTACTTGCCGAGTGCGACCACGCCCTCCTGGATGCGGGCTCCGCCGGAATCGAGGATGCCGATGATCGGCACGCCGGTCTTGAGGGCGAGCTCCATCACCTTGATGATCTTCTCGCCGGCGACCTCGCCGAGCGATCCGCCGAAGGTCGTGAAGTCTTGGGAGTAGATCGCTACCTGACGGCCATTGATCGTGCCGGTGCCGGTGACGACAGAGTCGCCGTAGGGCCGCTTCGCATCCATGCCGAAGGCCGTGGTGCGGTGCCGCACGAACTCGTCGAGCTCGACGAACGAGCCGGAGTCGAGGAGCCCGTCGATGCGCTCGCGGGCGGTCTTCTTACCGCGGGCGTGCTGCTTCTCGATCGCGGTCTCTTCGGGCGCCGTCACTGCCTCGTGGAAGCGCTTCTTGAGATCGGCGACCTTGCCGGCGGTGGTGGCGTGGTTGGTCTGCGGGGTCTCTGGGGTCACGGCGACAACTCTATCTTCCAGTCGCGACTCGGGCTGGAGCGCCGGGCCTGCACCCCCGGAGCTCCCGGCGCGCTCCTTGGAGCGCCGGGCGCATGCGCCCCGGAGTGCCCTCATCCAGGTGGTGCTGAGAGGATTCGCCCTATGAGCGACTCTGAGCAGTTCCCGATCACGAGCGGGCTGATATCCGAATTCGACTACCGCCAGACGACCGGGTCGACCAACGTCGACCTCGTCGAGGTGGCATCCGAGCGAGGTGACTTCGCGGTCGTCGCGTCGCTCGACCAGACCGCCGGGCGCGGCCGGCTCGATCGTCAGTGGTCGTCGCCCGCGGGTGAGTCGCTGGCCGCGAGCGTGCTGCTGCGCACCCGCACCGCGTCGGGCCATCCGCTTCCGATCGACTCGTGGGGGTGGTACCCGCTGATCGGCGGGGCCGCCCTGCGGCAGGCGGTCGCCGACCTTCTCCCCGAGGCTCACGTCACGCTCAAATGGCCGAACGACGTGCAGGTGTCGGGGCGCAAGATCTCCGGGATCCTGGCCGACCTCGTCACGGTCGACGGTGTGTTCGACTCGGTCGTACTCGGCACCGGCATCAACCTGACCATTCCCGCCGATTGCCTCCCGACCCCGACGTCGACGTCGCTCGTCGTGGAGGGGGCGAACGGCAGCGCTCTGCACCTCGCCGACGCGGTGTTCGGCGCCTACCTCATCCACCTCCGGCGTCTCGTCGGGCTACTCGCCGAAGGAGAGCCCGACGGCATCGAGGCGGTGCGGCAGGAGGTCACCGCGGCCTGCGACACGCTCGGGCGCCCCGTCCGGGTCGAACTGCCCGACGGGATCCTTCTCGAGGGCGTCGCCGAGGGGCTCGACGGTGCCGGCCGACTCGTCGTCCTTTCGAATGATTCGCACGATCCTCTGACGATCGCCGCCGGCGACGTGACCCACCTGCGGTATGAATGACGCATGACCTCCCCTGACCAGCGCCCGGCCGAGCCCTTCGGCGAGCCCGCGCGCGAGGAGGTCATAGCGAGGCTGCGACCGCACGCTCGCGTACTGTTCTGGCCGTCGCTCGTGCTGATCGTCGTGTCGGGGCTCGGCGGCTGGTTCAACGGTCGCCTGCCGGAGCGCTGGCAGAACGACGCCGTACTGATCGCGGCGCTCGCGCTCATCCTGCTTCTCTTCGTCATCCCTCTGCTCGCCTGGCTCGGTCGGCACTACACGATCACGACGAGGCGCATCATCATCCGGCGCGGGCTCTTCGTGCGCACCCGCCAGGAGCTCATGCACACCCGCGGCTACGACCTCACGGTTCGCAAGAACAGCGCGCAGAGCCTGTTCGGATCGGGCGATGTGCTGATCAACTCTGGGCTCGACCGGCCCGTCGTGCTCTGGGACGTCCCCACGGCCGACCTCGTGCAGTCGACCCTGCACGATCTAATGGAAGAAAACATCTCGGCGGTGGCGAGGCTGCGGCAGCAAGAGCAGTCGCACGCACCCGACGGATCGACCCTGTGGAACGGCGACGAGCGTCACGGCTGACTTCCGTTAGGGTCGTGCACGTGAAGATCTCAGTCATCGGTTGCGGTTATCTCGGGGCAGTCCACGCGGCCTGCATGGCCGAGCTCGGTCACGACGTCGTCGGCATCGACGTCGACGAACACAAAGTCGCCGAGCTCCAAGCCGGTCGGGCCCCGTTCTTCGAGCCGGGCCTTCCTGAAGTCCTCGGCCGGGCACTCGCCTCCGGGCGCCTGCGGTTCACTACCGACATGTCGGCCGCGGCCGAGGCGACCGTCCACTTCGTCGCCGTCGGCACGCCTCAGACCAAGGGCAGCTACAACGCCGACCTCACCTACGTCAACGCCGCCGTCGATGGTCTGCTGCCGTTCCTTTCGGCGGGCGACCTGGTGGTCGGCAAATCGACGGTGCCTGTCGGAACGGCCGCTCGTCTCGCAGCCGTCGTCGAGGCTGCAGCCGTCGAGGCTGCGGGTGCTCCTCAGGGCGAACGGTCCAGCGCGACTCTCGCCTGGAACCCCGAGTTCTTGCGCGAAGGCTTCGCCGTTCAAGACACCGTCGCCCCCGACCGCTTCGTCTACGGCGTGCCCGCGGGCGAGGCGGGCGAGAAGGCCACCGCCGTGCTCGACGAGGTCTACGCCACGGCGCTCGCCACCGGCACCCCGCGCATCGTCACCGACTACGCCACGGCCGAGCTGGTCAAGGTGTCGGCGAACGCGTTCCTCGCGACCAAGATCTCGTTCATCAACGCCATGGCCGAGGTTGCCGAGGCCACCGGTGCCGACGTGACGCAACTCGCCGACGCGATCGGCCACGATGCCCGCATCGGCCGCAAGTTCTTGAACGCGGGGCTCGGCTTCGGCGGTGGCTGCCTGCCCAAAGACATCCGGGCTTTCCGCGCGCGCGGAGACGAGCTCGGTCTGCACGACACCCTGTCGTTCCTCGGAGAGGTCGATGCCATCAACCTGCGCCGTCGTGAGCGCGTGGTGACGCTGACTCGCGAGCTCGTCGGTGACCTCGCCGGCGCCAGAATCGGTGTGCTCGGGCTCGCGTTCAAGCCGAACTCCGACGACGTGCGCGACTCGCCGGCCCTCGACGTGGTGAAGAAACTCGTCGACGCTGGCGCCATCGTCACGGCGTACGACCCCGAGGCGAACGACACCGCCCTCCGCAGCCTGCCGACGCTGACGGTCGCCTCGACGGCCGCCGAAGCCATCGCGAGTGTCGACGCAGTGCTCGTGCTGACCGAGTGGACCGAGTTCCGCGAGCTCGACCCGAGCATCGTCGCCGGCGCAGTGGCCAAGAAGAACGTGGTCGACGGCCGCAACTGCCTCGATCCCGTCGCCTGGCGCGCGGCCGGCTTCGAGGTCCGCGGTCTGGGGCGCCCCTGATGGCGCTCCGCGTCGGAGTGATCGGCGGAGGCCAGCTGGCGCGCATGATGGTGCCACCGGCGGTGCACCTGGGCCTCGAGATCTCGGTTCTCGCCGAGACCGAGGGGTCGAGCGCCCGCCTTGCGGCGACGCAGGTCGGCGACTACCACGACGTCGAGACCGTGCTGGCGTTCGCTCGCGGTGTCGATGCGATCACGTTCGATCATGAGCATGTGCCGCAGACCGTTCTGCGCGCTCTCGTCGATGCCGGCGTCGAGGTCCATCCGTCACCCGAGGCCCTCTTCGTCGCGCAAGACAAACTCGTCATGCGCGAGCGGCTGAGCGCCCTCGGTCTTCCCGTACCCGACTGGGCTCGACTCGAGACCGCTGCCGACCTCGATGCCTTTCTCGCCGAGCACGGCGGCCGCGTGGTCGTCAAGACGGCTCGCGGCGGCTACGACGGCAAGGGCGTTCGCGTCGTGTCGTCGTCGCAGGAGGTCGCCGACTGGTTCGACGGTCTCACCGACCCCGCGACCGGTGGGGCCCTCCTCGCCGAAGAGCTCGTCGAGTTTCGCCGTGAGCTCGCGCAGTCGGTGGCGCGGCGCCCGAGCGGTGAGATCGTCGCCTGGCCAGTGGTCGAGTCGATCCAGCGGGACGGCGTCTGCGCCGAGGTGCTCGCACCAGCACCGCGGTCGGCCGGTCGCATCGCCGACATCGCCGAAGACATCGCCCGGAGGGTCGCGACCGAGCTCGGAGTGACGGGCGTTCTCGCTGTCGAATTGTTCGAGACGATCGACGACCGGATCCTGATCAATGAGCTCGCGATGCGCCCGCACAACACCGGCCACTGGTCGATCGACGGGTCGACGACGAGCCAGTTCGAGCAGCACCTCCGAGCAGTGCTCGACCTGCCGCTCGGCGACACCGGCACCCACGCCGATTGGAGCGTCATGGTCAATGTGCTCGGCGGGCCGTCCGACGGCACGATGGCCGACCGGTTGCCAGCGCTGATGGCCGATCAGCCGGGCGCGAAGGTGCACGACTACGGCAAAGAGCCCCGGCCGGGCCGCAAGGTGGGGCACGTCACCGTGCTGGGCGACGACCTCGACGATGTGGTGTACCGGGCACGTGCTGCAGCGCAGTTTTTCGCAGGCTGAGGCGTGATTTCGGCTAAACCCTCACGAACGGCGTAGACATGCCGCCTAGGGTGAGGGTTTGTGCCGGCCCTGCGGGTGTGTGCCGGCGGGGCGGGCCTGTGCCGGTCGCGCGGGTCTGTGCCGGACGTGAAGTCTGTGCCGATCGTGAGGGTCTGTGATCCTGGCTAGGCTCGTAGCGTGACCGACACCAGCTCTGCACCCACCGCCAACTCCGCCACACCGCTCGTCGCCCTCGTCATGGGCTCCGACTCCGATTGGGCGACGATGAAATCGGCGGCCGACATCCTGACCGAGTTCGGCATCGCGCACGAGGTCGAGGTCGTCTCCGCTCACCGCACGCCCGACAAGATGATCGCGTTCGGCAGAGCGGCGGCCGGCCGGGGCGTCCGCGTCATCATCGCCGGTGCCGGAGGGGCAGCGCACCTGCCCGGAATGCTCGCGTCGGTGACCACGCTCCCCGTGATCGGCGTGCCCGTCGCACTCGCGAAGCTCGACGGACTCGACTCGCTACTGTCGATTGTGCAGATGCCCGCCGGTATTCCGGTTGCCACGGTGTCGATCGGTGGGGCAGCAAACGCCGGGCTGCTGGCAGCAAGGATCCTCGGGTCGTCCGACCCGGCGGTCTCAGCACACCTCGCCGACTACGCGAGCAGTCTCGCCGAGCTCGTCGAGGAGAAGAACGCGAAGCTCAAGCTCTCGCTGTAAGCGACAGCGACAGCGACAGCGACAGCGACATCAACAGCACTAGCGACAGCGGTACGCGGCAACCCCGCGCACCTTCTACAGGTCGGCGTGCAGCTGCCAGACCTTCTCGGCCGAGTCGCGCCAGCTGAAGGCACGCGCGCGGTCGAGCCCGGCCACTCCGAGTCGGGTGGCCAGCTCGAGGTCGTTGACGACCTGGAACATCGCCTGCGCGAGCCGCTCCGGGTAGCCCGTGGCGTCGTCGCGGGGCACGGTGATGCCGGCCCCCGCTGCGACCTCGACGAGCGCGGGGGCGTCGGAGTGCACCACGGGGGTGCCGAAGCTGAACGCCTCGATCACCGGCAGCCCGAAGCCCTCGGCGACCGACGGGAACACGAAGACGCTGGCGCGCTGCAAGAGCACCGACAGGGCTTCGTCAGAGACCCGGCCGAGGATCCGCACGCGCCCCTCGGGCAGACCGAGCCGGGCAACCACGTCGTCGATGTGCACGTCGCCCCAGCCCTCGGGGCCGACGATCAGCAGCGGCACATCGGGGGCGTCGGGGTGAGCCATCGCCTGAAGGAGAGGCTCGAGGCCCTTGCGGGGTTCGAGGGTGCCGACGCTGAGCACGTAGCGTTCGGGCAGGTCGAGCTCGTCGGCGATGCGGGCGGCGATCGCCTCGTCGGGGGCATCGAGTTCGGTCGAGACGGCGCCGCCGATCACTCGGATCCGGTCGCCGAAGGGGAAGATCTCGTTGAGCTCGGCGGCGACGGCGTGGGTCGGCACGACGACCGCGTCGGCGAACCGGTAGGCGCGCTTGGTCATGGCCCGATGCCAGCGGACGCCCTGGGCGGTGAGGGTCGACGGGTGGGTCCACGGCACGGTGTCGTGGATCGTCACGGCGGTCTGGGTGGCCGCGTCGAGCGAGCGGTCGTGCTTGTAGAGCGGGGTCATCAGGCTGGTGCCGTGCACCATGCCGCGGCCCGGAAAGCCGATCACACCGGTCTGCCAGGCGACCGAGAGCTCGCGGCGGCCGAGCACGGAGCGGTAGAGACCGGCCAGCCCGGGAAGCTTGTCTTCGAGGCGGTCGTACGCCTCCTGCGGGTGAGCGGCGACGACGCCCTCGACGTCGCAGCCCCGCGGGGCGACCTGGATCAGCTGGCGCGTGAGCTCTTCGGTGTAGCGGCCGATGCCGCCGGGAACCGGGGCGAGGATCTGATCGACCACGACGCGAAGTGTCAGCATGCTTCGATCACTCCTCCGCAGGTACGCGCAGTCGAAGCGCAGTCGGTCGGGAAGACAGTATCAGTGTCCGGGGTCACCGCCTGAGAGACCGCCCGGACGGCGAGGCAGCGGGCCGTCACCGGTTGAGGACGCCCCTCAGGAACCGCGACGCTCGTGGCGACTTGGCGCCGATCCAAAGCGCGAGACGTCGTCCGCGCGAGGGCCGGAGCGGGTAGCCGAGGATCCCGGAGGCGAGCCCCGCATCGACGAGCCACGTCCAGCGCAGCCGGAGGTGCGCAGGGTCGATCTCGCGCTCCGCCACCTCGATCACGGCTCGAGCGGCCGCCTCGTTGTCGTCGATCACGATCCACCGGTCGGCGAATCGTTGCGCGATGCGCTCCACCGCTTCGATGCGGTGGTAGTCGACCCGCTGCGACCAGGTGCTGTTCCGGGCCGGGCCGTCATCGATAAGGATCCAGCGGGGCGCGAGTTCATTGAGCCGGACGAGGCGCGCCAGATCGTAGATCGGGCCGAGCGCTAGGGCGACGTCGTACAGCGAGTCGACGCGGCTCTGCGCCGTGATGAGGGCGGACGGAACGAGCTCCCGCGCCTGCGCCAGCACCTCTTTCGGCGTGATGAGCGTCACGACGACCCCGCGCCCGAGGCGGTGCACGAAGTCTTCGATGTCGCGCAGAACGGCGTCGGTGCTCTCTTGCACGAGGTCGATGGCCAACCGGATCACGTCGTCACCGCGGTCGAACGCGTCGGCGAAGGTGTCGACGGGGTCGCGACCGCGCTGGTAGAAGTAGCCGAGCGCACCGACGTAGAAGGGGTAGCGCTCGATGAGCAGCTTCTCGTGCCCGAACCGCAGGCGCGGTCCGCGGTCGCCCGAGAAGCTCGTCGATCCCGTGTGGAACACGAGGGCCCGATTGGCGAGAACCGAGGCGTAACCGCGCTGGTTGACGCGGAGGCAGAAGTCGTTCTCCTCGCCGTAGCCGGGCGCGAAGGCTTCGTCGAAGAGTCCGTACCGGTCGATCAGATCGCGGCGGATGAGGAAGCAGAAGCCCATTGCGACCGGGGCGATCGTATAGCGGGGGAGCAGGTCGACGACTGCGGCGTGCACCCGAGCCGAGTGGTCGATCGTGCGGGGCTGGCGCGGCAGCCGTCGGCGGTCGGGGATCGAGGCCAGCGTGGCGTTGTTGCTCCGGGCCGTGATCACACCGTGTGAGGGCGAGAGGGTGAGCACCTCGGCCATCTCGTCGAGGAATCCCGCCGTGACGATCGTGTCGCTGTTGAGCAGCAGCACGTCGTTGCCGGTGGTGTCGTACTCGAGCACGACGCGGTTGCAGTTGCCGACGAAGCCGAGGTTCACGTCGTTGCTGAGGTAGGTCACTTCGGGGTGGCCCTTGATGAGCCGGAGCACCAGCGCCTCGACCTCCTCGTGCCGCGGCCCGCGGTCGTTGCTCAGGATGATGCGGTCGAAATCGAGATCGACGTGGTCGAGCACCGACTCGACGCACTGCTGGATCCCCTTGAGGTCGTCGTACAGCGGCACGACGACGGTGACCGGCCTGCGTGTTCCCCCCACGGCGCTCATCGCCCGGTGATCCTTCGAGCGACGACCCGCGGACTCCGAAGGACCCGCCCGATCAAGCCGCTCCGCGTGACCAGGCGGTGCTTGACGAGGCCGGCGAAAGCACGGGCCGACGTGCCGCCGATCGACGAGTAGGCGGCGGGGAGCTCGAACCAGTAGCGGGCGATAGCGGGGAGCCGGTAGGCGGGTGCCCCGACGAGCGATTCGAGGCGGTCGATGGCGGCGTCGAGGCCGGTGTCGCCGGATCCTACGTGCTCGATGCTCTGACGCGCCGCCTCACCGTGCGCTCGGATCGACTCCGGCGTCGTGGCGTAGCTCTCGAGGGTGTCCGCGAGCCCCGTGGTCGACTCGAGGTCGAACAGCTGGCCGTTGACACCCGGCTCGATCAGCTCGGCGCTGCCGCCGGTGTTCGAGGCGACGACGGGCTTGCCGAGGGTGAGGTATTCGAGGGTGGTGCGGCCGAACGCCTCGATGGTGGAGGCGGTGAGGCACACGTCGGCCCGGGCCACGAAGGCGAAGGGGTTGTCCTGTTCGCCAGCGAAGACGATGCGGTCGTCGACACCGAGCGCACGGGCGCGGTCGCGGAGCTCGAGGTCATAGCCGGGGTGCTTCCACGATCCGACCAAGCAGAGCGATGCCGACACGCCGCGGCGCGCCAGCTCGCCGAGAGCGTCGATGGCCCGGAACTGACCCTTGCTCTCTTCGACGCGACCGACGAGAACGAGGCGGAGACCCGGATCCTTCTGGGGGAACGGCTCCACCGCGGGAGTCTCGCTCGCGAGAGCGGTGAGGCGGTCGGCGTCGACGCTCGGATACACGACAGAGAGGAGCGCAGGATCCATGTGGCCGGCCAGGTGCGCCTCGACGGCTCGCGAGTTCGTGAACACCGCCTCCGACAGCAGCCCGATGTCGCTGAGGGTGGCGTCGCGCCCCTCCTGAAACTGCAGACCGTGATCGAGATCGCCGTACTCGCGCACGAACCAGGCGTGGGGGATGCCGAGGGTCTTCGCCGCGAAGGCGGCCCAGGGCGCGACGATCGTGTTCGTGACGACGAGGTCGGGCTTGGCCTTCTCCATCTCGCGGATCATCGCGGTGACGGCTGCGTAGTCGGCGGTGGCGAACGAGGCGACCTCGGCAGCGGGCGCCGGCTGACCGCTCGGCAGAGCCCAGCCCCGGAACCGGTAGGCGGTGAACGGGAGGTTCTTGGCGCGCAGAGCCTTGATGAACTGGCCCTCGGGCGCCTTGGTCAAGAAGTGCGGATCGAGATCGGGGCGGCGTGACTGCCAGTGCTCGACGAGATGCAGGAGCGAGCGTTCGGCCCCGCCCAGGTTCACAGGCGCAGTGCTGTGATTGCTGAAGAAGACTCGCACTGCGTCAGGCTACTCGGTGTCTGTGCTTTATCATGAATCGGTAAGGACACAATGGCCCCCGGGTGAACTCGAAACCGCCAGGGGGTGAGATCCAAGGCTCGGCCGGATGTCGCGACGTCAAAGTCGCTACGGGGGGCAGTCTTGACAAGCTTCGACCTCAACGGGGTCGGCATCCGGAGCCACTAAGACCTATGACCTATTTGAACGACCTCATCTCGTCGCGCGAACTTCTCGTCAACCTGACGGCGCGTGAGGTAAAGGGTAAATATCGGCGCACTGTCTTCGGGCAGCTGTGGTCGTTGATCAATCCCCTTGCGACGATGGTGATCTACACGATCGTCTACTCCTTCATCTTCAAAGCCCGAATCGAAGTCGGTAACCCGAGCGGCCTCAACGTCTACCCGTTGTGGCTCATGTGCGGTCTGCTGCCCTGGATGTTCTTCCGCCACGTTCTCAACGCGGGGATGACATCGATCGTCTCCAACGGCTCGCTGATCAAGAAGGTGTACTTTCCCCGGATGAACCTGCCGCTCGCCGCGGTGGGCTCGTTCGGTTTCACGTTCCTCATCGAGATGGGCGTGCTCCTCATCGCGCTCGCGGCGTTCGGCTCGTTCATCTGGCCCTGGTTGCCGCTCGTGGCCGTCTCGATCGTGCTTCTCGCGATGTTCGCCACCGGTCTCGGCCTCATGCTGGCCATCGTCAACGTGCACTTCCGCGACATGCAGCACCTCGTCAGCATCGCGCTACAGATGTGGATGTATCTGACGCCGATCATCTATCCGCTGACTCTGGTCGAAGAGGCCGCCCAGAAGGTCAATAAGCCATGGATTCTCGACCTCTACAAGGTCAACCCCATGGAGCGGTTCACCACGGTGTTCCGCAACTTCCTGTACGACAACACCTGGCCTGACTGGACAGACATGCTCTATATCGTGGTGGCCGCTTTCGCGTCGCTCGCTCTTGGTTACTTCATCTTCTCGCGCAACGAGAAGCGTCTGGCGGAAATGCTATGAGCGACGCTGCTGTCACCGTCGAGCATGTGTCGAAGAAGTTCCGGATGTATCAGGAGCGCAACGATTCGCTGAAGAGCGCGGTGATGAACCGGAAGAAGTCGGTGCACGAAGACTTCTGGGCGCTCAAAGACGTCTCGTTCGAGGTGCCCCACGGTCAGACCTTCGGCCTGATCGGCAAGAACGGGTCGGGCAAGTCGACCCTCCTCAAATGCCTCGCCAAGATCCTCTGGCCCGAGTCGGGCGAGATCACCGCCCGCGGCAAGCAGGCGTCGCTACTCGAAGTCGGCTCGGGATTCCACCCGGAGCTCACGGGCCGCGAGAACGTCTTCTTGAACGGCTCCATCCTCGGCATGTCGCGCAAAGAGGTCACGCGCAAGTTCGACGACATCGTCTCGTTCTCGGGCGTCGGGCACTTCATCGACCAGCCCGTCAAGAACTATTCGTCGGGCATGTATGTGCGCCTGGGCTTCTCCGTCGCCATCGCCGTGACACCCGACATCCTCGTCGTCGACGAGGTGCTGTCGGTCGGAGACGCGACGTTCCAGAAGCGCTGCCGAGACAAGTTCGCCGAGATGAAGGCCGATGGCCGCACGGTCATCCTCGTGTCGCACTCGATGGGCACCGTTCGCGACATGTGCGATCAGGTGGCGTGGCTCGACCGGGGAGAACTCCAGGTCGTAGGGCCCGCCAAGCGCGTCATCGACGCCTACACCTCGACCGTTTGACCCGGGGAGGGCTTTGTGCTCGCTCCCGGACGCTAAGGAGATTCGTGTGACCGAGTCGAAGAATTCCGGAGAGCCGACGCTCGCCCTGGTCGTTGCTTTCGGGGGACCGGACGAAGACGTCTCGGCGTTCCTGGCCTCTCTCGTCGACTCGGATGTGGCGGCCGGCGAAACCGAGCTCGTCTTTGTCGGAACCACGTCGGCCGACTCCACCTGGCCGATCGTCGAGGAGTGGGCTCGCACGCGACGCACACCGATCGGGCTCTATCGCGTCGACTCCGAGTCGGCCAGCGAGGCTCGCAACCTCGGCCTGGAGCGCACGACGGCGACGTGGGTCTCGTTCCCGTCTCCCCGCGACGTGCTGGGCGAGGACTACCTGGCAGCCGTCCACAAATTCGTCACCGTTCACGACGACCCGTCGCTGGGCTTGGTCACGGCGCACGTGTTGGAGAACGTCGACGGCACGGTCGTCGACAGCCACCCGTCCCGCGCTCGCTACGAGCGAGGCTCGCGAGTAGCCGACCTGCGGTGGGAGCCGGTGGTGAACATGTCGGTCACGGCCGCGTTCTTCCGCCGAGCCGCGCTGGTCAGTGGCGGCAACGCCTTCGACACGCGCGTGGGCGACTCGTTCGTCGAAGCCGAGTTCGCCACCCGATTCCTGGCTACCCACGGCTTCCGTCGAGTCGGGCTCATGGCCTCGGCCAAGTACATCGCCCGGCAGTTCACCGACGCGTCACCGCTGATCCAGAATCGCTATGCCGAGCGCAGGGCGTACACGGACACGCTGCGGTACGGGCACCTGGCACTCCTCACCGATTTCGACGACGTGACCGAGCGGTGGCTCGAAAACGTCGTGCTTCACGATCTCGCGGGCTACTTTCGGCGAGAGCGCTTCATCCGATCACCCACGGCGCAGGCGTCACCCGCCGATTTCGACGAGTTCCATGCACTCGCCGGGGAGATCCTGCGTCGCCTCGGCGACGACGCCATCCGCTCCTACTCGCTGGAGCGCCTCGACGTCAGCGTTCGCCAGGCTCTCCGGAGCGGGTATGCCGACGAACCGCTGAAGCCCGATGTGGCTGTCCTGGGCCGTGTCGACGAGATCCTCCAGCTGGTCGAGCTCTCGTGGTGGTTCACGGGTGAGATGCCGGCCGAGGCGTTCCTCGTGGATGGCGAGCAGGCAGAACCGGTCTTCGAGACGATTCAAGACTTCGAATTCTTCGGCCGCACGCTCGTCCGATCTCGACGCGTCTGGCTTCCGCGGGGCCAAGCCACTCGGGTGTTCCTCGACGGCAGGCCCGTCCCCGTCGGACGCAGTCGAAACCTCGTGCCGGGTGAGATCCTCACCAGCGCCAGCATCGAGCCCCAGATCCTCGCTCAGCGGCGTCGCCTAGTTGACCCTCTCGCCATCTCGGAACGCGCGGCGCCCCACCTCAAGCGGGTCGTGAAAGAGCGAATCAGCGGCGCACGGGACTGGGTCACCTCGCGTGAGCCGAAGGCCGCGGCCGTCTCGCTCGCGATCCGCTCTCGACGTTCTCGAGAGCGATTCGCGCACGCCTGGGTTTTCATGGACCGAGACACGGATGCGAACGACAACGGCGAACACATGTACCGCCATGTGTGGAAGAACCACCCCGAGGTCAACTCGTGGTTCGTCCTCAGGCGCGACTCCAAAGACTGGGCACGGCTCGAGGCCGAGGGATTCCGGCTCGTTGACTACGGATCGTTCGAGTGGCGTCTGCTCATCCTGCAGGCCGACCATCTCGCGTCGTCGCACATCGCCGACTACGTCGTGAAGCCGTTACCGCAGTCGGTCTTCGGTGCCCCCCGCTTCTATTTCACCTTTCTCCAGCACGGAGTCATCAACTACGACCTCTCTCGCTGGCTGAACAGCAAGAGGCCCGACCTGTTCGTGGTGTCGACCCCGCAGGAGAAGGCGGCGATCGGGGGCCACGGCCCGTATTTCTTCACCCAGAAAGAGGTGGTCCTCACCGGACTGCCTCGCTTCGACTCGCTTCTGAGCAAGCGCGCCTCACTGTCGGACGACGAGAGGGATCTCATCGTCATCATGCCGACGTGGCGGCAGTATCTCGTCGGCCCGCCTATCCCCGGTTCGGGCCGCTGGGCGCGCAACCCCGACTTCGCCGCGAGCACGTTCGCGAAGAAGTACACCGAGCTGCTGACGTCGAAAAGGATCCGCGACCTCGCCGCTCGCACCGGCAAGAAGATCGCTTTCATGCCGCATCCGCTCCTCGGCGAATATCTCGACGAGTTCGTGCTTCCGAGCGACGTCGTCGTGCTCGACTTCGCCGTCGACGGCGTGCAGGATGTTCTCGCGCGAGCGGCGGCGTTCGTCACCGACTACTCATCTCTCGGCTTCGAGGCAGGTCTTCTCGACATTCCCCTGGTCTACTTTCACTTCGACTTCTCGCAGTTCTTCAGCGGGTCGCACAGTGGGCGCCAGGGGTACTTCAACTACGAGCGAGACGGCTTCGGCCCCGTCGTCGAGACGGTCGACGGCATGTATTCGGCGCTCTCCGGCATCGCCGACCGGCAGTACCGATCGGAAGACACCTACGTCGCGCGTACTGCCGCGACCTTCCCTGTGCGCGACGGGCAGTCCGCGGAGCGCGTCCTCGGGGCGATGAAGGCTCTCGAGGGAAGCCCGCGCATCGTCGAGCCCGCTGTCTGAGAAGACGATCTGGCCGGCGTCGGTCGAGCGACGTGACTCCGTCGCATCGACCGGCAGCCGGCGGATGACTCGAGGGTGACTACTGGGCCAGGGTCGCCGAGGGCTCGTGCTCGGGCTCGGCGGCGCCTGTCTTGTCTTCGAGCACGATTCGGTCGAGATCGGCCATGAAGTCGGTGAAGAACGGCCGTCCAAAGTGCCAGGGAGTACGTCCGTACTGGTGCTCGGCGTCTCCGTAGTACGACTTGTCTCTGTTGTCGATCGTCAGAGGCGCGAACTTCTCCTGGATGTAGCTGTACAACTCGTCGTATTTGCCGTTCTCCTGGAGCAGACGGCGGTAGAGGTTGTCACGGGACGTGTCACCGTGCGACTTAATGAAGTTAAAATCGACGCCACCCTCGCGGTAGTACGAGCTGTAGTGGAAGGCATTCATGACGATGCGCGTGTCAGGAAGGCGCTCTTTTGTCCAGGCGAAGAACGCATCCATGGCATCGTTCAGAATCGGCATGTACTTCTTGCTGTCACTCATCATGTGGAGAGTCGTGAAGCCTTTGCCCGCTTTAAAGTAATCCGTCTTGCGGAAGTTGTTCGAGTTGTTGGTGATGTAGGAGTCGAGGAGCTGCGCGATCCCGTAGCGAACGTCGGAGTAGAGATCGAAGAGGAGGTAATCGGGCTTATAAGCCTCGATTTCATCACGGTCCGTCTTCTCCAGGTCTCGATTCATCGTGTTGGTGGCGTGCTCGTTCATGCTCGAGCTAGGAACGATCGCCCGCGCCATTGCCGGTACCACCGGGGCCGACATGAAGCTCACGAGACTGGTTTGCCACGAGAGAGCCCCCACTTCATAGAGCTTCTTGTATTCGGGGTTGTTGCGGGTGATGAAGGCTTCGCGCGTTACACACGAGCCGATTATTGCGAGTTTGATCTTGGTCACTTCGGGCCTTTCGTCTTTACAGCTCTGTTCAATCCTGCTCGGAAGAGTCGTCTTCCGGATCCTCTGTCATGTGCCAGTAGCTCGACTTTTCGACGGTCGAGGCGTCCGGTTTGTAGAACGGTTTCGAGAGCGAGAGGTGCGCTCGCTCCCACGCCACGTTGCGGCGGACGACTTTTGCCGGGGTTCCCACAGCAACACAGTTGTTGGGGAGCGCGCGAGTCACTAGCGAGCCGTATCCGATGACGGTGCCGTCACCGATCGAGGCACCGCCGAGCACCGCGGCTCCCATCCCCAGCCAGACGTGGTTGCCGATGGAGATCGATCGAGACACGTTGACACGATCACCGGTCTCGACGTCGAAGATCGCGTGGCCGTCATCGGCTCGAATCTGAGTCTGGCTGGCGAGCATGACGTCGTTGCCGATCGACACGCTCGTGCCCTCGGTCGCACTGATCACGCAGGTGTTGGTCGACGAGACGTTGTCGCCGATGGTGACCGTCGAATCCTGGCCGATTCGGATCGTTGCGTTGAGGGGAGGTGCACCCTGGCCCGCTCCGATGGTGAGCGACCCGTTGTCGCAGTCCATATCGACGACGAATCGGCCCAGCCGGGCCGTCGAGTCGATCGCGATTCGGTTGTTCTCTCCGCGAATCGTGATTTTGACTTCGCGTGCGTGCTCGCCGGTGTACTCGATCCGATTGCCGCGGTCGTCTTCGAACGCTTTGAGTTCCCGAATGATCACGGATCGAGCCTACCTATCTCTCTGCACATTGCTGCATTGCCGCCGACGGTGTCACCGAGGGCCGCGCTGGTCGAGCTCGAGCATCCGATCGACGACACGTCCCGCGTTGTTCCCGTCTCGGAAGACCAGCTGGGTGGTCATCCGGGTCTCGTACAGGGGTATAGGGTCACTCGATTCACTGTCGAGCGAAGTCGCGGCATCCACGACCTGGTCGACCGTCGACGCCACTGGCCCGAAGCCGTCGTCGAGATACGAGAAGTAGCCGCGACGGGCGTGGCTGCCGTCGAAGAAGGCATCAGCGTCGAAATGGAAGTAGATCATCGGAATGGAGAGGAGGGCTGCGTCGAAAGCGAGAGACGAGTAGTCGGTCACGAATACAGCTGTCCGAGCCAGGACGTCTTGGATGTCGCTCGTTGCATAGTCGAGGACTGTCACGTCAGGGCCGAGGCCGAACGAGTCGAGATACGGCCGGATGTTGGGATGAGGCATGAACGCGAGCTCGAGCCCCCGGCTTCGGAGCTCGCTTTTGAGGCGAGGGTCGCCGAGGAGCTCGGCATAGTGGGTGGCGTAGCTGCTCGACGAGAAGTTCTCCAACCGAGAGCGCTCGTTCGAGCCCGCGCGCTGATCCCCGAGGAGATCTTTGCGCCATGTCGGGGCGACGAGAAAGAGACGTCGGTCGTTGGGCGGGACGGCACTTCGCTTGGACAGAAGAGCGTCGTGTCGAGGTAATCCCGTCAGACGCACCTCGCGCGTGGAGAACCGGTACGGGCCGTGGCCAGCGATCGCGGCATGCTCGGCGGAAGTGGTCACCACGAAGAGATCGGGGTTCTTCGTGTTCAGCCAGCGCGACATGTCGTAGTTGATCACGCCGTGCTGGAGGAACGTGAAGCGGTAGTGCGGACGCCCGTACCGTCGTTCGTCGAGGGGATCGACGACATAGCTGTCGATGTGGGACGACGCGAGGTGATCAGCCCGCAGCAGCAGGATCCGCCAGTCGTCGGACTGGTACTCCACGAGGCGGAAGCCTTCAGCGGCCAGTCGAGACCAATCCCGTGAATCGCGCCTCAAGACGAACCAGGCGTTGATCTCGGGGTGCTCTTGGCGAACGTACCGGTACAGATGCTCCGCGTTGTCACCCGCGTCGGTATCCCTGTCCATGAAGACCCACGCGTGGTCGAACAGTGCTCGTCGTTTCGACGAGCGTGCCTCGAGCGCCAACCGGTGGTCCTGGACCGACGCTCGCGAAAGCGTCCGTCGAACCGATCGCGCGACCCCACGAACAGTCGACGACAGGTGCCTTGAGATCGTCGTCTCAAGGTCGACAAACGGTTCCACGCCGACGGGTCGCTGCCGAAGGATTGCGGGTCGGAGCCGGGCTTCGGTGAGGACGGACTCGGGGGCGAGATCGTCGTCGGCCTGGAAGTCGAGAAAGCGTCCGGCGGCGGCGAGCCGGAGCCCGCCGCCCCGGGCGACCCAGAGCACTCGCTTGCGCAGCAGCACGCGGCCGTAGAACGTGAAGTCCTGCACCGTCTCGTGCTCGGCGACTATCTCTGCTCCGTCGGCGGAGATCCGCTCGTGCGGGAGCTCTCCGACGAACCAATAGCTGAGACAGATCAGCTGCTTCGTCTCGTCGACGGGGCCGAAGACGACGTGGTGGGGGTGCTCGAGCCAGCCCGTGTAGCCGGCCAGGAGCGCCCGCCGATAGAGGTCGTCGACGCCCATGACGGCGAAGGAGGCGATGGACTCCGCGCTGAGGCGCTGCACGATCTCTCGCATCAGCCCGTGGAATTCGTCGAACACCTCCGGGGGAGCGGCGGCGCTTCGGGAAGCGGTGTCTTGCTCGTTACGGAGATACCAGAAGAGGTCGTAGAGAACCATGTTCTCCAGCCACCGGGGAATCGGACCCTGCTCCGCCGCCTCGGTCAGGAGTTCCAGGTGACCGTGCCGCAGGACGCTCGTGTACTTCTCCGGCTTGTCGAAGTGCGTCTGCATGAGCGAAGTGCCGTCATTGCGGGTGCGGTAGTGGTATTTGGCCGATGCCGCGAGACCCACCTTGGGCGACGTCGACGCCAGGAGGTACCTCGCGACGAAGTGCGCGTCCTCGAAGACCGGTTTGATGCGGAGATCGAACGCGATCCCGTTCTCGTCGAGAACGTGTCGGAGGAAGAAGGCGGAGTTGACGCTCATCTGGACGAGTGGTTCGCGCCGGATGTCGGCCACTCGCGAGCCACGGCTGAATTTCAAGCGGAGGCTGTGGTTGTCGGTGAGCCGGCCGGAATCGTCCATTCGCAGCTGGTGGGCGACGACCAGAGCGAGGTCACCGTCATCGTGCGCGGCGAGCATCTTCGCTATCTCGGCGAGATAGGTGTCGCCCAATTCGTCGTCCGCGTCGACGAAGGTGACCCAGCGACCGGTCGCGACTGCGAGACCCGCATTACGGGCGGCCGACACCCACGCATTCTCCTGCTCGACCACGATGCGAGATCCGCCCGGTCTCTCGGCCCACCGCGTCACGATCGCCAGGCTGTCGTCGGTCGAGCCGTCATCGACGAAGACGACCTGCACGGAGGCGATGTCCACGGTCTGCCGTGAGAGCGACGCGAGCAGACGAGGAAGATATCTCGCGACGTTGTAGACCGGCACGATGATGGTCATGCCGGAGGGAGGTGCGGTGTCTGATCCGAATCGGCGGATGTGGGGCTGGGTCACTGGGCGTCTCGATCGATTTGCTGAAGAAGGTCGGTGAGGCACGTCTCGTGCAGGGCGAGGTCGAACTCCCAGGGTGAGTGGAAGGCTTCCTCCGAGAACCTCGTGCCGTGGGCGATGTCCGCTTTCGACCAGAAGTAGTCGACCTGATCGGCCAAAGCAGTCGCGAAGAGGAACTCGTTGCGCGCGGTGTAAGAGTCCTGCGAGAGCACGAGAACGTTCGTGAGATGCTCCGCGTAGAGCATGCTGAACATGCCCGACCCGGCGAACCCGGCGACCACGTCGGCGTTCCCGAAGAGGCTCGCCTGCTCGCTGACCGAGAGGGTCTCCGGGTTCACGACCACGAAGCCGTTGCGTTCGAAGAGGGCTTCGACCTCGGCCGCGTTCCGACAGGCTCTGTTGGTGCTCGAGAGGGTCCGTGAGACAAAGATTCTCTGCGGGGCGTTCTCATCCGTGACGACGAGCTCCCGTCTCAGGCGGTTCCAGGTCTCGCGAATCGCCGGGTGGAAGTGGTGGGTGGCGAAGTTCTGCCAGAGGAGCGAGGCGGAGACGAACGAGTCGACGACCACATCGGAGTCGACCCACTCGATGTCTGCCTCGTCGATGCCGAACGCGGTGAAAAGGGTGCGTTCGACGACCGGGTCGTGGTCGGCGGCGGGTACTCGGCAGATCGCCCGGAGACGAGGATCCCTCCTCCGGGCTTCGTCCCATCCCCAGAGCTTGGCAACGGACTCCGTCATGATGTGCCCGAAGTGCCCCGGTACGGAAGGGCTCAGATCGTAGAAAGCACCCGGCAGAGAGACGGCGTCGTGAGCCGGTGACTGCCGAGTCGCGAATTCTTTGGTGACGTTGACGAGCGCGCCATTGACGTCACTGCCCGACCAGGGAAACCGGAAAGACGAGGGGAGGGCTGTGTTGTCGATGGTCGCCAGCATGGTGTCGCCGAGGCTGACCTCGGTGTCATACCGGCGAAGGGTCCGATTGGAGTACGCGAACGTCGTGTCGGGCATCGTCTGCCCGGTGCCGTGCTGGACGACGATCGTTGACGACGTGTGCTCGCCGTGCGGGAGCTTCGTGATGATCGTGGGGGCTTTGGAACTGAGGCGGAGGGGGAGAAGTGCGTTCGCTCGAGCCTCGCGGACTTTGAAGAGGTGCTCGCCTTTTTTGGTCAGGACGACATAGCCCGATCGAATCGTCCTGCTCCCGAGCGCGTCGCCGAGCATGCGCAATTCGCGAACGGGGCGATGCCGTCCGACGAGCGCATCGAGGGAGGCCACCCAGTCGGGCTCGCTGACCTCCACGGGGGAGACATACGAGCCCCCTTCGATCACGTGCAGGAAAGTCCATTCCCAGAGCAGGATTCGCTCGAGTGATGTCGCCACTCGCAGATCGAGAATGCACTGCACGGCACCGATTGCGGCAAGGCGCTGCGACAGCTCTTCTGCCGCGGAGGCGGGCTCGTCGAGGGGCTTCGCGCCGTCCTCATCCTGCAGGAGCGAAAGGCGATCTCCGAGCAGCGCCCTGAGCGCGGACAGCAACTGCGGTGCGGTGTCTGCAGTTGCGACCGCGACGACGGCGCCCTCTCCTGACAGTTCACGAAAGTCGACGAGCTCCGTTGACGAGCCCCCTGAGGCGATATCAGGAGATCGCCGACGATCGAAGATCATGTGGACATCATATGGCCGCAACGGTGCCGACCATTTGGATCTCTCACTAGTGCACCATGTTTCATATAAGCAATGTGAGGAGCGCCGCAGTCTCCCTTGTGCTATTTACGTGGAACGCGAAGCACCGCGGTGATGAGATTGTGATCAGACGGAACGAGCGACAGCGATTTACCGGCGGCGGTCTTCGGGTTCCAGACGTTCGTGAAGGACTGACTGCCCCGCATTCCCTGCGTGAGGATGTAATCGATTCGTTGGCCGTCGCCGTTACGGTCTGAGATCTGCTTCGAAGGTGACTGCGAGTTGTTGTACGTCGACTTGTAGGTGCCGTAACGATGGAGCGACGCTGACGAGTCGTAGAAGCCACCGCGGATCAGGGTGGGCTGAGCGCCGTCGATACGGCCCTCCGGGTACCTGTTGTCGTTGAAGTCGCCACCGAGGATCACGGGGAGATGGGTCGTGTTCTTGGCATTGAGCGCCTTTAGCAACTGTGCGGAGTTCTTGCCGAGAAGCGTCTTGCGTTCGTTCTTGCTCGACGTCGTGGGAATGCTGAAGTGGGCCGCGACGACGAAGAACTGCGTTTTCGGATCGGATTTCGATTGCAGCTTCGCCCACGGGGTGTTCGTGGAGTGCGTATCAGCCTTGCTGTAGTCGCGGATACCCGAGAGCCAGCCCTTCGACACGAGAGTGAATTTCGAGGGGTTGTAGTAGAGCCGGTTGCCCTGGTTCGAGGTACTCGGGGCCGGGTCGCTGTCGGTGAGCTTCAGGGCGGAGAGGCGCGAATCGAGATCGAGGTAGACCTGGCGCTGCGGGTTCGAGGGATTGCTGTCGGAGTCCCCGCTGGCCTCGACCGCTGCCAACACGTCGGGAGCCTGCGCACTGATGTTCTGCGCGATGACTCGCCCACGAGTCGGCCACTTCGCCGTGCCCGATTTCTCGCAGCCCGAGCACTCCACGTTGTAACTGGCGAATTTCACGCCGAGCCCGGAGGAGTCCGGCTTGGTCGGAGCGGGCCAGGCGACGACCTGAGCCGAGTCGCGCAGGTGGGCGGACGGCTTGATGGTGCTGCGTGCCTGCACCTGGGCGTAGATCGGATTGCCGTAGGGCGTCGAGGTGAGCTGACTCGCCTTGCCGGTGATCTTCCGGGCCTTGGTGACGGGATTGAACGCCGAGAACCAGGCTGTGGTGCTCGGTACCCAGTAGTCGGGCCTCCGGCTCCTGTCCGGCCCGGCCGACGACGTGACGCGATAGTCGGTGGCGTAGGGCGCGGCTCCCCATTTGATGGTGATGCCGCCCGTCGCGGCCTTGGCCGAGACGGAGGAGAACAGGCCGGTGTAGCCGGGTTTGAGGGTCAGAGTGACCCGAGCCGAGTAGGCGCCCGATTTGCCCGCCTTGATCGCCCGAACGACCGCGTAGTAGGTCTTGCCGGGGCTGAGCGGCCCCACCGAGACCTTGGCGGCGGTCGACTTCTTCGACTTCGCCGACGAGAAGGAGGTCGATGTCGACCACTTCGTCGAGTAGGTCGCCCCGGGGACGGCCTTCCAGTACAGCGCGACGGTCCGGTTCGCCCAGGACTGGCTGTTCACGTGGGCGCCCGTGACACGAGCCGGCGCCGAGGCCGCCTGCGCGGGCGCGACGGCCGCGACGACGAGTGCCGCGGCAAGGGCTACTGCGACCGAGCCGCGACGAAGAGCGAGAGACATCTATGAACCCGATTTCAGTAGATGAGAAGAATGATCGCGGTCAGCTTAGGCACCCGCGCGGGGGTACACCAGAACCTCGAAAGGGGTACACCGAAGCCGAACGGGGTGCTATGCAGCACAATCGAGAGTGAACCGTGATTCTGAACCACAGGAGATCCTCATTCCCCCCGCACCTCTGCTCTCCGTCGTCATCCCCGCCCGCGATGTCGCGCCGTGGATCGACGAATTGCTCGACAGCGTGCTCGGGGCAGGAGTCGACTCGCTCGAGGTGATCGTGGTCGACGACCGGTCGACCGACGAGACGGGCGACCGGATCGCGGCCGCCGCCGAGCGCGACGCGCGCGTTCGACACCATCGTGCTTCCGGCATCGGTGCCGCAGCGGCTCGCAACGAGGGCGCGCTCCTCGCGACGGGTCGGTACCTCGTCTTCGCCGACGCCGACGACCTCATTCCTCAGGGGGCCTACTCGGCCCTGGTCGACAGCCTGGAGAGCAGCGGCTCCGACTTCGCGATCGGCGACCACCTCAAGTTCTCACCCGGCTCCACCTGGAGTCCCACTGCTCGGTGGCATCCGTTCGACACCGACCTGCAGGGTGTCACCCCGTCGAGTGTGCCCACTCTCGTGAGCGGCCGCGCCGCGTGGAACCGGGTCTTCCGCCGCTCGTTCTGGGAGGGCAATGCGCTCGCGTTCCCCGAGATACCGCGGAACGACGACATGGTGCCGATGACGAGGTCGTTCGTTCTGGCCACGTCGATGGATGTCGTCGCGTCGTGCGTCTACCTGTACCGTGACCGGCCCGGAACGACGTCGATGACGGCCGGAACCCCCGCCGACGTCGCCGCGCGTCTCTACTTCGAGCAGGAAGCGATCTGCGCCGAGATCGTCGACGACTTCTCTGACCCGGCCGTGACCGCCTCGTATTCGCGCCTCGTTTTCGATGCCGACGGCTGGGTCCACCTCTCGACCTACCTCCGTCAGCTCGAGGAGGGAGCGGGTCTGAGCCCCGAGGTCGCCGAGGCGCTGGCCCAGATGCTCGCTGTGGTTCCGCGCGACGCGTTCGAGAGCGCGACGGCCGATCGGCGTGCCCTTTTCGCCCTGGTCGAGGCGGGGGAGATCGGGCGTGCGCGATCCTTTGCCCGCTCCTCGGCCCGTGCGCGTGACGAGCGTTTCCACGACTCCGCGGCTCTGGAAGAGTGGAGCCGCACGCTCGTGGCGCTGGCGCACGGGCCGGCCACGTCAATCGACCTGGAACGCCTCGCGGTCGACGGGCCCCTCACCGCTCTGGCGAATGACGCGGCGCTGTCGGCCGTGGAAGACCTCGTGCCGGCGGTCAGCGTTTTGGCGGGTACGACGGCGATTTCGACGCTCGAGCCGGGCGGCGTCGAGTCGGAGATCCTCCGCTGGATGCTCGAGGCCGTCCGGGCCGGTGACGCCGATGCCGTGCGACGCGTGTCGCTCGTGCGTCGAGCGGCGCCTCTCGTCGTGGAGCGTGTTGAGGTGCAGCCGGATCGGCTGCTGCTCGCAGGGCCCGCCCCGTGGTCCGAGGCACTCGTTGGCGCCGTGCTCGTGCTGCGGCCCGACGCTGGTGACGATATCCCTCTCGCCCTCGCGCTGGAGGAGGGCCGCTGGTCGGCCGATGTCCTCGCTCAGGAGCTGCCGACGCCCGGGCGCTACCGGGTGCTCGGGCGGTTTACCGCTGGCGCCTCGGTGGGTGGCCAGGAGCTCGCGGTCGTCACGGCTCGCATGCCGTTGCCGCCGGTTCCCGAGGGGTCGGCCCTACAGCCGCAGAGCGACCGCAAGAACGGCTGGGTGTTTTTGCTGGACTACCGAGACGCATCGCGCGGCGGGGTGCTGTCGGGTCTCCGGGCGAAGGCGCGGGCTCGGCTGCGTCGCTGAGCAGCGGGGTAGCAGCACGTGAGCAGCGCGTGAGCAGCGCGGCCGCTGAGCGGCCGTCGCTCAGGCGGAGTCGGTCGCGCGCAGCCGGTCGAGCAGATCCGCGTAGCGCGTCGAGATCGTGAAGGGCGAGAGCCGGTGTGAGAAGTCGCCGGTCGCAGCACTGTCGACGGCGTACGTCGCCTCGTCGTCGAGCAGACCCGCGATCGAGGTGACCGGGTCTTCGGTCTCGAACCATCGGATCCACGTCTCGCTGCCGAAGGCCGCCCGAAGGTGGGGCTCGTCGGGCAGCACGACTGGCAGATCGAATGTCGCGGCCAGGTGCAGAGTGCCCGAGTTCAGGATCCGACGGTACGGCAGCACGAGCACGTCGGCTGCTCGAAGCCACTTCTCGACGTCGGCATCGGCCACGTGTCCCGGGTGCCACACCACTCGCACTCCGGCGGGCAGACTCGCGTCCAGCGTCAGCCGATCGGCCTCCGTCACGCTGCCGGCGAGCAGCAGCACCGGCCGGACGGCCGTCGCCTCTAGGCGCCCAAGAGCCGCGAATAGGGTGTCGAGGCCCTTGTAGGGCCGCATCTGCCCGAAGAAGAGCACTCCGCGCTCGTCGGCGCCTAGCCCGATGCTCGCCCGGGCGTCGTTCCGCGACAGCTGCGACGGGTAGACGCCCTGGTAGCTCGGATGCGGAATCACCACCACCTTGGCGGGATCGAGCGTGTACGAGGGGGCGGCGGCCTCGACGGCGTCGGCCGTCATGACGTGGACGACGTCGGCGCGGTCGGCCAGGTATCGGCACAGCGCGAGCTCGAGTTCGTCGTGTCGGACGTCATGGGGCACGACGTTGTGGAGCGTCCAGACGACCCTGGCACCGCGAGCGGCCGCCGCATCGACGGCGGTTCGGAAGCGATCCAGACGCTCAGAGGCCTCCTCGACCGTCTCGGCCCTTTGCACGACCGGTGTGGTCCAGTGCAGGTGCACCACGTCGCCAGATGTAAGGCTCGCGGCCGTCCGCTCGAGCCCTTCGAGTCGGGTCTCGTCGATCAGGGCGTACCCGCGACCTCTCGCCGCGAGCCCGAGCAGGTTGATGTACGGGTTGTCGCGGTAGGCGGGAAAGACGAGAACGCGAGCAACGGTTTTCATCGGACGGCGGCCTTCATCGATCGAGCCCGTCGTCCGCCCCGAGGGCCTCGAAGATCAGCCGCTCTCGGTCGTCCAATGCCTGCGCCGACACTCGCGCCCCGGCGCCGATCTGCAGGCGGAACGCCGGCGCGACGAGCGGGTCCGACGCCAGGGCCGGGTCGACGAGCACGTTGACCGCCCCCGGCTGCGGCACGAACCGGTCGTCGCGCAGCAGAACCACCGCCACGTCGTCGAGCGAGGCCGACGAGCGGTACCAGGCGTCGGGGGCGTCGAGCACGACCTCCTGGCCGAGGTCGCGGAGTCGGGACGCGAGGGCGTCGGCCTCGGCGAACGTCGAGGCCTCGTGCTTCAGCGACCAGCGGAGCGAAGGGCGACCGGCCCAGGATCCTTCGCTCACGTCCCGTGGCGGCCGCACAATCAGCGGGCGCGACGACCGAACCAGCACGTCGTGCCCCTTCGGCTCGCCCGCCTCGATGCCGGCGAGCAGCAGACCGGCGGCCGCGTAGCGCGACGCCTCAATGCGTGGATACCGGCCCTGCCAGCGCTCGTCGAAGTGTCGGCGGTTCGCGATCTGCGCGTCGGAACGCCCGGGCGCGACGCTCTCGTGGTGCACGACGATCGACTCGGGCACGACCGAGAACCGACCGCCCGGCCGCTCGTCGAGGGCGCGCAGGCACAGGTCGACGTCTTCGAGTCCGTTGGCGAAGATCGGGTCGAAGCCCCGCCAGCGGATCAGGTCGCCGGCGCGGAAGATCGCCGCCGCCGCCGTGATCGCCGAGAACGAGCGCTGGTCGGCCCGCGCGGCATCCGACCGGGGGTGAGCGGCCAGAAAGTGCCACGGCAGCACCTTGTCGCCGCCGAAGACGGTGCCGGCCGCCTGCACGGTGCCGTTCGGGTAGAGCAGGAGGGGCTGCGCCCCCAGAACCGCAGGATCCGACAGCTCGTCGACCAGAGGCGCGAGCCACCCCGGATGCACCTCGGTGTCGTTGTTGAGCATGACCACGTGGGCACCGGTCGACGCGGCGAGGCCGAGGTTGCTGCCGAGCGCGAAGTTCCGGTTGCGATCCTGGCGGAGGATGCGCACGCGGGGCTCGGCGGCGAACCAGGCGGCGAGGGTCGCGGAGACGTTCCGCTGGGAGGCGTTGTCGATCACGACGACCTCGACCCGGAGCGGGGCACCGTGGTCGGACGCGCTGTCGATGTCGGAGGCGCCTTCCCGGTTGGAGGCGCCGTGGCGGTCGGCGTCGGCGAGGACCGCGTCGATCGCGCGACGCGTCATCCGCCACTCGCGGTAGACGGGGATCACGATCGACACCAGGTCGGCCGGGCGGTCGGGCGCCGCATCGGCGAGGGCCGCCCAGTCGATCACGTTCGGTGCGAGCGCGACCTCCTGCCACGACGCGCCCTCGCGCGACGAGAGACGGGATGGATCGAAGGTGTTGTCGTAGTCGACGCTGAGGTGATCGACGTAGCGCGGCACTCCGAAGTCGCGAGAGAGGCGGAGCACGTAGTCGTAGTCGATCCAGCGCTTCAGGGTGGTGTCGAAGCCGCCGAGCGATCGCGCGGCCGACGCCTCGACGACGAGCGCGTTCAGATCGATGAAGTTGCCCGCGACCAGGTCGTTCCAGTCGCCCTCCTCGCCACGGAAGGTCTCTTTCGACTCGTCGGCGGCATCGCCCGTGTTGTTGAGACCGATCATGCGGAGGCCGGTGTGGACGGCGCTCGCACCCTCTTGGAGCAGGGCCGCCAGCGCCAGCTCGAGGTGCGTGGAACGCCAGGCGTTGTCGGAGTCGAGAAACGCGATGTGCGTGCCCGTCGCGGCGGCGAGCCCGGTGTTGCGGGCGGCCGAAGCTCCCGAGGGCGCCTGCGCGACGGGGGTCATGCGTGGGTCACGGGCCGACAGTCGTTCGACGACTGCGGGGGTCTCGTCGGTCGAGCCGTCGTCGACGACGATGAGCTGCCAGTTGTCGTACGTCTGGTCGGACACCGACAGCATGGCGCGCTCGAGCTGCGCCGCCCGGTTGTGGGTCGGGAGAACGATCGAGACGAGCGGCCGCTCGACCTGCAGGCGAGCGAGCCCCGCCGCGTAGCGCGCGCGCGCCTCGGCCGTGTCGGCGCCGCCCCACTCGGGACGGTAGCGCCGCCGCGTGCGGTGCTGCGAATCGGCGAAGTCGCGGGCGACGGCGAGGGAGCGAGCGCGCTCCCGGCCCCAGGTGGGGCGCTCGCCGCGGCGACCGGGAGACACCGGCATCAGCGTGGTCGAGTCGGCGTGCCGCACGAAGTGCCGAAGAGCGCCGAGCGTCGTCGTGACGGCGGCGCGGTCGGTCTCGTCGAGCTCCGCCACATAGCGGGCCGCGTCGAACACCGGCGAAGTCGCGACGAGATCGGTCGACTCCTGGTGCAGGAAGTCGTACCAGCTGAAGCGCGAATCGGGCTGCTCGTCGTTCAGCCACTCCGGTTCGATCAGCGGCGACAGCGACAGACCTCGGCTGCCGTCGTTGAGCATGTAGAACTCGATCGCGGCGATATCGGACTCGAATCGACGCCCGACCATCGTCTCGAAGTACTCGCGGTCGAGGATTCCGAACTCGACGATCCGCCGTGCCCAGCGCAGCTGGCGATCCTCGACGGTCAGGGGCGGTGGGGCAGGCCTGAGCCGTCGAGCCATCTGTCGCAGAACGACAGCGCCCGATCGACGCGGTCGACTCTCGGGGCCACTCATCGCTTGCGCCCGGGGAGCTTCGGCACCAGCCGCGCTACTGCCTCCCCGGTACGGAACGTGCGGCTGGCCCGCAGATCGCGCAGCTCGGCGCGCAGACGCTCGACCTCGGCACCCGACTCGGGGCCGCCGTCGTCGATCGCGGCGTCGACGAGAGCGAGATCCCGCCAGCGAGCGTCGAGGGCCGCGACCCGCTCGGCGAGAGGCGACGCGAGCACCGAGCGGAGAGCCGAAGCCGCAGCGGCCCAATCGCCGTCGACGACGGTGGCCGCTGCATGCTGCCGCAGCACGGGCGTCGCGTCGCGCGAGCGCGAGACGAACGCGGCGTCGGTCCACGGTGACGGGGTGACGGCCGTCGGATCCTCGTCTGTAGTGTGAGAGAGCGAAGGATCCGGCACACCGACACCCGATACGGCCACGAGGTGCAGCGAACGCCGATGTGCGCGCACGAGCGATCGGGGCGTCACCCGCTCGGCGAGCAGTACCGTCACCGCCACGAGGTCGTCGTCGTGCGCGTCGGCCGCGACCCTTACATCGGCGGTCACCGCTGCACCCGACGAGACCGCGGCGACATCGTCGACGAGGATCTCGCGCGCCCAGTCGGAGGCCGGAAAGGCCGCGAGGAACGCGTCGATTGCCGCGGGCACGGCGACCCCGGCGCGCAGGTCGAGCACGATCCGCTGCGGGCCCACCGGCACGACCAGGTCAGCAAAACGATCTGCGGGGGCGACCGAATGGCGCAGGAACGACTGCACGGCCGACCCGTAATACGGATAGCGGCGGTCGAGCTCGCGCTGGTGCGCCGTGCGCAGGGTGTTGCGGCGTGCACCGACGAAGCTCTTCGACCCCTCGTGGAAGACCAGGGCCCGGTTCGCCATCGTCGACATGAAACCGGCCTCGCCGAGGCGCAGGCAGTAGTCGTTCTCTTCGCCGTAGCCCGGCGAGAAGACCTCGTCGAACAGGCCGAAGCGCACGATCAGATCACGCCGGGTGAGGAAGCAAAAACCCATCGCGACGGGCGGCTCGTACCAGCGCGGCAGGTACGGCAGCAGCGCTTCGTGCACTTCGCGGGTGCGGTCGAACGTGCGCTCCCGCTTCGGGTCGGTAAGCCGGAACGGCAGGCTCGCGATCGTCGCGTTGTTACTCCGGGCCGTGACCACGCCGTGCCGCGGATCGGCGTACAGCACAGCGAGCATCTCGTCGAGAAACCCGGGTGTCGGCACCGCGTCGCTGTTCATCAGCAATACGTCGGCATCGGTGTCGTCGAGCTCGGTGACAGCGCGGTTGCAGGTGCCGACGAATCCGAGGTTCTCGGGGTTTCGCTCGTACCGCACCCCGGCCACGCCGTCGATGCGCTCGAGCAGAGCCCTCTCGATCGCGTCGACATCGGGGCCGCAGTCGTTGACGAGCATGATCCGATGCGTCGACAGATCTACGGTCGTCACCAGCGCATCGAGACACTCCAGCACCGACGGCAGGTCGCCGTACACCGGCACCACGATCAGAACGCTCATCGGGCGCCTCCCAGCAGGGTCGCGAGGCGGGCCACGACCTGGTCGAGGGTGCCGCCCAGGGCACCCGGTTCGAGGTCGCGGAAGCCGGCGGGGCCGTCGGCGGCAGCCCGCCGGATGGCACGAGCCACCGCCTGGCCGAGCGCCTCGGGGTCGGCCGCGACGGCGTCGATTCCCGGGTGGACGCCGGCGCGGGTGCCGGCGAACTCGTTCGTCACGACGTGCGCACCCGAGATCGCCCCGTCGAACGGCGGGTGGCTCGGATGCGGGCTGAGCTGCAACGACAGCACCACGTTGCGGCTCGCGATGAAACGGAAGTAGTCGTCCCACGGGAGGGTTCCGACGCTCTCGAGCTTGGCGTCACCGCCGAGCTCGACGTCGCGGTGCAGCTCTCCGGCGCTGGCGAACTCGACGGTGATGCCGGATCCTTCGAGCTCTCGAACGGCGATGCGAAGCGCGGCGATGCCGACGCGAAACAGGTTGCGATGCTTGTTCGGCCGGCCGTAGAAGAGCACGCGCACGACGTCGTCATGGGAACGCTCGGCGGCCACGCGGCGGAGCAGATCGAGGTCGAGGTGCGGGGCGAAGACGAGGTCGTCGGGAATCTCGAGACCCTCTTCTTGCCAAAGATATGTCTGCAAGGGGGAGGAGTTGACGACGATGCGGAACCCCGCGTGATACGTGGCACGGGCCAGAGCGAACTCGGTCGACCACGGGCTGAAGCCGGGCTCGTAATCCTGCACCAGGTAGACGACACGCTGCGGGTCGATTCGACCGGCCGTGACCGCCACCGAGATGGCATGCGCGGTCTTCCAGTGGGTGGCGAGCCAGAGGTCGGAGTCGCTGAAGTCGGCCTTCGAGATCTCTTCACGGGCGACGACGGTGATGCGCTTGCCGGGGAAGCGCTCGCGGAGCACCTCTGTTGCGGCCGCGGACGAGTTGCCGGGGGTGGTCCAGCCGACCATCACGACGCGCACCGGCAGCCCGAGCGCCTCGGCGAGGGCGACGCCGAACGAGACGGCCGTCTGAATGCCGGCGAAGGTGGCGCCGTCGCGGACCTCGCCGATCACGATGTTGAGGGCGGGGCTCGTGCTCGCGCTCTTGCTGCTGCTTGCGTTGCCGTTGCCGGTGCTGTGGATGCCGGCTAGGGCGAGGCTCGTCTCCGAGAGACCGTGGAAGGGCCGCGCCTCCGGGGGAGCGGCGGCGATCTCACGTCGCTCGACGGCGCGATTCGGGCTGGAGGTGGGGGCGAGGCGCTCGCGGGCGACATTCCGGTAGTCGGAGTCGGCCAGGTAGGAGCGGTTGACGCGTGCCAGGTCAGAGACGAGTCGCCCGATTTTCGTGAGATTCATACGGTTTCGAGCCTAGGGCTTTCTGGCCGCGCTGCCCCGATCGCTCGCCGCCGTGGCCGGGCGAAAGTGCCGAATTCGGCACCTGCTCGTCGGCCGGGCGGCGGTACGACCCCACCTGGCGGCTCGGTCGGCGACGGCCGGCGGCGCGGGGCCCGAGTGCCGCCTAATGCGGCACCGCCCGGGCCGTGGCAGGCATTAGGCGGCACTCGGCACTTGGCGCGGCACGGTCGCGTGCGCTGGCGAGAAGCCCGGGGTCGCGAGTGCCGCCAATTGCGGCTCAGGCCGGAATTTGGCCAGCATTAGGCGGCACTCGGCACTCAGCAAACCGACCGCGACACCATCGGAAGGCGGTGTCGCGATCAGATAGCGGAGCGCACCGCGCGGCGTTGAAAGTGCTCCGGCTTCTCGTGGCGCGTAAGCGCAGAAAACACCGCCCAGAATGATGCGTGCGGCGTCTCCTGCACTTTTCCGCCCTCGGGGGCCGAGCCAGGCGGCTAGGTGCGGTCGTTCCTTTTGTGGTCTTTGATGGTCATTACCCCGAACGCAACTGCGAGAAAAATGGCCGGCCACACGACGAGTTGCAATATTCCGCCCTCGTAGTGACTAATTCGTGCCACAAGCCAGACTCCAACAGCGGTGAGGATGATAGATCCTGGGATCGCGATGTATTTGCCCTTTACGCCACGCATCGTGTACTCCAGGCACCGTTGAGAAGAGTCCGCATGTTCGGCTTTGAGCCCTTACAGAGACCGTGATTCAGAACATAGGTTCGAGCCACGGCAACAGCCGCGCCGATGGCCGTACACCCCTGGAGGCCCGACGAGAGCCTCGAGGACGTGACGGGAACGGAGACACGCGACCCCGAGGGCAGCGAGTAAGTCGTGTATTCCGAACTCCCAACCGTCTGCGTCTGGTTCGGGAGATCGCTTGCCTGGAGATCCGCCCTAATGGCGTCGATAGACGCCTCCGAGATGCTATCGCTGGCGATCGGCCCGTTGATGGGTGAGGCCTGCGCGCCCACCGGAAACAAAGGTGTTGTGGCAAGGACGAGGGTTGCCCCGACCGCGAGTCCGAGGGTCGCTAGGCGGGCTCGTGAGAAACGAGACTCTGACTGCGTGAACTGCGTTGTACCACTCTTCATGATTCCTCCCATTGGATCGCCTACGTGACGTTCTATGTCCAATATACGCATATCTAACTGCTGGATGGAACACGGATTTCCGAGGGGGCGCCCCTTCACCGCAAAACGGCCACGACACCACCGAAAGGCGGTGTCGTGGCCGAAGAGTGGCGTGCAGAGCGAAAGCCAGCTAGGCGAAGACCCCCTCGGCCGACGCCTGGGCGAGAGCCTCCTGCCAGGGGCGCATGGGAGCGAGGCCGGCAGCAGCCCACGCGTCGTGCCCGAGCACGCTGAAAGCGGGGCGCGGGGCAGGGCGCACGAATGCGGCACTGTCAGTCGGAAGAACGCGCTCAGGATCCAACCCGGCCTCGCTGAACACGGCGCGCGCGAAGTCGAACCACGACGCCCGGCCCGAGTTCGTGCCGTGGTAGATGCCGGCAGGGGCATCGGCGTCGACGAGCGCGACTAGCTGGGCCGCGAGATCGGACGTCCAGGTGGGCTGACCGACCTGGTCGTTCACCACGGTGACCGTGTCGTGCGACGCAGCGAGCCGAAGCATGGTCGCTGCGAAGTTCGGACCGTGCTGGCCGTACAGCCAGGCGGTACGGACGACGTAGGCACCCGCGGGGTTGGCCGCGAGGGCAGCGATCTCGCCGGCCGCCTTGGTGCGGCCGTAGGCGTTCAGCGGGTCGAGCGGGGTCGTCTCGGCGTAGGGCTCGGTGGCCTGGCCGTCGAAGACGTAGTCGGTCGACACCGTCACGAGCTTCGCGCCGTGCGTCGCGGTCGCCTCGGCGAGCAGCTCGACGGCCGTGCCGTTGACGAGGAGCGCCTCGTCTTCGTGCGTCTCGGCGTCGTCGACCTTTGTGTAGGCGGCGGCGTTGAAGACCACGTCGTGGCCCTCGACGGCGTCGAGCACCGCGGCGCGGTCGGTCACGTCGAGGTCAGCGCGGCCGAGCACGGTCACGTCGCGGCCGAAGAGCGCCTCGACGAGGTCGGTACCGAGCATGCCCCGGGCGCCCGTCACGAGGTAGCGGAGGTTCTGGGTCGAGCTCACGCGAGGGCCGCGCGCTCTTTCAGCGGCTCCCACCAGGTGCGGTTGTCGCGGTACCACTGCACCACGTCGTTGAGCCCCTGCTCGAACGGCACCTGCGGCTCGTAGCCGAGCTCGCGCTGGATCTTCGAGATGTCGACCGAGTAGCGCAGGTCGTGGCCCAGGCGGTCCTGAACGCGGTCGACGTACGACCAGTCTTTGCCGGTCGCGTCGAGCAGCAGCTGCGTGAGCTCTTTGTTGGTGAGCTCGGTGCCGCCGCCGATGTTGTAGATCTCGCCGGCCTCGCCCTTGACGAGCACGAGGGCGATGCCCCGGCAGTGGTCGTCGACGTGCAGCCAGTCGCGGATGTTGTTGCCCTCGCCGTAGAGCGGCACGTGCTTGTCGTCGATGAGGTTCGTGACGAACAGCGGGATGACCTTCTCGGGGAAGTGGTACGGCCCGTAGTTGTTCGAGCAGCGAGTGATCGAGACGTTGAGGCCGTGCGTGCGGTGGTAGCTGCGCGCGAGGAGGTCGGAGCCGGCCTTCGACGCCGAGTAGGGCGAGTTCGGCTCGAGCGGGCGGTCTTCGGCCCACGAGCCCTCGGCGATCGATCCGTAGACCTCGTCGGTCGACACGTGCACGAAGCGCTTGAGGTCGTTGCGGAGAGCCGCGTCGAGCAGCTGCTGGGTGCCGAGCACGTTGGTCTCGACGAAGATCGAGGCGTCGCGCACCGAGCGGTCGACATGCGACTCGGCCGCGAAGTGGACGACCGCGTCGACGTCGGGGAAGAGCGTGTCGAGCAGCGCGCCGTCGCGGATGTCGCCTTCGACGAAGCGGTAGCGGGGCGAGTCGGCGACGGGAGCCAGGTTCTCGAGGTTGCCCGAGTAGGTCAGGGCGTCGAGAACGACAACCTCGGCGCCCTCCAGGCCCGGATAGGCGTCTTGCAGGGTGCGCCGGACGAAGTTGGAGCCGATGAAGCCGGCTCCGCCGGTGACGAGGATGCGCATAAGGATGTCTTTCGGTCGCGAGCGTCGATCGAATCCATAGTAGGGGGCAGGATCCGGCCCCACCCTGACCGAAGTCCGCCGGTCCGGGCAAGATGGGGCCATGCGAACAACGACGTTTTCCGACCTGACCGCCCCCGCCTCCAACGTGATCCTCGGACTCATGCGGATCGACCCGCTCTCCGACGCCGAGATCCAGACCCTCGTCGGCACGGCACGCGATGCCGGCATCACCTTCTTCGACCACGCCGACGTCTACGGCGGCACCCCGCACTTCTGCGAGAAGCGCTTCGGCGACGCGATCAGGTTCTCACCGAGCGAGCGGGAGAACGTGATCCTCCAGTCGAAGGTCGGCATCCGCGACGGCTTCTGGGATTTCTCGCACGACCACATCGTCGAGTCGGTCAACGAGTCGCTCAAGGCCCTCCGGGTCGACCACCTCGACATCCTGCTGCTGCACCGCCCCGACGCCCTCGTCGAGCCCGACGAGGTCGCCCGCGCCTTCGACGAGCTGAAGGCGGCCGGCAAGGTGACGAGCTTCGGCATCTCGAACCACACGCCGCTGCAGGTCGACCTGCTCAAGAAGTCGGTCACCCAGCCGCTCATCGTCAACCAGGTGCAGCTCAGCATCACGCACGCCAACCTCATCACCGCGGGCGTCAGCGCCAACATGAAGGGCCTCGACCAGTCGATCGACCGCGATAACGGGATCCTCGACTACTCGCGGATCAACGACATCACCCTTCAGGCGTGGTCGCCGTTCCAGAAGGGGTTCTTCGACGGGGTGTTCCTCGGCGACCGTGAGACCTACGCCGACCTGAACGACGTCATCGACGAGCTGGCGGCAAAGTACTCGGTCGCACCCGAGGCCATCGCGGTCGCGTGGATCACTCGTCACCCGGCCCACATGCAGGTGGTGCTCGGCACGACGAACCCCCAGCGCGTCAAGGATTCCGCTGCCGGAAGCGAGCTGCCGCTGACCCGCGCGGAGTGGTACCGGCTGTTCACCGCGGCGGGGCACCTGCTGCCCTAGACGGAGGACCGCCGCAGGTCACCTGCTGCCGTGAGACGTCACCGGCTAGGCTTCCCGGGTGCAGATCCGTGAATTGAGTATTCCAGACAGCTACGAGATCACCCCGAAGCAGTTCGGCGACGACCGGGGCGTGTTCCTCGAGTGGTACCGCTTCGACAAGCTCGCCGAGGTGATCGGTCACCCGGTCGAGCTCCGGCAGGCCAATACATCGGTGTCGAAGCGGGGCGTCGTGCGCGGCATCCACTTCGCCGACGTTCCGCTGGGCCAGGCGAAGTACGTGACGGCGACGCACGGTGCCGTGCTCGACTACGTCATCGACATCCGGGTCGGCTCGCCGACGTTCGGCCAGTGGGACAGCGTGCTGCTCGACGACAAGGACCGCCGCGCCATCTACATCTCGGAGGGGCTCGGCCACTGCTTCGTCGCCCTTACCGACGACGCCACCGTCAGCTACCTGGTGACCGACACGTTCAACGCCGAGCGCGAGCACGGGATAAACCCCCTCGACTCCGACATCGCGCTGGTGTTCCCGGACGAGGCTGGCGAGGCTCTCCTCTCGCCCAAAGACACCGACGCGCCGTCACTCGCCGAGGCCGCCGCCGCGGGCACCCTGCCGACCTGGGCCGACATGCGCGCCTATTACTCGTCGCTCAGCGCGGCGTTCACCGCGAAGAAGGGCTGACCCGTGAAGGGAATCATCCTCGCCGGAGGCTCCGGCACCCGTCTCTGGCCGATCACCAAGGGCATCTCGAAGCAGCTGATGCCGATCTACGACAAGCCGATGGTCTACTACCCCCTGTCGACCCTGATGATGGCCGGCATTCGCGAAGTGCTCATCATCACCACCCCGGAATACAACGACCAGTTCCGCGCTCTCGTGGGCGACGGATCCTCGTTGGGCATGGAGATCTCGTACGCCGTCCAGCCGTCGCCTGACGGCTTGGCGCAGGCGTTCATCATCGGTGAGGAGTTCATCGGCGACGACAGCGTCGCGCTGGTGCTCGGCGACAACATCTTCCACGGCGTCGGCCTCGGCACGAACCTCAAGAGGAACACCGAGGTCTCGGGGGCGACGATCTTCGCGTACCACGTCTCCGACCCCAAGGCCTATGGCGTCGTCGAGTTCGACGACGACTTCAAGGCCGTCTCGATCGAAGAGAAGCCGACCGCTCCGAAGAGCAACTACGCGGTGCCCGGCCTCTACTTCTACGACAACAAGATCGTCGAGATCGCGAAGACGATCGAGCCGAGCGCCCGAGGCGAGCTCGAGATCTCGACAGTCAACGAGCGCTACCTCGAGGCCGGCGAACTGCAGGTGCAGGTGCTCGACCGCGGAACGGCGTGGCTCGACACCGGCACGTTCGAGTCGATGATGCAGGCGTCCGAGTACGTCCGAGTGATCGAAGACCGCCAGGGCCACAAGATCGGCTGCATCGAAGAGATCGCCTGGCGCAACGGATGGATCGACGACGGAGCTCTCGCGAGCCTGGCCGCGCCCCTCGCCAAGAGCGGCTACGGCGTGTACCTGCAGAAGCTGCTGAACGGCTAGTCGCCAGCGGCTAACTCGAGGCGGGCCCGCTGAGGCGACCCCGCGACAGCTCCGGCCGGTCGAGGGGGTCGCCCAGAAGGGCAACGCCGCGGTCGTTCTGCTCGTGGTAGAAATCGTCTTTCAGTGGGCGCAGCCCGTGGTACTGGTTGAGCTCTTCCGAGACGAGCTCGATGACGGTGTCGCCCTTGACGACGCGCCAGCCGGCCCGATGTGCCACGAACGACATCCACTGGTCTTCCAAGAAGGCGAACTTGCGCGGCAACCGCAAGAAGAACCGGTCGTCGGCCACGAGGTCGACGTCGTAGACGGTGCCGCCCGTGCCCGCGTGGTCGGCGTGTGACCCGGGCTCGATCTCGGCCCGGCGCCAGTACGAGCCGTGCTGGCTGAACCCCCACCACGCGACGACCGACTGCGGCCGATAGTCGCGCAGCAGGTCGGCGACGAACGTGTCTCGGATGTTCTGGTCGTCGTCGAGCATGATGACGGGCCCGCGATAGCCGCCGTTTCGCAGCAGACGCGCTACGACGAATCGGGCGAGGCCGCCGATGTTGCGCTCGCTGTTGACGAGCTCGACGCTCGACAGGGCGCCGCGCGGGGTTCCGTCGAGGCAAGCGAGGTAGTGTGCAGCGTCGTCCGCGTTGTTGTTCCACAGAATCAAGCGGATCGGCCGCGGCGACTCCTGGCGAGCGAGCAGGTCGAGCACGACCGGCAGGCGATCGGGTCGGTTCCACAAGCACATGACGAGCGGAACGGCTTCAGGATCCGACCCGGGTCGCCCGGTCACCCGTGCCGCCCGCACCCCGGAGGCCAGAAGTCGCATCAAGCCGACGTGCCACTCCCGGTCGCGGCCCCGCTCGCGCTGGGCGCGGGCACGCCGGATCACTCCGTCGTAGTGGCGCTCGGCGCGGAGAGCCCGGACGACGCGCCGCAGCCGCTCGCGAGGGGTGGGCGCGGGGGAGTCGTCGGGGTGGTTCACCGCCCCAGTGTAAGAGGCAGTCGACTGGGAATGCCGTTGCGGGTTAGTGGCCCTGCACGCTCGTCGCCTAAACTCGGACGGTCGTCCGGAGAATCGCCTACCCGCGGGAGAACGTGTGCTGAACAAGCTGAAGAAGATCGCCAAAGACCTCCTGGCGATTCGATCGATCCGCCGTGTGTACGAGAACACGAACCGCGCGTTCCTCGAAACATTCGGGTCGAGCCGGATCCTGTCGCACTTCTTCTTCCTGGTGTCGTTCATCACCTTCAACCGCGAGCAGGCGGCGACACTTCAGGGTCGTCGCGACTACTACCGCAACAAGAAGCGCGACCGCCTCACCCGCGTCGAGCTGCGTCGCAACGTGCATCGCATCGAGAAGGGCCTCATCATGCGGCCCCGTCGCGACATCTTCGCCCGGGACTACGTCGGCGAGACCATCGAGTTCTATGCTGCCGCGGCCAGCCAGTGCAAGCGGTCGCCCGGCACGAGCGAGATCGCCGAGATGGACTGGGCGCACAACGTGCTCGAAGAGTACTTCCGCGTCAGTGCCACGGGCAAAGACAAGGTCGTCGACGAGGCTCGCCGCACCTTCGAGTCGATCGACTACGTGCCCTCGACGACCGGCAACGTGCCCCGCGCCAAGCAGCTGACCTCGAACGTCTCGTACGACGAGCTCGTCGACCTCGCCAATCAGCGTCGATCGGTGCGCTTCTTCGACGACAAGCCGGTACCGCGCGATCTCGTCGACAAGGCCCTGATGGTCGCTCGCCAGGCACCGACCGCCTGCAACCGCCTGCCGTACGAGTTCCGCGTCTTCGACGACCCGGCCATGGTCAAGAAGGTCTCGAACATCCCGTTCGGCACGGCCGGTTACGCCGACAACATCCAGACCGTGATCGTTGTCGTCGGCAAGCTCGAGAGCTACTTCAGCCCGCGAGACCGCCACGCCATCTACGTCGACGCCTCGCTCGCGAGCATGTCATTCATGTTCGGCCTCGAGACACTCGGCCTCTCGTCGAGCGTCATCAACTGGCCCGACTTCGAGCCTCTCGAGCGCAAGATGCAGAAGACACTCGGCCTCTCCGGCTCCGACCGCGTGATCATGCTGATCGCCGTCGGCTACGCTCACCCCGACGGCCTCGTGCCGTTCTCGCAGAAGAAAGAACTCGACACCTTCCGCAGCTACAACAACCTCGCCCGGTGAGCGGAGACGCTCCCCTCGAGACCGAGGTGGCTGCGGCGACGACGATGCCGACGAAGAAGCAGCGGCGACGGAAGCTGCTGAGCCGCATCGTCACGATCGTGGTTGTGGCGATCGTCGCCGTCCTCTTCGCTCGATCGCTGTCGAAGAACTGGACCGCCGTCCAGGAGGCCAACCTCCACCCGTCGTGGTTGCACCTCCTGGCGATTCTCTGCTTCGCCTTCGCGGTGCCGGTCTCGGGCCTCCTCTGGGGAATGATCCTCAACCGTCTGTCCGACGAGGGGTCGCACGTGGGCGCCCGGCAGGCGATGGCGGTTCACTCGCTCTCCTGGCTGCTGAAGTACGTTCCCGGTCAGATCGGCTCGGTGCTGAGCAAGGTCGTCTGGGGGCAGAAGAACGGGTTTCCACGCACCCTGATCCTGATCACGTTCATCTACGAGAACGTCTTCCTGCAGATCGCGTCGATCGTGCCGAGCGCCATCATCCTGATCCTCGTGGTCGGGCCGACCCTCGTCGAGGGCAACGCGCTCACGGTCGTCGCCGTCGTCGTCGTGATGGTCCCGCTCGTCGCGATCCTCGTACCGCAGGTCTTCCACCGCATCATGTCGATCGCGAGTAAGCGCTTTCTCAAGGCGCCGCTGCCCGAGCAGTACTTCCTGCACCCGGTCGCCAGCCTCGGCTTCTCGGCCGCCTACGTCACGCCGCGCGTGATCAACGGCGTCGGGTTCATTCTGTGCGCTGCGACGGTCACGACCGTGACGCCCGGCATGTGGGTGCCCCTCGCCGCAGCGTATGCCCTGGCAGGCGCCATCGGGATCCTCGTGATCTTCGTTCCGTCGGGTATCGGCGTGCGCGAGGCCGTGCTCTTCGTCTGCCTCGTCGGCATCGGGATCGCCCCCGGCCAGGCCGTCGTCATCTCTGTTCTCTCGCGTCTGCTCTCCACCGTGGGCGACGCCGTCATCGCCCTCCAGTACGGCGCCCTGCGTCTGTCGCTCCCGAAAGGTTCTCCCGCATGAGCTCGACCCCGCACGTGACCATCATCGGCTCCGCTCTGTCGGGCAACAAAGGCGCTGCCGCCATGCTGGAGTCGTCGATCGCGACGCTCGAAGAGCGCCTGCCCGGCGTGCACTTCACCCTGCTGAGCATGTATCCGCGCGAAGACCGCGAGCAGAACAGCTACCCGAACCTCGAGATCATCGATGCCCGGCCGCGCACGCTCGGCGTCAACATCAACTCGGCCGCTCTCGCCTACCGCCTGCTGCCGCCGCTCCGTGGCCTGCTGAAGTCGCGCTCGAAGGCCGTCGCCGCCCTCGCCGACTCGCAGGTGCTGCTCGACCAGGGTGGCATCACGTTTACCGACGGCCGCGAGAAGTTCCTGATCTACAACGTCGCGTCGATCCTGCCCGCTCTCAACATCGGCACCCCGGTGTTTAAGTGCGCGCAGGCCGTGGGGCCGTTCCGGAACCGGATCAACCGCCTCGTCGCCCGCACCTTCCTGCCGAAGGCCGCGACCGTCGTCACCCGCGGCCGCATCACCCAGAGCTATGCCGACAAGCTGCGTCTCACCAACACCTTTGCCGGCGCCGACTATGCGTTCTCACTGGAGTTGAGCGGTACCGAAGAGGCTGCGGCGGGCAAGGCCGTCGACCTCTCGATCTTCGACGACGAGGTCGTCGGCCTCAGCCCGAGCGTCGTGCTGCAGAAGAAGGTCGACGCGCGCGAGGGTGGCTACATCGGCCAGATGGTCACCTTCATCGACCAGGTCACGGCGTCGGGCAAGAAGCTCCTGCTCGTGCCCCACAGCGTCCGCACCGGTACCGATGCCACGCACAACAACGACCTGCCGCTGTGTCGCGAGATCTACTCGCGCGTCGCCGACAAGGCCGCCGTGACTTTCATCGACCGCGAGCTCTCGTCGCAGGAGCTCCGCTACCTGATCGGGCGCTGCTCGTTCTTCGTCGCGAGCCGCTTCCACGCGATGGTGTCGTCTCTCGCGATGGCCGTGCCCACGCTCGTGATCGGCTGGGGCCACAAGTACGAAGAAGTGCTCGAGATGTTCGAGCTGCAGGAGTGGGCGTTCGGGCACGACAAGCTGACGCCGTCGCACCTGTGGAGCCGCTACGAGGCGTTGCTCGCCGCGCAGTCGGAGGTCAAGGCCAAGCTCGACGAGCACCTGCCCGAGGTGAAGAAGCGGTCGCTGAAGCAGGCCGACCTGATCGCCGAGCTGGTGAAGAAGGGGCTGTAGCCCCTAGTTCCGCTTCACTCCACCCGCTTTCCCGTTCCCGATACGAGACTCGGTTTTCGATGCCCGACACACGCACTCTCGATCGCACATCGCCTGAGACGACAGATCGTCGGGCACCCCGGGGTCTCCGGGGGCTGCCGCTCGCGGTTTGGGCCGCAGTGGCCTTCTTCGCCGCGACGATGACCTTCTGGTCGATCGCCGACCCGACCTACCGCTCGGCCGACGAGCCGGATCACGTGTCGGCGGCGATCTACTGGGAGACCTACCACTCGTGGCCGGGCTTCAAAGAGATGCCGCGCATGGCTTCGGTCGATGCCTCCGTGAAGATCAGCGGTGTGCGCTCGACGACGAAGCCGGTCGAGCAGCGTCCGGCCCTCTCGGCGACCGAAGCCACGCCTCGGCCGGATCGCCAGTCGTTCAGCGAGCTGGGCTCGGGCACCGACACCCTGGTCAACAAGGCCGGCCAGCACCCGCCGGGGTACTCGGCGCTCCTCGGCACCGTCGCCGACGTGCTTCCCGCCACCATCCCGTGGGATCTCGAAGTGTGGATCTTCCGCATGATCTCGGTGCTGCTGCTGACGCCGCTTCCACTGGCCGCAGCCCTGATCGCGCGACGTCTCGGCGCGAACCGCGTCGTGATCTCGGCGGCAGCCCTTTCGGTGCTCGCCATTCCGCAGCTCGCCGTCGTCGGCGGAGCGGTCAACAACGACAACCTGCTGAACGCGGCCGGGGCGTGGATCGCACTGGGTACGGTCCACGTGCTGACCGGAGACCTGCGAAGGCGAACGGCACTCTGGGTCGGACTCGTCTCGGCCGTAGCCCTGCTGACCAAGGCATGGTCGCTTCCGCTCGTCGCCGTCGTCGTGCTCGCCTATCTCGTCGCCGCCGTGCGCGAACGGTCGCTGCTCCGCGTCATCACTCCGGCGCTGATCTTCGTCGTGGCGGCCCTGGCCGGCGGCTGGTGGTGGATCCACAACGTCGTCGTCTACGGCAAAGTGCAGCCCGCCGGTCACTTCGACCCCCTGAAGACCGGGCCCCTGGCCATGGCCGACACCCTGCACCTGATGAAGGACCAGTTCGAGAGCGTCTTCCCGACGAGGTTCTGGGCGCTCCTGTCGATCAAGAGCGGCGCGCTGGCCTACCCCACCTGGATCCCCGCCGTGCTCTCGGTCGTCCTCGTCGCGATCCTCCTCGCCGGCCTCGCGCTATCGCCCCGTCTCGGAGTGAAGCGGGCCACGGTCGTGGTCATGGTCCTGCCCACGCTGCTCACCCTGGCGATCCTGCTCGAGTCGGTCTATTCGCTCACCCGCAAGACCGGGGTCGCGGCGGGAGTGCAGGGGCGCTACCTGTATTCGTCGATCGTTCCGCTGCTGGTCGTCGCGGTCATCGGGCTCGCCGCGCTGCTCGGTCTCGTCTTTCGGGGCCGTGCTGGTGACGATGACCAGGCGGGGGCGGCGCGATTCACAGCTGCGCACCTGGTCGCGCTTCTCGTCGGCGTGTTCGGCGTCGTCTACACGGTCGTCAGCATGGGGCGGGCGATCTCGTGGCACTTCGGCGAGGAGCACTGGTCGAACCCGCTCGACTCACTCGGCGATCTCGCCGCGTGGTCCCCGCTCCCGTACGCGCTGTCTGTCGTGGTGATGATCGCGTTCGTGGTGGCGGCGCTCTTCGCGCTCGTGGCCGCTGCTACGTCGGTGCGGGCGACGCCGGCTCGAGCCACGCCGGTGCCTGTCGACGCCTGAGCGAGGGAACGCGCGCCGGCGACGCAGGAGTTCGGGCGCGGGGCGCCGGTAATGCAGGCTCGGGGAGCGCCAAGCCCCCTCAATTCAGGATCCGGCGGCGCCGGATCCTGAACTACGTTCCTGGCCGCCCTGCGCGCTGTTGGCTGACCTGCCCCCGGCGAGACACCAGTAGTTGCGGGTCGTGGAGGCCACAATCCGCAACTACTGGAGTCTCAACGCCACGAAGCGGGGGAGCGCGAAAACCTCAGGCAGAGGCCTTCGCGCGCCGCACCGTCTCTTGCAGGAACTCGGTCAGCGAGGGGATCAGCGACGCTGTGTAGGCCGCCGACAGGTGGTTGTAGTCGCGGTACACGCGCACGCCGTCGATCTCGACCTGGCACTTCGTCTGGTCGCAAAGGCGGTCGGTCGTTGTGAACACGGGATCGACCCCGTTCGCGACCTGAGCCTCGATCGAGAGGTTCTGCAGCGTGTCGATCATGTCGAGCGCTTTTGATCGCGGTGAGGCGCAGGAGGCTGCCGTTCCGCCCGGGGCTGCGAGGCACTCGTTGGGGTTGTAGTGCAGGCGCGGGTTGTCGCGGATCACGGCGATGCGGTCGGTGAGCTTCTTCGTCTGGGTCAGCCAGGTGTTGTAGCCGGCCAGCCACTCGGCCCCCTGCGCCGACTGCGAGAGGGCGCTGCCGTCGGGGGCGACGATGCGGCCGAGGTAGCCTTCGGCCTGCGACACGATCACGGCGGTGGGGTGGATCTCGGTGAGGAGCTTGGTGGTCTCGGCGCGCCAGGTGGCACAGCCGGCTTTGACGTGGCCGCTCGTCATGATGGTCTGCACCGGGATCGTCGGGCAGGCGGAATCCCAGCGGACGACGAGCCTGACGTCGGCCTCCTTCGCAGCAGCTCCGAGAGCGGCCTCCCAGTGACGGGTGTGCGAGTCACCGACGACGACGATCGTGTTCGCGCTGTCGACGGCGCCGTGCACGCACTCCGAGATGCCCGACGGCGACTTCTGGGTCGCGTCGCAGGCGAGGGGCGGAAGGGCCGGGCCCTGGGCGGTGGAGCGCTCGGCCGCGATGCTCGCCGTTCGCCCCTGCCAGTAGGTGCCGCTCGCGATCAGGCCGACGACCAGCGTCATGACACCGGCGGCGAGAATGGATCGCTTGACCGAGCTCGTCAGGGAGGGGGCGAATCGGATCGGGTTCTCGAACGCGAAGTAGGCGACGGCGGCGATGACCAGCGCGATGGCGCCCGCGAAGATCGGCACCCACGGCGACTCCGACTTGAACGCCTTGGGCAGGAGCACGATGAGCGGCCAGTGCCAGAGGTACCAGGAGTACGAGACCGTGCCGATCCATACCAGGGGGCGGAGCTCAAGGATCCGGGTGGGCAGCGTCCGGGGGCTGTCTGCCGGGCCCATGCCGCCGAGGATCACGGCCAGCGTTGCGGCCACCGGCAGCAGAGCGGCCGAGCCGGGCCAGGGCGTCGACGATGGCAGGAGGACCACGATCGCGATGATGCCGACGATGCCGGCCGCGGTGAGGGCGGTCCGGGCCGCGGTGGAGCCGATCAGGTCACGGGGAAGCAGGGCGAGGAGCGCCGCGACCGCGAACTCCCACGCGCGTGTCGGCAGCAGGTAGAAGGCGTTCTGCGGGTCGGTCTTCGTGAGAACGATCGACAGGGTGACCGATGCGACGGCGATCACGCCGAAGATGATCGCGAGCACGACTCGGGGGCGGGCTTTCGCCTTAAGGGCGAGCCAGACGACGAGGGCGATCAGCACGGGCCAGACGACGTAGAACTGCTCCTCGACGCCGAGCGACCAGGTGTGGAGGTACGGCTGCGGCAGGTTGAGGTCTTGCGCGAAGTAGCCGTCGGGTTGGCGCGCGAAGAAGAAGTTCGACACGAAGAGGAGGGCTGCGACCGCCTGCTTGCCGATCTTCGACCAGTCTTCGGGAGAGAGGACGAGTAGCACGATCGGCAGGGTCAGCAAGATCATGAGCGTCGAGGCCGGGACCAGCCGACGCAGACGCTTGGCCCAGAATTGGCCGAAGTGGATGCGGCCGGTGGTCTCGCGGTCGCGGATGAGCTGCCCGGTGATCAAGAAGCCCGAGATGACGAAGAAGATGTCGACGCCGACGAAGCCACCCGAGAAGCCGGTGACACCCGCGTGGTAGGCCACGACCGGCACGATCGCGAGGGCGCGGAGCCCGGTGATGTCGAGGCGGTGGCCTTGGGTCGGTGGTGCCGCGGCACTCCGTCGTCCCGTTGTCACCGACGATTCCCCTCGTTAGCCGGCACTGCTTCGCGGACCAGCCCCGACTCTTCCGGCAGGACACGTTGGCTCACGGCCCGGAAGCACCAGATCACTGCCACGAGCCCGACGACGGCCGTGAGCGCTACGACGAGGGCGATCCAGTGCGGGCCCACCGCTGACGAGTAGGCCCAGGTGTACGCCCCGTCCGAGTCGAAGGCGAGGTGCAGCTGCTCATAGGCACCGCGATACTCGAGCGAGAGCCCGTAGACGGTGACGGCGGGTGCACCGATCACGACCGCGCGGGCGGCCAGGAGCATGGTCTTGGGTTCGACGACGGCACGTGACCAGGCGATCGCGCTGATCACGATCAGCGCGACTATCGCGATGTAGAAGTACCGGCCCTGCACGCCGTAGACGAGGGCAGTTCGACCGTAGACGCGCCAGGTGTTGGCGATGAGGAGCAGCAGAGTCACGACGGGGAAGGAGGCGATCAAGAGCGCATCGCGGCGGAAGGGTCCGCGCCGGAACGCGAAGGCGGCGACGACGAGCAGCGACACCGCGGTCAGTAGATCGGTGAGGTACGGGGTCATGGGGTACTGCAGGCCGCCGAAGCGGCCCCAGAACGATCCCGTGACGGTGTCCCAGAAGGCCTGCATGTAGTTGCCGAGGTCGCGGCCCTCGCCCTCCGGCCAGGTGATGGTCGGGCGCTGGCCGGCGAGGCCGGACGGCTGGATGTCGTGGTAGAGCACGATGTTGCGGACGAACCACCAACCGCCGATGACACCGGCCACGGCGCCGCCCAGGAGTGTGTCGAGGATCCTGCGCCCCCACCCGACCGGCACCACGCGACGGGCGAACAGCAGCCCGAGCGCGACGAACGGCACCGCCGGCACCGCGGTGCCCTTGGTCAGGAGGAAGAGCCCGAGGGCGATCGAGACGAACACGACGTCGCGGACCCTCTGGGCGCCGGTCAGGAACCGGATCATCAGCCACGCCGTCACCGCGCCGAGGAGCACGGCCAGGGAGTCGTTGCTGACCGCCGAGACGATCTGCTGCAGCTGGGGAACGAAGAAGAGCGAGACGGCCCCGAGGAGGGCGATCTTCGGCGACTTCAGCACGCGCTTCACCGACGCGAACACGAGCCACGGCAGGGGGAGCACGAGCAGGATGTCGAAGTAGCGCAGGATCATCACGACGATGTCCCAGCGGAGGTCCATGAAGTGGACGAGCTTCAACACCACGGCGGCCATGAGGTAGAACAGCGGCGGATGCTGGGTCATCTGGTCGATGCCGGGCGAGATGCCGGGGCGATCGGCGAAGATCTCGGCGAAGGTCGAACGCTGGTCGTTGCGGAGCTGGAGCTCGCCGAACTTCGTGTAGGTGACGCCCGAGAGGTAGTGCGCCTCGCCCGGAGCGGGCCAGGTGTGCACCTGGGCGACCCTGATCGCGCTGTCGACGTGAGCGATCTCGTCGGGGGCCCCGTAGAGCGGCGTCAAGACGGCCCAGAAGACCAGCACGAGGCCGAAGGCCGCGGTGACGAGCCACATCGTGCTCGCGCGGTCGGCTAACGGTCGCTTGGCGGGCCGAGCGACCTCACTCGCCATAGCGCTGGAGCTTCTGGAAGTCGAGGGTCTCTTCGGCCAGGGTCCGGTTGATACGAGTCAGGTCGGCCACCACGCCTATGACCAGAGATAAGAGCGCGCTGATTATCAGCAGCAGGCCGAGCAGGAGCGACTGGATGTTCGCGCCGGCGTCGTGCGTGGCGAGCAGGATCAGATACCGCACGAAGGGGATGAGTCCGCCGACCGCCAGAATCGCGCTGATCCAGAGGAAGAGGGCGACCGGTCGGTACATGAGGTAGGCGCGGACGATGGCCGAGCCCGACTGGAACATGTGCTGGAAGATGTTCGAGAACAGCCGCGACTCGCGCGTCTTCGCGTTGGTGGTGATCGGGATGCTCGTGATGGCGAGGCGCTTGTAGCCGGCCTGGACGATCGTCTCCATGCAGTAGCTGAACTGCGTGACGATGTTCAGACGGATGAGGGAGTACTTCGAGTAGGCCCGGAAACCACTTGCGGCATCGGGCAGATCGAGCCCGGCGGCCTGGCTCACGACCCAGCTGCCGAGGCGCTGCATTGTCTTCTTGAACGCCGAGAAGTGCTCGATGGTCTTCGTCTGCCGGTCGCCGACGACGATCTCCGCCTCGCCGCGGATGATCGGCTGCACGAGCTCCGGGATCATCGACTGCGGGTACTGGTTGTCGCCGTCGGTGTTGACGACGATGTCGGCGCCGTTGAGCAGGGCGTAGTCGACACCGTCGCGGAACGACCGCGCCAGGCCCATGTTGGTCGTGTGCCGGACGAAGTGCGTCACGCCGTACGACTTGGCCACCTCGACGGTGCGGTCGGTGCTGCCGTCGTCGATGATGAGGATCTCGATCTTGTCGATTCCGTCGATCTCGGTCGGCATCGATTCGAGGACGGCCGGAAGCGTCGTCTCCTCGTTGAGGCAGGGGATCTGGATGAACAGTTTCACGCGGGTGGGAGTCCTGATTCAGTGCGAGCCGACGGTGCGGCTTCGAGTGGTGCCGGGACGAGGCTGGCGGGGCGAGCCTCATGGGGCGATGTAAACCCCGAGGAGTTTACATGCGGCTTACGAACGGAAACGCCGAGCGCGATCGCCCAGGGAATCAGCGAGTTTCACCACGCGACGCGCCTTCGTTCGAGCGAGTTCGTCGCGGATCCTGAAAAGTTCTCTTTCGAGGCCGAGGGCATGGCCCTCGAGTGCGGAGACGCGCGCGGCCGCTGCTGCGCCGATGGCCTCCACCTCGACGCGCAGCGCCTCGGCGTCACGATCACGCGTGGTGAGGAGCCCCCCGACCTCCGCGGCATGACGAGTCTCGTCGTCGGAGGCGCCGACGTCGGCCGGGTAGTCGCCCGTCAGCCCGTGCGAGGCGAAGAACTCGGGCAGGCTGCGGTCGAGGGTGAAAGGGCCGGTCTCGGCCTCGGCCTCGGTGACCATCCGCAGCGCGTAGTAGTAGTAGAGAGAACCTTCAAGATAGCGACGGTAGTCGAGCATGCCGTGGTGGTTCGGGCTCGGCTGGAGGGTGGGGTTGGCTTCGTAGGCCCGCCCGGAGATCTCGACCTTGTTGCGCAGCTGCTGCCAGGAGCGCCACGGCAGATGCAGCACCTCGAGGGCCAACTCAGGCGGCGGAGATCCCTGAGAAGCGATGCTGACGAAGTGATTGCCCTGGGCGACGTTGACGTCGGCACTGCCGACATGGAGCGCGTTGTGCGTCGGCTGCGCCAGGACGCCGCGCAGCTGGAGTTGCTCGTTGGTGCGTCCGTCTCGCCAGACGAGGCGCTCGAGACCCGCCCCGGAGGCGGCGACCGAGCCGACCAGGTTCACCGTCGGGGCCGTGAAGGATCCGAGACCCGGATCGATTTCGGAGAAGACGTCGTGCAGACGGCGGCTTCGATCGACGGGCATCAGGAACTCGTCGGCGTCGGCGTTGATCACCCAGTCGGCGCCGTAGCGCGCGAACGCCTCGCGAGCCATCGCCGTCACGACGGTGCCCTGCTGCTTGCGCTGAACCGGATCGTGACGCAGGTCGACGAGGCCACGCTCGGCGTAGCCGTCGAGGACTTCACTGGTGCCATCCACCGAGCCGTTGTCGGTGACGATGATCGCATCGGCGCCCTGAGCGACGTGATAGTCGACCCACTGCCGGATGATGTCGATCTCGTCACGGACCATCGCTGTGACGACGAGTTTCATCGGTACTCCTTGAATCCTGCCCACCGGGGTGCTCCGCCAGGCTCGATTCGCCTACGGAGTCGGGCGCCCGTGAATCCTCGCACGGATGCCGAGGCCTACCCGGAGGGCCCACCGGAGAGGCGCGAGATACCAGGCGCGATACTTCGAGGCGAGGAACCGGTAGGCGCTGCGGTGGTGCGCCCGACGCATGAGATCGGACGACTCCCTCGTCGAGTGCGCCCCGACGTGCGTGACGCGGGCTCGCGGCTCGTAGACGTTGGTGAATCCGGCCTTGCCGATGCGGTAGCCGAGATCGACGTCTTCGAAGTACATGAAGTAGCCCTCGTCGAACCCACCGAGCGAGTCGAAGAGCGAGCGCCGCACGAGCAGGCACGCCCCCGACAGCCAGCCAGCCTCGCGGCGGTTCTCGTGATCGCCATCGCTCCGGTACGACCGGCTCCAGGGATTCGACTTCCAGACATTGGCGAAGAGCGCGTGGCCGAGACCGGTGCGGAGCGAGGGGACCCGGCGTGCCGAGGGGTAGAACTGCCCATCGAGCTCGAGGATCCCGGGGCCTACGGCTCCGACGCGGTCGCCGCTCAGTGCGACCTCGAGAAGCGTGTCGACCGCCCCTTCCCCGACGATCACGTCGGGGTTCGAGATGAGGATCCAGTCGACCGCGCGGGGAAGCGTCTCGACGGCGCGGTTAATGGCCGAGCCGTAGCCGTCGTTCGAGCCGAGTTCGAGGAAGACGCCGCCGACGGCCTCGGTGGAGCGACGGGCGGCGTCGGGGTCACGGGAGTCGTTGTCGGCGACGACGATGATCGGCGCGGACACAGAGTCGGCCGGAGTGGCCGCGGCAGGGCTCGAGGCTCGAGCGGCTGACGCCAAGAAGTCGTCGAGGTACTTGCCGGAGTTAAAGCTGACCGTGACGATCGCCACGGTCGAACTCACGGTGTCGCTCCCTTGGCCTTGTCGGGCCTCTCGTAGGCCCGGAGATGCTCGTCGGCGCAGGCCTTCCATGTGAACAGTCTGGCACGGTCGCTGCCGAGACCCGACAGTTCGCGGCGCCGTGCGGGATCCTGAACGAGTCGGAGGATGCCTTGCTCGATCCCGTCGACGGTCGGTTCGGCGTAGTCGACGGCATCGCCCCCGACCTCGGGGATCGCGAGTCGCGGAGCGGTGAGGACGGCCCCACCCGTCGACATCGCCTCGAGCACGGGCAGGCCGAAGCCTTCGGCGCTCGACGGGTAGACGACGAAGCTGGCACCGCCGAGGAAGGCGGCGAGGTCGTCGAGATCGAGGTAGCCGAGGTAGCGCACGGGGGCTCCCGGAGTGTTTCCGGCCGCAGTGAGGAGCGCGGCAGCCTCGTCGTCCCAGCCGAGGCCTCCCGCGACCAGGAGCGGCGGAACCGCGGTGTCGATGCTTCGGGCTCTCTCATGGGCCCGAATTAGAGCGGTCACGTTCTTGCGCGGTTCGACCGTGCCGAGGAAGGCGATCCAGCCGTCCGCGGTCGACGCGTCGAGCCGTCGGGCGAACCGCGTCACCTCATCGTGCGACGGGAGGTGGAAGACGTCGGGGTCTACGCCGTGCAGGGCTACCCGGGTGGCCCGGGCGCGCCCGGCGAAGCGCTCCATCTCGTCGGCCGTGGCCCGGCTCGGGGTCACGATCACGTCAGCGAGGCGACGGGCCAGGCGCATCCACGACGTGAAGAAGGCGCGCTTGAGCGGGGAGTGGTCGGCGGGCCGACTGAAGAACGTGGCGTCGTGGACGGTCACCACGCGTCGGCCGGTGAAGGCCAGCGGAAACGTGTAGTGCGGCGAGTGCAGGGTCGTGGCGCCCAGTCGTTGGGCGAGCAGCGGAAGCCCGAGCTGCTCCCAGAGGAATCGGAGCGGGCGACTGGAGGCGATGCCGGGTGCCGTCACGTACTCGTGGTCGGGGGCCTGGGGCGACAGCCACGCCAGGTCTTCGGCCTTGACGACCACGTGGATACGGGCGCCGGCATCTGTCAGCCCCGAGAGCAGCCCCGCGAGGTAGCGGGCCACCCCACCCTTGTTGGGCGGGATCGACGTGGCGTCGAGGAGGATCGGGAGGACGGCGGAATCGGTGCGGTCGCTCACCGGCTCAACCGGCGATCTGCCGCATCGATGCCGCGACGCGAACGGTGCCCTCGCCGGTGGGATCGTCGGCCATCACGAAGCGCGCGGCCTCTCGCTTGATCGCGATGTGGAGACCGTTCGGCTCGGCGAAGTAGGCGTGCAGGAAGAAGGCGCCGCCACCGAACTGGATGTCGTCGAGCCGGTACTCGACGGTCGCCGTGCCGTGGAGGGGAGCGTGCGTGATGCCGAGGTGCTTGCTGTGGGTGCCGAAGACCGGCTGGCCCAGGTTGTTCTCGATCTTGAAGCCCGAGATCCAGCGCTCGAGAGGGGTCTCGTGGCTGAAGGTCATCGTGATCACCAGGTTGTCGCCCGGCTGGAAGTCTTCACCGGGGGCGCGGCCCTCGGCCCGGATCGTGCCGGACAGCACCTTGCCCGGGGTGATGGCGGCATCGGCCTCGCCGAGAGCGGTTGCCTCGGCCACACGGCGGTCTTCGAGGATGTCGCGGAAGTTCTTGACGGCCTCGCGAGCCGTGCCCTCGAACTGCACCTCGCCCTTGGCCAGCACGACTGCCCGGTCGCAGAGTTCTTGCACCTGGCCGAGAGAGTGGCTGACCAGGATGATGGTGCGACCCTGCTCTTGGAACTCGTGGATCTTGTCCATGCACTTTCGCTGGAACGCCTCGTCGCCGACCGCCAGCACCTCGTCGACGAGGAGCACGTCGGGGTCGGTGTGGATGGCCACCGCGAACGCGAGACGCACGTACATCCCCGATGAGTAGAACTTCACCTGCGTGTCGATGAAGTCGCCGATGCCGGCGAAGTTTAGGATGTCGTCGAACTTCTCCTCGGTCTCTTCGCGCGACATGCCGAGGATGGCCGAGTTGAGGAAGACGTTCTCGCGACCGGTCAGATCGGGGTGGAAGCCGGCGCCCAGCTCTAGGAGCGCGGCGAGGCGACCTCGGCGTTTGATGGTGCCGGTCGTCGGCTCGAGGATCCCGCCGATCGCCTTGAGCAGGGTCGACTTACCCGAGCCGTTCGGGCCGAGCAGGCCGATCGTGGAGCCCGCGGGGATCGTCAGGCTGACGTTCTTGAGCGCCCAGAACTCTTCAGAGTTGCGGCGCCCGGTACGCCCGAGAGTGACGATGCGCTCCTTGAGACTGTTGTCTTTGCGGATCACGAACTTCTTGGAGACGTTCTCGATCGTAACGACGGTGGGAACGTCCGCTTCGCCGCGGGTGGTGCGAACCGTTGCCCGGGAGGTGTCGATGGTCATGCCTGGTCCGTTCGGTTACAGCTCTTGCGCGAAGTTGCCCTGCAACTTCGAGAAGACCCGGTGGAAGACGTAGACGAGCACGAGGCCGATGAGGCCCGCGACGCCCATCTTGATCAGCATGTCGGAGGGGTAGTCGCTCTCGGAGCCGCCGAGCCAGAAGGCGCGGTGGAAGCCGAGGACCGCCAGTGTGATCGGGTTGTCGGTATAAATGTGCAGCAACCACTCCTTCGAACCAGTCGCGCGGGTAGCGACGGCCGACCAGGCGTAGACGATGGGAGAGCCCCACATGAGCAGCATGAGCAGGACCTCGACGAGGTAGCCCATGTCGCGCAGGTACACGTTGGCGGCGGAGAGGAGAAGCCCCAGAGCGGTGCCGTAGATCAGAATCAGAATGGTCGACGGGAAGAAGTAGAGCAGCTCAGCGTGGGCGGGGAACTTGCCGAACACGACGGTGGCGACCAGGAGGACGACGAGCTGGATGCCGAAGTTGAACAGCGCCGAGCCGATGCTGGCCAGCGGGTAGATCTCGCGGGGGACGTACACCTTCTTGATCAGACCGGCATTGGCGACGATCGACCCGGTCGAACCGGCCACGATCTCGCTGAACAGGTTGTAGATCGTCAGACCACAGAAGACGTAGACGGCGAAGTTCGGGATGCCCTTCGCCGCCCCGAGGATCTGACCCAGGATCACGAAGTAGATGACGAGCTGAGTGATGGGGCGGATCAGGGTCCAGACGAAGCCGAGAGCCGAGTCTTTGTAGCGCGACTTCAGGTCGCGTCGGATCAGCAGGTCGAGCAGGCTGCCGTGCGCGATCACATCGCGGATGGTGCCGAAGAAACCGGTGAAGGCTCCGATCGGCTGGCCGGCGATCTGCATCGGCTCGTCTTTGAGTCGCTCGAAGCGCGCGGCCGCCTGCGTCGCTGCCGCCTGCGTGACGGAATTCACCGTCGGTGGCGTCGTGGTGGTCATGGCTCGTACCTCATCCTTGGAAAACCTGGAAACTATACCCCGGCCTCCTGGATCGGGCGGGGCATGGCAAACGCACTGAGGGGCGCGTGGGGGCCGCTGGTCGTCTTTTTTGGAGACTACTTGCCGTACTTGCTCGCTCGGCTCGTCGCGAGGCGAGTCTGCACCTTGGTGCGGAGGCCGCCGATGCCACCGTCGGTGAGGTAGAAGCGTGCGAGAGCGATATCACGGCCGACGCCGTGCCGGCGGTTCGCGATCGCGTGGAACTTCTCTTCGCTGGTTTGCGGCGAGCGACCGCGGGGGTTCCGGACGACGCTGCCGCGGGAGGCCCCGAGCGGCTCGCCGACCAGAGCGGCCCGGTCGGGGGCCACGTGGGGGTCGCGGCAGAACTCGACCAGCGGTGCAAGCGCCCGCTCCCAGGTGAACTCCTCGCGGATCCTGGAGACGTTCTTTCGGGCTTCGGCGATCGCCTCGTCGTCGTAGAGCATCGACTCGAGGGCGTTCGCGAGGGCGTCGACGTCGCGCTCGGGCACGGAGACGCCCATGCCCTCGGCGCCGACGAGGTCGCCGAAGCTGTCGCCGCGCGTCGTGACGATAGGGAGGTTTGCCCACATGTAGTCGAGGATGCGGGTGCGGAACGAGAACGTCGTCTCGATGTGGTCGTAGTGCGTCGAGACACCGGCGTCGGCCTCGAGCAGGTAGTTCTGGCGGTCGTCGAGCGCCACCCACTGCTCGTTGAAGAAGACGTTCTTGCCGCTGACTCCGAGCTGGGAAGCCAGCTCGCGGGTCTTCGACACGATCGCCATCTCGGGAACGTCGGGGTTCGGGTGCGCGACCCCCAGGAAGAAGAGCCGCACGTCGGGGCGGCGCTCGGCCAGCTGGGCGATGGCGCGCACCAGGGTCTGGGTGTCGAACCAGTTGTAGATTCCGCCGCCCCAGATGACGACCTTGTCGGTCTCGGAGATTCCGGGAACGACGCCGCGGATCGCCTTGCGGGTCTTCTGCGGCGGCGTGCTGTCCATGCCGAAGGGGGCGATCGCGATGAGGTTCTCGAGGTTTTCGTCGGCCGCGTAGTTTTCCGGGTTGATCCGGCCGAGACCCGCGAGCTGCCCGAGCCAGAAGAGGCGCTGACGCTCGGAGGCGCAGAGGAAGAAGTCGCCGCGGAGTAGCTGCTCGTTAAGCACGTCGGTCGACGACTGCACCTGGTTCTTCCACTGGGCGAGACCCCACTCGCGGCCCTGCTCGAGCTGCTCGAGGTGCATCGGGTCGTAGAGGTCGGCGACCATGATCTTGTTGGAGTGCTTGAGCGTCGTGAAGTGGTGCAGGGCGTGACCCTGGAAGAAGATCACGTCGGCCCACTCCTCGTGGACCTTCATCTCGCGCTCGTTCTGGAGGCGGACTCGCTCGACCTCGAACTTGTCGGACTGGCGATTGGCCACGTTCCAGGTGAGGAGGCGGACGTCGCTGTGCTCGGAGAGGGCCTCCGAGATCTTCCAGGCGCGCATGGCAGGCCCGGCCATCTTCTCGCCGATGGCATCGCCCGTGATCACCAGGATGTGGCGACGCTGGGTGTGCTCGACGATGCCGAAGGCATCGACGATCGAGTGCAACCCGTCAAGGAAGTACGAGTCGGAGAAGAGCGGCTTGAAGATGTCGCCGAACAGGCGGAACAGGTCGCCGTCAGTGCGCTGACGCTGCGACTGCAGCTCGTCGCGGGTCTGCTGGAGCGACGGGAGCTCTTGCACGAACTGGTCGAGGGCGAAGAGGCCGGCAACCGTGTCTTTGTTGACGGGGGTGTCGCGTTCGAACTCGTCGGCAGCACCCGTGAAGCGCCGGATGTCGAACATCTCGGAGTCGAGGCCGCTCTTGGCGACCGCGCGGCGAGCGAGCAGGGCGAGGGCCCCCGGCAGGAACTTGGCGAGGCTGTTGTCGTCGAGGTTCTTGAAGAGCAGGATCAGGGCGTTCCGCTCGAGGAGGTACATCTCGCGGTACTCGCCGAAGCTCTTCATCGAGCCGTGGTGCTTGTGGTAGACGACTGACTCGGGGGCGAAGCGCACCCGGTAGCCGAGCAGGTTGAGACGCCAGCCGAGGTCGACGTCGTCGTAGAACATGAAGAGGCGCTCGTCGAAGCCGCCGACCTCGTGGAAGATCGCCTTGCGCACGAAGAGCGCGCTGCCAGTACCGAAGAGGATGTCGCGCGGGGTGTCGAACTCGCCGGTGTCGATCTCGGTGACGCGGTCTTTGTAGCCCATGCCGAACCAGGTGAGGCTGCCCTGGACGAAGTCGATCGCCTTGCCCTCCCAGTCGAGCACCTTCGAGCCGACGGCCGCGACCTTGGGGCTCACGGCGAACTGGCCGAGCGCGGCGCGGATCCAATCGACCGACGGCTTGGCGTCGTTGTTGAGGAACGCGACGAACTCGCCGCGAGCCTTCTTTGCTCCGAGGTTCGACCCGCCGGTGAACCCGAGGTTGTCGGGGGAGACGATCAGAGTGACGTTCTTCTGGTCGCCGAGGGCGGCGCGGAGACGGGTCTCGCTGTCGTCGCCGGAGCCGTTCTCGACGATCACGATCTCGAGCTGGTCGGTCGGCCAATCGACATCGTTGAGGCGGGCAACGCACTCGAGGGTGTCGTCGGTGCCTCGGAAATTGACGATGACGACGGAGACGACACTCGACGTGGATACTGACAAGAAGATGCTCCAACACGTTGGCGATAGGTGGTTCGGCCCCGGGAGGCGGTCTCACTATAGCCATGCGATCTTTCGAGTCGGTGGCGACCTCCCCAGGCTTCTGGAATACCTCACAGTCGTGTGAAAGATTCGATGTCGGGCAGACTTGGCGCATGCGCGCATCCGTCATCGTGGTCAACTGGCGGCAGCCCGAGCTGACACTCCGGGCGCTCGACGCCCTGGCTCGGCAGGTTCCCTCGAGCGGCTTCGAGGTCGTGCTCGTCGAGAATGAGGCGAGGCCGGGCGGCACCGACGTCATCCGGCGGGCCCACCCCGAGGTGATCGTGGTCGAAGAGCCCACGAACTCGGGCTTTGCCGGGGGAGTGGCGCGGGGCATCGCGGCGGCGACCGGCGACGTGATCGTGCTCGTCAACAACGACGCCGTGCCGGATCCTGGATTCGTCGCCGCGGGGCTTGCCGCCCTCGACGCTGCCGGGCCCACCTACGCGGCCGTGAGCGCGGCCGTGATGCTCGAGGGGCTGTTCGCCTCGACCGGCACCCCGGGCCCGCACGCGCTCGTCGGTCTCGACGGCGCCCTCTGGGCGAGAACCGAGGATCCGACGCGCGGCACCGCCGTGATGAACGGCACCGGAATCGAGATGACGCGTGACGGCAACGGCTACGACCGTGACTGGCTCGCGCCGGCCAACGACGTCTCGTTGCGCTCCGACCCCTTCGGATTCTCAGGCGGAGCGGCTTTCCTCCGTCGCGACGCGCTCGACGCGGTCGGCGGATTCGACGACGACCTCTTCATGTATTACGAAGACCTCGATGTCTCGTGGCGATTTCGACTGGCCGGGCTCCGCATCGGCTTCGCTCCCGAGGCGCGGATCGTGCACCGGCATGCGGGTAGTTCGTCGAGCGGCTCGGAGCTCATTCGGCGCCAGAGTATCCGCAATCGGCTCGCCGTCGTGCTGCGGAACGGGAGTGCGACGTTCATCATTCGAGTTGTGCTTCGAACGCTCGCACGACTCGTAAGAGACACGCTTAATCCCGGTCAGGCCTATCTTTCGCGGGACGCGTGGCGCGGGGTGCTGCGCGAGCTGCCCGGGCTGGTGGCAGGGGCTCGGCGCAAGCGGCGGGCGGACCGGATCCTCGGTTCACGCCGTCGTGAAGTAGAGAATCTGCTCGGCTGACCCTTGGCGAATCCTGAGTGCGACCTTGATGCGAGCCGAAGAATCGTCCCCCATCGCGCCCCTATCGGGGGACATTCGCGCCCTGGTGCATGTGACTCGTGTGACTTACGGTGGAGAAGTCGAGTGCTCGTGAGCACCCTCCACGCGGACGTTCGGGCGTCCACGATCAGCGTGGAACCGCCAATGGCGGCGGGTTCAGCGGGGTTCGATCCATAGCCAGATGCCATACGGGAGGCACCCCTTTGCTTACGTACCCCACCGTCGCGTGCGCGACATCCGCGCGCGCCACGGCGCCGACGTCCGGCCGCCGACGATGACCGCCCCGCGCCGCGCCACCCTTCGGGCTGTGGTCGGGGTGACCGCCGTTGTCGCCATCGCCGCCTCGGGCGTGCTGCTCGGCACCGCTGCCGTCGCCGCGACCCCCACCCCGGCGCCGACTGTCGCAGCCACGGCCCCTGCCGCCGCGAGCGGCAGCACCACCGCCGACGCTGCCGCGACCGCCGAGCCGACCCCGGCCTCGACCACCGCGCCGACCGCAGCCCCCGCCGCGCCGTCCTCGGGCGGCGCCACCTCCGACGCCGAAGCCAACGCGGCTGACGTGGTCGACGGCTCGGCCGCCGACACCGACCCGTCGCTCGCCGTTCAAGACGCCTCCGGCAACCACACGATGGGCTCGTCGCTCGCCGAGACCGAGGTCGCGCCGACCCAGCAGTTCCGGGTGCAGTCGAATGCCGCGACGACGAAGTCGGTCTCGGGCGCCTCGTCGTCGAACATCAAGGGCATGGACGTCAGCGGCTGGCAGACCAGTGTCAACTGGGCCTCCAGCTACAAGCAGGGCGCCCGCTTCGCCTACGTCAAGGCCACCGAGAACACCAGCTACAAGAGCTCGCTGTTCAGCTCGCAGTACAGCGGCGCGCGCAAGGCGGGCATGTACACGGGGGCGTATCACTTCGCGCACCCGGGCGAGACCTCGGGAGCCGCGCAGGCCGCCTACTTCGTGAACAACGGTGGTGGCTGGTCGGCCGATGGCAAGACCCTGCCGCCGCTCCTCGACCTCGAGGCGGGCTGCTGGGGCCTCAGCCAGGGTCAGATGGTCTCGTGGATTAAAGCCTTCTCCGACAAGGTGAAGAGCATGACGGGCATCACCCCGGCCATCTACACCGGCTACTACTGGTGGCAAGACTGCACCGGCGGAAGCAAGGCGTTCAGCGCCAACAAGCTCATGATCGCGAACTACGGCCGCGAGCTGTCGCAGGGCCCGTTCGCCGTGCCGGCCAACTGGAGCGACTGGACGATCTGGCAGTACTCCTCCACCGGTCCGTTCGCCGGCGACTCGAGCGTCTTCAACGGCTCGGCCGCGGCGCTCAAGGGCTTTGTGCTTCCGTCGTCGCTCGTGACGGCCGCTCATTCGCCGAAGGGCAATGTCGACGAGATCAGCACCGTGCCCGGGGGTATCCGAGTGCGGGGATGGACCCTCGACCCCGACAGCAAAAGTTCCATCACCACTCACATCTACGTCGGCTCCAAGGTCGTCTCCGTCAAGGCGAACAAGACCCGGAACGACGTCGCGGCCCAGTATCCGTCATGGGGCGCCGCGCACGGATACGACACCGTCATTCCGGTGGCGAAGGCCAGCTACAAGGTGTGCGTCTACGGGATCAACGTCGGCACCGGCGGCAACACCCTGCTCGAGCCTTGCGTGACCAAGAAGTCGATGGGCCTCAACCCGGTCGGCGTCATCGACTCCGTCACGACCACGCCGACGACCGTGCGGGTCAAGGGCTGGTCGTTCGACGGCGGCACCGCGTCGTCGATCAAGGTCAAGGTCGCTGCTGACTCCGTCTCGAAGACCGTCACCGCCTCCGTCGCGCGCTCCGGGGTGGCCTCGGCCTACCCCGCTTACGGCGGCAAGCACGGTTTCGACGTCACGCTCACCGTTCCGCAGGGCACGCCCAAGGTCTGCGTCACCGGCGTGAACGTGGGCAGCGGGAAGAACGCCACCGTCGGATCCTGCGTCCGCGCCACAGTGAACAACCTGCCCCGGGGCAGCGTCGACAGAATCGTCGCCGGCAAGGGCACCGTGACCGTGTCGGGCTGGATGGTTGACACCGACACTCCCAAGACGGCGATCCGCGGCGCGCTGCACGTCGGCAAGATCCACTCCTACTTCGCTGCCGGGAACACCCGCAACGACGTCGGGCGCAAGTACCCGGCCTACGGGGCGAAGCACGGATTCTCGTCGACCGTGAAGATTCCGAAGGGCAAGAAGCACGTCTGCGTGTACGGGATGGACTCCAGCAAGGGCAAGAACCCCGTGCTGAAGTGCGCCTACGTCACCGTGAAATGACCACCGCCGCACGACGCCTCGTCGCACTCGCCGTCGCCGCGAGTGCGGCGGCGGCGCTGCTCACCGGCATCCAGTTCGTCTCGGCGCCGAGCCCCGCCGAGGCGCTCTCCGGGTCGCAGTTCGATGCCGGAAACATCGTGAGCAACGCGGTTTTCTTCGACTCGGATGCTCTGAGCGAGGCGCAGATCCAGACGTTCCTCGCCGGTAAGAGCGGCACCTGCTCGAACACACGGTGCCTCGACATCCTGACGACCACGACGACCAGCCGCGCCGCCGACGCCATGTGCGCGGCGTACGCGGGCGCGAAGAACGAGACCACCGCGCGCATCATCGCGAAGGTCGGCCGGGCCTGCGGCATCAATCCCGAGGTGCTGCTCGTCTCCCTGCAGAAGGAGCAGGGGCTCGTCACCTCCACCGCGCCCTCGACCTACGCCATCGATCGCGCAATGGGATACGCCTGCCCCGACACGGGCAGCGGCTGCGACCCGGCCTACGCCGGCATCTACAACCAGGTCTACCGCGCCGCCTGGCAGTTCAAGCGCTACGCGAACCCGGCCGGCACCTCCAAGTCGTTCACGACCTACACCCCGGGCACGACCGTCGCCGTGCGCTACAGCCCGAGCTCCCCCTGCGGCACCAAGAAGGTGACGATCGCGAACCAGGCGACCGCGAACCTCTACTACTACACGCCGTACACCCCGAACGCCGCGGCCCTCGCGAACCTCTCCGGCACCGGCGACAGCTGCTCCGCCTACGGCAACCGCAACTTCTGGGTCTACTTCTCGAACTGGTTCGGTTCACCGACCGCGGGCACCCCCGCCAGCGGAACTCCCGCGGCCCCCGTGGCGACCACGACCGGGCACGTCGACAAGGCCGTCGGCGGCATCGGAACAATCACGCTCAGCGGGTGGGCCCTCGACCGCACGAGCACCGCGTCGATCTCGGTGTCGGTGGCTTATGGGGCGTCGACGAAGACGCTCGTCGCCTCGGCCGTGCGGGCCGACGTCGGCAAGGTGTACCCGGACTCCGGCTCGAAACACGGCTTCTCGACGACCCTGGCGGCGAGCCCCGGCAGCTACGACGTCTGCGTCACTGCGATCGGCGTCAACAAGGCTGCAAAGCTCGTCTCCTGCACGCCGGTCACGGTAGCCGACCCCTCGCCCTTCGGCGCGGTCGACGTGGTGCGAGCGGCGCCGGGCGGGATCCTCGTCTCCGGATGGGTCGCCGACCCCGAGACCACGTCGTCGATCCGGGCGCGGATCGCCGTCGACGGTAAGACGGTGCACACGATCACCGCGGCCAACTCGCGCCCCGACGTCGCCAAGGCTCACCCCGCGGTCGGAGCCCTCCACGGCTTCTCGACGGTCGTGCCCGCCACGGAGGGAGCGCGCCGGGTGTGCGTGACCGGTGTCAACACCGGACGAGGATCCGATACCCCAGTCGACGACTGCACCACCGTCGCGGTCCTTTCGTCGTCGCCCCGCGGAACGATCGAGAAGGTCACCACCACGCTCCGAACGATCACCGTCTCGGGCTGGGCCATCGACGCCGACACGGCGAAGTCGATCGCCGTGTCGATCGGGGTCGACGGTACGCGTCTCGCCAAGGTCACCGCCTCGGCTGCGCGCCCGGGCGTCGCGACGTCGTACCCGGCCTACGGGGCCGCGCACGGCTTCTCGGCCACCGTCACGGTGAAGCCCGGCACGCACACGCTCTGCGTCGGCGGGATCAACCAGGCGGGCACGGCCGGTACGAGCGGACACATCGCCCCCTGTCGCACGGTGACGACCGACACCAAGCCGAAGGGTGCGCTCGACTCGGTCACGGTGTCGAAGAAGGCCGTCACGGCGAAGGGCTGGGCGTTCGACCCCGACTCGCTTACCACCTCGATCAAGGTCGACGTCTACATCGACGGCAAGGGCTACCGGGTGCCGACGTCGGTCGCACGGGCCGACGTGGCGCGCGTCTACAAGCTACCCGGAGCGCTGCACGGGTACACGCTGACGAAGACCCTCGCCAAGGGCAAGCACACGATCTGCGCCTACGGAATCGGTGCCGACAAGGGCGCGAACACGAAACTCGGGTGCAAGGCGGTCGTGGTCAAGTAGTGCGGCCGGGCGCTCGATCGGCTCAGACCCGTACGCTCGGCTCAGACCCGATCGATCGGCTCAGACCCGCATACTCGGCATAAACAGCGCGCCTAGGAGGCGGGTTTTGGCCGGCTGTGCGGGTCTGTGCCCGTGTGGCGGGTCTGTGCCGATGTGGCGGGTCTGCACGGACGCGATGGTGCAGCGCAACGGGCCCGGGTCGCGCCGGGGATCAGCGGGTGCGGCTGGATCCTGTGTTCGCAGCGAGGTTCTGCCGCCACGAGCGCTTGCGGGCCGAGATCGTCGCGATCGCGACGAACAGCATCAGTGTCCCCTCGAACAGCGGGTAGCTCTCGGCGATCGCGGTCACGGCGACGAGCAGCAGCACGAGCGCCGGCCAGGTGTACGCGACGATCGGGTGCGCCGACGCGGTCAACCAGGAGCGGGTGAAGGCCAGCGCCCCGGCGGCGAGGAGCATGACGAGACCGGCGAGCCCGAGCTGGAACCAGGTGTCGAAGAACGCACCGAGCCCGGTCTCGGAGACACGGCCGCTGACGTTCGTCAGAGTCGAGAACGGGAAGACCTCGGTCGGCCACTGACCGGCGAAGCCCCAGCCGACGAGACTGTGCAGCGAGATGAGCTCGCGGATCTTCGCCCAGAGCTGCAGCCGCACGTCGAGGTCGGAGGTCGCGCCGATCGCCGAGATGAGCCGGCGCCTCGCGAGGTAGGCGAGTACGAGACCGAGCACCACGAGGACCGCCAGGATCACCTGCAAGAGTGCGCGGCGCTCCGGCGGGCTCTGCCGGAGGCTCCGCAGCGCGATTGCCGCGATCACCAGCGCGAGGACGGCGATCGAGGTCACCGGCGAGCTCGCAAAAGTCAGCGTAAGCAGGGCGAGCACCCCGGACGCGACCCCGACGCCGAGCGTGATCGACCGGGTGAACCACTCGACCGCGAACGTCACGAGGGCGAGCGCCGCCAGGAACCCCAGATAGTTGCGGGTGCCGGCCACGCCCTGGATGGGCCCGCCCTCGGCCAGGTTGCCCTGAATGCCGAGGATCGCGATCGGCTGATCGATCAGGATCCCGGAGAGCACTTCGAGAGACAAGGAGACAGTCAGCAGGATCCGCAGCGCATCGCCGGTGGCGCGGATCAGCTGAACCAGGTCGCGCCCCAGGGCCAGATACATGCCGAGCGCCCCGAAGGCGAGCGCGTAGATGACGCCGCCGATCGTGACCCAGGTGTACTGACTCCAGAACGACGAGAGGAAGAAGTAGCCGAACAGCGCCATCAGCGACACCGGCAGGATGCCGTGCCACTCGATGTGGTGCCGAGCACCGAAGAGCGACAACCCCGCCAGGAGCACCAGCGTGACCAGGATCGCGATGGAGCCGGGCCAGCCGATCAGCGCCCGGACGGTGTGGATGCCGAGGGCATACAGCAGGATCGCGACGGTGAGCACCTGGCTGAACGATCCGCCGGCGGAGAAGCCGATCCATGCCGACAGGTAGCGACGCAGGGGGTCGCGGGTCGAGCCGGGCATGGTCACGCCCTCATTGTCTCAGGTGGAGCGGCCGACCCTGATCAGTCGGCGGCGCGGACGACCGTGGCATCGGCGGGGACGACCGCCTCGCCGGGGCGCGTCCACCAGCGGAAGTTGTCGACCCGGGTGGCGTAGCTGACCAGCACGAGCAGCGCCCAACCCCACTCGACGTTGAGCCGCGACTCGCCGATCCCGTGCACGATCAGGATCGAGAGCAGCAGGAGCGGCAGCAGGTCGAGGGTGTTCCACGGGGCGGGCTTGCCGACGCCGAGCATGCGTCGATCGGTCGCCCACCACCACGAGCGCGCCGCGGCCGTGACCAGCACGCCGACGAAGAGCGCGAGGCCGATCCAGCCGAGCTGGAAGAACATGTCGAGGTAGGCGTTGTGAGCCTGCAGGTAGACGACGCCCTTGATCTTGGCGAGCCCCTTGAACGGTTCGAGGTACGGCTGCCACCAGCCGGTCCACCCCCAGCCCACGACCGGGTGCTCGACCGCCAACTCGTAGACCCTCGACCAGATGTAGCCGCGGCCCGTGAGGTCGCTGCTCTTGCCGAGCAGGCGGAGGAGGAGCCCCCAGCCGAGCGAGAGGGCGAGCGCCGCCACCCCGGCAAGCGCGAGAGCCAGGACGCCGACGAGCCAGCGTCGACGGAGGGGGACCCTCCGGGCGAGAACGGCGAAGCCGAGCACCACGGCCACGACCGCGAGGCAGGCGAGCACGGTGGACGACCGGGTCAGGGCGAGGGCGAGGATGGACGAGGCGAGGCCGTACCAGGCCGTGCGCCGGTCGATGACGCGGCCGTGCGCCTGAACGGCGGTGACAACGAGGGCGTACAGCGCGAAGATCGCCAGGAGATTGCTGTTGCCGGGCAGCCCCTGGATCTGGCCACCGGAGAAGAGGGCGTCGCGAGTCCAGAAGAACGCGGCGGGGTGCGGGGGAGTGCAGTCGACGTAGATCGGGCAGAACGGCTGCCGGATGAACACCGCGACAACGAGCTCGAACACCAGCGAGAGCACGACGACCGTGCGCAGGGCGCGGCCGAGGGCCTTCACGATGCCCGTCCACGACGTGGTCGCGACGATGGCGACGGGGGCGATCGTCGTCGCCAACTGGGTGCCGACGCCGAGCAGCGAGCCCACCCGGTACTCCGACCAGACGAGCGAGACGACCATCCACAGCAGCAGGAGAGCCAGGAGAGCGGGCACGCGCGAGAGGCGGGGCGGGTGACGCACCAGGATCACGACGGCCCACGCTACGAGCGCCGCGCAGACGACACCCCAGCCGGCCCAGTTGATCGAATTACGCAGCGGATCGCCGCCGAACAGCACGAGGAAAGCGGCGGTCGCGAAGGCGGTCCGCTCGGTCGCCGGCTTGGCGAGACTCGAGTCGACGCGAGGAAGTGGGCTAGCGACGGCCATGGCGGTAAGGCTAGTCGTTCAGCGCCGCCCTCTGCGGCGTTGGTACCGTGGTCGAACCGCCCGGTGGGCACGCTCGCGTCTGTGAAGACGAGGAGCCAGCGGATGCACCGCCACGAGAGCCACAAGAGGAAAGCCATGTTTCTAGCCATCACCAACGTTCCGCGCGACTACGCGTGGGGTTCGACGACGGCGATCTCGACGCTGCTCGGCCGCAAGCCGTCCGGCCGCCCGGAGGCTGAGCTGTGGCTCGGAGCCCACCCCGGTTCGCCGAGCGTCATCGTCAACCCGGCAGTTGTCGACGGAGCCGACACGCTGGCCGACTGGATCGCCGCGCAGCCTGATCGGACTCTAGGATCCGGGCGCCGCTCACTCCCCTTCTTGATGAAGGTGCTCGCCGCCGCCAAGCCCCTCTCGATCCAGGCGCACCCGACCCCGGAGCAGGCTCGTGACGGCTTCGAGCGCGAGAACCGTGCCGGCGTGCCACTGCAGGCGAGCGAGCGCAACTACAAAGACCCCTTTCCGAAGCCCGAAATCATCTTCGCGCTGAGCGATACCTTCGACGCGCTGTGCGGCTTCCGGGCGCTCGCCGAGACCCGCGCCGACGTCGACGTGCTGGCGGGGGCCGGCGCGTCTGCCGGCGGTGCTGGGTCTGACGCCTTCGACGAGCTCCGCGCCCACCTCGCCGAGTCGCTCGAGGCGACCGTTGCCTGGCTCTTCGACGGTGAGGCCGCTGCCGGCACCGTCGCCGCGGTCGGTCATGCCGCAACCGCCGCCGTGGCCCACGAGTCGGAGTCGGGCGTGCCCGTGTCTGCGACCATCCACACCATCGCCGACCTCGCCGTCGAGTATCCGGGCGATCCGGGCGTCGTCGTCGCGCTCCTCCTCAACCGGGTCACCCTGCAGCGAGGAGAAGCGCTCTTCCTTCCCGCCGGCAACATCCACGCCTACCTCGGCGGCCTCGGCATCGAGCTCATGGCGCCGAGCGACAACGTGCTGCGCGGCGGGCTGACCCCGAAGCACGTCGACGTGCCCGAGCTCCTCCGCGTGCTCGACTTCGACGAGCTCCCCCTGCCGTACCTGAAGCCCACCGAGGCCGGCGCCGGCGTCGAGCGCTTCGACCCGACCGGTGTCGGGTTCGCCCTGCTGCACGTGCAGCCCGGCGAGGCGGGTGCGGTCGTCCAGCTCGGCGGGCCGTCGATCGTGCTCGTGACCAGCGGAGAGCTGCACCTCAAGGGCCAGGACGGCAACATCAAGGTCGGAGCGGGCGAAGCGGTCTACGTCACGCCCGACGAGTGGCGCCTCGCCGTGACGGGGTCGGGCGAGGCGTTCGTGGCGACTGCCGCGTAACGGACCGCGGCGTCGGGCTGGTAGCGGCCGGGCCGGATCCTGACCTCTGCACTGCTCTCTAGGTACAACTGCTCCGTTTGCAAATTCGAAGGAAAAACGTGCGGCGGGCAACGAAGACAGCAGGATCCGGCGGGGTCGGCTTCGCAAATCACCTTCAGATTTGCAGCGGCCGCACGCCTACGACGCCAGCGCGGAGGCGAATGTCCGCCGGTACGCGGTCGGCGTCGTCTGCAGCACGCGCGCGAAGTGGTGCCGGAGCACGGCCGCCGATCCGAACCCGGTGGCCTGCGCGATCGACTCGAGCGTGTCGTCGGTCGCCTCGAGGAGCTGCTGAGCGCGCAGCAGCCGCTGCCGATTGAGCCATGCCCCGGGCGTCGTGCCCACGTCGGCGCGGAACCGCCTCGCGAACGTGCGCGGTGACATCAGCGCGCGCCGGGCGAGTTCGTCGACGGTGAGCTCGCGGTCGAGGTGCACGAGCATCCAGTCCATGACGCCCGCGAGCGAGTCGGAGCAGCGCTCGGTTATCGGCGCCGCGATGAACTGCGCCTGGCCGCCGTCGCGCTGTGCGGGCGTGACCATGCGGCGGGCGATCGCGTTGGCCGGCCCGGCGCCGAGCTCGCGCCGCACGAGATGGAGGCACGCGTCGATCCCGGCCGAGGTGCCGGCGCTGGTCACGATCGAGCCCTCGTCGACGTAGAGCACATCGGGGTCGACTGTGACGGCCGGGTACTGCGCTCGGAGCTCCTCGGCGTGCATCCAGTGGGTCGCCGCCCGCCGCCCGTCGAGCAACCCGGTCGCCGCCACCACGAAGGCTCCGCTACAGATGCTGAGGATGGTCGTGCCGGCCGCGTGGGCCCGCCGGAGAAAGTCGAGGTAGGCCGGATCGACTGCTCCCGTGCCGTGCGCCGGAACGACCACGAGGTCGACCCCCTCGGCCCGCTCCAGGCCGTCGTCGACGACGAGGTCGAAGCCGAGGCTCGTTCGAACCCGCCCCGGGTGCGCGGTGACGACCCGGAAGTCGAAGGCGGGGCCGCCAGTGTCGCGCCGGTCGATGCCGAAGACCTCGCACGCGACGCCGAACTCGAACGGCGGCAGACCCTCGACGGCGAGGACGGCGACGGAGCGGAGCATGGTGCCTCCAGGTTCATGAAGCGGGAAGTGGCGGATTCTCGATGACACCACGAATCCTGCCACAGGACACCCCTCGCCCACAGCAAAGGATCCGATAGCTCGTCACGATAGGTTGGCCACCATGGCTTGGTTGGTTACCGGAGGATCCGGGTACATCGGTTCGCATGTAATTCGCGCGTTGGCAGGGGAGGGGCTGGATCCTGTGGTCCTCGACGATCTGTCGAGCGGAATCGAGTCGTTCGTGCCGGACGGCGTGCCGTTCGTGCGCGGGACGATCCTCGATCAGGCCCTGGTCGAGAAGACCATCGACGACTACGGGGTCACCGGCGTTATTCACGTCGCCGGCTACAAGTACGCCGGGGTCTCGGTCCAGCGGCCGCTGCACACCTACGAGCAGAACGTGACCGGCACGGCGGTACTCCTCGCCGCGATGGCCGCCAAGGGCGTCGACCGGATCGTCTTCTCGTCGAGCGCCGCCGTCTACGGGGTGCCGCCGACCGACGTCGTCACCGAAGACACACCGAAGTCGCCCGAGTCTCCGTACGGCGAGTCGAAGCTCATCGGCGAATGGTTGCTGCGCGACCAGGGCGTCGCGACTGGCCTGCGCCACACCAGCCTCCGCTACTTCAACGTGGTCGGGTCGGGTGAGCCCTCGCTCTACGACGCGAGCCCGCACAACCTGTTCCCGCTGGTGTTCCAGGCTCTCCTCGACGGCCGGGTGCCCAAGATCTTCGGTGACGACTACGCCACCCCCGACGGCACCTGCGTGCGTGACTACGTGCACGTCTCTGACCTCGCTCTGTCGCACGCCGTCGCGGCGCGCAAGCTGGATGCGGGCGAGACTCTCGAGCCGGCCTACAACCTCGGGTCGGGCGACGGCTCGAGCGTGAAGCAGATCATGGACGCCATGGCCGAGGGAACGGGCATCGATTTCGAGCCCGAGATAGCCACGCGCCGCGCCGGGGACCCCGACCGGATCGTGGCCGAGGGTGTGCTCGCGGGCCGCGACCTCGACTGGAAGATGCGCCACACGCTGCTCGAGATGGTGCAGAGCGCCTGGGCGGCACGTCAGGCGGCCGAGTAGCGGAGGCTGTGGGGCTTGGCGGCTGGGGGCTGGCGGCTCCTAGCTCGCAGCCCGATGGGCTCGCGCGCACGGCCAATCGGCCCACAGAGACGCGAAAGGGCCCAAAGTGGCGCCGACAGGCCAATCAGACGCCCTTTTGGGCACTCTCGCAGGCAACCCCGGCAGCCTTGCAGACGTACCCCGGCGTGTCCCCGCAAATGCGGATCGCGACACGCCCGAGACACAAATGACCCTCATTCAGCGGTCGAGCCTTTTATGATGCTCGACTTGACGTACCCCTAGTTACACCGGTGTAATTACGTTGTTGCGACCAACCGGGAAGCAACAGCACCGAGGGGAGATGCGCAGTGGCCATTCACAATGGGGCACACGACTTCGAGTCGCCTGACCAGCGACACCTCGACGCCCAGCGTCACCTCGACAGCCAGCGGCACCTCGAGGCAGCGGCCGACGAACTCCTCGCCGGAGGGCGTGCGTCCGGCTCGATCGTTCCCGACAACTGGCACATCGACCCGGTTCAGCTCGGCGTTCCCGGTGTTCGCCGTCCCGTCGTCGACGAAGAAGAGAACCCTCTCGCCTGGCAGGCCGACTCTCTCTGCGCCCAGACCGACCCCGAGGCCTTCTTCCCCGAAAAGGGCGGATCGACCCGCGACGCCAAGAAGATCTGCGCCACCTGCGACGTCAAGTCGCAGTGCCTCGAGTACGCCCTGCAGAACGACGAGCGCTTCGGCATCTGGGGCGGCCTCTCTGAGCGCGAGCGTCGCAAACTCCGCAAGCGCGCGTAACCACACGCCGCGGTTGCAGAACCGTACCTATGAATCGCTGCGGCGCGCCCACCGGGTGCGCCGTCTCGCGTTTCCGGGCTCGTAGAGTCTCACCGTCATGCAGCCGAGAGTCACAGCGATCCTCGTCGCCCCCAGCGGAGCGACCACCCTCGACAGAACCCTCGACGGGCTGTCGCGTCAAAGCCGTCCGCCCGAGGCGCTCGTCGTCGTCGATGCCGGTGGCGAAGGATCCGCGGCAGGTCGCCTAGCCCTCAGCGGTGCGGCGCAGGTGACGCAGGCAAAGGGCGTCGACACGATCGGCGCCGGGGTCGCCCACGCGCTGCGGGTGGTGGGCCCGGCATCGGCCGAGTCGAGCGACGAGTGGCTCTGGATCCTCGGGGCCGATAACGCTCCGGAACCCCGCGCGCTCGAGTATCTGATGGCGACGGTCGAGGTCGCACCGTCGGTGGCGGTGGCCGGACCGAAGCTCATGCGGGCCGACGAACCGGGGGTCATCTCGGAGTTCGGCGAGACGGTCACGCGATTCGGCTCCTCGATCGCGCTCGTCGCCGGGGAGCTCGACCAGGGGCAGCGCGATTCGCGCACCGACGTGCTCGCGGTGGCCGCTGGCGGCATGCTCGTGCGGAGATCGGTCTGGGAGGCGCTCGGAGGATTCGACCCGGCGCTGCCGCACGTCGACTCGTCTCTCGACTTCTCGACCCGCGCGCGTCTCGCCGGGCACCGTGTCGTGCTCGTTCCGACCGCCCGGGTGCTCTCAGACGGTTACCCCGAAGACTTCGGCCGGAAGCCCGGCGGTCACGCCCGCCGCGCGCGACTCCGGAGGGCCGCTCAGCTGCATCGCCGCCTCGTCTACGCGCCCGCCGTCGCGCTGCCGTTCCACTGGCTGAGCCTCGTTCCACTCGCTCTGTTCCGATCGATCTGGCAGTTGCTCGTCAAGAACCCCGGAGCCGTGGTCGGCGAGTTCCGCACCGCGTTCGGCACCGCGTTCGGTCGTTCTCACATTCGCCAGGCGCGGGTCAACTTCGCCCGGACGAAGAAGGTGCCGTGGCGGACGCTCCGCCCCCTGCGGGCCACGTTCTCCGATCTGCGTGAGCGGCGCATCAACGAGCGCGACGCCCAGCTGGCCGGCATCGAGGACTCGACCGAGCCGCGCGCGAGCTTCATCGGATCCGGTGGGCTGTGGATCACCGTTCTGGTCGCCGTCGTCGGAGTGGTCGCGTTCTTCACGCTCCTCGGCTCGCCGGCCGTCACCGGGGGAGGCCTGCTGCCCGTCAGCACCACCGTGTCGTCGCTCTGGCACTCGGTCGGATTCGGCTGGCATGAGATCGGCACCGGCTTCGTCGGGCCCGCCGACCCGTTCGCGGGAATCGTGGCCGTGCTCGGCAGCATCACGTTCTGGTCGCCGTCGACCGGCATCGTCCTCTTCTACTTCGCGGCTCTGCCGCTGTCGGCTGTCGGCGCCTGGCTCGCCGCCCGCCGCATCACGTACCGCTCCTGGGTACCCACGGTCGCGGCCCTCGTCTACGCCGTCTCGCCTCCCGTGCTCGCCGCCCTGCAGGCCGGCCGCCTCGGCGCGGTGGTGACGCACGCCCTGTTGCCGTTCCTCGTGCTCGCGATGATCAAGTCGCACAGCCGGTGGTCGTCGGGAGCTGCTGCATCGATCCTCTTCGCCGTGATCGCTGCCGCGACCCCCTCGCTCATTCCGGCCCTCGTGATCGGCTGGCTCGGCTCGATCGCGGCGCGGCCCCGCGGCACACACCGCATGCTGGCGGTCCCCCTTCCCGCCATCGCGCTGTTCGTGCCCCTGGCGATCGCGCAGATCTCGCGTGGCACCTGGTGGGCGATCTTCGCCGATCCGGGCGCTCCGACGCGTGCCGAGGCGGCTTCACCCCTTCAGCTGGCCCTCGGCTCACCCGAGACCGGCCTGAACGGCTGGACCGACCTCGTAGCCCAGCTCGGTATCACCGGCTCGACCATGGCGATCGTCGTGGTCGTGGCCCTGCTGCCCCTCGGCCTTCTTGCGATCGTCTCGGTGTTCCTCCCCACCCGTGGACGGGCGGTCGCCTGCCTCGCACTCGCACTCGTCGGCTACCTCACCGCAGTGGCGGCGACGCATCTGCAGATCACCGGCGTGGGCAGCTCCACTACCGGGGTCTGGGCCGGCGCCGGCCTCAGCCTCTACTTCGTCGGAATGGTTGGCGCGGCCGCGGTGAGCCTCGACCGCATTCCCCGCTTCACACCGCCCCTCGGATTCCTGTTCGCCGTGCTCGGCATCGCCGCCTCGTTCCCGCTCATCATCGGGATGGTGCTGCAGACCTCTGCGATCGAGGCGTCGAGCGGTCGGATCCTCTCGGCCTACGTCACCGCCGAGGCCGTCGCCAAGCCCGACGTGGGCACTCTCGTGCTCACCCCGCAGCCTGATGGCTCCCTCGCGGTCTCGCTCGAGCGCGGCCAGGGCGAGACCCTCGACCAGCAGTCGACCCTCGACTCGACGCAGCAGCAGCTCTCGTCGACGAGCCGCGACCTCACCACTCTCGCCGGCAACCTGGTCAGCCGAAGCGGCTACGACCCGGCTCCCGTCCTCCGCGAGCTCGGTGTGGGCTTCGTGCTCCTCCGCGACAGCCGAGGTGACGACGCCCGAGCTGCGCTGTCGCAGCGGGCGAAGGAGGCGCTGGACGGAGAAGCGGTGTTCCTGCCCGTCGGCGACACCACGAGCGGCCAGCTGTGGCGCTACGTCGATGCGACCGAGCGCGGTGCGAACCACCCGGGCGATTCGATCGTGCGGCCGATCGTGCTCGGATCCTGGGCTCTGATCTTCGGGTCGGCGCTGCTGCTCGCCATTCCGACGACGCCACGGCGACGCCGGGTGCGCACGGGTGCCCCCGAATCCGAGCAACCCGCCACGACCTTCGACGAGGAGCGAGATGAGTAAGCGTTCGATGGTCTCCGCAGGAGTCCGCACCGGCGTCGGGGTGGTCGCCGTGGCCATCGGAGCGGCAGTGGTCGCGGGAGCGACGCTGCTGCCGCTGCCGACGTTGAGCGAGACGCCGGCCGGCAGGGTCGTCACGCCCGTCGCGCTCGATCAGCAGCGGGTCTGTGCCGGATCCTTGCTCCAGTTGAATGGCGACTCGGGTGCGTCGGCGACGTCGGTCACCGCCGGGTCGGCCGCGCGAACCGTCACCGCCGCCGGATCGGCAGGGTCGGGTGCGGTGCAGAAGCCCACGACCGACTCTCTCAAAGGATCCGACGGCGCGGCCTCCAAGCCCCTCCTGGTGACTGCCGAGGCGAAGGGGTCGACCACGGTTCCCGCCGTCGCGGCGGCCCAGAGCGCGGCCTCGTCGACGTCGGCCCTCAAGGGTTTCGCCGCCTCGCCCTGCGCCGACCCCACCTCGTCGACCTGGCTCGTCGGCGGATCGACCGAGACCGGCCGCACCAGCCTGATCAACCTCGTGAACGCCTCCGACGTCAACTCGACAGTCGACCTCGCGGTCTACGGCGAAGACGGCAAAGTCGAAGGACCGGGGCTGACCGGCATCGTCGTCGCCCCCGGCAGCCAGAAGGTCGTGCCCCTGTCGGGCTTCGCCACGGGCCTCGCCTCGCCGGTCGTGCACGTCGTGAGCCGAGGCGGGCAGATCTCGTCGAGCCTGCAGGTCAGCGTCGTCCGTACCCTCAAGGCTGGCGGCCTCGACACCGTCAGCGCCTCCGCGGCGCCCTCGCGGTCGGTGACCGTTCCCGGCGTCATCGTGCACAGCGACAACGCTCTGCAGACGGCGACGGGCAAAGACGGCTACGGCGATCTGCTGCCGATCCTCCGCACCTACGTGCCCGGCTCTGTGAACGCCCGCATCGCCATCGAGATGCGCACCGCCGACGGCACGGGCGCGACGTTCTCGGTCACGGCGCAGGCCGGGCAGGTGACCGACATTCCCCTCGACGGCTTGGCGACCGGTCAGTACACCGCTTTCGTCACGTCGAACGTGCCCGTCGTGGCCGGAACTCGCACGTCGACGCTGGCGCGTGACGGTGACATCGACCTGGCCTGGGCGGGGGCTGCTCCGTCGCTGAGCGGCTCCACGCTGTTCGCCGTTCCGGCGGGGCCTTCTCCTCGGCTGGTCGTCGCCAACCCCACCTCGAAGGTGGTCAGCGCGACGTTGTCGGTTCGCGGCAAGAGCGCCAAGAAGTTGCAGGTTCCGTCGGGCGGTTCGGTCGCGGTGGCGCTGTCGCCCGACGCGGTCGCATCGCTCTCGAGGGCGAACGGACTGCGCGCGGGCCTCAGCTTCAGCTCGTCGAGCCAGGTCGCCTCGTACGCGCTCTTCTCGCCCACCGCCGTGTCGACGCCGGTGACGGTTTACCCGTAGCGCTGGGCCGCGTTGAGACGCGAGACTCCACGAATGGCCGGTAGAGCGGGGTCACCATGGGTAATTAGTGAAGTCTCGGCGATCAGCGGGCGGCGAGCCGCGGCGAGCGGCGTCTAGCGGCCGAGAGGCCGGGGAGTGCGCGGCGCTAGCGGTCGCGATAGCGGTCGGGTGCCAGCTCCCAGGGATCCTTGCCGAGAAAATCGCCGACCGCCCGAAACACGTAGCCCTCGACGAGCATCCGGTGCTGCCACGGGTCGTCGCCGACCGAGCGGGTCTCGTGGGGACGCGCGAGTCGTTCGATGGGAAGACGGTAAAGAAGGATCCGCCGCCTCACCACATCCACGCGCCACCGATCGAGGCGGGGTGCTCCCGCTGAGCCGAGCGCCCTTGACCGTTCGTCTGCCGTCAGCTCGGCCGTCACTCCGGCCGGCAGCCCGGCCACTTCGAACACGACCCCCTCGAGCTCGTCGGGCCAGAGCTCGCGAAGATACTGGGCGGCGGAGGCGACGATGTCGTCGAAACGATCGATGCGTGTCTCGAGAAAGGGGAGGTGCGGGCCGGCGACCGAGGAGCGCGGGCCGCGGCCGTGGCGATCGCGGAATCCGGATCGGCCGCTGACGCGCGCACTTCGGGATCGAGCCATTCGCTCATGGTAGTCGCGCCTCGGGGAATCCTCCGTTTGTCGGGTTAGGGTGACTCGAGATGAACGCGCGACCCTGCAGCAAGGCCACCTGCCGTGACGAGGCGGTGGCTACTCTCACCTACGACTACGGCGATTCGATGGCCGTTGTCGGCCCTTTGTCGATGGTCGTGGAGCCTCACGGATACGACCTGTGTGCCCGTCATGCCGAGAGCCTGTCGGCCCCGAAGGGGTGGCAGGTCGTCCGCCATGTAGTTTTGGGGCATGACTTCTGACTCGCCCGTTGACCTCACCGCCTTCGTCAAGACGTACGACGTGCGAGGTCTCGTCGGATCGCAGCTGACCCCCGAGGTCGTCGAGGCCTTCGGCGCCGCCTTTGCCGACGAGATCGGCGGTGACGCCACTGAGATCGTGGTCGGGCACGACATGCGCGACTCGTCGCCCGAATTCGCCGACGCCTTCGGTCGCGGAGCTACCGCTCGCGGTGCCAACATCACCCTGCTCGGTCTCTGCTCGACCGACGAGACGTACTTCGCCTCCGGGTCGCGCAACGCCCCGGCCGCCATGTTCACGGCGAGCCACAACCCCGCGACCTACAACGGCATCAAGTTCTCTCGCGCGGGTGCCCAGGGCATCTCGCTCGACACCGGCCTGTCGTCGATCCGCGATCGTGCCTCGGCGTTCCTCGCCAACGGCATCGACGCGGCCCCGACCCCGGGTTCCGTTACGCCCTTCGACGCTCTGCCGTCGTACGCCGCGTACCTGCGCTCGATTGTCGACCTCGCGAAGATCCGCCCGATCACGATCGTCGTCGACGCCGGCAACGGAATGGGCGGGCTCACCGTCCCGGCCGTCCTCGGCACGGCCGCCGGCCTCCCCGAGCTGCCGATTACGATCATCCCGCTCTACTTCGAACTCGACGGCACGTTTCCCAACCACGAGGCCAACCCGCTCGAGCCGTCGAACCTCGTCGACCTGCAGAAGGCCGTCGTCGAGCACGGAGCCGATCTCGGTCTCGCCTTCGACGGCGACGCCGACCGCTGCTTCGTGGTCGACGAGAAGGGCGACGCGGTCACGCCTTCGGCCGTTGCCGCGATTGTCGCCGTGCGCGAGATCGCCCGCGTTCACGCGGCATCGCCCGACGAGCACATCAGCGTGATCCACAACCTCATCACCTCGCGCGCCGTGCCCGAGGCGATCGAGGCCGCGGGTGCCACCCCCGTGCGCACCCGGGTCGGCCACTCGCTCATCAAAGACGAGATGAAGGCCACCGGCGCCATCTTCGGCGGCGAGCACTCGGCGCACTACTACTTCCGCGATTTCTGGGGTGCCGACAACGGCATGCTCGCGGCCCTGCATGTGCTGGCCGAGTTCGGGTCGGGCTCGACGCCTCTCTCTGAGCTCACTGACCACTACACGCCCTATGCCGCGTCGGGCGAGATCAACTCGACCGTGACCGACGTGCCGGCGGCCTACGCCCGGATCGTCGAGGCCTACACGGGCAGCGGCGAGTTCGACGAGCTCGACGGCCTGACCGTCTCGGGCACGTTCGACACCGGCGAGTTCTGGTGGTTCAACGTGCGGCCGTCCAACACCGAGCCGCTGCTTCGCCTGAATGCCGAGGCGGCGACGCCGGGTGGCATGGTGCAGGTGCGGGACGCCGTTCTGGCGCTGATCCGGGCCTAGCGCGCACGGGGCATCTTCCAGGAGATTCTCGCCTTTTCCCTCCCGATTCGTCTCACTTTCGGGGGCCGGTGGGAATCTCCTGGTTTTTGTCCACGCAATACCCCTCGGGGGTACCGTTGGCGGCGGCGGCGGCGTAGGGTTGTGGTACCCCCTAGGGGTATAACCAGCAGGGAGCGGCATGGATCACAGCGCACACGTCGGCTACAGCGGCGACAAAGACCTCATCATCAAGCGCCTCCGCCGTGCCGAGGGGCAGGTTCGCGGCATCCAGCGAATGGTAGAAGACGACACCTATTGCATCGATGTGCTGACCCAGGTCTCCGCAGCAACGAAGGCCCTTGAGACGGTAGCCCTGCAGCTGCTCGACGACCATCTGGCGCACTGTGTCGCCGAGGCCGCTCGCGAGGGTGGCCCGGTCGCCGACGAGAAGATCCGTGAGGCGTCGGCGGCGATCGCCCGCCTCGTCCGCTCCTGATGTCTCCGCGATCGAGAGGAACCCGATGACACCCAGCGACAACACGACCAGCACCACCTTCCTGGTGGACGGGATGACCTGCGAGCACTGCGTCCGCGCCGTGACCGACGAACTCAACGCGGTGCCCGGTGTGACCGGGGTGTCGATTGACCTGCGCCCGGGAGCTTCGAGCTCCGTCACCGTCGCGAGCACCCGCCCGCTGGCTGAGCCCGAGGTGCGCGAAGCCGTCGACGAGGCCGGCTACGACCTGCACCCGGCCGCCTCATGAGTGAGAGCGGTGCCGGCGGCGCGCCCACCCGGATCCTCGACCTGTCGATCGAGGGAATGACCTGCGCAAGTTGCGCCGGGCGGGTGGAACGCAAGCTCAACCGAATCGCCGGGGCAGAGGCGTCGGTCAACCTCGCGACCGAGCGCGCTCGTGTCTCGCTGCCCATCGATGCCGACGATTCCGTCGCTCTCGACGCGGTCTCGGCGGCCGGCTACACCGCGCGAGTCGCCGAAGATCGGCACACCCCGAAACCGCAGGATCCGGCCCACCGCCCGGCATTGCCGACGCCCGCGGGCGCTACCGCTGACGCTCCCGCCGATCACCCCGACCACGATCACGGATCGGCCGACTCGCTTCGGCAGCGCCTCCTCGTCTCGGCTGTTCTCGCTGTGCCCGTCTTGGTGCTCTCGATGGTGCCGGTGTTGCAGTTCACAAACTGGCAGTGGCTCGTCTTCGCCCTGGCTAGCCCCGTCGCCGTGTGGGGGGCTTGGCCGTTCCACACGACGGCGTTCCGCCAGGCGCGACACGGCGGTGTGGGCATGGACACCCTCATCTCACTCGGCGTGATCGCCTCGTATGCGTGGTCGGTGTACGCGCTCTTCTTCGGCGATGCGGGGCTACCGGGGATGCGCATGACCCTGCAGCTCGTGGGGCGGGCCGACGGAGCGTCGAGCGACACGTATCTCGAGGTGGCCTCGACCGTGACGGTCTTCTTGCTCGCCGGGCGATACTTCGAGGCCCGTGCCCGCACGAGCTCGGGGCGAGCGCTGCACGCGTTGCTGTCGCTCGAGCCCCTCGAGGCACGCCGTCTCGTCGACGGGATCGAGACTCGGGTGGCAGTCGCAGAGCTCGCCGCGGGCGACGTCTTCGTCGTGCGCCCGGGCGAGCGGATCGCGGCCGACGGGGTCGTCACGCGCGGTGCCTCGGCCATCGATGCCAGCATGCTCACGGGCGAATCGGTGCCCATCGAGGTGGGCGTGGGTGACACCGTCGCGGGCGGCACCCTGAACGAGGGCGGACATTTGACCGTGCGGGCGACTCGGGTGGGAGCCGACACCCAGCTCGCCCACATCGCACGCCTGGTCGAAGACGCCCAGACCGGCAAAGCCCGCGTGCAGCGTCTAGCCGACCGGGTGTCGGCAATCTTCGTGCCCGTCGTGATCGGCCTGGCGCTCGCCACGCTCATCGGCTGGCTCGCCACGGGACACCCTCCTATCGAGGCGTTCGCCGCCGCGGTCGCGACCGTGATCATTGCCTGCCCGTGTGCACTGGGATTGGCGACGCCCACGGCCCTGCTCGTCGGCACCGGCATCGGCGCGAGCCGGGGCATCGTGATCCGCGGGCCCCAGGTCATCGAGCGAGCCGGAGCGGTCGACACGGTCGTCTTCGACAAGACCGGAACACTGACGACCGGCTCCATGGCACTTATCGAAGTCGTCGCTACGACCGGCGAGACACGGGCACACGTGCTCCGGATGGCGGCCGCCGTCGAAGCCCTGTCGGAGCACCCGGTCGGCCGGGCCATCGTCGCCGGGGCCGTCGCCGAGGGGCAGTCGGACGGCATCGCTCGGGCCGATGATTTCGAAGCGTCGGGTGGATCGGGAGTGCGTGCCCTGGTCGACGGCCACGTCGTGTTCGTCGGTCGACGCGAGTGGGTCGCGAGCGAATGGGCCGTCGACACCGCGAGCGTCTCTGCGGCCGTCGAGGTCTCGGAGGCTTCGGGCCGCACCGCCGTCGTCGTGGCCTGGGACGGCCGTGCTCGCGGCGTCGTCTCGGTGGCTGACACCGTTCGGCCGACCAGCGCTGCCGCTCTCGCCCGTCTGCGTGAGCGCGGTCTCGAACCGATGATGGTCACGGGCGACAACGCGGGTGCGGCCGCCGCAGTGGCCTCCGACCTCGGCATCGAGAGAGTGATCTCTGGAGTGCTGCCCGGAGGCAAGCTCGACGTCATCCGCGCGCTGCAGGCCGAGGGACGCGTAGTCGCCATGGTCGGCGACGGGGTCAACGACTCGGCGGCGCTTGCCGGCGCCGACGTCGGCATCGCCCTGGCAGGGGGATCAGACGCCGCCCTCGAAGCCGGAGACATCACGGTGTTGCGCGACGACCTCCGCCTCGTACCCGACGCTCTCGACCTCTCGCGCCACACCCTTCGCACGATCAAGGTCAATCTCTTCTGGGCATTCGCGTACAACGTGGCGGCTCTGCCGATCGCCATGCTGGGCCTCCTCAATCCGGTCGTGGCGGGCCTCGCGATGGCGCTGTCGTCACTCATCGTGATGGGCAACAGCCTGCTGCTTCGACGCACCGCCCTGCCGAAGTAATCCACAGGTCGCTCGACACCGCTCACAGCCCAGGATCCCAACCCGCGTATTCCGCTTCCCGGTGCGAGAATGGACACATGTCACTCGTCACAGCCCCTCGTCCCGACGCCGCTTTCCGCTATCGCGTGCGCGATCTGTCCCTCGCCGAGTCCGGCCGCCACCAGCTGCGTCTCGCAGAGAACGAGATGCCCGGTCTCATGGCCCTCCGCGACGAGTTCGCCGAGTCGCAGCCGCTCAAGGGCGCCCGCATCGCGGGGTCGCTGCACATGACCGTGCAGACCGCCGTGCTGATCGAGACGCTCACCGCGCTCGGCGCCGAGGTTCGCTGGGCGAGCTGCAACATCTTCTCCACGCAAGACGAGGCCGCGGCCGCCGTCGTCGTGGGCCCGAACGGCACCGTCGACGAGCCCGCCGGCGTGCCGGTCTTCGCCTGGAAGGGCGAGACGCTCGAAGAGTACTGGTGGTGCGCTGCCCAGATCTTCGACTGGAGCGCCGAAGCCGCCGAGTCCGGCGAGACCTTCACCGGTCCAAACATGATCCTCGACGACGGCGGCGACGCCACCATGCTCGTGCACAAGGGCCGCGAGTTCGAGGCCGCGGGCGTCGTTCCCGAACCGGCTGCTGGCGACTCGGCCGAGTGGAAGGTCGTGCTCGAGCTGCTCCGTGCCTCCCTCGACGAGTCGAGCGACCGCTACACGAAGGTCGGCGAGGCCATCCTCGGTGTGACCGAAGAGACCACCACCGGCGTCCACCGCCTCTACGAGCTCGCCCGCGACGGCCTGCTGCTCTTCCCGGCCATCAACGTCAACGACTCCGTGACCAAGTCGAAGTTCGACAACAAGTACGGCATCCGTCACTCGCTTCCCGATGGCCTCAACCGCGCCACCGACGTGCTCATCGGTGGCAAGGTCGCATTCGTGGCCGGCTACGGCGATGTCGGCAAGGGTGCCGCCGAGGCTCTTCGCGGCCAGGGTGCTCGCGTGATCGTCAGCGAGGTCGACCCGATCAACGCTCTGCAGGCGGCGATGGACGGCTACCAGGTCGCCAAGCTCTCGAGCGTGATTGGCGACGTCGACATCCTGGTCACGGGCACCGGCAACGTCAACGTGGTCACGGTCGACGACCTCCTCGGCCTCAAGCACCTCGCGGTCGTCGCGAACGTCGGCCACTTCGACAACGAGATCGACATGGCCAGCCTCGAGTCGCTCGCGGGCGCCGAGCGCATCGAGATCAAGCCGCAGGTGCACGAGTGGCGTCTGCCCACCGGCCGCAGCATCCTCGTCCTCTCCGAGGGCCGCCTCATGAACCTCGGCAACGCCACCGGCCACCCGTCGTTCGTGATGAGCAACTCCTTCACGAACCAGGTGCTCGCGCAGATCGAGCTCTTCACCAAGCAGGAGCTCTACCCGGTCGGCGTCTACACGCTGCCGAAGCACCTCGACGAGAAGGTCGCGCGCCTCCACCTCGATGCCCTCGGCGTTGAGCTCACGACGCTGACCCCCGAGCAGGCCGCCTACATCGGCGTGCCGGTCGAGGGCCCCTACAAGGTCGACCACTACCGCTACTGAGCGGCAGCACGAACCCTCAGGCGCCGAAATCGGGCGGATCCGCGAGTTTCTCGCTGGTCCGCCCGATTTTGTCGCGTGACGGTACGGCAGAGACCACAGCCGAGCCCGGGGGCTCAGCGCCGCGGAAAGCCGCTGGGCAACCCCTCGAGCGCCGGCGCCAGGCGCAGCAGGTTGGCCGCCTCGGCGTCGAGCGCCCGAGCTTCGCGCTCCCGGCGGACCACCGACACCGCGGCCACGAAGGTCTCGGCGTCGACAGCAGGCAGGGGAGAGACGTACCGCGACGCTTCGCCGGCGAGCGAGGTGGCCACCCGGATCCTGGAGTCGGGTGTCAACGACCCGGACTGCTGCACGAACGACGACAACCGCCGCGCCAGCGAGTCGGGCAGCCGGGCCACGTCGGCCGTGCGCGCCCACTCTTCGAGCGCGGGAGGCACCGCGTAGACGATCCGCCCCGCTTTCGGCGGACGCTCGTTCAGCGCGTAGGTGCCGGCCATCAGATCGCCGAGCCGCTGGGACTTCGAGTTGAGCAGGCCGACCACCACGGCGATTCCGCCGACGGTCATGACGATCTCGAGCACTCCGACGAGCGCGCGGATCACAGCGTGCCGAAGGCTGATCGCTCCACCGTCGAGCCGGACGACGCGGGCTCCGACAGCGAGTTTGCCGAGCGACTTGCCTCGGCTGGCCGTCTCGATGGCGACCGGAGCGCCGACGAGCGCGATGACTATTGAGGCGATCGAGAGAGCCTGGGCGGTCGAGCTGTCGACGAGACCGCGCGAGCTCGCGAGCGAGAGCACGACGAGCAGGCCGATCAGCAGCAGCACGTACGCGACGTAGTCGATCACCACGCCGGCCATCCGCAACACGAACGGCGCCGAGCGGATGTCGAGGCCGACCGCCTCGCCGGTGACGAGCTCGTCGTCGTCGGCCGCAAAGGTGTCGAAGGCGACGCCCTCGCCTCCGAAAGCGGCACCGCGACCGGTGCGGGGGAGCGCTCGTCGACCGGCCATGCCTAGTATCTAATCAGAATGGACATCGACGCCTACACCCGCGCCCACCAGGAAGACTGGTCTGAGCTCGACCGGCTCGCCAAGCGTCGGCGCCTCGAGGGCGACGACACCGACCGCCTCATCGAGCTCTACCAGTCGGGTGCCTCGCAGCTGTCGGCTCTGAAATCGAGCGCAGGATCCAGCGCGGTCGGCGAACGCCTCTCCCTTTCGCTCTCGAGAGCGCGGCTCCGCTTCACCGGCACCGGGCGCAACCTCGCGGGTCAGGTGCCGACCTTCTTCGCCGTGCAGCTGCCGGCCGCGCTCTACCGGGTGCGCTGGCTGTCGCTCGTGGTCGCGGCCGTGACTGTCGTCGTCGCGGTGCTCTTCGGCGTCTGGGCCGCCACCAGCCCGGCCGTTCTCGCCAACTTCGGCTCGCCCGAGTTCCGCAAGCAGTTCGCCACTCGCGACTTCGTCGACTACTACTCGAATAACGCTCCGTCGTCGTTCACGGGCCAGGTCTGGACCAACAACGCATTCATCGCCGCGCAGAGCGTCGCGTTCGGCATCACCGGCATCTACGTGCCCTACCTCCTTCTGACGAATGCGCAGAACGTCGGGATGAGCGCCGGGGTCCTCGCCGAGCAGGGGCGCCTTGAATACTTCTTCCTCTACATCGCGCCGCACGGTCAGCTCGAGCTGTACAGCCTCTTCGTCGCGATGGCAGCCGGGTTGATGATCTTCTGGTCGTGGATCGCCCCGGGCGCCCGCACCCGGGGGCAGGCCCTGGCCGAAGACGGCCGTGCGCTGGGCAGCATCGCCATCGGCCTCGTTATCTCGCTGCTGGTGTCGGGCGTGATCGAGGGGTTTGTCACCCGGCAGCCGTGGCCGTGGGCGATCAAGATCGGCATCGGAACGGTCGCTTTGGCAGCGTTCCTGATCTACCAGTGGCTGGTGGGCGGTCGGGCGTTCCGCGCGGGCCAGACCGGTGACCTCGATGAGTTCGAGGCGGGGGCGCGCCAGCTCGTCTCCGGTTAGCCGGGCGTCGCCCACGCCGAGATCGCAGTTGGGGTCGGGTGCGAGCGACCAGAAGTGCGATTTCCGCGAGCCAGCCCGACCTACAGCCTCCCCGCCGCCTTCAACGCGAGGTACCGGTCGGCCAGCGCGGGCGGCAGATCGGCCGGCGATCCAGTCACTACCTCGGCGCCGAGCTGCCGCAGCGCCGCGGAGACGCGGGCGACGTCGAGGAGCGCGCGCTCGGCGGCCGCCGCCCGATAGACCTCGTCGCGGTCGGTGCGAGTCGCCGCGAGCTCGTCGAGCACTGGGTCGACGACACTCGCCACGACCACCAGGTGCCGAGCGGTGAGCTGCGGGATCGCGGCCAGGAGTGCCCGAGCTGCCCCGGGCGAGTCGAGCGTCGTGGCGATCACGACGAGCGATCGCTGCGTGCTGATCGACCGGACGAGACCCGGCACGAGCGCCCAGTCGGTCTCGACGAGCTCCGGATCGATCGGCGCCATGGTCGTCACCATCAACGAGAGGAGGTCGGCGCCCGTCGCCCCCTGCACCCGGCCTCGCACCCGTCGGTCGACGACGGCGAGATCGACACGGTCGCCGGCCCGCGAGGCGAGGGCGCCAAGCAGAAGAGCCGACTCGAACGCGGTGTCGAGGCGGGGCTCGTCGCCGACCCGCGTGGCGGAGGTACGGCCGGCGTCGACGATCAGGACGACGCGGCGGTCGCGCTCGGGCCGCCAGGTGCGCACCATCAGGTCGGTTCGTCGGGCGGTGGCACGCCAGTCGATCGAGCGGATGTCGTCGCCCCGGACGTATTCGCGCAGACTGTCGAACTCGGTGCCCTGACCGCGGATCATCACGCTGGTGCGACCGTCGAGCTCATGGAGCCGAGCGAGGCGCGACGGCAGGTGCTTGCGCGACGAGAAGCGGGGGAGGACCCGGATCGAGCCGGGGAGCGGATGCGTGGCCTGCCGGCCGGCGAGCCGCAGAGGGCCGAGGGTTCGGATCGTCACGGCCGACGCGCGGCGCTCACCCCGGCGGAAGGGGGCGAGGGCGGTGGTCGCCCCGTGGCGCCGACCCGGAGCGACGGCCAGGCGGAAGCGAGCGGGGGAGGCGCCCGCGGAGGGTTCCCAGGCGTCGCGGGCGAGTCCGCGGATCCTTCGCTTGCCCTCGTTGACGATCGACAGCGACGCCGTCGTCGACTCGCCGAGACGGATCGCCGAGGGCAGGGTGCGCGTCAGCCGCACAGCGCGCGGGGATGCCGCGAGCACGACATCGATCACGAGCACCAGCAGGCAGAGCCCGAGCCAGCCGACCAGCGCCCAGGGGCTCGACGTCGCGACGACGGGGACGACGCCGAGGACGACGACGAGCACGAACCATCCGGTGACGACCACGGCTACAGCGGCACGCGAACGGTCTGGAGCACGGAGCGGAGGATCCCGTCGGCGTCGACACCCTCGAGCTCTGCCTCGGGTCGGAGCTGGAGACGGTGACGCAGCACCGGCAGAGCCATCGCCTGCACGTGGTCGGGCGTGATGTGGTCGAGGCCGGTCAGCCAGGCCCAGGCCTTCGACGCCGCGAGCAACGCCGTCGACCCCCGCGGGCTCACGCCGATCTTGACCGACGGGCTCTCGCGGGTGGCGCGGGCCAGATCGACCATGTAGCCGAGGACGTCGGGTCGCACGCCGACCTCGCGAACCGACCGTTGAGCCGCGAGGATCTCGGCCGATCCGAGCACGGGGGCGACTCCCGCAGCGGTGAGATCGCGGGGCGAGAAGCCGGCCGCGTGGCGGGTCAACACCTCGACCTCGTCGTCGCGAGCGGGGAGGTCGAGGGTGAGCTTCATCAAGAACCGGTCGAGCTGTGCCTCGGGCAGCGTGTAGGTGCCCTCGTATTCGACCGGGTTCATCGTCGCGGCGACGAGGAACGGCACCGGCAGCTGCCGCGAGACGCCGTCGACCGAGACCTGGCGCTCTTCCATCGCCTCGAGGAGGGCCGACTGCGTCTTGGGTGGCGTGCGGTTGATCTCGTCGGCCAGGAGGATGTTCGTGAAGACCGGTCCGGAGCGGAACTCGAACTCGCCCGCCTTGGAGTCGTACACGAGCGAGCCGGTGATGTCGCCCGGCATGAGGTCGGGGGTGAACTGCACGCGGGTGGTGTCGAGACTGAGGCTGTGGCTCAGCGCCCGCACGAGGAGGGTCTTCGCGACCCCGGGAACACCCTCCAGAAGTGCGTGCCCGCCGGCGAGGAGCGTGACGATCAGGCCCGAGACGGCACCGTCTTGCCCGACGACGGCCTTGCCGACCTCGTCACGAACGCGCGAGAAGGCCTGCTGCAGGTCGGCGGACGACAGCTCGGCATCGGACGCGGGCGGGTCGGCGGACAACGGCTGGGCGGCGTCGTGGGGCGGGGGAGCGTCGGTCATAGGGAGTCTCTCCAATGGTCGGAATAGGGAGTCATCGAGTGGCCACCGCGCGAGCCGTGGCGGATTCGAGGTCGCGGAGGGCGTCGCTGAGCAAGACGAGGTGCTTGTCGTCGCGGGGAACGGTGTCGACGAGCGTGGCCCGGACTTCGGCGGGGTTCGCGCCCATCAGACCGGCGACGCGGAACACGACGTCGTCCACCGTCGAGGACCGCGACAACCCGGTCAGCCTTTGGAGCCGACCGATGGTGCCGATGCGGATCTGATCGAGCGCGTGCACCCGCGCCGACGATCTCTCGTAGAGCCGAGCACGGCCCTCCGTGGTCTCGGTGGAGCGGACCACGACGGGTAGCCGCTCGACGACCAGCGGCCCGAAGCGGCGGCCACGCCAGACGCCCGCCGCGATGGCGGCAACCGCGAGCAGCGCGATGCCGGGGGTGACCCAGCCGGGTGTGAGCGACGCGAGCGTGCCCGAGCCCTTCGGCAGATCTGCGAGCGAGGGCTGATACCAGACCAGGGTGGAGGAGTCGCCGAGGAGGGTGAGCGCGAGAGCGGCGTTGTCGTCGTCGACGATGCTTTGGTTCGTGAGGGCCGCCGAGGCACCGAGAATGGTGATCGAACCCACCTGCACGAGCCCGAACGCCTTGCCGCCCGAGACCGGCAGGCAGGTGGTGGCGCCCAGGGTCTCGGAGGCGCCGGAGGTGACCGTATAGCCGGTGCCGCTCCCCGTCACCCGGCTGATCTCTGCCAACGCGGGAAGATCGCATCGCGGCGACAGCGTGCCATCGAGTTCGGGGCCTGCGCTGACGCCCGGGGCGATCGCTTCGAGCGCGGCCTGGCCCGGGTCGACCACGACGGTGTGCGCCGACAGCGGAGCCAGTGCCTTCCACGACGCGGCCGGAAGGTACTGCCCCGAGTCGTAGGCGAACACCGTAGTGCCCTGAGGATCCGCGGCGGCGGCCTTTCGAGTCGCCGCCAGCGAGTCGGTGGTCACCACCCGGACGCCCTGCTCGCGCAACACGCTGACCAGAGCTTTGGCGCCATCGGGCTGGGTGCTCGTGGGGCCGAGCGGCTGACCGCCGGATCCTCCGAGACCCAGCACGAACACGCCCGCGATCACGGCGATGACGACGGCCGCGACCACGCCGATCGTCACGCGTGCCCGGCGGGCCGCTCGTCGCGCCTCGTCGGCGGGAGCCCGCGTCGGGCGCCGCGGCCGCAGCAGCGTGTCGCTCACGCGAGCACCTCGGTCGAGGCGGGCCGAGTCGGCGTCGCGGCCTCCAGCTCGGCGTCGAGAGCCCGCAGCGCCTCGAAGTCGGTGGCCGTGCCGGGCCGGTCGAGGTAGCGAACCTCATCGAAGACGCGAGACGAATCGAGGATCCGAGACGCGAACGCGGCAAACGGCACGCCCGCTTGCATCGCAACCGCGTGCGCCGTCGTTCCCGGCGACGTCGTCACCAGGTCGCGCTCATCGAGGGCACGCGCCACGGCGCGGAACTGCTCGATGATGGCCTGGGCGTGATCGCCGGAAGCGGCGGCCCGCGCCGCCGAGGTGCGGAGGTCGTCGGCCGAGCGGGAGTCGTCGACGCCGAACAGGGCGCCGTCGGCGACGCCCCGGCGGTTGAGGCGCGGCAGACCGTAGACGACGAAGACCACGACGAGCACCGCGGCCACGACGACGAGGAGCACGACGAGCACCAGCGCCGGCGCTCCTTCGACCGACCCGAAGCGCAGCGAGGTGACCCAGTCCCAGAACGCGCTGGCGGCCCGGTCGAGCAAGCCGGGCCGCGAGGCGGCATACTCGCTCTTTGCCAGCTCCTCCTGGAGGAGTCGGCGGGCCTCGTCGGGCGACGGGGTCAGTGGAGCGCTCACGGGGCTCCGGGGGAGCGGTACGGGTCGGGCAGCGGCGACGTGCCATGGGCGCGCAGCTCGACGTAGCGGACGAGTTCGAGGTCGAGGGCCTCGCGGCGGATCCGCAGGTCGATATAGAGCAGCGCGATAGTGGACGCCTGAACGACGGCGCCGATCGCCCCGATCACGACGGTGATGAGCTGCCCGACGAGGTTGGCCACGAGGTAGGTGACGATCGCGCTCGTGTCGCCGACCGAACCGTTGGGCTCGACCAGCCCGCCGCCGATCTGCGACAGGAACGAGACGGGGGCGCTCGCGACGCTCGACGCCGCGCTCACGATGACCGCGACGAGCGCGATGATGCCGAAGGTCTTCCAGAAGCTGTGCCGAGTCAATCGCCACGACCTGGCGATGGCACCGCGGAGGGGGAGTCGCTCGAGAAGGAGGACGCTCGGCACGAGACTCGTCTTGGTGCCGATCCAGGCGGCGACGACCGCGATGCCGGCCAGCCCGACGAGGCCGACGAGCACGCCCGACACGATGCCCGCGGGATTGCCGATCAGCACGAGCAGCGTCACGACGCCGCCGACGAGGGCGAGCCCGACCACTGTCGCGGCCATCAGTAGAAAGACCCAGCCGATCAGGGCCCAGATGCGACCCCGAGCCTGGCGCAGGAGACCGCCGAGCCGCATCTTCTCGCCGACCACCTGGTGGCTCGTCTCGAGGACGAAGACGCCTTGAAGGATCGCCTGCGTCGCGATCGTGAGGAAGAGCGGTACGAGCAGCGCGCCGATTGCGCCGGCCACCGTGCCGGGAAGGATGGCGTCGCGGTTCTCTGGCAGGGCACCCGTGACGCGGTCGATCGCGACGTAGGCGACGCCCGCGGTGATCGCCGCCGACACCACGAACGACACGAGCGAGAAGAGAAGCGACGTGCCGAACGTCGTGCGCGGATTGCGTCGGAACACGCGGAAGGCGGCACCGAGCATGTCGCCCAGAGTGAGAGGGCGGAGCGGAATGAGGCCGGGCTTCGGCGGTGGGGCCCACCCCGGTGGAGGGCCGACCTGCGGCGGGCCGAACGACTGCGGCGGCCCGAATTGCGGGGGCGGCCCGAACGACTGGGGTGGCCCGAAATGCTGGGGCGGGCCGAGCGGCGCGGGCGGGCCGACGGGCGGAGGTGCAGGAGCGGCCTGGCCTGGATCCTGAGGCCGTCGCTCGTCGGCATCTCGCCCCGGAGTCGCCCACGCATTGTTCTCGCTCATGTTCCCCCGGATCGGCATCGCTTTCGCATGAATGATTCCACACACCGCCGACAACCAGCCAGAGGTACTCCCAGAGTCGTCCCATGAAGGGGGACGCGCCCGTTCCCGGGGCCGTTCGCTACTGTGGTCGCATCAGCACCGACCGGTGCCGCCGACAAGTGGAGACCATGAACCCGCGCATCCTCGTGGTAGATGACGATCCTGCCCTCGCCGAGATGATCGGCATCGTCCTCCGCGCCGACGGCTTCGAGCCCTCGTTCTGCGCCGACGGTTCGGGCGCTCTGCGCGCTTTCTCGGAGGCCCAGCCCGATCTCGTTCTCCTCGACCTGATGCTGCCGGGAATCGACGGCATCGAGGTGTGCCGGCTGATCCGCGCCGAGAGCGGCGTCCCCATCATCATGCTGACGGCGAAGAGCGACACTTCCGACGTGGTGCGCGGCCTCGAATCCGGTGCCGACGACTACGTCGTGAAGCCGTTCAACCCCAAAGAGCTGGTCGCCCGCATCAAGACCCGGCTCCGCCCCATCGCCGAGACGACCAGCGAGAGCCTCGCCGTCGGCGACCTCACCCTCGACGTCGCCGCCCACGAGGTTCGCCGCGGCTCCGAGGTCATCAATCTCACGCCGCTCGAATTCGAACTCCTGCTCGCACTGGCCTCCAAACCGCAGCAGGTCTTCACCCGCGAGATGCTGCTCGAGCAGGTCTGGGGCTACCACTACAAGGCCGATACCCGGCTCGTGAACGTGCACGTGCAGCGGCTCCGCGCCAAGGTCGAGCACGACCCCGACAATCCCCGCATCGTGAGCACCGTGCGCGGCGTGGGCTATCGCGCCGGCGCGTCCGCCTAACACCATGCGGCTGAGCCTGCCGTCCGTGGGCAGCTGGCGTCGCTGGCCGTCGGGTGTGCTGGGCCTGTGGCGGTCGTCGCTCGAGTTCCGCACCATCGCGATCACGGTCATCCTGTCGGGCATCGCCGTGACAGTGATCGGCGCCTCCATCTCGATCTCGATCGGCAACAACGTTTACGACCAGCGCCGCGCGCAGATCGAATCGGAGTCGCAGCGCGCGACCGTTCTCGCCCAGGGGATCTTCGACTCGGCGACCTCCACCGAAGACAACAACCAGGTCGAGCTCGACTCCCTGCAGAACCAGGCGCAGAGTGCGATCCTGAGCTCCACCTCCAGCCCGGGCGGCACGAGCATCGCGATCCTCCGCACGCCGGGTCAGTCGACCTCGCAGACCATTCAGAACATCGCGAGCCCCGACTTTCCGAACTCCTCCATCTCTCGGGAGATGCGCTCGGCGGTGGCGCGCGACTCCGATCGGCTGCACTTCCAGCCGGTTTCGCTGACCACGAGCGCCGGTCGCGCCCCCGGCATCGCAGTCGGATCGACCCTGCAGGTGCCGACCGCCGGCCAGTACGAGCTCTACCTCGTCTACGACCTCAGCGACGCGCAGAAGACTCTCGACTTCATGAAGCAGACCCTCGCCATCGGCTCCATCGCCCTGGTGCTGCTGATCGCGGTCATCACCTACGTCGTCGTGCGCCTCGTCGTGGCGCCGATTCGGCAGGCGGCGGAGACGAGCCAGCTGATCGCGGCCGGGCACCTCGAAGAGCGCATCCCCGAGGCCGGGCGAGACGTCGTGGCGACCCTTGGCCGGTCGTTCAACGGCATGGCCGACGTCATGCAGCGTCAGATCGAACAGCTGGCCCACCTGTCGCGCATGCAGCAGATGTTCGTCTCCGACGTGTCGCACGAGTTGCGCACGCCGCTCACCACGATTCGGCTGGCCGGAGACGTGCTCTACGGCAATCGCGGCGATTTCGACCCCGTCTCGCACCGGACCGCCGAGCTGCTGCACACACAGATCGATCGATTCGAGATGCTCCTCGCCGACCTGCTCGAGATTTCGCGCTTCGACGCCGGTGCGGTCGAGCTCGAGACGGAGCCGGTGCCCTTCGTGAGCCTCGTCACCGACAGTCTCGCTGAATTCGAGCCACTGGCCGCGGAAGCCGGGAGCACGATCACCCTGAATGCGCAGGGGGGCTTCTTCGAGGCCGAGGCGGATCCGAGACGGCTCCGTCGGATCCTGCGCAACCTGGTCGGCAACGCCATCGAGCACGGCGAGGGGCGGCCGATCACGGTTACGATCGACAGCGACGCCGACGCGGTCGCGATCGCTGTGGACGACCACGGTGTCGGGCTTCGTGCGGAGTATGCCGAGCGCGTATTCGACCGCTTCTGGCGGGCCGACCCGTCACGCCGGCGCACCATCGGCGGAACCGGGCTCGGGCTCTCGATCAGCCGGGAAGACGCGATCCTGCACGGGGGCCAGCTCGAAGTCGCCTCCGAGCTCGGAGTCGGCACTCGCTTCGTGCTCACGCTTCCTCGACGGCGGGGAGTTACCATCACCTCGTCTCCGATCGCACTGGCTGTTCCCCAGCCGGGCGTCGACACCGAGGGAGGACCGGCATGACGCGTGGCAACCGGTCCGACCCCTCCGGCCGCAGGCGGCGCTCCTCGGTCTTTCGATCGGTCGCACTCTCGATGGCGGCTCTCGTCGCGCTCGCCGGGTGCGCCAGCATTCCCTCGACGGGCCGAGTTCAAACCGGCGACCCCATCACGAACAAGATCGAGAGCGACATCGAATACCTCCCGTCGGGGCCGGTAGCCGGAAGCGACCAGGAGCGCATCCTCCGCGGCTTCATCGAGGCGGGCACCGGGTCGCAGGGCGACTACGAGGTGGCACGCGAGTACATGACGGAGGCCGCGGCGAAGAAGTGGAATCCGCAGACCGGGGTGCTCGTCCGCCAGGGCTCGGGCGCGTTCACCAGCGCGGGCCAGGACGCGGGCACCTACACGATCCAGGTCACCGCCCGGGTCGATGCGTCCGGCCACTACAGCGAATCGCAGCCGACCACCGCCCAGCAGCTCGACTTCGCGTTCGAGAAGGTGTCGGGGGAGTGGCGCATCAGCTCGGCACCGGCCGGAATCGTGCTGTCGACGGCGAACTTCGACCTCGTCTTCCGCCCGCACGCGCTCTACTTCTTCGACCCGACGCACACGTATCTCGTTCCCGACGAACGCTGGTTCCTCGCCCGCTCGTCTCCCACCACCCGCATCGCCGAGGCTCTTCTCGCCGGCCCGTCGCCGTGGCTCTCCGGGGCCGTCTCATCGGCTTTCCCCGCGGGCACACGCCTCGACGACTCGGTCGTGCCCGTCTCGTCGGGGACGGCGAAGGTCGACCTCACGAGCGCGGCCTCCGACGCCAGCGCGACCGATCTCGCCCGGATGCGGGCTCAGCTCGTCGCGAGCTTCTCCACGATCTCGACGGTCAGCGCCGTCGACATCAGCGTTCAGGGGTCGCCCGTCTCGATCCCCAACGACACCGGCGCCGAGGCGATCACCGACCCGCCGGTCGACGCCCGCCCCCTCGTCATCGCCGACGGCAAGTTCGGCTTCGCCAGCACGGCAACCGTGTCTCCGATCTCGGGCCTGTCGAAGACGGTCGTCGGCCTCAACCCGACCTCGGTCGAACTGTCGACGAAACAGACGCTGGCCGCGGTGGGCACGGCGTCGGGCGTGTACGTCGCTCGGAACGACGGCTCGTCACGCCGACTCGACGACCGGAGCAGCCTCACCGACCCCTCTCTCGACGACCTCGGTTTCATCTGGAGTGCCCAGGAGCGAGCGCCGCAATCGCTGACCGCCTACGCGGCCGACGGGACCGCCCATCCGATCGAGAGCGCTCTGCCCTCCGACGAGCAGCTCACCGCGTTCAAGATCTCGCGCGACGGAACCCGCATCGCGCTGCTGCTCGACGCCGACGGCACCACGCACCTATATGTGGCCGCCATCGTGCGCGACGACGATCTGGTGCCGGTCAGCCTCGGCGTGCCGATCCAGCTCACGCCACCCGCCGGCACTCCGGTGTCGGTCACCTGGGTCGACGAGCTGACGGTCGGCACCCTGTCGACGAGCGACGACGGCGACTCGCTCGTGTCCGAGCACGATGTCGGCGGCGAGACCACCGACCTCGGCAGCCCGAACGACGTCGCCGTGGGGCTCGTCGGCGGCAACGGCGCCGACCGCATCCGCGTGCTCACCGTAAGCGGCAATCTGCTCGAACCGCGCGGCAGCGGATGGGAAGACACCGGCATCGCCGCCGACCTCCTCGCGACCCAGCGCTGAGGCTGGTCGTGCGGCGCCGACCTCACGGTGCGTCGGTCGGTCGGTGTCGGCGGGTGCTAAGAGGTGTAGGAGGGTGTTGTGGGGCGTCGGCGGGTGCTGCAGCACCCGCCGACTCTCAATAACACCCGCCGACTCGCGGCACCGCCGATCCGCTGCCGCGTCAGGGGCCGCACAAGCTAGCGGTCGACCGCACGCACCAGCGATTCCTGCACGAACCCGAGCCACTCGTAGACGTTCTCGAGCATCGCGCGGTCGTCGGAGGCCCCCGCCGCGAAGCCCTCGTCGGTCAGGCCGAGCCGGCTCGCGAGCGTGAGCCGCAGGTCGGTGAGACTCCGCAGCCACGCCTGTTCGGCCTCGGGCGTCAGCGGCGCCTTGGGGTCGGCCGACGCGAGGCTCTCGCGGACCATCTCGGCATTGCGGATCTTGCCCGCCGTCAGATCGTCGATCGTCAGCCGCCGGAACTCGGCATTCGCCTCGTCGTCGTCGGCGTACCCGGGCGGAAGAAGGCGCGACACCGCAGGATCCGACTCGTCTCGCCCTTCGAGCAGGGCCACGAGTTGCCCGGAGAGTTCGGCGATCAGCGACCTCTCCTCCTCCCCGAGCCCCACGTGCACGCCATCTCGTCTGCGGTGAAACGGCAGGAGGCTCACTCGTCGGCCTTCGACACGGTGGCCCAGAGTCCGTAGCCGTGGAGGGCGTCGACGTGCATCTCCATCTGCTCGCGGGCACCCGTCGCGACGACGGCCCTGCCCTTTGTATGCACCTGCATCATGAGGCGTTCGGCCTCCTTTCGGTCGAAGCCGAAGTAGCTGCGGAAGACGTACGAGACGTACGACATCAGATTGACGGGGTCGTCCCAGACCAGCGTCACCCAGGGAACATCGGGGGCGACGCGCTGCCGAGTGTCGGTCTCGTCGAGGGTCATTCTCACCCCTCCAGGGTGGCACGACTCATTGAGTGCTGTCGGTGGGAGTTGGTATGCTCGACGCGTCGCGACTGGCGTTCGGGTGGTCTACCACCGGGGAGCGACTGACACGGTTGGTGGCCGTACGCCTGGGCTGCCGCTGGCCCCCGACTGAGCCCAAATCGGCCCCGTCGGATCCTGCTTTCTATCCGTGTGCATTGGAGTCTTCTATGACCACCGTTTCCCCCCAGAACACAGTCAATCGCCAGCCCTCCACCTTCAACTCCCCACTCTCCGAGGTCGACCCCGAGATCGCGGCGGTCCTCGAGCAGGAGCTCGGCCGTCAGCGCGACTACCTCGAGATGATCGCCAGCGAGAACTTCGTTCCGCGTGCCGTGCTCGAGTCGCAGGGCTCGGTGCTCACCAACAAGTACGCCGAGGGCTACCCGGGGCGTCGCTACTACGGCGGCTGCGAGTTCGTCGACATCGCGGAGAACCTCGCCATCGAGCGCGCCAAATCGCTGTTCGGCGCCGAGTTCGCCAACGTCCAGCCGCACTCGGGTGCGCAGGCCAACGCGGCCGTGCTCGCCGCGATCGCCACTCCCGGCGACACGATCCTCGGCCTCGAGCTCTCGCACGGTGGCCACCTCACGCACGGCATGAAGCTCAACTTCTCGGGCAAGCTCTACAACGCCGTCGCCTACGAGGTGGACCCGAAGACCTACCTCATCGACATGGAGATCGTTCGCCAGCAGGCGCTCGAGCACAAGCCGAAGGTCATCATCGCCGGCTGGTCGGCGTACCCACGCCAGCTCGACTTCGCCGCGTTCCGCGCCATCGCCGACGAGGTCGGCGCGTACCTCTGGGTCGACATGGCGCACTTCGCCGGCCTCGTCGCCGCCGGTCTGCACCCGTCGCCGCTGCCTCATGCCCACGTCGTCTCGTCGACCGTGCACAAGACGCTCGCCGGTCCCCGCTCGGGTGTGATCCTCTCGAACGAGGAGTCGCTCTTCAAGAAGCTCAACTCGGCTGTCTTCCCCGGCCAGCAGGGCGGGCCGCTGATGCACGTGATCGCCGCCAAGGCCACCGCGTTCAAGCTCGCCGCCGAGCCCGAGTTCAAAGACCGCCAGGAGCGCACCATTCGTGGCGCCAAGCTCCTCGCCGACCGCCTCACGCAGGCCGACGCCAAGGCGGCCGGAGTCGACGTGCTCACCGGCGGAACAGACGTGCACCTCGTGCTGGTCGACCTTCGCGCCAGCGAGGTCGACGGCAAGCAGGCCGAGAACCTCCTTCACGAGGTCGGCATCACCGTCAACCGCAACTCGGTGCCGTGGGATCCCCGTCCGCCCATGACGACGTCCGGCGTGCGCATCGGTACCCCGGCTCTCGCGACGCGTGGCTTCGGCGACGAGGAGTTCGCCGAGGTGGCCGACATCATCGCGCTCACACTGATGCCGAACCCCGATGTCGCGGCCCTCGCAGCCCGCGTGAAGGTTCTCACCGACGCGTTCCCGCTCTACGCATGACGACTGCCCCCCAGGCGGCGGCCGAGAGCGTTCAGCAGGCCGTGAAGATCGACGGCACGGCATTGGCTGCGACCGTGAAAGAAGACCTGCGGGTGCGGGTGGCGGCGCTGAAGGCCACGGGCATCCACCCGGGGCTCGGCACCATTCTCGTCGGCTCCAACCCCGGATCCTTGTCGTACGTCGCGGGCAAGCACCGCGACTGCGCCGAGGTGGGGATCGAGTCGATCCGGCTCGACCTGCCCGAGACGGCCTCCGAGAGCGACATCCGCGACGCGATCCGGTTCATGAACCAGAACCCGCTCGTCACGGCGTTCATCATCCAGCTGCCGTTGCCCGAGGGCATCGACCCGACGGCGATGCTCGAGCTGATGGATCCCCTCAAAGACGCCGACGGCCTGCACCCGGTCAACCTGGGTGAGCTCGTGCTGGCCGTGCCGGGCGGCAAACGGTCCATCGATACGCCGCTCCCGTGCACGCCGCGGGGCATCGTCGCCATGCTGCGCGCCTACGACATCCCGATCGCCGGTCAGCACGTCACCATCATCGGCCAGGGGCTGACCGTCGGTCGTCCGCTCGGCCTGCTCCTGACGCGCCTCGAGGCGACCGCGACGCTGACGCACTCGCGCACAGCCGACGTCGCCGCCGAGGTACGCCGCGCCGACATCGTCGTGGCCGCCGCGGGAGTGGCGGGGCTCGTAAAACCCGACTGGGTGAAGCCGGGTGCCGCCGTGATCGACGTCGGCATCACGCGGGTGCTCGACGACGAGACGGGCAAGTACCGGCTCCGCGGCGACGTCGACCCCGAGGTCGCGGCGGTGGCGGGCTACCTGTCGCCGGTGCCGGGCGGGGTCGGGCCGATGACGCGGGCCATGCTGCTGGCCAATGTGGTCGAGGCGGCCGAGCGAAAGTAGCGGGCGCCCCCGCTGGTCTGCAGTCGTCGAGTGTGCAGAAACGGCCGTGGCGCGGTCGGCCCAGGGCCTTTATCGCGCTCTCAGTGCGACTGGCCGACCCTCCGCCGCGCCGAGAGTACGTAAATGGGCCCCTGACGCGTTGTCAGGGGCCCATTTGGCTACCCTCGGCGCCGGGCGGCCGGGCCGCCGGGCCGCCGGGCCGCCGGGCCGCCGAGCCGCCGGGCGAGCTGAGCATCGAGAGCGGATCACCCCTCGAGGCGGTGCGCCCCGTCGGCCGCATGCACGGCGAAGATCGTCGGCTCGCGGTACCCGGCGGCGGCGAATGCCTCCAGCACGGCCGCGGTCACCGTCTCTCGCGAGTCCGACGGCACCAGCGCGATCGCTGCGCCGCCGAAACCACCGCCCGTCATCCGCGCGCCGACAGCGCCGGTCGACTGCGCGGTCGAGACAGCGAGGTCGAGCTCGGGCACCGAGATCTCGAAGTCGTCGCGCATCGACACGTGCGAGGCGTCGAGCAGCGCACCGATCGCGCCCGGGCCCGATTCGCGCAGGGTGCGGACGGTGTCGAGCACGCGCTGGTTCTCGGTGATCACGTGGCGCACGCGGCGGTACGTCTCGTCGTCGAGGAGCGACTCGGCGCGTTCGAGGTCGGAGACGTCGAGGTCGCGGAGGGAGGTGACACCGAGCGCTGCCGCCCCCTTCTCGCACGAGGCGCGGCGCTCGACGTAGCCGCCGGTCGCGTGCGCGTGCTCGACGCGGGTGTCGATCACGAGCAGCTCGAGCGAGGCCGGAGCGAAGCCGAGGTCGATGACCTCGGCGTCGAGACTGCGACAATCGAGGAAGACTGCCGAGTCGGCGCGACCGAGAAGCGAGGCGGACTGATCCATGATTCCGGTGGGTGCGCCCACGGCGTGGTTCTCGGAGTACTGCCCGACCGAGGCCAGGAACGGTCGCGTCACGTCGAGGTTCCAGAGGTCGGCCATCGCGACGGCGACGGAGCACTCGATCGCGGCCGACGACGAGAGGCCGGCGCCGACGGGCACGTCGGAGTCGACGAAGATGTCGAGACCGAACGCCTCGGAGAGGTCGATGGCGACGTCGTCGGAGGTCGTCACCTCAGGCAGCTTTTTGGCCAGTGCCCAGGCGATACCGAAAACATAGGCCGACCAGCCGTCGAGGGTGGCGGGATCGAGCGCGTCGAGCGAGGCTTCGTGTACGACGCCGGGCTCGAACGACGACGAGGCGCGCAGGAGGCGGTCGTTGCGGCGCCCGACCGTGATGGTCGTCGCCCGGTCGATCGCGAGCGGCAGCACGAAGCCGTCGTTGTAGTCGGTGTGCTCGCCGATCAGGTTGACGCGGCCGGGAGCCTGCCAGCGCCCCACGACCTCGGTGTCGAAGATGCCGTCGAATGTCGGTGAATCGGTGGTGCTCATGCTCGGTCGATGGCCTCTCGGATCAGTTCGGCGCTCTTCTCGGGAACGAGGTCGCCGATCCAGGCTCCCATCGCCGCCTCGGATCCTGCCAGGAATTTGAGTTTGCTCTCAGCCCGCCGCGGCGAGGTGATCTGCAGCATCAGCCGCACGGTGTCGCGCCCGACGTTCACCGGCGCCTGGTGCCAGGCGGCGATGTAGGGCGTCGGGTCGTCGTAGAGAGCGTCGACTCCGCGAAGGATCCGACGGTACATCAGGGCGAGTTCGTCGCGTTCGTCGCTCGTCAAACCCGCGAAGTCGGGCACGTGGCGGTGGGGCAGCAGGTGGATCTCGACGGGCCACCGGGCCGCGAAGGGCACGAACGCGGTGAAGTGCTCACCGGCGAGCACGACCCGGGGGCCGCTCCGCTCGGTGTCGAGGATGTCTTCGAAGAGGTTCGGGCCGTACGACTCGATGCTCTGCAGCAGCCGGGTCGTGCGGGGAGTGACGTAGGGGTAGGCGTAGATCTGGCCGTGCGGGTGATGCAGCGTGACGCCGATCGCCTCGCCGCGGTTCTCGAACGGGAAGACCTGCTGAATGCCGGGCAGGGCGCTCAGTGCCTCGGTGCGGTCGGCCCAGGCTTCGACGACGGTGCGGGCACGCGACTCGCTGAGGCTCGCGAACGAGCCGTAGGTCTCGGGGCTGAAGCAGACGACCTCGCAGCGGCCGATCGAGGTGCGGGTGCGCCCGATGCCGATCTCGGAGAGGTCGTCGAGGCTCAGCGGTGCGTTGTCGGCGTCGTCGGGGAGGAGCGGCCCGAAGGAGGGCGACCGGTTCTCGAAGACCGCGACGTCGTAGATGTCGGGGATCTCGGAGGGGTTCGTCTCGGTCGCGGGTGCGAGCGGGTCGAGCTCGGCCGGGGGCAGGAACGCGCGGTTCTGGCGCGAGGCCGCGATCGACACCCACTCGCCGGTCAGCACGTCTTGCCGCATGGTCGCCGTCTCGGGGCGCGGGTCGAGGGGGCGCCGGTCGGGCTTCCGCTCGGCCGGCAGGGTGGTGTCGGCGTCGTCGAAGTAGATGAGCTCGCGACCGTCGGCCAGGACGGTCGGGCGTTTGACGATGGGCATGCCCCTCCTTGGGATTGCTCTGTGCCCCCGAGATTGCTCGATGCTTTCTCTTGCGAAGGCAAACGAAAGTATACGAAGCTTGAGGGGTGGATTCCACCCCTCGCCCATCGCAATCGTCCGGCATTTTCTCGCCGCGCCGCCGGGAGGGCATCGTGTCGGTCGTCGAGGCGCACGGTTTCGCCCGCACGACCGATCTGGCTCGCGAGTTCGGCACCTCCGAGGTGACGATCCGCAGCGACTTCGATGCTCTTGCTCTGGCTGGTCGTCTGGTCCGTGTGCACGGTGGGGCGATGAGCGTCGAGCAGTCACCCGTCGAGCGGCCGTTCGAAGAGGTCGCGGCCGTCGGTGCGGCAGCCAAGCGGGCCATCGGCGTGCAGGCGGCCTCGCTCGTGGGCAGTGGCCAGTGCATCGTGCTCGATGTCGGCACCACGACCACGCAGATCGCCGAGGCGCTGCTCGAGCGCACCGACCTGGCCGGGGTCACCATCGTCACCAACGGCCTCACGATCGCCCTCGCTCTCGAGCGGGCTGTTCCGCGGTTCACCGTGATCGTGACCGGCGGCACGCTCCGGCCCCTGCAGCACTCGCTCGTCAATCCTCTGGCGACCACCGTGTTCGAGAGCCTCACGGCCGACCTGGCCTTCATCGGCTGCACGGGCGTCGACGTGCGGCACGGCGTCACCAACGTCAATCTGCCCGAGACCGACCTCAAGCGGCTGATGGCCCGAACAGCCCGGCGGTCGTTCATCGTCGCCGACGGGGGCAAGATAGGTGAGGCGCATCTCGGCGTGATCGGGCCTCTCGAGTCGTTCGAGGGCTTGATAACGGCGGGTGCCGCGGCTGACGACGTCCGGGGGCTCCGCGAGGCGGGGCTCACGGTGCTTGAGGCCGACGAGACCGACCGCACTTCCTCTGAGAGAGACTCCCTGTGACCGATACCTTCTCGCCCACCGGCGATCAATATGCCCTCCGTCTCGAGGGCGACGGCCACGTCGTCACAGCGATCGTCACCGAGCTCGCCGCGGGACTCCGGGGCCTCGAGGTCGACGGCAACGCGGTCGCCGAGACATTCGCCGAGCACGAGAGCCCTCCTTCGGCGTGCGGTATCACGCTCGTCCCCTGGCCGAACCGGGTCGATGGCGGCATCTGGCACCTCGACGGCGCCGAGCAGAAACTCGACATCACCGAGGTCGCCAAGGGCAACGCGAGCCACGGCCTCCTGCGTTACACCGCATATCGCCCCGTGTCGGTCGAACCGCACGCGGTGACCCAGGCTGCTTCGGTGTTCCCCCAGCACGGCTACCCGTTCCGTCTCGACACCACTGTTCGGCACGAGCTCGTGGTCGACGGGCTGATCGTCACGCACACGGTCACGAACCGGGGCCCCGGTCGTGCACCGTTCGCCGTCGGATCCCACCCGTTCTTCCGCGTCGGCTCACACGACCCCGCCACGCTCCGGGTGACCCTCGACGCCGCGACGCGGTTCGAGACGAACGTGCGCAGCATTCCCGTCGGCACGTCGCCCGTCGCGGGCACCCCGTTCGACCTCGCCGGTTCGCCCTTGGTCGGCGACCTCGACATCGACACCTGCTATCGCGACATCGCGCAGGATCCCTCGGGTCACCGGGTCACGACCCTCACCGCGCCCGACGGCTCTACGACTGCGATGTGGCAAGACGAGTCGTTCCCCTACGTGCAGGTCTTCACCCCACGGAACTTCCCGCGCGACGGCGTCAAGGGCCTCGCGATTGCCGCCGAGCCGATGACGGCGCCCGCCAATGCCCTGGCCTCCGGCGAGAGCCTGATCTGGCTCGACGAGGGCGAAACCTGGACCGGCTCGTGGGGTGTGCGCTACTCGGCTGCGGTGGCTGCCTGAGCTGTGGTCGGCGCTGCTTCAGCGAGACTCCACGAAGTGCCCATCTGTGGTGCCCACATCGGCACTTTGTGGAGTCTCGCCGACGCTGCGCTGCAAAGGTGGGCCCCGTGGGGCTCGATCCCTCGGCGCACGGCCGCCACGCCGCTGGCGCGTCGCGTCGGAACCGGCTTCGGGGGCCACCACGAGTGCGCTCTCGCCGACACCGGGCCCACAACGACAAATGGCGCCCCGGGGGGCGCCATTCATCATTGTGGGCCCCGTGGGGCTCGAACCCACGACCAACGGATTAAAAGTCCGATGCTCTACCGACTGAGCTAGAGGCCCGTGCAGCTACCGATTGTAGCAACAGCGCGAGGTCGTTCCGGCCCACGCCCACCGGAAGCCGGAGCCGAAGCCGCAGCGCAACTCAGTCAAGGCTGCCGTCGCGCCACCGCCCGGCGCACGCCGCCAGGTCGGTCGCGAGCTCGGTCAGCCGCAGGCCCCGCCGCGTGAATTCACTGGATCGTTCCGGCTCGAGCACGTCGAGGTCGTCGGCCACGGCGGTGGCACCGGCCGACGCCAGCCGGGCGAACGCGGCACCGCGGTCGAGAGCGAGGGCGAAGTCGCCGTCGAAGACACCCCGAAGGATCCGATCGGCCAGCTCGAGGATCTCCTCCGGCGTCGCGGGAGTGGGGGCGCCCGCGACCACGGGGTCGATCGTCGACGAGATCGCGGCGCCCCGCTCGAACAGGTACGTGATGTCGTCGGGGCTCTGCCGAATGACAGCCCGGAGCAGATAGATGCGCCAGAGCGCACCGGGCAGGCTGTGCGCGGTCGCACCCGCCCACAGCTCGGCGAGGGCATCGATGCCGTTGGAGTCGGTGAACGCGACGAGTCGGTCGAGGATCTCGGGGCTCGGGTCGTTTCGGACACGGGCGAGCAGCGCGCCCGCTGACTCGTGGGCGACGCGATGCATGACTGCGGGATCGTCGCCGCCCTGGAAGGCCTCGAACTCGTGGCCGGCGAACTGGGCGGGGCGGTGATAGTGACGCTCTGACATTGGGCCCAGAGTACGCCCCGCCACCGACATGCAGGGTGACCGTCCCCGAGACCGCCGCAGTCAGAACGACACTGCTTTGCGGCGACGACACCGGCCAAAAACAGTGCCTGCATCGAAAGGCGGTGTCAGAGTCACCGCAGCCGTTCGCTCTCTGCGGACGCCGAGCAAGACCGACCATGCCGCCTGTACAGTGGACGACGCCGGGCCGCAGTAAACCCCGGGCTCCAAATTTAGCCGCTCCGAGCGGCCTCGCGCCGAGAGGCGTTTCTGCGGCCCGGCGCTTCTTTGTTAAGGGCGCCTGCGACGCCGTGTCGAGCGGCGTCGGGCCGGATCCTGAGCTCGTCGATCTGCTGCCTGAAGAATCCTCCAATCCACTCGGACGACCGCGCCGAACATAGTGCAGAGAGAAAACCCGCCGATCACCCTCGATCGCCGGGTCGGTCACGACTGACCGGCCCACCGCGGCGGCTCTCTCGCACTGCCGGGCTTTTGCCATCCCAGACGGTCCGTGCGAGAGGGCCACCCCGGTAACAGCGCCGATTTCCCTACCAGTGCGGACGGAGGTGCGACCTGACATGCTGGAGCTTGTGAGCCGCGATATGGAAACACCCGGGCGCGACATCGGCGCCGAACCCACCCCCGACGAACTCCTCGGGCGTGTTGCCGACGGCGATCGCGCGGCTTTTGCCGAGCTCTACGACCAGACCGGAGCCCGTGTGCTCGGCCTGATCAAAAGGCTCTTGAAAGACCACTCGCAGTCGGAGGAGGTCACGCAAGAGGTCTTCCTCGAGATCTGGCAGACGGCGACCCGCTTCGATCCGGCCAAGGGCAGCGCCTCCAGCTGGATGCTCACCATGGCTCACCGCCGTGCGGTCGACCGGGTGCGGGCCAGCCAGTCGAGTCGTGACCGCGACACCAAGATCGGCATCCGCGACTACGAGACGTCGTACGACTCGGTCACCGAGCAGGTTGAGATCCGCATCGAGCACGAGCGGGTCGAGCGAGCGCTCGGTCGCCTTACCGAACTGCAGAGACAGGCCGTGCAGCTCGCCTACTACGGCGGCTACACGCACAACGAGGTCTCTCAAATGCTTCACGTGCCCATCGGCACAGTCAAAACCCGCTTACGAGACGGCATGATCCGCCTTCGCGACGAATTAGGAGTGGCGTCATGAGCGACAACCGCAACGGCTCCGGCCCCTCGACCCCCGACATCGACGCTCTCTCCGGTGCCTACGCACTGAACGCGATCACCGACGAAGAGCGCAACACCTTTGAAGCTCGCCTCAGCGAGTCACCCGAACTCAGACAGGAGGTAGCCGAGTTGAACGACACCGCTCTGCTGCTCGGTCGTGCGGCGACGCCCGTCACCCCCTCTGCCGGTTTGCGTGCCAGCATCCTCGACCTCATCGAGTCGACGCCCCAGCTTCCGCGCCTCGAGACCCCCGCAGCGCAGGATCCGGCTCCCGCCACGACCTCGACCGAGGCCGAGAGTGGTGGCAAGCTGCTCGAGCCCATCCCGCTCGCCCGGCAGCGCTGGTTCATGCGACCCGGCGTCTTGCTCATCGGGGCTGCCGCCGCGGTGGGTCTCGTCTTCGGCGGGGTCGGCGTAGCGAACCAGTTCGCCCCGAACCCTTCGATGTCGCAGCCAAGTGCGCAAAGTCCCGACCTCCAGCAGATCCTCACGGCCAACGACGTGCAGCACGCCGCGACCGACATCTCGTCGGGCGGCAAGGCGACGCTGTACTGGTCGAACGGCCTCCAGCGCTCGGCCGTCATGCTCACCGGCCTGACCTCCCTGCCGAGCGACAAGACCTACCAGCTCTGGTACATCAAGGGCTCCGACATCAAGTCGGCCGGCACCGTCTCGGTCACCTCGAACTCGGTCACCCAGGTGCTGCAGGGCGACATGCAGGCGGGCGACACCGTCGGCATCACGGTGGAGCCGGCGGGCGGCTCGAAGCAGCCGACCACGACGCCGGTCGCCGCGCTGCAGAGCGCCTAGCGCCCCGCGAATCACAAACGGCTCAGGCCCCGGTCTTTCGACCGGGGCCTGAGCCATTTCTGCGGGTTAGCGCTGGGGGATCAACCGAAGCGGCCCGAGACGTAGTCTTCGGTCGCCTGCACCGACGGGTTCGAGAACATCGTCGCGGTGTCGTTGAACTCGATGAGCTTGCCGGGCTTGCCGGTGCCCGCGATGTTGAAGAACGCCGTCTTGTCGCTGACACGCGACGCCTGCTGCATGTTGTGGGTCACGATCACGATCGTGTACTCCTGCTTGAGCTCCTCGATGAGGTCTTCAATCGCGAGCGTCGAGATGGGGTCGAGGGCCGAGCAGGGCTCGTCCATGAGGATCACGTCGGGAGACACCGCGACGGCGCGCGCGATGCAGAGACGTTGCTGCTGTCCGCCGGACAACCCGGATCCTGGCTTGTCGAGTCGGTCTTTGACCTCGTTCCAGAGGTTCGCGCCCTGGAGCGACTTCTCGACGAGCTCGTCGGAGTCGGTCTTCGACATGCGGCGGTTGTTGAGCTTCACGCCGGCGAGCACGTTGTCGCGAATCGACATCGTGGGGAACGGGTTGGGGCGCTGGAACACCATGCCGACCTGGCGGCGCACGAGCACCGGGTCGACGCCGGGGCCGTAGAGGTCATTGCCGTCGATGAGCACCTCGCCCTCCACGTAGGCACCGGGGATGACCTCGTGCATGCGGTTGAGCGTGCGGAGGAACGTCGACTTGCCGCAACCTGAGGGGCCGATGAACGCGGTCACGGTGCGCGGTTCGATCGTGATGTTGACGTCTTCGACAGCGCGGAACTTGCTGTAGTAGACGTTGAGGTCTTTGACTTCGATGCGCTTGGACACTGAGGTTCCTTTTCGGGACGGAGCGGGGGAGAGCCGGGCTGAGGCGATGCCGCAGCTAGCGGCTGAGCTTGGGGGCGAAGAAGCGGCCGATGAGGCGGGCCAACAGGTTCAGGGCCATGACGATCAGGATCAGCACGAGGGCGCCGGTCCAGGCGCGCTCCACGAACGGTGTGGCATTTGGCCCCTGGTTGGCGTACTGCGTGTAGACGAACACCGGCAGGGTCATCATGCGGTCTTGGAGCAGGTCGTAGTTCATGCTCGTCGTGAAGCCGGTCGTGATGAGCAGGGGCGCGGTCTCGCCGATGACGCGCGAGATCGCCAGCATGACACCCGTCGTGAGACCGGCGATCGACGTCGGCAGGATGACCTTGACGATCGTCAGCCACTTCGGCACACCAAGAGCGAAGCTCGCCTCGCGCAGCTCGTTCGGCACGATCTTCAGGATCTCTTCGCTGGAGCGGACCACGACCGGGATCATGAGCACGCTGAGCGCGATCGAGCCGACGATACCGGCACGGTACGCCGGACCGAGAAGGAGGGAGAAGAGCGCAAAGGCGAACAGGCCGGCGACGATGGAGGGGATGCCCGTCATCACGTCGACGAAGAACGTGATCGATCGAGCCAGACGACCCCGGCCGTACTCGACCAGGTAGATCGAGGTGAGCAGGCCGATCGGGACGCTGATCAGTGTCGCGATGGCCGTGATCTCGAGGGTTCCGACGATCGCGTGCAGGGCGCCGCCGCCGTCGCCGATCACGTTGCGCATCGACTCACTGAAGTAAGCGGAGTCGAAGCGGGCGAGCCCGCGTGACAACACCGTGTAGATGAGCGAGATCAGGGGGAGCAGCGTCACGATGAAGGCCGTGGCGACCAGCGAGGTGACGAGGCGGTCCTTTGCCTTGCGACCACCCTCGACGACCATCGAGATCACGACGATGAGGATGTCGAAGAGGATGGTGCCGAAGAAGAGAGCGCCGACGATGTTGAAGTCGCGGGTGGTTCCCGACGCCTCGAGCAGCAGGAAAATGACCACGAAGATCGCCCAGCTGACGATGAGCAGGCCCCACGGGGCGCCCTTCGGCAGCTTGCCGGCGGTCAGCGTGTTGGTGCGAGTGGACGTGTTGCGGACGGCGACCGACATCAGTTGGCTCCCGAGAAGTCTTTGCGGCGGTTGACGACGAACCGGGCCGCCATGTTGACCAGCAGTGTGATGACGAAGAGGATCAGGCCCGACGCGATGAGGGTGTTCAGACCGACTCCCTGCGCCTCGTTGAATTGGAGCGCGATGTTGGCGGCGATCGTGTTCGGGTTCTGACTCGTCAGAAGGAAGATGTTCACGACCGCGGCCGGCGACAGCACGATCGCGATGGCCAGGGTTTCACCGAGGGCGCGACCGAGGCCGAGCATGACCGCGGAGACCATGCCGGAGCGAGCGAACGGAAGCACTGCCATCTGGATCATCTCGAAGCGCGTCGCGCCGAGGGCCAGAGCGGCCTCCTCGTGCAGACGCGGAGCCTGCAGGAAGATCTCGCGCATGACCGCGGTCATGATCGGCAGGATCATCACGGCGAGCACGATGGACGCCGTGAGGATTGTCTTGCCGGTGCCGGAGACGGGCCCCGCGAAGAGGGGAATCCAGCCGAGCTTGTCGACGAGAGTCGAGTAGAAGGGCTGGATGAAGGGGGCGAGCACGAGCACGCCCCAGAGGCCGAACACGACGCTGGGCACGGCTGCCAGCAGGTCGATGATGTAGCCGAGCAACTGGCTGATGCGGCGCGGTGCGTAGTGCGAGATGAAGAGCGCGATGCCGAGCGCGAGCGGGGTAGCGATGATGAGGGCCAGCAGGGCAGCCCAGATGGTGCCGAAGACGAGGGGGCCGACGTAGTCCCAGAAGCTCTTCGCGCCCTGAGGGATCTCGCCGGGCTTGGCGGTCAGGGCCGGGATGCTCTGCACGATGAGGAACAGGGCGACCGCGACGAGCACGACGAGGATCAACGACCCCGAAAGCACCGTGGCGGTGGAGAAGACGCGATCGCCGAGACGAACGACGGACTTGGGTCGGGTGTCTGCCTTGGAGGGGCGTTCCGCGGTAGCGGTCATGAAGAGGAGATCCTGCTCTGGCTCGGTGGGCCGCACGACTGTTCGGGATAGAGGAGCTGGGCACTGGGTGGTGCTAGTGAAGCAGAGGAATCCGGGCCGCGGAAGAGTCCGCGACCCGGATCCTGGTCGTGCTGGTGTTACTTGATGGTGGCGGCAGCCGTCGCGACCTTGGAGGCGAGGTCGCTGGTCAGCTCAGCCGACTTGGCCTGCTCGGCGGCGGCCTTCTGACCGTCGGAGCTGGCTGCGTAGGTGGCGTAGGCCTTGACCAGGTTGCCCTTGGCGCTGTCCTTGTAGGTGTCGCAGGCGATGATGTAGCTCACGAGCACGAGAGGCCAGTCACCCTTGTCGGTAAGCGTCCGGTCGATGTTGATCGCGAGGTCGTTGTCAGCGCGGCCTTCGACCAGCGGGGACTTGGAGACGACCGCAGCGGCGCCGTCGGCGCTGAGCTCGGTGGCGGTTCCGCCGACCATCAGCTTCGCGACGGAAAGGTCGCCCACAGCCGAGTCGTCGAGGTACGTGATCGAGTTCTTCGAGTTCTTGGTGGCGTCGGCCACACCGGAACCACCCTTGGCCGCGTCACCCACGGAGTAGGGGAACGTCTGCGAGGCCTCTTCGGTCCAGACCGACTTGGCCTGGCTCGCGAGGTACTGCGAGAAGTTGAAGGTGGTGCCGGAGTCGTCCGAACGGTGCACGACCGTGATCGCAGCGCTGGGGAGCTTCGCGTCGGGGTTCAGCTTGGTGATCGCCGCGTCGTTCCACTTGGTGATCGTGCCCTTGAAGATGCCGGCGATGGTGTCGGCGTCGAGGGTGAGGTCGGTGAGGCCGTCGACGTTGTACGCGATGGCGATCGGCGAGATGTAGACGGGGAGGTCGATGGCCTTGGAGTCGGCAGCGCACCCGGCGAAGGTCGACTTGAGCTCGTCGTCCGAGAGAGCGGCGTCGGAGCCGGCGAAGTCAGCAGCACCCGAGATGAAGCTGGTGCGACCGGCGCCGGAGCCCTGCGGGTCGTAGTTGACGTTGGCATCGGCGTTGGCCTGCTGGAAGGCGGAAGCCCAGGCGGTCTCAGCGGCCTGCTGAGCAGACGAGCCGATGCCGTTGATGGTGCCGGAGAGGTCGCTCGAGCCAGTGCCCGAGCCGCCCTCGTTCGATGCACAGGAAGACAGTGCAATTGCTCCGACGATGGCGATGGCGGCGATGCTGCCAACTCGCTTGATGTTCACAGATTTCCCTTCGGGGAGGACTAAGTCGTGATGCAGGGGTATGCCCCCGTGAGGGAGCGAGACTCGAATGAGTCACGGGCCGGTGCTGACCCGCGAGCGAGGCTACGTTTCTGCGTTAACGACGTTCGTCTGTACCGGTGAACGGAAGGTGAACGGCCGGAGAACAAGCGCCGGGGATCCGAGGGGTTGGCAGGGTGAGGAGTAGGGCGGTTCGCCAGGACGCGCCTCCTGAGTTCAGGTGGGGTGCTCGGCGAGTCCTGCGTTAGGGCCCTGGCAGCGCCACAACGCCTTGGCTCAGGATCCGGGGCGCCGCTCACGCCTGAGTTGTGCGCCCGTTGTCCTGAATACAAGAGCCCTGAGTGCAGGTGCCCTGGCGGCGGATCCTGAGCCCCTGCCCGCCTACAGGCCTGACCCGTGCGTCTCGATGGCGACGAGCGTCGCGTCAGCGCGAGACAGATGCAGCACGGTGTAGTCGCCGGTGCTCAGCGAGCCGAAACGGCGGAGGTCGAGCGCGTAGCCGCCGTTCGCCTGGGACGCGATCTGGCGGATGATCTCGGGCAGGACAGGGCCGTGGCTGCAGAGGACGGCGTCGACTCGCTTCTTCAAGCGCTTCTTGACGACGCCCGCGACATCGGCGGTGCCGGCCTCGAACGCGTCTTGGCTGAGGGCGTCGGTCTGGCGGACACCCACGTGCGAGGCCGCCGACAGCGGCTCGACCGTGGCCAGGCAGCGGGCGGCGGTGCTGCTGATGATGCGTGCGGGTCGCCAGGAGGCGATTCCCGGTGCGATCGCCTTGGCCTGTTTGCGACCCACCGGCAGCAGGGGCCTCGTCGAATCGGCGCCCGACCACTCGCCGGGTGCGACGGTCTTGGCGTGCCGCAGAGCCACGATCGCGAACGTGCGCGCCTGGTCGGCGGCGACTCGATCGGCGAAGCGGTCGAGGATCTCGGCGTCACGCTCGTAGGTGAGCTGCGCACGAGCCTTGGCAAGGGGGACCCACTCGATCTTCTGCACCTCGTCGTTCGGAGAGAAGGATCCGGCCGCAGCGAACTCGGCATCACCGACCTCAGCGGCCCAATAGTGCACCACCTTGTCGCGCCCGCCCGGCAGAAGGTATTCGGCCGTGCCGAGCGGTGCGCCGAGGGCGACGGAGTAGCCGGTCTCTTCGCGGATCTCTCGCACAGCCGTCTGGGGGGTCGACTCACCGGAATCGACCTTGCCCTTCGGCAGCGACACGTCGTGGTGGTAGTCGCGGTGGATCAGAAGCACCCGGACTTTTCCGTCGACGAGCCTCCAGCACACGGCGCCCGCGGCGACGATCGTGGTGGCGGCCGGCTTCGAGGCCGTCTGCAGGGGCGTGTCTCGCCTGGGTGTCACCGTGTGGAACGCCTTCTCTTGCTGATCTGCTTCATGAGGCCATCTTGCATGTCGGCGAGACGTTCGCCCGAATCACTGCGCGAGTGGCGCTCCCACGAGCCCTCGGGCGTGAGGTACCACGACGATGTCTCGGGCGACATGGCCAGGTTGAAGAGCGCCTCGATCTCGGCGAGGTGATCGTCTTGGACGAGCCGGACCAGCACTTCGACACGGCGATCGAGGTTGCGGTGCATCATGTCGGCGCTGCCGATGAACACCTGCGGGTCGCCGTCGTTGTGGAACGAGAACAGACGGGAGTGCTCGAGGTAGCGGCCCAGAATGGAGCGCACGCGGATGTTCTCGCTGAGGCCGGGGATGCCCGCCTTGAGCGAGCAGATGCCGCGCACCCAGATGTCGATCGGCACCCCCGCGTTGCTCGCGTGGTAGAGCGCGTCGATGATTTCTTCGTCGACCATCGAGTTGATCTTGATGCGGATGCCCGAGGGCTTGCCGGCGGCGGCGTTCTCCGCCTCCACGGCGATGCGCTTGATGAGGCCCTTGCGCAGGTGGAGCGGTGCGACGAGCAGGCGCTTGAACTTCTTCTCGATGGCATAGCCCGAGAGCTCGTTGAAGAGGCGGGTGACGTCTTTTCCGACCTGGTCGTCGGCGGTGAAGAGACCCATGTCTTCGTAGATGCGGCTGGTCTTGGGGTTGTAGTTGCCCGTGCCGATGTGCGTGTAGTGGCGGAGTCGACCGCCCTTCTCCTGGCGGATGACCAGCGCGAGCTTGCAGTGCGTCTTCAGCCCGACGAGGCCGTAGACGACGTGCACGCCGGCCTTCTCGAGCTTGCGCGCCCAGGTGATGTTGTTCTGCTCGTCGAAGCGGGCCTTGATCTCGACCAGTGCGAGCACCTGCTTGCCGGCCTCGGCCGCGTCGATGAGGGCCTCGATGATGGGGCTGTCACCCGACGTGCGGTACAGGGTCTGCTTGATTGCCAGCACGTTCGGGTCGGCGGCGGCCTGCTCGAGGAACGCCTGCACGCTCGTCGCGAACGACTCGTAGGGGTGGTGCACGAGCACGTCACGACGCGAGATGCTCGCGAAGATGTCGGGCTTCATGTTCGGCTCGGTCGGCAGAAGCTGCACGGCCGTGGTGGGGAGGTGCTTGGCGTAGTGCAGCTCGGGGTTGGTGATCTTGGCGATCTCGAACAGGCCGGCGAGGTCGAGCGGCGCCGGAAGGCGATAGACCTCTTGGTCGGTGATGTCGAGCTCGCGGACGAGCAGCTCGAGCGTGACGGGATCCATGTCTTCGGTGATCTCGAGACGGATCGGCGGGCCGAAGCGGCGGCGCAGCAGCTCTTTCTCGAGCGCCTGGATGAGGTTCTCCGACTCGTCTTCGTCGATCTCGACATCTTCGTTGCGGGTGACACGGAAGACGTGGTGCTCGTTGACCTCCATGCCCGGGAACAGGTCTTGCAGGTGGTTCGCGATGAGGTCTTCGAGCGGGATGAAGCGGAGGCGACCGCTGCCGTCGTCGGGCAGCTGTACGAAACGGGGGAGCACCTGCGGCACCTTGAGGCGCGCGAACTCCTGCTTCTCGGTCTTCGGGTTGCGCACTCGCACAGCGAGGTTGAGCGACAGGCCGGAGATATAGGGGAACGGGTGGGCCGGGTCGACGGCCAGCGGCATCAGCACCGGGAAGATCTGGTTGGAGAACACCTCGTGCATGCGCTCGCGGTCGGTCGCGTCGAGGTCGGACCACATCTCGACGTGGATGCCCGCGGCGTCGAGGTCGGGCTTGACCGAGTCGCTGAAGGCGCGCGCGTGGCGGGCCTGGAGCTCGTAGGCGCGCGCGTTGATCGTCGCGAGGACGTCTTTGGGCGAGGTGCCGATGTTGGTCGGCACGGCGAGCCCGGTCGCGATGCGGCGCTTGAGGCCGGCCACCCGCACCATGAAGAACTCGTCGAGGTTGCTCGCGAAGATCGCGAGGAAGTTGGCGCGCTCGAGCAGCGGGGTGTCGGGATCTTCGGCGAGCTCGAGAACCCTCTGGTTGAACGACAGCCAGCTGATCTCGCGATCGAGGAACCGGTCGGTCGGCAGGGTGGCGTCGACGTCGAAGGTGACCATCTCGTCGAAGTCGTCGATCAAGTCGTTCGAGACGGCTGCGCCGTCGACGTAGGGTTCGCTATCCATCTCTCAATCCTGCCACCCGTGGCTCTTCGCGAGGGTCGTGGCGTGTGAACTGTTGGTAACTCCGCTTTGTGCACACGCGGCGTTGTGGCAGTATTTCGTCAATTTGCGAGCGATTCGACGAGGCAGTCACACCAGTTACTGCCGTTCGGCGTCTGCGCCGACGGATCGCTCTCAAATTGGCGTCGCGCGCGGGGTGGGCAGAACGGGCAGGCAGAACGGGCAGGGGGGCGAGGTCAGCGCGAGAGGGTGTACTGCACGTCGATCGCGTGATCGGTGAAGCCCCGCGTCGCGTAGAGACCGAGCGCCGCGTCGTTGTCGCCCTCGACGTAGAGGGTGGCCGTCGCGACGCCGCGCTGAGCAAGCCGTGCCAGGCCGGCGTCGACGATCGCGCCGCCGAGGTGCTCGCCCTGGTGGTCGGGCGAGACGCCCACGGCGTAGAACTCGCCGAACGAGCCCGAGCCCGAATCAGCGCCCGAGCCCGACCCTGAATCAGCACCCGTACCCACCTCCACCTTTAACCAGGCGAAGGCGAGCAGTTCGTCGTCTTTCCACAGCAGTAAAAAGTCGCCCGGATCGAACCAGTCGTCGGCCTTGCGGGCGTCGAGGTCGAGTTGCGTGAGCGACCCCTGCTCCGGGTGCGAGGCGAAGGCGCGCGCGTTGAGGTCGAGCCAGGCGGCGTCGTCGATGCCGGGGCGGAACGCCCGGACAGCCAAGCCTGAAGGAAGTGCAGGATCCGACGCACCCGCATCGACCCTGGCCCGCTGCTGCAGCAGGCGCCGCGTCGGCACGAAACCGAAGCCCTCGGCCAGGCGGCGGGCGGCCGGGTGGTCTCCGTGTGCCCACACGGCGAGCGGCCCTTCGGTGACGTCGATCACCGCGCGCAGAAGGACGGTGCCGAGGCCGGCCCCGCGAACGGCCGGGCGAACGACGAGTTCGGCCTCGCCCGGGCGCAGGATGGCCGCAGCGTCGCCGTCGCCGAGAACGGTCGCGTCGCCCGAACGGGCCTCGACGAGAGCCTGGTCGGAGAATGGCGGCGAGCCGTCGGCGGCGGTGGCCTCGGCGGTGAGCGGGGCGAGCATCGCGGCGGCGGCGGCCCCGCTGCGGTCGGGCTGACCGACCGGGGTGGCGTCAGCTTCTGAGGGCATCTCGCTGCTCGTCGTCGTAGACGTTGAAGCGGTAGCCGACGTTGCGCACGGTACCGATGAGCGACTCGAGGTCGCCGAGCTTCGCGCGGAGGCGACGCACGTGCACGTCGACCGTGCGGGTGCCGCCGAAGTAGTCGTAGCCCCAGACCTCGCTGAGCAGCTGCTCGCGCGTGAAGACGCGCGACGGATGCGTCGCGAAGAAGCGGAGCAGTTCGAATTCTTTGAAGGTGAGGTCGAGGGGCTTGCCGTGCACCTTCGCCGAGTAGCTTGCCTCGTCGATGACGACGCCGGAGGCCTGGATCTTCGACCCGGTCTGGCTTTGGGCGAGGCGGCCGGTGACCAACCTGATTCGCGCGTCGACCTCGGCGGGGCCGGCCGACTCGAGGATGACGTCGTCGACGCCCCACTCGGAGTTGACGGCGGTTAGGCCGCCCTCGGTGAGGACGAGCACGATGGGCACGGTGACGCCGGTGGTGCGCAGGATCTTGCAGAGCGACTTCGCGCTGGCGAGATCGGTGCGGGCGTCGACGAAGATGAGGTCGCTCGAGGGGGCGTTGACGAGATGCGCGGGCTCTGCCGGGATCTGCCGGGTACGGTGACTGAGAAGCGCCAGTGCGGGCAGGACCTCGGGCGTACCGGAGGAAGTCAGGACCAAGAGCTGCGCCACACGACCTCCAGTTGATGTTCTCTCGTGATTCTAATTCACAGAGAAGTTGACCCCGGACCACCCTAGTGGGTGCCCCCATCAGCGCCAGTGGGCCAGGATGGAGGGGTGGAAACCAGCAACCGCCGAGTGCGCCTCCGTCTCGCGACGACCATTCCCGTGTGGTTCGTCGCTCTCGTGGGCGCCGTAGTCGTCGGCCTGACCGTCGACGGTGACGGCTATCTCGTCTGGCTTCCGCTCGTGCTGGGTTTTACCATTGTGCTGACGTTCTGCCTGCAGCTCGCGACCCGCGAGAAAGACGGGCTCGTCGACCGGACGATGCTGAGCCTGTCGGGAAGTCTCGTCGTGCTGGGTATCGCCACCGGGATCCTCGCTCTCCCCTCCCTCTGACCAGGCCTCGCGGGTAGGCTGACTGCATGGATTCTCTGCTTGCCCTCGAGATGTTCTACATCGGTCTGCTCGTCGTCGCGTCTCTCTGCATTGCGTTCGTTGCGGTGACGGTGCTCGTGAAGCTGTTCAAAGGTCAGCGCTGACCCTTGATCGAAATTCCCGTCGACCTGCCCGCCGAGCTCGTTCCCCTCTCCTGGCTCATCGGGGTGTGGGAGGGCACCGGCGTCGTCGACTACAAGACCGGCGACGACCCCGAGTCGCGCCGCACCCATGAGTTCGGCCAGCGCGTGAGCTTCAGTCACGACGGCCTGCCGTTTCTTAACTACAGCTCGTACTCCTGGCTGCTCGACGAAGAGAACACGCCGCTCGTCAGCGAGACCGGCTACTGGCGGCTCGACCGCCCGTCCGAAGAGGGCGACCGGGGCCCTGGCATGCTGCCGGGCGTGGGAATCCAGCCGTTCACCACGCCTCGGGCAGTCGAAGTGCTCCGCACGCCCGACGACGGGTTCAACATCGAGGTGGCGCTGGTGCACCCGACCGGTGTGAACGAGCTCTACCTCGGCCGGGTCAAGGGTCCGCGAATCGATCTCTCGACCGACGCGGTGGTCCGCTCAAGCAACGCCAAAGAGTATTCGGCCGCCACTCGCATGTACGGGCTCGTAGACAACCACCTCCTCTGGGCGTGGGATGTCGCGGCTCTCGGAAACGAGCTGCGCACGCACGCGTCGGGTCAGCTCGCTCGTGTCGAGTAGCGTTCCGGCGACGTCGTTCGCCGCACGACCGGGCTTCGTGGCCGACGACTCCACCGGCGTCGCCGCGCACTTCGGTAACCCCCTCGTCGAACAACGGGCACTTCTTTCCGGATCCGCGGTGGTCCAGGTGCCGTCGAGAGGTCTCGTCACGGTCTCGGGGCCCGACCGGCTGTCGTGGCTCGACTCGCTCACCAGCCAGAGCCTCAAGAGCCTCGCTCCCGGCAGCTCGACCGAGACGCTGCTGCTCGATCCTTCGGGCCGGGTGGAGCACGCGGCCGGTGTGCTCGACGACGGCGAGACCACGTGGTTGCTCGTCGATGCGGCCGAGGCCGAGAGCTTTGCCGCGTGGCTCGATCGGATGCGCTTCATGCTGCGCGTCGAGGTCGCTGACCGCAGCGCCGACTTCGCGGTGCTCGGATCGTTCGCCGACCTCGCCCTTCCCGCAGCCAGCCCCGCCGGCATCCCCCTCGTCTGGATCGACCCGTGGCACGAGGTCGCCGTCGGCGGCGTCGGCTACGCCGCCGAGGCCGGCCACCCGGCCGCCGACTGGAGCTACCGCGAGACGCTCGTCACGGCCGAGTCCCTTGCCGACGTCGCCGCATCCGAGGTGCCCGTCGCCGGTGCCCTCGCGCTCGAGGCGCTCCGGGTCGCCGCCTGGCGTCCGCGCCTCGCGACCGAGGTCGACGAGCGGAGCATCCCGCACGAGCTCGACTGGCTCCGCTCGGCCGTGCATCTGGCCAAGGGCTGCTACCGCGGGCAAGAGACCGTCGCGAAGGTGCACAATCTCGGCCACCCGCCGAGGCGCCTCGTCATGCTGCACCTCGACGGCTCCGACAATGTGCTGCCCGGTCACGGTGACGTCGTGCGCAAGGGCGACCGCGAGGTCGGTTCGATCACCTCGTCGGGCACCCATTACGAGCTCGGCCCGATCGCGCTCGCCCTCGTCAAGCGCAGCCTCGACGTCACCGCGCCGCTGACCGTTCTGGCCGGCGACGACGACACCGTCGTGGCCGCCGCGCAGCAGACCATCGTTCCCCCCGACGCCGGCGCCGCTGCCGGTGTTCCCCGGCTGCCGCGGCTCGGTGCCGTCCGGCGCTGACCGTGCGGTTCTCCCTCCCTCGGGCCGGGGGCTTCGACGTTCGTGCGTCGGCGTTGCGGGTGCGCTCCTCGCTGCCGGCGATGGTGCAGATCGTGCTCGCGGCCGGGATCGCGTACTCGATCGCCCGCCTCGGCATCGGTCACCCGATGCCGATCCTGGCCGTGACCGTCACCATTTCGTCTCTCGGTTTCGCCCGTGACGCGAGGCCACGCCGCGTGCTCGAGAATGCTGTCGGCGTGGTCATCGGCATCGCCCTCAGCGAGCTCCTGCTGCTGGTCTTCGGCAAGGGCTTCTGGCAGTACGGCATCGTGCTCTTCGTCGCGCTTGCCGTGGCCAGGTTTCTGTCGCCGACCAGTGCCTTCGCCATCGCGGCGGCGACGCAGTCGATGTTCGTCATGCTCCTGCCGGATCCCGCGGGCGGGCCGTTCACCCGGTCGCTCGACGGGCTGGTCGGCGGGGCCGTCGCTCTCCTCATCACAGCGCTCGTTCCGCGGGACCCGATCGGCCTCGCCCGGGCCGATGCCCGTCGCCTCTTCGCCGAGCTCGACCCCGCGTTCGCCTCGCTCGTGCGGGCACTCCGGCACGACGACGTCCGGCAGGCCGATGCGGCCCTCGATCGACTCCGCACAACGCAGCCGCTCCTCGACGACTGGGCGGCGACCCTCGACACGGCGTCGTCGATCTCGCGGATCTCGCCATTTCTGCGACGCAAGGTGCCCGTCATAGCTACGGAAGCGCGGATCCTGCGCTATCTCGACCTCGCGGTGCGGAACCTCCGGGTGGTCACCCGACGCATCGACACCACGATCGGCGACGGCCGACGTCGGCCCGAGGTGGCTGACCTCGTGGCGAGCATCGCGCTGGCGACGAGTGTGCTGGGGGAGTCGTTGGAGGCGGTGGAGCGGGTGCCGGCCGCCCAGGAGGCGCTGGTCGCGGTGGGGCGGAGGCTGGATCCTGCGGTCGTCCTGCCCGGGGCGCCCGTGGCCGAGACGGTGCTCGTGCTGATGCTACGGCCACTCGTCATCGACCTGCTCATGGCGACGGGCTTGCCGCATGACGACGCGCGCTCGCGCCTCGCGCCCCTCTGACACCGGTTTTCGGTGTTGACACCGTCTCTCGACGGTGTCGGGCCCGAAATGCGGTGTCGGGCCCGAAAAGCGGCGCCAAGCTCGCGAAGCGGCGTCACGCCGGGGCGACCGCCGACCACGGCACCGAGATCTCGCCGAGCCTCCACCGCGCGCGCCCGTGCAGCACCGGCCAGCCCGCCGACCGCATCCCCTCGACGGTCGCGACCCAGCGCTGCACCGGCGAGTACACGGCGAGGGCGGCGTTGTAGCGCCAGTGGCGGTCGAGCTCCTCGAGGAACGCGTGGATCCTCTCCCCCTCGACATTGCGATGGATCAGCGCCTTCGGCAACCGCTCGGCGACGATCAGGGGGCTCTCGAGCGAGGCGAGACGCAGCGACGCGGTGAATGTCTGCGGGCCGTCCGAGGTCACGCCGACCCAGCTCGCGACGCGGCCCACTTCGTTGCAGGTGCCCTCGACGAGGACGCCGCCGGGGGCGAGGCGCGAGACCATGAGATCCCAGGATCCGGCCACCGCCTCCTCGGGATACTGCCGCAGCACGTTCAGCGCCCGGATCACCGCTGGCCGCCGACCGGCCCGCTCCATTGCATCCGGCAGCGGCACTTCGAACCCGCCGAGCCGGAACGACACCCCCGGCTTGGCAGACAGGGATGCCAGCGCCACTCGTTCGGGCTCGATCTCGATGCCCACGACCTCGACCTCCGGCCGCACCCGAGCCAGTCGGTGGTGCAGTTCGAGCGGTGTCGTCGCGCTGGCGCCGTAGCCCAGATCGACGACCAGAGGATCCGCGGCGGTGCGGAATGCGGGCAGACTCGCGATCCAGCGATCGACCCGGCGCAGGCGGTTGGTGCCCGTGGTTCCGCGCGTGACGTGACCTGTGGGCATGCCACCATCCTAGGAACGACGCGACGATAGGATCGTCAGCATGACTTCGACGCTCATCCTTCTCCGGCACGGCAACAGCGAGTGGAACCAGAAGAACCTCTTCACCGGGTGGGTCGACGTCCGCCTGAGTGAGCAGGGCACCGCCGAGGCGAAGCGCGCCGGGCAGCTGCTGCGCGACTCCGGCCTCAAGCCCGACATCCTCTACACCTCGCGTCTCACCCGCGCGATCCAGACCGCCGATCTCGCTCTCGAAGAGGCCGACCGGCTGTGGATCGACGTGAAGCGCTCGTGGCGTCTCAACGAGCGTCACTACGGTGCGCTCCAGGGCAAAGACAAGGCCGAGACGCTCGAAGAGTACGGCCCCGAGCAGTTCCAGACCTGGCGCCGATCGTTCGACGTGCCGCCGCCGCCGCTCGACGACGACAGCAAGTGGTCGCAGGCGCACGACGAGCGCTACGTCGACCTCGGGGTCGATGCCCCGCGCACCGAGTCGCTCAAGCTCGTCATCGAGCGCATGCTTCCCTACTGGGAGAGCGACATCACCGTCGATCTCGCCGCCGGCAAGACCGTGCTCGTCACCGCGCACGGCAACTCGCTGCGCGCTCTGGTCAAGCACCTCGACGGCATCTCCGACGACGAGATCGCCGAGCTAAACATCCCCACCGGCATCCCCCTGGTCTACGAGCTCGACGACGATTTCAAGCCGACCAAGCGCGGGGCGTACCTCGACCCGGAGGCCGCTGCCGCCGGCGCCGCCGCCGTTGCCAACCAGGGCAAGAGCGACGGGCTCGACGCGACCAAGGCGTAGGTTCTCGGCTCGGCACCGCCTGATCGGCCTCAACCCGCCTGAACGGCCTAAACACCTGCCCTAGGGCGGCTCTTTACGCCGACCAGGCGGGTTTGCTATTGCGCCCCTTGCTTTGTAGTGACACATTGCTACAGTCGTAGGTACAAAGGGGTGGGTATGGATCTGTACTTTTACGTGAGCTTCGCGGTGTACCCCGCGGCGCTCGCCCTGGGCGGCTACTGGGCGGTTATCGGCGCGGGTGGCGGGCCCGTCGATTTGCGCCCCGCTGACGTGGTCATCATGATCGCGCTGCTGCTCGGGTGCATCCTCTTCAGCATCGGGTTCCGCAACACCCGCACCTGGTACCTCGAGCAGTTCTGGCCGGGATCCCGCCGTCGTACACCGGCCGAAGAGGCCCTCAGAATCGCAGGAGCCAGCCCCTCGTGATCACACTCGACCCCCGCTCTCCGACACCACCCTTCGAGCAGCTCCGCGGTCAGCTCGCGGGCCAGGTGCGCGGGGGAGTCCTCGCCGCCGGCCACCGTCTGCCGACAGTGCGGCGTCTCGCCGAAGACCTCGGCATCGCTCCGAACACCGTCGCCCGCGCGTATCGCGAACTGGAGGCCGAGGGTCTCATCGAGACGCGGGGGCGGAACGGCACGGTTGTGCGCGCGCAGGGCGCCGACCCCGAGGTAGCCGCCCAGCAGGCGGCGTGCGTCTACGCCGAGCGGGTGAAGGATCTCGGCGTCGACCCGGCCGATGCGCTCCGGTTCGTTCGCGCTGCGCTTGGATCCTGAACTGTACTGGTTGGGCGAGACGCCGCTCACCGCAGCGGACCTCGGACAAGCCTCGGTCGCCCGCTGTGGCGAGCGTCGTCTCTCCTCGCGACTAGACGAAGAGGGCGCTGATCTCTTGCACGAGGGCGTCCATGTCGACGGTCTCGACGGCGTCGACCTGCACGAACGGGGTGAGGCCGAGCTCGCCGCCGGGGGCGCCGCACCAGACCTCGACGACGCGGGGTGAGCCGGCCAGGTCGATGCCGCCGGTGACCGCATCGGCGTCGGCCCGCTCGAAGAAGGCGTCGACGACCACGCCGGCGTCGATCAGCCCGGCCGTGCGCCACACCGTCTCGATGGCCAGCCGGCGAATACCCTCGCGCGGCGCAACGGGCCCCGTCGCCTGCGTCAGGGTTTCCTGCACGGCGCCCGGCTTCAGCACGGGGCAGCCGAGCAGGATCCCGAGTGCTGACGAGATCTCTGACTTGCGGGGGTCAGGGGTTCCGTTGACGATGATCGCTACCTGGGCCATGCATCGATTCTCTCGCACGCCGGCCTGCCACCAGACCGCCCGCCACCGTTGTATACAGTTCGATCATTGACAGTTCGATATCTAACGGTTAGTGTTCTGATCGTGAACGAAAACGGCCCCGACCTCACCACCAGCCTCGAGCTGCTCCGGTGGATCGGCTGGGCACAGCAGCAGGCCGGCCTCGAATGGGTGCGCGAACGCGGGCTCACTCACGAGCAGAGTTTTGCGCTCGGGTTTCTGGTGCAGTTTCCCGGCTCCATCCAGCGCGACATCGCCGCGATGACCCGCACCAGCGCGGCCAGCGTCTCGAGCCTCCTGCAGGGGCTCGAGAAGCGCGGTCTCGTCGAGCGCCGCGCCGACGGCGAGAGCGCGCGCATCAAACGCGTCTACGCCACCGCCGAGGGCGCCGAGCTCATCTCCGGCTTCGACGTCGCGATGGCGTCCACCGAAGAGACGATCCTCGCACCCCTCTCCACGGCCGAGCGCGCCACGCTCCACTCGCTGCTGACGAAGGTCACTGCAGTGCTGCCGAGGCCCACGCGCGACTAGCCGCGACCGACCCCGTTCCCGCAGGCCGCGGGAGCGGATCCTGAATTCTCCCCTCGCCGTGCCGGCGTCCTTCGGCGCGCGCCAAAGCACCGGGAACAGGCTCGCCTGCCCGGAATAAGGAGCAGCTATGAGCACCTCATTTTCCACCACCGCCGACACGGTCGGCACCAACCGTTGGTACCTTGCCTCTGCGCCGATGGTCCGCGCCCTCCTCCACCTCTGCGTGCCCATGGCCGCGGCGATGATCGTCAGCGCCGTCTACAACGTGGTCAACGCCGGCTTCATCGGCTCGCTCCACGACAGTGCGCTGCTCGCAGCCGTCACCCTGGGCGCGCCGATCCTCGGCCTCGTCATGGCGGTCGGCGGGGTCTTCGGTGTCGGCGGCAGTGCCCTCATCTCGAGGCTTCTCGGGGCGAGCGAGAAGGATCCGACCGAAGCCGCTCAGATCAAGCACGTGGCGTCGTTCGCCGTCTGGGGCGCCGCGATCGTCGGTGCCGTGCTCGCTGCTGCGGGTCTGCTCCTGCTGCCGAACCTCGTGACCGTGCTCGGCGCCCACGGTGCCGCCGTCGCCCCGACCAGCTCCTTCGTCGGTGTGATGCTCGCCTTCGTGCCCGTGCTCGCAGTGTCGTTCTGCCTCGAGCAGCTCGTTCGGTCGGAGGGGGCGGCCCGTCAGGTCATGATCGGCCTCATCGCCTCGACCGTCGCCAACCTCGTCTTCGACGTGCTCTTCATCCTGGTGCTGCACTGGGGTGTGGCGGGTGCCGGCCTCGCGATCGGCCTGTCGAACGTCGTCACGATCGTCTACTTCGTCACCTGGCTGACTCGGCACAGCGAGCACATCAGCCTGGCGCCGCGCTGGTTCACGCTCTCGCCGGCCGTGCTGAAGCCGGTCTTCGGCATCGGCGTGGGGGAGTTGCTCCAGTCGGCGTTCCTCATCGTCACCTCGCTCGTGCTGAACAACCTCGCCTCGGCCTATGGCGACGGGCCGCTTGCCGCGATGGGCGTCGCCGTCCGCATCGCGCAGGTGCCCGAGTTTCTCGTGATGGGCGTCACGCTCGGCGTTCTGCCGCTGCTGGCCTACTCGTTCGGCAAGGGCGACCGGGCCCGTCTCGCCGCCGCTCTGCGGGCCTCGGCCCTCACGGTCGGCTCGATCACCGTGGTGGCAGCCGTCGGGGTGTTCCTCTTCCGCGATGCGATCTTCGGCGCATTCGTCGCCGACCGTTCGGTGCTCGCCATCGGCGCGGTGATCCTGACGGCGCAGCTCGTCGCCATGATCGCCAACGGGTTCACCGGCCTCATCACGTCGCTGTTCCAGGCGACCGGACGCGCCACGGCGGCGATCACGATGTCGATGGCGCAGGGAATCCTGTTCATCCCGATCGTGCTGCTCGGAAACCTGTGGTTCGGGCTCGGCGGCGTGATCTGGGCGCTGACGGTCACCGAGGTGCTCGTGCTCCTCGTCGGAGCCGTCATGCTGTTCGCGTCGCGGCGGGCGATCGACGCTGGGCTGGCCGAGGGGAGCCCGGCGCGCGCCGAGGCCGTGCTCGAAGAGGCGTAGTCGCCGATTCGCTCCAGGTTACGGGCAGGCGCTGACCGGAGCGGGGAGCGCTGGATCCTTCGCCCCGGCTCAGTGACTCGACCCGACCTCGATCAAGAGCACTCCGCCGACGATCAAGACGATGCCGAGGCCCATCAGCCAGGTCAGCGGCTCCTTGAAGAGGAACTTGCTGGCGACGGCGGTCAGGGCCACCCCGGAGGCGGCCCAGATGCCGTAGGCGACGCCGAGCGGAAGGCCCTGGCCGAGGCCGAGCGACAGCGAGGTGAATGCCACGATGTAGCCGATGCCGACGGGGATGTACCAGCGGCGGTCGTCGACGGCCATGCGGAGCGAGAGGGTGCCGGCGACCTCGAAGAGGATCGCGGCGACGAGAAAGAGCCACTTCATCGGGCGATCCCTCCGGTGGTGGTCGAGGTGCCGGCCGCGTCACGGTGGGCGGCCTGAGCCCCGAGCTCGACGCAGAGCACCCCGGCGATGACGACCACGATGCCGATGCCCATGACGAGAGTCAGCGGTTCGCCGAAGATCACGAGCGACAGCACGGCGGTCAGCGCGACACCGCTCGCGCCCCAGATGCCGTAGGCGACCCCGAGCGCCATGCCGGTGCGGAGCACGAGGGCGAGCCCGGCGAAGGCGACGAGGTAGCCGATCGCCACGACGACGTACAGCCCGGGGTGGTCGAGGGCGCCCCTCAACGACAGCGACGCCGACACCTCCGAGATGATGGCGATGACGAGGAACAGCCAGCCGCGCGCTTTCGAAGTTGTCATAGCGACCACCGTAGGGCAGCCGCGCACGGCGAAACCCCCGCCCGAGCCGAAGCTCGTGCGGGGGTTTCGTGGGTAACGAGTGCTGCTACTTGGTGAGCGGCTCGAGGGTCGTGTTGTCTTTGTATGCCTCGGCTGCGTTGTCCTTGGTGACGAGGACGGGGGTCAGCGCCACGGCCGGAACCGTGATGACGCCGTTGTAGTTGTTCTTCTTGTCGATGACCGTCTTGGGGGTCTTGCCCTCGGACAGCGTGGTGACCAGGTCGACAGCGGCCTGGGCCTCCTCGGCGGTGTTCTTGTAGATGGTCGAGTACTGCGTGCCAGACATGATCAGCGGGATCGAAGCGGTCTCGCTGTCCTGGCCGGTGACGATGATGCCGGGCTTACCAGCCGACTTCACCGACTGGATGATGGCGCGGGCCAGGGTGTCGTTCGGCGAGAGGACGCCGTCGAGCTTGGTCGAGCCGTAGTTCTTCTGCAGCAGGTTGCTCATGCGGGTCTGGGCGTTCTGGGCGAGCCAGCCGTCCGTCGACACCGCGCTGAACGACGTCTGACCGGAGACGACCTTGAGGGTGCCGTCGTCGATCTTCGGCTGGAGGATGCTCATCGCACCGTTGAAGAACACCGGAGCGTTGGCGTCGGTCGAAGCACCGGCGAAGAGCTCGATGTTGTACGGGCCGCTGCCCTTGGTCTTGAGGCCATCGAGCAGAGCCTGTCCCTGAAGCTGACCGACCTTGTAGTTGTTGAACGCGACGTAGTAGTCGACGTTCTTGGTGCCGGTGATGTTGCGGTCCCAGGCGATGACCGGGATTCCGGCGGCCTTGGCCTGCTTCACCTGCGTGCCGAGCTGAGCGCCGTCCTGGGCGGCGATGATCAGGGCCTTGTCACCCTTGGTGATCATGCCCGAGATCTGGTTCTGCTGGTCGGGAACCGTGTTGGTGGCGGCGGCGTACTGCACGTCTGCCTTGAAGCCGGCCTTGGCGAGGGAGTCCTCGAAGGCGGCCTTGGCGAGGACCCAGTTCTGCGAGGTCTTCGCGGGGAGCGAGACGCCGATCGTGGAGCCCTTGGGGATGGTGGCGGTGGAACCGCTGGCGCCCGCATCGCTCCGGCCGGTGTTGCCGGAGCAGGAGGTCAGCGTGACCACGGTGAGCGCTGCGACGGCAAAGCCGGCGATGAGCTGTTTCTTCATTGAAATGCTTCTTTCATTGTGGGGATGTGAGTGCGGGATGCACCCGGTGCTGTGGGATGAGTGGTGCGCATCCCGGATTTGTGGCTGGGAATGGAGCGGGCTGAGGGGTTACGGAAGCAGAACCGGCGAGTCGTCGTCGATCGACTTGGGCTGAGCCGTGGCGTCGGGGCCGGGCTTCTGCGCGTCGTCGTTCTTCTTGCGACCGAACCCGCGGGTCAGGTAGCCGATGATCGACGGTCGGCCCTGCGTCTTGTTGTAGACGTCGAAGGCGACGGCGAGCAGCAGCACGAGACCGCGGATGATCTGGACGAGGTTCGTATCGATGCCCTTGAGCGACAGGCCGTTGGCCAGGAAGGCGAGCACGAGAGCACCGATGATCGAGGCGATGACGGTTCCGACACCACCGGCGACCGCGGCACCACCGACGAAGACGGCGGCGATGGCGTCGAGCTCCCAGCCCGTTCCGTCGGAGGGGCCCGAGGATCCCGCATAGCCGACATAGACCATTCCGGCGACGGCGGCGAGAACCGACATGTTCATCATGACCAGGAAGTTCACGCGACGCGAGTTGACGCCCGAGAGCACAGCGGCGTGCGAGTTGCCGCCGACCGCGTAGAGGTGGCGCCCGAAGGTGGTGGTGTTGGTGACGAAGCCGTAGATGATCACGAGCACGCCCATGATGATGGCGACGATCGGCACGCTCGTGTTGGGCTGGCCGGAGGCGAACAGGTAGGTGGCGAAGGCGGTGACGCCGGCGAGTACGACGATGCGGACGATGCTGGTCCAGAGGGGAGCCGGCTCGGCGCCCATCTTGACGCGGTTGGTGCGTCCGCGGAACTCGAAGACGACGATCGCGATGATCGAGACGAGGCCGAGCAGGAGCGTGCCGTTGCTGTAGCCGGTGCCCGGACCGAAGTCGGGGATGAAGCCGCCGCCGATGTTCTGGTAGTCGTCGGGCACGGGGAGAGCGGTCGAGTTACCGATGATCTGGTTCGCCCCGCGGAAGATCAGCTGGCCGGCGAGGGTCACGATGAAGGCGGGCACCTTCACGTAGGCGACCCAGAACCCCTGCCACGCGCCGACGAGGGCGCCGACGGCGAGGCCGATAAGGATCGCACCCCACCAGGCGAAGTGCCAGGAGGCCATCGACTGCGCGACGATGATGCCGGTGAACGCGGCGACCGACCCGACCGAGAGGTCGATGTGGCCAGCGACGATCACCATCACCATGCCGATCGCGAGAATCAGGATGTAGGAGTACTGCTGGAAGACGTTGATGACGTTTCCGGGATCGAGCGTGGTGCCGCCCGTCCAGATCTGGAACCCGACGATGATCACGATGAGCGCGATGATCATGCCGTACTGGCTGATTCCACCCCCCTTGTTGCCGAGGATGCTGTCGATGTTCTTCTTGATGTTCGTCATCGAACCGTGGTCCTTTTCGAGGTCATGCTGACCATGAGCGACTCGGGGTTCGCCTCAGCTGCGGTCAATTCGTTGGTGATGGAGCCCTCGAAGATCGTGTAGATCCGATCGGAGAGGCCGAGGAGCTCGGGGAGCTCGGAGGAGATGAGGATGACGCCCTTGCCCTGGGCTGCCAGGTCTTGGATGATCCCGTAGATCTCGAACTTCGCACCCACGTCGATGCCGCGGGTGGGCTCGTCGAGGATGAGGATGTCGGGGTCGGTGAACATCCACTTCGCGAGGACGACCTTCTGCTGGTTGCCGCCGGAGAGCTTCGACACACCCTGGTCGACGTTGTTCGCCTTGGTGCGGAGGCTGCGGCGGTACCGCTCGGAGACCTCGTACTCCTCGACGCTTGAGACGACGCCGTTGTGCGTGATCTTCGGCAGGCCAGCGGCGACGGTGGAGCGCTTGATGGTGTCGAGCAGGTTGAGCCCGAGAGCCTTGCGGTCTTCCGAGACGTAGCCGAGGCCGTTCTTGATGGCGCGCTTGACCGTGTCGGTGCGGATCTCGTGGCCCTCTTTGTAGACCTCGCCCGACACGTAGGTGCCGTAGGAGTGGCCGAAGACGCTCATGGCGAGCTCGGTGCGACCAGCGCCCATGAGGCCCGCGAAGCCGACGATCTCACCGCGGCGCACGTAGAAGTTCTCGTTCTTGCAGACGAGGCGTTCGGCGTCGAGGGGGTGGCGGACGGTCCAGTTGCGCACCTCGAAGAACTTCTCGCCGATGTTCGGCGTGCGGTCGGGGAACCGGCTCTCGAGCGAGCGGCCGACCATTCCGCGGATGATGCGGTCTTCGTTGACGCCGTCGGCTTTCACGTCGAGGCTCTCGATGGTCTTGCCGTCGCGGAGGATCGTGATGGTGTCGGAAACCTGCTCGATCTCGTTCAGCTTGTGGCTGATCATGATCGAAGTGACGCCCTTGCCCTTGAGCCCGACGATGAGGTCGAGCAGGTGCTGCGACTCACCCTCGTTCAGGGCGGCGGTGGGCTCGTCGAGGATGAGCAGCTTCACGCTCTTGTTGAGGGCCTTGGCGATCTCGACGAGCTGCTGCTTGCCGACACCGAGCGACTTGATCTTGGTGTCGGGGTCTTCGGCGAGGCCGACGCGGGCGAGCAGGTCTTTGGCGATGCGCTGGGCTTCGATCCAGTTGATCACGCCGCGCTTGCCGGGCTCGTTGCCGAGGAAGATGTTCTCGGTGATCGAGAGCTCGGGGATGAGGGCCAGCTCTTGGTGGATGATCACGACGCCGGCGGCCTCGGACTGCTTGATGCCCGAGAACTGGACGACCTGGTTCTCGAAGACGACATCGCCCGTGTACGTGCCGAACGGGTAGACGCCCGAGAGGACTTTCATGAGAGTCGACTTGCCTGCACCGTTTTCGCCGCAGATCGCGTGGATCTCGCCGGCCTTCACGGTCAGGTTCACGTCGGAGAGAGCCTTCACACCAGGGAACTCCTTGGTGATCGAGCGCATCTCGAGGATGGTGGGTTCACCAACCATTGTGCACCGCCATTTGCTAGACATCGTTGTCGGGGAGCTTCGTCGCCCGTTGGGCACCTGGCCCGGGATTACATTAGGCCGATCGCTGGCTGGCGTCAAAAGGTTAACGCAACGAATTTGTAACGGCTTTACGAACCGGCCTCAATGAGAGCGCTCACTTTCGCGGTCACCAGGCTGCGATCGTTGAGTTTCCGCGGATCCTTCAGTTTTTGACGCACGAAGGATCCGACGGGTCAGATCACGCGGACGGCCGCCTGATGGAACACCAGCGCGGCGGCTCCGAGCGCTTCGCCGCGATCGTCCAGCGTCGACGCCACGATTTCGGTCGCGTCCCTGACGAGAGGGAGCACATGCCGTGCGAACGACCGAGACACCGGTTCGAGGAGCAGGTCGCCGAGGGCGGCGAGGGGCCCGCCGATCACGATCACTTCAGGGCTGAGGATGCTGGCGAGGTCGCCGACGACTCGGCCGATGAGCCGCGCGGCATCCTCGATGACGCGGAGCGCGGCCATGTCGCCGGCGAGGACGGCGGCGACGAGCTGCTCGGTGGTCTGGATGGGCGTGACGGTGCTTAGCCGGTCGAGCATGGCCTGGATGGAGGCCTCCGCTTCGAGGCAGCCGCGGTTGCCGCAGCGACAGGCTTGACCGTCGGGCACGACCTGCACGTGACCGACCTCGCCGGTCACCCCGGTCGCCCCGTTGAACGGCTGGCCGTTCAGGATCAATCCGGCGCCGATTCCCGAGCCCACCTTGAGATAGACGAGGTTTCGCGCCCCGCCGTACAGACCCCAGATCGTCTCCGAGACGCTGCCGAGGTTCGCGTCGTTGTCGATCACGACGGGTACCCCGAGGCGGTCTTCCAGCTCGACGACGACGTCGACGAAGGCCCACTCGGCCCATACCGTTCCGATCACCGGCATGAGATCGCGGCGGTCGATCGACCCGGGGATCCCGACCCCCACGCCGCTCAGGGCGTCCCAGGGGATGCCCTTGTCACTGAGCAGGCGGGTCAACACGTCTCGGGCCATGTCGAAGCCGACGCGGGGGTCGTACTGCTGCGGCAACACGATGTTCTCTTCCGCCGCGATCGTGTAGTCGGGGTAGACGAGCACGACCCGGAGGTGCCGTCGACCGAAGCCGATACCGGCCGCGACGGCGCCGTTGTGGGTGAGGAGCTGCACGGAGACGGCGCGACGGCCCGAACTCGTCGTCGGCGTCAGGCTGACGAGGCCGTTCTTGGCCATGAGGCTGACGATGTTCGAGATCGTCGCCGTGGAGAGGCCGGTGCGGCGAGCGAGATCCGCCTGCGTCGAGGCGCCGACACGGACGAGCGCCTCGACGACGCGCTGCTGATTGCGCTTGCGGAGGGAGGTTTGAGAGCCGGGGCTCTGCCCGGTGGGCGCGGACTGGCCCGTCGCGGGTGCCCGTCCCGTCGAGGGGGGCTGTCCCTTCGAGGCTGTTTGGCGGTGGCCCGTCGTTGGACCTTGGAGATGTGACACGGACGAATCATTGCCTCCCAAACGAGTGTCGTCAAGAGTTGAACACAAACCGTGACGCAACGGAAAGAGGCCTGGAGAGACGCCCTCAGCGTCTCACCAGGCCTCGTGGCCGCGCGGATCAGGCTTCGACGCCCACCCAGTCGCCGGTCGCCAGGTACTGGACCTTCTTGGCGATCGACACGGCGTGGTCGGCGAATCGTTCGTGGTAGCGGCTGGCGAGCGTGGCGTCGACAGTGTCGGCGGGAGCGCCCTTCCAGGTCTCGCCGAGAACCTTGTCGAACACGCTCAGGTGCAGCTCGTCGATGCGGTCGTCGTCGTTGCGGATCTCTTCGGCCAGGCTGACGTCTTCGGTCGTGAGCAGCTGCGTGAGCTTGCGGGCGATCGCGACGTCGAGCTCACCGAGCTCGGTGAAAGTCGGTCGGAGGCTCTTCGGCACGACCTTCTCGGGGAACCGGTAGCGGGCGAGCTGGGCGATGTGCTCGGCCATGTCGCCCATGCGCTCGAGGGAGGCCGAGATGCGGAGTGCGCTCACGACGATGCGGAGGTCTCGGGCGACCGGGTTCTGCCGCGCGAGGATGTCGATAGCGAGCTCGTCGAGGCTGATCGCGAGAGCGTCGATGCGGTCGTCGTCGGCGATGACCTGCTCGGCGAGGCCGACGTTGGAGTCGTGGAACGCGCGAGTGGCGTTGTCGATCGACACCGCCACGAGCGACGAGATCTCGACGAGCCGCTCCTGGACCTCCTGGAGCTCCTGCTGGAATACCTCGCGCATAGTCTTGGTCGACCCTTTCGTCGCGGCTCGGCCGCGGTGTCAGTGATGGTGCTGGTACGCGAAACGTCGCCCGCGCAGTCTCGACGAGCCTCTCCCGTCGAGGTTAACGGCGGGTGATGGCCAGGCGAACACTCTCCAACGTACTCGGCACGGATGTGGCTCTGTTCTAGCAGTCCACCAGACGTTCACTAACCTGAGGTTCATGTCCTCCCCCTGGCTGGTGCCGTTGTCTCTGGCATTCGGCGTCATCGTCGGAGCGGGCCTCGTCCTGCTCGTGGTGGCTTCCGTTCAGCGGGGCCGTCGAGCCCGGGCGCTGAGCGATGCGTCTCTGCCCGACGGGATCGGCGCGATGCTCGACACCCTCGAGTCGGCCGGGTTCGTCGTCGACCCGTCGAACAACGTGCAGAAGGCCTCGGCGATGGCGATCGCCAACGGTCTGGTGCAGGCGCACCAGGTGGTCCACCCCGAGATCGTCGATCTCATCGAGACGGCGCGCGACGAAGACCACCCGGTCACCCGGCAGCTGCTTCTCGCACGGAGCCTCCGGCAGGAGACCGACCTGCGCATGCTGGTGCGGGCCTCGCGACTCGGAACGCGATACGTCGTCGTGCTCGCCGAGGATCACACCGAGACGCACCGCCTCGAAGAGGTCCGGCGCGACTTCGTGGCGAACATCAGCCACGAGCTGAAGACGCCCATCGGCGCGGTCGGGCTGCTCGCCGAGGCCATGGAGTCGGCCGCCGACGACCCCGAGCAGGTGCGGCACTTCGCCAAGAGCCTCATGCGAGAGTCTCTTCGCCTCGGCCGCCTCACCCAAGACATCATCGAGCTCTCGCGCCTGCAGTCGGCCGACCCGCTGAGCGGACCCGAGCTCGTCGACGTGCGCTCCGTCATCAACGCCGCGGTCGAGCGCAACCGGGTCGAGGCGGAGGCGCGCGGCATCGAGATCATCACGCGCGGCGGCAAGCACGCCAGCATCGTCGGCGACAGCGAGATGTTGGCCGTCGCCGTGCACAATCTCGTCGCCAACGCGGTGCACTACTCGCCCGACGACTCCCGCATCGGCATCGGCGCGAACGTCACCGACCGGGGCATCGTCGAGATCGCTGTCACCGACCAGGGCGACGGCATCGCCGACAGTGAGAAGGAGCGCATCTTCGAGCGCTTCTACCGGATCGACCCGGCTCGATCACGGCGGACCGGCGGCACTGGTCTCGGCCTGGCGATCGTCAAGCACATCGTTCAGAATCACGGCGGCGACATCCGTCTCTGGTCGCAGCTCGGTTCCGGCTCCACCTTCACGATCCTTCTACCCGAGGCCTCGACGGCCACGGTTCCCGTCCGAGGAGAGAACGAATAATGACCCACATCCTTATCGTCGAAGACGAAGAGTCCCTGTCCGAGCCCCTCGCCTTCATCCTCGAGCGGGAGGGCTACCAGGTCACCGTCGCCGATGACGGGCAGAAGGCCCTCACAGCGTTCGACCGCGAGGGTGCCGACCTCGTGCTCCTCGACCTCATGCTCCCCGGTCTCTCCGGCACAGAGGTCTGCCGTGAGCTGCGCAACCGCTCGCAGGTGCCGATCGTGATGCTGACCGCCAAAGACAGCGAGGTCGACATCGTGGTCGGGCTGGAGCTCGGCGCCGACGACTACGTCACGAAGCCGTACTCGACCCGCGAGCTCCTCGCCCGCATTCGGGCCGTCCTCCGTCGCCGCGTCGACCTGGAGGAGTTCTCCGACTCGCTCCTCACCGCCGGCGCGATCTCGATGGACGTCGAACGGCACGTCGTCACCGTTCGCGGCACCGACATCGCGATGCCGCTGAAGGAATTCGAGCTCCTTGAACTGCTGATGCGGAACGCGGGTCGCGTTCTCACCCGCGGCCAGCTGATCGACCGGGTCTGGGGCTCCGACTACTTCGGCGACACCAAGACCCTCGACGTGCACATCAAGCGCATCCGCTCGAAGATCGAGGAAGTGCCGTCGGAGCCGGTGGCGCTCGTCACCGTGCGCGGCCTGGGCTATCGCATCGAGGCGTAGCTTTATAGTCCGGGCCCGCCCGGCAATCGCGCCGAACTTGAACGACGAAGACCCCGACAAATTGGTCGGGGCCTTCGTGCGAAGCGGGGGCTGTTCTAGCCAGCCGGTGTGGTCTCGGTCTCGGCGGGCTCGGTGCTGCGGGGCTCCGACGTCGCGATCGTGCCGGTCGAAGGGCTCGGCGAGGGAAGCAGCGTGGCGTACTGGGTGAGCGAGCCGTCGAGCACGGGAACGTTCAGCTTCTTGCCGGTGTCGGTGCCCGACTGGATGAAGACGGTGAGCAGCGAGCCCGGCTGCTTGCCGATGCCGTTGAGGATCGTCTGCTTCTGGCCGCCCTGCGTGCCGCGATCGGTCTCGCCGTTCGCGGCCACTGGAATCACGGCGGTCTCGGTCGACCCGAGCGCCTCGTACTGGAACTTGACGTCGGCGGCGGACGAACCGTTGTTGATGACCACGACGCTGAGGCTCGCTTCGTCGCCGTTCTCGGTGAAGACGATGGCGTTGCGCACCTCGATGTCGCCGACGGTGGTGTTGACTCCGTCGCTCGCGTCGTAGACCTCGGTGGTCGTCTGCGGGCTGATGAAGTTGCACCCCGCGGTGAGGACCATCACGGCTCCGGCAATGACGACGGCTGCCGTGGTGCGTGCTCTCACAGGTTCCTCCAGAAAAGGTGACGATTTGCCCTTTCAGCCTAGCCTAGGAGCGTCGGCGCGGTTTTCATGACCGCTCGCCCACGACCGACCCCGTGGTAATCTGGCGCCCCCAGAAACGGAGCCCCCATGCACTTCGAGGTCGGTGAAACCGTCGTCTATCCGCATCACGGAGCGGCCGAGATCACAGCGGTGAAGACGCGTGTGATCAAGGGCACCGAGAAGCTTTATCTGACGCTCCGGGTCGCCCAGGGCGACCTCGTCATCGAGGTGCCGGCCGAGAACGTCGACCTCGTCGGGGTTCGCGACGTCATCGGCAGCGAGGGCGTCGAGCAGGTCTTCGACGTGCTTCGAGAGCCGTTCACCGAAGAGCCCACCAACTGGTCGCGTCGCTACAAGGCGAACCAGGAGAAACTCGCGACGGGCGACGTCGGCAAGGTCGCCGAGGTCGTGCGCGACCTGTGGCGCCGCGACCACGACAAGGGTCTCTCCGCGGGTGAGAAGAGCCTGCTGGCGAAAGCGCGTCAGGTGCTGGTCTCCGAGCTGGCTCTGGCCGAGCACATCGACGAGACCGCGGCACAGACGCGGCTCGACGAGGTGCTCGCATCGTAGGCGCGAGCGCAGACCGGCCGAGCCGCGCGATCATCGTCGTCGCCGCGGGTTCGGGTACGCGCCTGGGTGGGGGCCGGCCGAAGGCCTTCGTGGAGGTCGCCGGTCGAACGATTCTCGAGTGGGCGCTGCGCGGGATCCTCGGCTCGTCCGCTCCGTTCCAGATCGTGCTCGTCGTACCCGCCGACCTCGTCGACGAGGCGCGGTCGATCGCTCTGGCGACTGCGGGGCGCGTGGCCCACCTCGTGACAGTGACATCAGGATCCAGCACTCGCCAATCCTCCGTCGCCCGAGGGCTTGCCCACGTCGCTGACACCGCCCGCACCGTGCTCGTCCACGACGCGGCTCGCTGCTTCACGCCCTCCCCGCAGTTCGATCTCGTGGCCTCGGCTGTCGAGTCGCTCGGCCACGGAGTGGTTCCCGGGCTGCCCGTCAGCGACACGATCAAGCGGGTCGACATGGCGGGCGCGGTCGTCGACACGGTCGACCGGTCGGAGCTCGTCGCGATTCAGACGCCGCAGGGGTTTCCGCGGGCCGAGCTCGACGCCGCGTATGCCGGCGCACTGGCCGGCTCCCCGCCGGTCGACGCCCCGTCCGTCGAAGCAGTGCCCATTGAATACACCGACGATGCCGCGCTCTTCGCCGCGGCCGGCCACGAGGTGACCGTCGTCGCGGGTGCCGCCGAGGCGTTCAAGGTCACCACGCCATGGGATCTGCAGCGGGCCGAGATGCTCGCGGCCGGCCCCGTTGCGCCCAGCGCCCCCGGGCCCGCTGGCCCCGCCGACGTGCAACGCGTCGGCATCGGCATCGACGTGCACGGCTTCGACGCCGACCAGCCCCTTCGCCTGGGTGCGCTCGACTGGCCGGGCGAACCCGGTCTCGCTGGCCACAGCGACGGCGATGCGGTCGCTCACGCGATGGTCGACGCGCTGCTGTCCGCCGCGGGGGAGGGCGACATCGGCTCGCGCTTCGGCACCGCCGATCCGCGCTACGCCGGGGCGTCGGGCGTCGTCTTCCTCGAGGGAACGCGCGAGATCCTCGACGCGGTGGGCGCCACCGTCGTGAACGTCGCCGTGCAGGTGATCGGCAATCGCCCCCGCCTCGCGAAACGGCGGGTCGAGATGGAGACGCAACTGACCAGGATCCTGGGCGCCCCCGTCTCGGTCTCGGCCACGACCACCGACGGGCTCGGCTTCACCGGCCGAGGCGAGGGTGTCACCGTGATCGCGACGGCTCTCGTGTCGGTGCGGTCGACCCCTGTGGAGACCCCGGCGGTACCGCCCGCCTAAACTGTGGCGGTGACCATTCGCCTCTACGACTCCCGAACGCAGTCGGTCGTCGACTTCGTCCCGCTCGTCGACGGCAAAGTCGGTCTCTACGTCTGCGGCCCGACTGTTCAGTCGTCGCCGCACATCGGTCACCTCCGGTCCGCCCTGGTCTACGACCTCTGGCGTCGCTGGTTCGCTTACCGCGGCCTCGACGTGACCCTGGTGCGGAACGTCACCGACATCGACGACAAGATCCTCGCCCTCTCGTCCGACACGACCGAGGAATGGTGGGCACGGGCCTACCGGTACGAGCTCGAATTCACCGCGGGCTACAACGCGCTCGGCATCCTCGCGCCGACCTACGAGCCACGGGCCACCGCGAGTGTGACCGAGATGCAGACGATCGTCAGTCGGCTCATCGAGCGGGGCCACGCGTACCCGGCCCCCGACGAGTCGGGCGACGTCTACTTCGACACGGCGTCCTGGCCCACGTACGGCGCCCTGACCAACCAGAAGCTCGACGACATGGCCTCGGCCACCGACGCCGACCCGCGCGGCAAGCGCGACCCCCGAGACTTCGCCCTCTGGAAGGGCAGCAAGGCGGGCGAGCCCGAGTCGGCCAGCTGGATGTCGCCGTGGGGTGCCGGGCGACCGGGGTGGCACATCGAGTGCTCCGCGATGTCGCGCCGCTACCTCGGGCCCGAGTTCGACATCCACGGTGGCGGGCTCGACCTCCGCTTTCCGCACCACGAGAACGAGCTGGCCCAGTCGACGGCCGCCGGCGACGGGTTTGCACGGCACTGGCTGCACAACGGGCTCGTCAACGTCGAGGGCCAGAAGATGTCGAAGTCGCTCGGCAACTCCATCTTCGCCTCCGAGTTCCTTGCACTGGCACGCCCCATCGTCGTGCGGTACTTCCTCGGTGCCGCCCACTACCGCTCGACGATCGACTACCACGAGGGTGCGCTCGACGAGGCGGAAGCCGCCCTCGACCGCATCGAGGTGTTCCTCGGCCGCGCAGGTCGTCGTTTGGCCGGCACTCGCTTCGCCGGGGTCGGCGCTCGCGTCGTGCCGACGGCCTTCGCCGAGGCGATGGACGACGACCTCAACGTGCCGCAGGCGCTCGCAGTGCTGCACGACACGGTGCGCCGGGGCAACGCCGCGCTCGACGACGACGACCTTGACGCGGCCGCCCGCGAATGGCAGCACGTTCTGGCCATGGTCACCGTGCTCGGCATCGACCCGCTCGCCTCCGAGTGGAGCGGCAGTGGCGACGGCGCCGCTCAGGTGGCGCTCGGCACTCTCGTCGAGAAGCTGATCGAAGCGCGTCAGAGCGCTCGTGCCTCCAAAGATTTCACGAACGCCGACCGCATCCGAGCCGACCTGGCCGCTGCGGGCATCACCATCGAAGACAGCCCGACCGGATCGCATTGGAGCCTGGAACAGTGAAGAACACTCAAGGAGAACGAAAGGGTCGCCCCGGGGCGGTCCGCCAGGGCGGTAAGGGCAAGCAGGTCGGTTCGGGAGGGCAGGGTCGCCAGGCCCTCGAGGGCAAGAAGCCCACGCCTCGCGCCGAGGATCGTCCGTACCACCCCGCCGGCAAGCGGAAGGCTGCTCAGGATCGACTCGTCGCCGCCAAAGGCCGCGCCGGAAGCTCGGCCGAGCGCCCCATCCGCACCGCCCGCACGGCTCCCGATCGCACAGCACCGCCCCGCGGCAAGAAGCAGGCCGACGACAACGAGATCGTGACCGGCCGCAACTCGGTGCTCGAGGCTCTCCGTGCCCGGATTCCCGCCACGACGCTCTACATCGCCGCCCGTCTCGAGATGGACGACCGCGTCAAAGAGGTCCTGACCCTCGCAACTCGCCGCGGGATCCCCGTCCTCGAGGTCATGCGCCCCGAGCTCGACCGCCTCACCGGCCCCGATTCGGTGCACCAGGGGCTCGCGCTCAAAGTGCCGCCGTACGAGTACGCGCACCCGATGGAGCTCCTCGACCAGGCTGAGCGCCGCGGTCAGAAGCCACTGTTCGTCGCTCTCGACGGCATCACCGACCCTCGCAACCTCGGGGCGATCATCCGCTCCGTCGCCGCGTTCGGCGGCCAGGCCGTCATCGTCCCGCAGCGTCGCAGCGTCGGCGTGACCGCGTCGGCGTGGAAGACCTCCGCCGGTGCCGCGTCGCGCGTGCCGGTCGCGATGGCCGCCAACCTCACCCAGACGCTCAAGGCCTTCAAAGACCGCGGCGTCTTCGTGCTCGGCCTCGACGGCGGCGGAGACGTGCAGCTGCCGGGGCTCGACCTCGCCGACCAGCCGCTTGTGATCGTCGTCGGCAGCGAGGGCAAGGGTCTCTCGCGCATTGTCACCGAGACCTGCGACGCAATTGTGTCGGTGCCGATCACGGCCTCGACCGAGAGCCTCAACGCCGGTATCGCCGCGAGCGTGACGCTGTACGAGATCTCGAAGCTGCGCGCCGAGCGCAAGAACCAGAAGTAGCCCCGCCGCACGCCTGCACCCGCACGAACGGCACAGACCCGCACGAACGGCACAGACCCGCACGAGCGGCACAGACCCTCGCCCTAGGAGAGGTGTCTACGCCGACCGTGCGGGTCTCGTCGTCGGTGAAGCAGTGCTTCACACCTTCGAGCGCCAGTCCTCGTCGTCGTCCTCGTCGGCCTGGACGGCCACGGGCAGAGTGATCGCTCCGGTCGGCGGCGCGATGACCATCTGCTCGTCGCGACGGTGCCGCAGCACCTCGTTGATGTACGACGTCAGCGCCTCGGCGATGGGCACGTCGCGGTTCTCCGCCTGCGACTGATACCAGCGGTGCTCCAGCAGCTGGTGGAAGACCTCGGCGGGCTCGAGCCGGCCGCGCAGGTCTCGGGGGATCGAGCGGATCACGGGCTCGAACACGCGGGCGGCCCACTCGTGCGCGACCATCTCTTCGTCGAGCTCCGAGCGGTCGTTCTTCGACCGGTAGGCGTCGAGGTCATTGAGCAGCCGACGAGCCTGGTTCTCTTGGGCGTCGAGACCCGTGAGTCGCAGGAGCCTCCGCGAGTGGTGGCCGGCGTCGACGACCTTGGGCTGGATCTTGACCTGTGTTCCGCCCTCGGTCGTCTTGATCGCGAGTTCTTCGATGTCGAAGCCGAGGTCGTTGAGGCGTTCGACGCGGTCGTTGATGCGCCAGCGCTCCGAATCGGAGAAGGTCTCGGTGCCGGTCAACTCTTTCCAGAGGCTGCGGTACTTCGCGACGATCCCGGCCGAGACCTCGACGGCATCGAGGTCTTCGTCGAGGCGGTCCCCAGCCTCGAGGTCGAGGAGCTCGCCGGCGATGTTGACGCGGGCCACCTCGAGGTCGTTCTCCCGCTGGCCGTTCGAGAGGCCGCCCGGGTAGAGCTTGCCGGTCTCGGCATCGACGAGGTAGGCGGCGAAGGCGCCGGCGTCTCGCCGGAACAGTGTGTTCGACAGCGAGACGTCACCCCAGTAGAAGCCGATGATGTGCAGGCGCACGAGTAGCAGGGCCAGCGCGTCGACGAGCCGCGCGGCGGTGTCGGGTCGCAGTCGCTGGGAGTAGAGGGCGCGGTACGGCAGTGAGAACTTGAGGTGGCGCGTGACCAGCACCGGGTTCAGCTCGTTGCCCTCGTCGTCGTGGCGGTTCGTGATGACGGCGAGCGGGTCGACGCAGGGGATGTCCATCCGCTGCAGTGTTCGCAGCATCTCGTATTCGCCCCGGGCCATCTCGCCCGACGTCTCTTTGATTGCGATCACGTATCCGCTGAGGTAGGCGAACCGCACCAAGTGTCGCGAGATCCCCTTCGGCAGCGTGGCGATCGAGTCTTCCGGCCACACGTCGAGGGGCAGGTTCCACGGCAGGTCGAGCAGGGCGGGGTCGGCCGTCGCCGAGGTGATGTTGAGGGAGGTCACGGGTTTCCGTTCGGAGGGGAGCGCAGGATCCGGGCAGTCGTTACACGAGAACAGCCCGCCCGGCCCCTCGATCGTGATCGGGGTGGCACGGGCGGGCCGTCTCTGAGGTGTGACTAAGCAGACACCACGGCCTTGTCTCCGAGGCGGAGGCCCGACTCGGTGTCGAAGACGTGCAGGTGGTGCGCCTGCGGCGTGATGAACACGGTGTCTCCGGCGGAGGCGTGCGTACGGCCGTCGACGCGGGCGACGATGTCGGCGCGCTGGCCGTTGACGTCGGCGTGACCGTAGAGGTAGCCGTCGGCGCCGAGCTCTTCGACGACGTCGACCGCGACCTTGAGGCCCTCGCCCGAGGTGCTGACGACGACGTCTTCGGGGCGAACTCCGACGGTGACGCTCTTCGAGGTGGCCTGCGAGAGGATGTCGCGCTCGATCGAGGCGACGCTCGAACCGAACTGAACTCCGCCGTCGACGACGTCGGCGGGAAGGAGGTTCATGGCGGGGGAGCCGATGAAGCCGGCGACGAACACGTTGTCGGGCTTCTCGTACAGGTCGCGGGGGGTTCCGACCTGCTGCAGCACGCCGTCTTTCAGCACGGCGATGCGGTCACCCATGGTGAGCGCCTCGGTCTGGTCGTGCGTGACGTAGACCGTGGTGACGCCGAGACGGCGCTGGAGCGAGGCGATCTGCGTGCGGGTCTGGACGCGGAGCTTGGCGTCGAGGTTCGACAGCGGCTCGTCCATGAGGAACACCTGGGGCTGGCGGACGATCGCACGGCCCATGGCGACGCGCTGACGCTGACCACCCGAGAGGGCCTTCGGCTTGCGGCTGAGGTAGGGCTCGAGGTCGAGAAGCTTGGCGGCTTCGAGCACGCGGGTGGCGCGCTCTTCTTTGCCGACGCCGGCGATCTTGAGCGCGAAGCCCATGTTCTCGGCGACGGTCATGTGCGGGTAGAGCGCGTAGTTCTGGAACACCATCGCGATGTCGCGGTCTTTCGGCGGAACGTCGGTGACGTTGCGGTCGCCGATGAGGATGTCGCCCGAGTTGACCTCTTCGAGGCCGGCGAGCATGCGCAGGGTGGTCGACTTACCGCAACCGGAAGGGCCGACCAGCACGAGGAATTCGCCGTCCGCGACCTCAAGGTCGATGCCGTCGACCGCGGGGCGGGTCGAACCGGGGTAGAGACGGGTTGCCTTGCTGAACGTCACAGACGCCATGATGTTTCTCCTTCACCGGCAGGTACGTGCCGGACGATCCGTAGTGAATGGATGACAGTCAGTCGAGGCGATCCTCGCTGACGGCCTCGCTCATTATGGCATTCCGAACCGTCCAGTACACCCCCCGCTTGGGGGTAGAACAATTCGAGGGCATCCACCCGCGTGGACTTTGGTCCGGAAAAGCTTCTACGCTGGTCCGAGATCATGACTGACAATGAACCGGGCCAGACGCCGGAAAACCGCCGGGGCGAGAGTTCTTCCGCCCGAAATCATCGACGGACGGCGGCTCGCCAGAAGGCGCAGCTCGCCCGTCGCAAGCAGAAGGCGCGGGCTCGTCGCGGGCGGTGGGCGATCATCGCCGGAGTGGCCGTCGTCATCATCGCTCTCGTGGTCGGTGCCACCATCGCGATCCGCGGATCGGTTCCCGAGGCCGGAAAGACCCCGGCGAACATGGTCGGCGACGGGATCCTGATCGGCAAGGGCTTCAAGGCCGTATCCGGCGAGGCGACTCCCCAGTCGTCCTCTTCCGGCTCATCTACTCCGCAGTCGTCGTCGTCCGCGACCTCGACGTCGACGCCCTCGTCGACCGCTCCCGCCGCCGACACCGTCACGATCTCGATCTATCTCGACTATCTCTGCCCCGTGTGCGGCGAATTCGAGAAGGCGAACAACGACTACATCAAGGGCCTGGTCGAATCGGGTGCGGCGACGGTCGAATATCACCCGATCGCCATCCTGACGAACATGTCGCTGGGGTCCAAGTACTCCCAGCGCGCCGCCGCTGCGGCAGCCTGCGTCGCCAACTACTCGCCCGACGCCTACTTCGACTTCAATACGGCCATGTTCGACCGGCAACCCGACGAGCAGACCACGGGGCTCTCGAACACCCAGCTGATCTCGTTGATCAAGGGCGTCAGCGGAATGACGAATACGAGCCAGATCTCGAAGTGTGTGAACGATCAGACGTACGCCTCCTGGGCTGTCTCAGCCACCCAGCGGGCGCTCGCCGGGCCGCTCGACGGCACCGCCGTACCGAAGATCACGTCAACCCCGACGGTGCTCGTCAACGGTCAGCAGTATCAGAACATCTCGCCCTTCACCCCCGAGGACTTCAGCAAATTCGTCGTGACCGCGGCGGGCAACAGCTACACCGACACGGCCACCTCGTCGCCGTCGCCCACACCCTCGCCGACACCGACGAAGACCTCGACACCCACGAAGAAGAAGTAGCGCTCAGACGGTCGGAAGCCGGTGCAGCTCGACATCGCGGATCGCCCCGGCGTCGAGCACGAGTGTGAGATAGGTGCGGTGGGGCTGGCGGCGGCGGTCGGTCGGCGATCCCGGGTTCAGGATCCGCAGCCCGGCGTCCGAGGTCGAATCCCACGGAATGTGGCTGTGCCCGAAGATCACGAGGTCGGCGTCTCCGAACTGGGCGTCGAGTCGCGTCTCGCGTCCGACCTTGCTCCCCGTCTCGTGCACGACGGCGAGACGGACTCCGTCGATCTCCGCGCGCGCCACGAGCGGCAGGCGGTCGTCGAACTCGGGCCCGTCGTTATTGCCGCGGACCGCGATCAGGGTGGACGCGCGATCCTCGAATTCGTCCAGTAGGGGTAGGCGGTTCCAGTCGCCCGCGTGCACCACGACGTCGGCGCGGTCGATCTCGGCCCAGACCTCGTCGGGAAGCGTTTTCGCCCGCTGCGGCACATGGGTATCCGAAACAAGAATGAGACGCGTTGGCACGCGCCCAGAATACGGCCGACGGGTACGGTGGTGTGACCGACGACGAAAGCAGAAGACCAGTGGGCCTTTTCCGCCGCAAGACCTCATCGCCAGCCATGACGGAGGCTCCCGACAAAGTTCGGGCCCTCACCTGGTCGGCGCAGAGGAACATCTGGTCTGATGCTTTCGGGCGGCTCGCGACCCGGTGTCTTCAGATCATCCTCGTCATCATCGTGGCGATCGGTCTCGTCTTTGCGATGACGCAGTTGAGCCTCGTCGTCATCCCGGTCGTGCTGGCCCTGATCGTCGCCTCGGCGATCTACCCGCTTCTCGAGCTGATGCGGCGGCACGGCGTCCCGTCGATCCTCGCGACCTGGATCGCGCTGGTCGCCATCATCGTCATTCTCGGCCTCGTGGTGTGGCTCATCGTCAACGCCGTTCAGAACCAGGTCGACGACCTCGCCAAGCAGGCGACCGCCGGTATTCGGCAGCTACAGGACTTCGCCAAAGACGGTCCCTTCCACATCACCGACGACCAGATCCAGAAGGGGCTCGACTCGGCCGTCGAATTCGTGCAGAGCGCCTCGTTCGCGAGCGGCGCGTTCGCCGGCGTCTCGGCCGCGGGCAGCTTCGTCACCGGCCTGGCTCTCTTCGTCGTGGTGCTGTTCTTCTTCATGAAAGACGGCCCCAAGATCTGGGCCTTCATCGAACGCCCCTTCACCGGCGAGCAGTTCGAGCGCGCGCAGCGCATCGGCGAGAAGACGGTGTCGACGTTCGGCGGGTACATCCGCGGCACGGCGACCGTGGCCCTCGTCGACTCCGTCGGCATCGGCATCGGGCTCTTCGCCCTCGGGGTGCCCCTCGCGCTTCCGCTCTCGGTGATCGTGTTCCTGTCGGCCTTCGTGCCTCTGGTCGGAGCGACGGTCGCCGGGATCCTTGCCGCCCTGGTGGCTCTCGTGGCGAGTGGGCTGGGGCCCGCCATTGGCGTCGTCATCATCGTGATCGTGGTCAACCAGCTCGAGGGGAACTTCTTGCAGCCGGTCGTCATGGCGCGCTCCCTGTCACTGCACCCCCTGGTCGTGCTCATCGCTCTGACCGCGGGCACCATCGTCGGCGGCATCATCGGCGCCGTCCTCGCCGTGCCGATCGCCGCCGTCGCCTGGGGCATCGTCACGATCTGGAACGGCCCCGACCGGCCCGCCGAGTTCGCCCGGCAGAAGCGGCTCGAACCGAAGATGTAGCTCGCACCGAGCACGAAAGAACCCCCGGCCGATCGGCCGGGGGTTCTTTCGTCGGGGCTCTGCGAACTAGATCGTCGCGGTGTCGATCACGAAGCGGTAGCGCACCTTCGAGGCGACGACGCGCTCGTAGGCCTCGTCGATCGTGGTCGTGTCGGAGGCGTCGAGCACCTCGATCTCGGCGCCGATGTGGTGCTCGGCGCAGAAGTCGAGCATCTCCTGGGTCTCGCGGATGCCGCCGATGTTCGACCCGGCGAGGCTGCGACGGCCCATGATCAGCGATCCGGCGCCAAACGACTGCGGGTTCTCGGGCAGGCCGACGAACACCATGGTGCCGTTGAGGCGAAGGGTGCGAGCGTAAGCGTCGATGTCCATGTCGGCCGAGATCGTGTTGATGATCAGGTCGAACGACGAGCGCAGATCGGTGAAGGTCGACGGGTCGCTCGAGGCGTAGTAGTGGTCGGCTCCGAGCTTGAGGCCGTCTTCCTGCTTCGAGAGCGTCTGGCTGATGACGGTGACCTCGGCGCCCAGAGCGTGAGCGATCTTGACGGCCATGTGGCCGAGCCCGCCCATTCCGACGACGGCGACCTTCTTGCCGGGGCCGGCGCCCCAGTGCTTCAGCGGCGAGTAGGTGGTGATGCCGGCGCAGAGCAGGGGAGCGGCCTCGTCGAGCGAGATGCCCTCGGGAATGGAGAGCACGTAGTTCTCGTCGGCGACGATCTGCTTGCTGTATCCGCCGTAGGTGTCTTCACCCGAGTACTGGCGGCCGTTGTAGGTGGGCACGTTGCCCTTGACACAGAACTGCTCTTCACCGGCGAGGCAGTTCTCGCACTCGCGGCAGGAGTCGACGAAGCAGCCGATGCCGACGCGGTCGCCGACCTTGTGCTTGGTGACGGCGTCGCCGACGGAGGTGACGATTCCGGCGATCTCGTGGCCGGGAACCATGGGGAAGATGGCCTTGCCCCACTCCTCGCGCGCCTGGTGGATGTCGGAGTGGCAGATGCCGGCGAAGGCGATGTCGATCTGGACGTCGTTCGGGCCGACATCGCGAAGCTGAATGGTGGAGCGCTCGAACGGGGCGCCCGCAGTGGGCGTGACGAGAGCGGAAACGGTGGTGGACAAAGAAAGTACCTCCGGGCAGACGAAACGGCCGGACGAAGAACCGCCGGCCGTCATTGGTGTTGCTTAAGCCTAGACCCGCACCCGTCGTCTGTTCTCAGTGAGCGGAATCAGCCGAGCAGATGCGCCTGGTGCACGAGCGCAGCCGCACCGATGAGCGGGCTTTCGTCGGAGAGGCCCGACTTGACCACCCGGATCCTTGTCGCGTACGAGTTGTACGCGGCCTCGTCGATCACCGCGCGCACCAGGTCGAGGTAGTCCGGGCTGACCCGCGAGAATCCGCCGCCGATGGCGACGACGTCGAGGTCGAGCAGGGTCGTGACCGCTGTGATCGCCTCGCCGAGGGCTGTCGCCGATCGGCGCACCGCCGACACCGCGATCGCATCGCCCGTCGCGTAGCCCGCCGCGAGGTCCTCGCCGCGCTCGCCGGTGAAGCCCTGCTCCTGCGCCCAGCGGACGGTGTGCGGCCCGGACGCGAGCACCTCGAGCGTCACCGACTCGCTGGTCTCGCCGGGCGTGCGGGTGGCGATCTGCACCTGGCCGATGTGGCCGGCGTTGCCGGTGCCACCCGACAGCAGGCGGCCGTTCACGATCAGGCCGCCGCCGACCCCGGTCGAGACGGTGATGGCGAGAGCGTTGTCGACGCCCTGTGTCGCGCCGACCCAGTGCTCGGCGAGCGCGAGGCTCACCCCGTCGAGCCGCAGCGTGATCGGCACGGCATTGCCGAGCGACGAGGCGACGAGGCCCGCGACGAGCTCGCGAATCGGAAACTCGCGCCAGGCGGGCAGGTTGATGGGCGAGACGGTGCCGTGGGGCAGGTCGACCGGGCCGGCGCTGCCGATCCCGATGCCGAGCACTGTCGCGTCTGCCGGGAGTGCGGCGAGGGCGTGCGCGACGACCTCCGAAACGGCGGTCGCGAGTTCTTCCGAGGTCGACCCGTGGCCGGTCGGTCGCCTGTCGCGACTACCGGGCAGCAGGACGCCCTCGGAATCGACCAGCGCGGACTCGACCTTGGTGCCGCCGATGTCGACGGCCAGCGCAAATTCACTCACGGCGTCATGCTAGCGGCGGGTCAGGCCTCCTCGGCAGCCGCCCGCTTCGCGGCCTTGTCGGCGTTCTGTTGCTTCACACGGATCTCTTCGTCACGCACGAGGGCCAGGTTGTAGCGCTCAGAGGAGAGCCACGGCGGCATCTCGACGAGCAGGGCCTGGATCTCGTCGGAGGTCAGGGCGTCGTCGATGCCGGCACGGGCGAGGCCCGAAATCGTGATGCCGAGCTTGCGCGCCACCTCGGGGCGGGGGTGTGGGCCGTTCTGGCGGAGGTCGACCAGCCACTCGGGCGGGTTCGACTGCAGCTCGACCAGCTGCTCCCGGGTCACCGGGTTGTCTTGGAACTCTTGGGGGGTGGCCGGCAGGTAGATGCCGAGCTTCTTCGCGGCCGTGAAGGCCTTCATGTTCTGGTCGGGGCGCGACTTCTTGGTCTGACGCGTGTCGGGGGCGTCCGGCTGATCGCTGATCTCGTTGCTCATGTGAATAAGGCTAGCCGTCCGGCATCGATCCCCGGGTGTCGGCTACTCTCGGGCCTGTGTCCTCCCTCCGTATCGCGTTCGTGCCCGGCGTCACCCTGGGCAAGTGGACCCGCATCTGGGAGGAGCGCTTTCCCGACGATCCGCTGACGTTGATCCCGTCAGAAACCGAGGATCCGACTGCTCACCTTCGTGACGACACCGCCGACATGGTCTTCGCTCGCCTTCCGGTCGAGGCTGACGGCCTGCATACGATTCCGCTCTACGACGAGACCCCCTACGTCGTGCTGCCGAGGGAGCACGCGCTCGCCGATGGCGCGAGCGTAGCGCTCGACGAGCTCGAGGGTGAGACGCGCTTCGACCTCGATCCGGCCCTCGATCTCGCCGGTGCGGTCGAGGTCGTGGCGACGGGCGCCGGTGTCGCCGTGATGCCCCAGTCGCTCGCGCGTCTCCACTCCCGCAAGGGCGTGGTCGGCCGTCGAGTCGTCGGCCTCCCCGAGACCACCATCGCTCTCCTCTGGCCGGTCGGCCATCAGACCGACGAGGTCGAGGCGTTCATCGGCATCGTCCGCGGCCGCACGGCCAACAGCTCGCGCGACCAGGAGCAGGCGCCGGCCCAGCGCCCGACCGCCAAGGCGAAGGCGAAAGCGGCGGAGGCCGCGAGGGCTGCGCGCGATGCGAAGGCCGCGAGGACCAAGGGCGCTAAAGGCATCGTCCGGCAGCCCCGCCGTGCCGCTCCCGGCCGCACCCGCGGCAAGCGCAACTGACACGGGTCGACCTCCTGGCAGACTCGACGCATGACACAGTCGTCGCAGCAAAATCAGCCGTCGCAGCCCAAGGCCGCCCTCCTCACGGGCGTCGGCCGTCGCGAGGGGATCGCCGCCGCCATTGCGCTGGCGCTCGCCGCGGACGGCTGGGATCTCGCGCTCGTCACCTGGACGCCGTACGACCGGCGCATGACGTGGGGGGAGCGGCCGGACGACCTCGCGCGTCTGGTCGATGACGTCGAAGCCCTTGGTCAGCGCGTGGTCGTACTGGAAGCCGATCTGTCGGATCCTGACGTCGCCCTCCAGCTCGTCACCAGGGCGGCCGACGCACTCGGCCCGGTGTCGGGCCTCGTGCTCTCGCACTCCGAAAGCGTCGACTCCGGCATTCTCGACACGACGGTCGAGGCGTTCGACCGGCACTACGACGTCAACGTCCGCGCCGCCTGGTTGCTGATCAAGGGTCTCGCCGAGCAGATTCCCGAGAGTGGTGGCCGCATCGTCGCGCTGACGAGCGACCACGTCGTCGACAACATGCCGTACGGCTCGAGCAAGGGTGCCCTCGACCGCATCGTGATCGCGGCCGCCAGAGAGCTCGGCCACCTCGGCATCTCGTCGAACGCCCTGAACCCAGGCCCGGTCGACACCGGCTGGATGACCGATGAGGTTCGCGAGACACTGACGGCCATGCAGCCGACGGGGCGGCTCGGCCTCCCCGGTGATGTCGCCAACGTCGTGCGATTTCTTCTGGGTCCGGAGGGCGGCTGGGTGTCTGGCCAGCTGATCGTGAGCAACGGCGGTTTCAACGTCTGAGGGGTACCGTCGAAGTCCCGATTGAGGAGCAGTCATGGCATTCAGCAAGGGCGACAAGATCACCTGGAACACCCCGCAGGGCGAGACCCACGGCGAGGTGGTCGACAAGCGTGTCAAAGAGTTCGAGTTCGACGGCCAGAAGTTCAAGGCCTCCTCCGACGAGCCGTACTACATCGTGAAGTCCGAGAAGTCGGGCTCCGAGGCCGCCCACAAAGAATCGGCGCTCACGAAGAAGTAGGTCGGTCGAGGTCGCGGACCCGTCGGCTCGCGGCGACCAGTCCGGCGGCGACCAGCACAAGCGCACCGAGAGCGCTCAGCGTCAGGGGAGCGCCGAACCGGTCGACGGCCGGCCCCACCGCCAGTTCGCCGAGCGGCATACCGGCGAGTGAGGCAAGGGTCAGCCCGGCGTAGACCCGGGCCAGGTAACTGCGCGGCACCTGCAGCTGAATCGTCACGTCGAGCGGGATCGTGAAGATCTCGAGGCCGACACTCGCAGCGAAGAGCGCCACGCTCAGCCAGAAGAACCAGTGCAGCGGGTCGATCACCATCGGTCGCACGCTCAGGATCAGCGCGAGCACTCCGAGCGGCAGCGCCATTGCGGCGATCCCGACCGTCGCCGTGGCCAGTCGGAGTCGCCCACGGAGGCGCCCCGCAACAATCGCCCCGACGATCAGACCCAGTGTCTGCACGGCCCCGGCGAAGCCCCACAGCGTCCTGCCGAACGAGTCGTCGGCCGCGAACGGACCGATCACCTGCACGCCGCCGGCGAAGGCGAACTGGGCGACGAACGACAGCGCGAGCGTGGCGCGGAGCCACGGCGATCTGACGACGAACCGGATTCCTACTCCGAGGTCGGCGGCGAACGAGCCGCCGCGCACGGAGCCGATCGTGTCGCGGGGCAGGCCCGCGAAAGCCGCTATCGCGGCGGTGAACACCAGGGATCCGACGGCGAGCGCGATCTCCGGAGAGAACGCTCCGACTACACCCCCTCCGAGTGCGGTGCCTCCGACGAGCCCGAGGTTCATGCCCACCCGGTTCAGCACGGTCGCGTCCCTGACGTCGTCTTCGGGCACCGTGTCTCTCAGCACCGCGTTCGTCGCCGGGGCGAAGAATGCCGATCCGGCGCCGCCGAGTGCCGCGGCCGGCGCGACGAGGGGAAGCGTCGCCGTCCCGGTAGCGAGGAGCAGGGCCGCGGTGGCGAGCGACGCCGCAGAGAGAACCGACGCCGCCACTGCGACCGACCATTTCGGAAGGCGGTCGGCGATGGCGCCGCCGAAGAGCACCAGGGCGACGTTCGGCACCGATCTGCTCGCGATGACGAGACCGAGCCCGGTGGGGCCGGCACCGAGGTCGATGGCAGCGAAGACGAGCGCGACCGGTCCGAGCCCGGCTCCCACCCACGAGAGCAGCCGACCGAGCCAGAGTGCCCGGAACGCCGGGACGCGGAGCAACGACCAGTTCATGGTCGGAGAGGCCGGAAGCACCTCGCCGGGTCGGTCCCGAGGCTCACGGGCCGAGCCTACTCACGCAAGCCCCCGAGTCGCGCCGCTGTCCCGTATCGTCGGGGTCGTGACCTCCGAGACGACGACCGGCCGGCGTGGCAGTTACGCCAAGGGGGTGGCCAAGCGCGAGGCGATTCTCGACGCAGCTCTTCCCGTGTTCGGCCAGAGCGGTTTCCACGGGGCCTCCCTTCGAGAGATCGCGCGCCAGTGCGGCGTCTCCCATCAGTCGCTCCAGCATTATTTCGCGACCAAGGAAGACCTGCTCCTCGCCGTGCTCCGACGCCGCGACGAACGGCTGCGGAGACACTTCGGCGATGCGTCCGGTATGAGGCTCGGCGAACTCCTCGATCTCGCGGAGTACAACGTCGAGGTTCCCGGCGTGATCCAGCTCTTCAATACGGCCTCCGCCGAGTCGACCAGCCCTGAGCATCCGGCGCACGACTACTACGCCGACTTCTACGAGCAGATCGTCGAGTCGACGAGCCGGTATCTTGCGGTCGCCGAGCGCCGTGGGCTCCTGGCACCCGGATTCACCGCCGAGACGGCCGCCCGGGTGGTTCTCGCCGTGCAGGACGGCCTGCAATTGCAGTGGCTTTACGACCGCGACGCCGTCCGGGTGGCCGAGGCGATGCGGCTCGTGATCGCCACGATCGTCACTGTGCCGCTCGAGCAGCTCGACGAGCTCAGCGCGAGCTGATCGACTCGTACCGGCGGATGCAGAGCGGCACGAACACCACCAGCATGACGGCGATGCCGATCAGAACGGTCGGCAGGGCGTTCTGCAGGGTCCAGATATCGGGCAGGGGCTCCGCTCCCTCGTTTCCGAAGAGCTCTCGCGCCGCCTGCACCAGCGACGACACGGGGTTCCACAACGCGAAGACCCGCAGCACCGTCGGCAGCGTGCTGCTCGGCACGAACGCGTTCGAGACGAATGTCAAGGGGAAAAGGATCATGAACGACGCGTTGTTGATCGTCTCCGGCGATTTCACGCTCATGCCGAGCAGCGCCATCACCCAGCTGAACGCGTAGCTGAAGAGCAGCAGCAGGCCGACTCCGCCGAGGAACTCCATCGGAGACGTGTTCACCCGCCACCCGACGGCGACCCCGGTCGCCATCATGATGACCATCGAGATGGCGTTGAGCACGAGGTCGGAGTTCGTCCGCCCGATCAGCACGGCCGACGACGACATGGGCAGGGTGCGGAATCGGTCGATGATGCCGTTCTTCAGGTCTTGCGCCATGGCCGAGCCCGAGAAGGTCGATCCGAAGACCACGGTCTGCGCGAAGATCCCTGCCATCAAGAATTGTGTGTAGTCGGTGCCCTTCACGGCGATCGCTCCGCCGTAGACCTGGCTGAACAGAAGCACGAACATGATCGGCTGGAGCACGGCGAAGATCAGCATGTCGGGGGAGCGCTTGATCTTGATGAGGTTGCGTTTCGTCACGGCCCAGCCGTCCGAGAACCACGAGCTGAAGCCCGAGGTCTCGCGGGGTCGCGCACGGCCCGGTTCGGTCAACGCGGTCATGCGGCATCCTTCGCTTCGGGGGTGTCGGTGCTCTTTCCGGTCAGGCGCAGAAATACGTCGTCGAGGGTCGGCCGTCGCATGCCGGCGTCGTGCAGTTCGATGCCGGCCTCTCCGAGATCGGCGAGCACGGCCTGCAGTGCTTCCGGCCCATTCGTCACCCCCACGTCGACGGTGCGTCCGTCCGTCGAGACCACCGGCGTGGAATCGCCGTGCCGGCCGAGGATCCGCTCCGCCTCGCTCCGGTCGGCGCTTTCCAGCAGCGTCACCACCACTCGATGCCCGCCCACCTGCTGCTTCAACTGGTCGGAGGTGCCCTCGGCGATCACCCGGCCGCCGTCGATCACCGAGATGTCATCGGCGAGCTGATCGGCCTCTTCGAGGTACTGCGTCGTCAGCAGCACGGTCGTCCCGCCCTTGACCAGATCGGTGATGATCTGCCAGAGAGACAGGCGCGACCGCGGGTCGAGTCCGGTGGTCGGCTCGTCCAGGAACAGGACTTCAGGATCCGTCACCAGTGCCCCGGCCAGGTCGATTCGGCGACGCATCCCGCCCGAGAAGCCCTTCACCGGTCGGTCACCCGCGGCGGTGAGGTCGAACAGGTCGATGAGCTCGTGCGCTCGCCGCTGCGACTCCTGCCGCCCCAGGTGGTAGAGACGCCCGATCATGTCGAGGTTCTCGAATCCGGTGAGGTTTTCGTCGACCGCGGCGTACTGACCCGAGACCCCGATGAGCCGTCGGGTCGCCCGCGGATCGGCCAGGACGTCGACTCCAGCGATCGTCGCGGTTCCCTCGTCGGGCCTCGTGAGCGTGGTGAGCACCTTGACGGTGGTGGTCTTGCCGGCCCCGTTGGGCCCCAGTAGTGCCTTGACCGTCCCCTTCGGCACCGACAGGTCGAGCCCGTCGAGGGCTTTGACCGGCCCGGACTTCGACCGGTACCTCTTCGTGAGGCCGTGCGCTTCGATGATGGCCATTTCCGGAGCCTCTCTGCTCGAGTTCGGGCCTCTCGTGGCGCCCAAAATATCAGCGTTCTCACCGGTCCGATAGGTCCAGGCCGCTCATCACAAAATTAAGAATACCTATGTTTGCTTAATATTCAGACGCGTGGAAAGGTTGGTCCACCGCGAGCTCCGGCTCGCGGCTCGAAGACGAAGGAGGTGACATCGATGAAGAAGGTCAAGACCGCCCCCCTCGCCCCCGGGGCAGCCACACGCTGCGACCGTGGCAACTGTATGTGCACCTGATCGGACGCGGTGGGGTGAGACAGATCGCCCCACCGCATCCCCGTCACGAGGACCCGTCGATGAATCTGCCTCTATTCACTCTCTTCACGCTTCCCGATCACCCGCAGCTCTGGCGAGCGCTTCGGGCGGCCGGGCCCGCGACGGCATGGCGACTCATGTCCGAACTCGCCGCGATCGATCTTCCCCTCTACGAGGCGGTGAACGAGCCGACCCAGCGGGCCGCTCACTTCGCCCGTTGTGCACGTGACTTCATGCTGCAAGCTCCCGACGCGGCTATGCGGGCCGACGGTGCCTCGCAGCGTTTTGCGACCTACGGCCCACGGCTTCAACTCGAGACGTCGTACCTCACGCTTTGGCTCGCTGATCCTCAAACCCTCTTCCGAGAGGTCGTCGAGGTCGAAGGAGCCGAGCATCTTCAGGAGCAACTCGACAAGGGCCGGGGTGTCGTCGTCCTGCCCCTCCATTTCGGTCCTTCGTATGCCATCCCACCGCTCCTCGGGCACTTCGTGAGTACTCGATTCGCCTTCAATCGCATGAATTTCGACGCGTTGAAAGCGCTGGCGTTTCCTGCCCTGGACGTGGGGGCCTTCGACGTCAACGACGACGCGACATTCCTTCGCGGTTTTCGAGCGCTTCGAGAGAACAAGGCCTTCGCCCTCTTTCCCGAACTCGATCCGCGAGGCCAGGAGCGCAATCATGTTCGTGTCCCCTTCCTCGGCACGAGCGTCCTCGCCCCGAGCGGCCCGGTGGCTCTTGCGCGCCGCGCCGGAGCCCCTCTTCTCCCTGTCGTGCTCGACTCGAGAGGAGACGGGCGCTTCATCCTTCGATTCCTCGAAGCGATCGACCCTCCTGTAACCCCGTTCGACGACGAGGCCATCCTCAGGCGCCTCTGGGTCACGATCGGCGACGTGGCCAAGGCGGGCCGGCTCGGCGACTGGGAGATGTGGCTCGAGTTCGATCTGATGAGACCCGAGCCGGAGCAGATGGCATGAGCGGTGCGGTCATCTCAGCCTGCGATCTGTCTCGCGAGTATGTCGATCTCGGAGGTGCGCCCGTCCGGGCGGTCACAAACGTCTCCCTCGACGTGAGCCAGGGCGAACTCGTCGCGATCGTCGGGCCCTCGGGGTCCGGCAAATCCACGCTTCTTCAACTTCTCGGGGGATTGGATCGACCGACATTCGGCCAGATCCGTGTCGCCGGGGTAGATCTGGCCGACGCGTCCGAGAGGCAGCTGACGATCTTCCGGCGTGACCACATCGGATTCGTATTCCAGGCCCTCCACCTCGTCCCGACCATGAGCGTCGTCGAGAACGTCGCCCTTTCTGCGATCGTCAGCGGTCGCAGGCGATCCGACTGGATAGACCGCGCACTGCAGGTCCTGTCGCTGCTCGGTCTGGGTGACCGCCTCGATCGGCCTCAGAACGTTCTCTCGGGCGGAGAGCGTCAACGCGTGGCGGTCGGCCGAGCGATCTTCTCCCGGCCTGATGTTCTTCTGGCGGATGAGCCGACCGGTGCGCTCGACTCCGACAACTCGAGGGTCGTCCTCGAGCTCATTCGCAGCGCGGTCGACGCGGGAGAAAGCGCATGCGGCGTCGTCGTGACTCACGACGTCGAGGTGGCAGCCTTCGCGGATCGTGTTGTGGCTGTCCATGACGGCCGGATCACGGATCAGCTCGTTCTCTCGCCGCGCCCGAGCGTCACGACGACGGGGGAGGAGCGTGATCGTGCGAGCAGCATTCGCGAATGGCTGGCGACAGCTTCGGTCTGAGTCGAAGAGGCACGTCCTTCCGTTCACCACGCTCGCAATCGGTGTCGCCATGCTGTTCGGAACGCTCCTCGCCGCCCAGGGGGCGGCAATGTCAGTCTCCGACGGAGTCCGCTCGCTGACCACGTTCGGTGATATCGGGGTCGTTCCGGCGGCCGGGTACGACGCCATCCCTCAGACTGCGGTGGCCGAGATCAGACAGCTGTCCGGCGTCATGTCGATGCTTCCGACGTTCAGTTCCGCGTCTGCGGTGCAGAATCCCGAGGGTGGGTCGTCTGCGCGAGACGTCATTGTGACCGGTTATCCCACCAGCGCCGACTCGATCGTCGATCGCGTCGTGAGCGAGGGGCGCCTTCCCGACGGAGAGCGTTCCGAGGCGCTTCTCCCGACGGATGTCGCCTCCGCGCTCGGGGTCGGCGTCGGCTCGACTCTCGAGGTGGCGACCAGTGCCGGCCAGAGATCGGTGGTCGTCGTCGGATTGGCCGATCCGTCGTCGCTCGGCGTGTTCGGCCGGGACAACGTCTTCGTGACCCTCGACGAGGCCCAGCGCTTCTTCGACGCCCGAGACGAGGTGACGCGAATCGATCTTGTCGTCAGCGTTCCCGATGCATCGTCCTGGGGGCTGCGGCATGCCCGCGACCTTCCGGCTGGGGCCGCTTTCCAAGACACCGCCGCGGTCGCCGATGCCCTCGATCCCGTCCAGCAGACTCTCGGCCTAGTCCTCGTCGTGTGCGGCGCCGTCGTCCTCCTTGTGGCCGTCCTCCTCACGGCCGTCGCTTTTCGCTCGTCCGTCGCGGCACGTGCACGAACATTCGGGCTCCTGAGAACGGTCGGGGCGACCTCCGGGTGGTTGGCTCGCGGCGTTCTCGCCGAGGCCGGGCTGGTAGGCGTCGTCGGAACGACCGTCGGGCTCGTCTTCGGCTATGCGGGGTCGTGGGCGACGGCTGTTCTCAGTGCTCCCGGTGAATCATCGACCTCGGGACCGCCGACTCTCACGTTCCTCTCGGTCGTTCTCTGCGTCGGGGCCGGAATTGCGGCAGCCCTCGCGGGTGCGGGTCGGGCCGTTCTCGTCGTGTCCCGCACCTCCCCGTCCGACCTCTCTCACAGCAGCGAGGAGTCGACCACGAAGAACTCGATCCTCCCGGTAGTCGCGGGCATCGCACTCCTCGGTGCGGGTTACGTGGTCCTCGCCGTCCATTCTGAGGTGTTCGCTTTCGCGGGCTTCGCCTGCCTCTGCGTGTCCACCCTGTTCATTGCACCGGTCCTGGCACGAATTCTGGCCAGGGGTGTCGCTCGTCATGCCGACTGGCGACTCGCTGCCGCCGGTCGACGAAACTCGGCCACGTCCGTCCTGGGGATGCCTGCGAGGGTGGCCTCCGTCCTCGTCTGCATCTCCATCGCCCTGTGCGTTGGCGTCGGGGCGATCGGCAAGGCGATGGAGGCGCAGATCTCGAAGCAATTCGGGGCCGACGTGCAAGTGACCGCTCCTGTCGCGCAGAATGCGTTGCTCGGGGAACGATTGGCCGCTATCACGGGGGTCGAACTCGTAACGGCGACTGGAGATGGACAAGTCGACGTCTCGCACGGTTCGAATGTCACCTCGGTCGGGTTCCTGGCCGTCGATCCCTCGACCTACTTCTCGGTCGCTCAGCTGCCGTGGCAAGACGGCGACGATCGTTCCACGCCCAGGCGGTTCGACGAGGGGGCGACGGCCATCGTGCCCGTCGCGGTGGCTGACGAGCTCGATCTGCGGCCTGGAGACAGGATGGAGGTCGCTCGAAACGGAGTCGTCGCGCGCGTCGACGTCGTGGCGACGTTCTCCTCTCTGGCGACGGGCAACCAGATCATCCTTCCGCTCGAGGTGGCGACTCGGCTCGGCTCGGCTGGAGTAACCGGCTACGACATCTCCGCAGTGGAGGGCGCCGACGTGCTCGCTGTTCGCGACCGCGTTGCTCAAGAGATGGCCGTGGTCCCGGGAGCGACAGTCATCACCGGAGTCGAGATGAAGGCGCGTGCGAGTAGCCAGCTCACCGCCTACACCTCGGTCGTTCTCGGGGTGATCGGCATCGCCCTGGTATTCGGCGCGGTCGGTGTCAGCTCCGTCTTCGCGAGCGACGTCGCGCGCCGGCGACGGGAGTTCGCCTCGCTTCAGGTGGTGGGGGCGAGACGCAGCAGCGTCCTGGTCCTGGTCTTCGGTGGAACAGGTCTCGTGGCTCTCACGGCGGTGATCCTCGGCGTCGGCACGGGGTGGCCAGCCGGCATTCTGCTGACTTCCGTCGTCGGTGGTTCCCTGGGCGTCGCGATCACGCCAGAGTTTCCGATCGTCTCGACCATCGGTGTTGTGGCGATGCTGATCGCGGCCTTGGTCGCAGCGACAGTGGTTCCGGCCCGAAGGGGTCTCGGTGTGAGCCCAGCCGACGCGCTGAGAGAGGAATAGAAGTGCCTTCGACAACACAATCGGCTGCTTCCGACTACCGGCCCGAGCTGCGCGGAAGTGTCATCGCCGCTCGCAAGAACAGCCGGATTCAATTCACCCGGCTCATGGAGTTGGTCGTGACCGAGTTCGAGGTCGACCCGTACGTCTTCGACCTGGTGTCGTTGCTCGACGGGACGCGGAGCCTCCCCCAGCTCCTTCACGAACTCAGCGCGAGTCATGCGGTCACTCAGGCAGAGGTCGACGATGTGCTCGCTGTCCTCAGCGAAGAGCGTCTGCTCCGGGTTGCCGCTTCCCCTGAGACGGTGCCCGAGCGTCATTCTCGGCAGGCGCTCTTCCTCGACGAGCTCGTGGCATCGCATGCTTTTCTCGCTTCCTCGGCGGAAGACCTGCAACGGCGACTCGCAGAGGCTCACGTCGTGATCGTCGGAGCCGGTGGAGCGGGAAGCTGGGTCATCCAGTCGCTCGCCCTCACCGGAATCGGAACCTTCACGGTCATCGATCCCGACGTCGTCGAGATCTCGAATCTGAATCGGCAGGTGCTCTACCTGCCCGGCGACGTCGGGCGGCCCAAGGCGGACGTCGCGGTCCGCCGCCTTTACGAGCTCGATTCGTCGATTCGTGTCCACTCCGTGAAGCGCGCCGTCGTCTCGACCGACGACCTCGCCGATCTCGTCGCGTCGGCATCCCTCGTGATCAACTGCGCTGACGAGCCGAATGTCACTGCTGCGTCTGATGTCGTCGCGTCGGTTGCGCAGCCCCTCGGTATCCCCCACATCGTCGGCGGTGCTTACGGCGCCAATCTCGGCGCTCCCGGCACCACCATCGTGCCCGGGAGGACCGTCTGCTGGGCCTGCATTCGCGCGGCGACCTCCTTCGACCACGGGGGCGACGCCTGGATCCCCATCCGAGGCAGAAGCAAGTCGAGTGGATCTCTCGCCCCAATCGCCGGGATGGTGGGCAATCTGCTCGCCTGGGAGGCCGTTCGGGTCATCCTGCAGCTGCCTCCGGCCCTGGCGGATGGAATTCGCGAGATAGACCTCATGACTCTTGTCTGGCGCGAGCGCCGTCTCGAGTCGCGGCCCGACTGCTCGTGCGCTAAGCGGCACCCATTCCCGTCGGCTTCATCCGATTCCGGGTGCTTCGACCGGCATTTGTGAAGAACACATTTCGCCCCTTGCGCCGCCAGAACGCGGCGACTTATTCTTGCCGCGTGGCAAACATTGACTCGGCCGAGCGCCCGGTATCCGCAACCGCATCCACGGTCCCCGCGGCCTTCCCGCCCGGGCTGGGCGACGAGGCCGTCGCTCTGGCCCACCGCTGGGTGCACGAGTCGAGCAGCGCACCCGGCACCAAATCGGCCGAGCTTCTCGCCGAGGTCCTCAAAGACGAGTCCGGCCTGGCCTTCACGATCGGCTTCGTCGACCGGGTCGTCCGTCCCGAAGACCTCTCGGTGGCCGCGCGAAACCTCAAGGCGCTCGCCGCGGGCGTCCCGGCGTTCCTGCCCTGGTACATGCGTGCGGCCGTGCGCGTCGGCGGCGCCCTCGCTCCGACCCTTCCGAAGATCGTCGTTCCGGTCGCCCGACGCGTCCTCCGCTCGATGGTCGGCCACCTCATCGCCGACTCGCGGCCCGTCCAGCTCGGACGAGCAATTGCCGCTCTCAAGAAAGACGGCACCCGCCTCAACCTCAACCTCCTCGGCGAGGCCGTCCTCGGCGACGGTGAGGCAGACCACCGCCTGGCCGGCACGCGCGCCCTGCTCGAGCGCCCCGACGTCGACTACGTGTCGATCAAGGTCTCGTCGATCGTCAGTCAGCTGTCGATGTGGGCCTTCGACGAGACCGTCGAGCGCGTCGTCACGAAGCTCACTCCGCTGTACGAGATCGCGGCTGCGTCGCCGACGCCCAAATTCATCAACCTCGACATGGAGGAGTACCGCGATCTCGACCTCACCCTCGCCGTCTTCATGCGCGTGCTCGACCAGCCGCAGTTGAAGAGCCTCGAGGCCGGAATCGTGCTGCAGACCTACCTGCCCGATGCGCTCGGGGCGATGCAGCGCCTGAGCGAGTGGGCCACCCGCCGTGTCGACGCCGGTGGCGCCGCGGTCAAGGTCCGCGTGGTCAAGGGTGCGAACCTCGCGATGGAGCACGTCGACTCGGCCGTCCACGACTGGCCCCTCGCCACCTACGACACCAAGCAAGACAGCGACACCAACTACAAGCGAGTTCTCTCCTGGGCGATGACGCCCGAGCGCACTCGCGCCATCCGGCTCGGAGTCGCCGGCCACAACCTCTTCGACATCGCCTTCGCCCACCTCCTGTCGAAGCAGCGCGGGGTCGAGGGCCGCGTCGAGTTCGAGATGCTGCTCGGAATGGCCGAGGGGCAGGCGGAGCTCATCAAGCAGGATGTCGGCGGGCTTCTGCTCTACACACCCGTCGTCCACCCGCGCGAGTTCGACGTCGCGATCAGCTACCTGATCCGCCGTCTCGAAGAGAACGCGTCGCACGACAACTTCATGTCGGCCGTCTTCGAGCTCGCGACCAGCGACGCTCTCTTCGACCGCGAGAAGCAACGCTTCCTGTCGTCGCTGGCCGAGGTGACGCCCGAGACTCCCGCGGCGCATCGTGTGCAGTCCCGGCCGACCGACGTGCTGGCACCCCGCACCGACGGATTCGAGAACGAACCCGATACCGATCCGGCGCTGGCTGACAACCGAGACTGGGGGCGCAGGATCCTGCAGTCCGTCCCCGACTCCACCCTCGGAGTGGCAACCATCACCGCTGCCGGGGTCACCGACTCCGCCGTGCTCGAGGGCATCGTGCAGTCCGCGGTCGCCGCAGCCCCCTCGTGGGCAGCACTCGGCGGAGCCGGGCGCGCGGCCGTGCTCCGCCGTGCCGCCGTCGAGCTGGGTCGACGCCGGGCGCAGTTCATCGAGGTGGCTGCCTCCGAGACCGGCAAGACGATCGCCGAGGGCGACGTCGAGGTCTCCGAGGCCATCGACTTCGCGAACTACTACGCCTCACTCGCCGAAGAGCTCGACGCCGTCGACGGCGCGGTCTACTCGGCGCCCACCCTCGTCGTCGTCACTCCGCCGTGGAACTTCCCTGTTGCGATCCCGACCGGTTCCACTGTCGCGGGCCTCGCCGCCGGAGCCTCCGTGATTCTCAAGCCGGCTGGGCAGGCAAAGCGGTGCGGCGCCGTGCTCGCCGAAGCCCTCTGGGCGGCGGGCGTGCCGAGCGAGGTGCTCCGACTCGTCGACGTCGAGGAGGGCGAGCTGGGTCGCCAGCTCGTCTCGCACCCTGCCGTCGACCGTGTGATCCTCACCGGCGCCTTCGAGACCGCCGAGCTCTTCCGCTCCTGGCGCGAAGACCTGCCCCTGCTCGCTGAGACCAGCGGCAAGAACGCGATCATCGTCACGCCGAGTGCCGACCTCGATCTCGCCGCCTCCGACGTCATCAAGTCGGCCTTCGGTCACGCCGGGCAGAAGTGCTCGGCCGCCAGCCTCGTCATCCTCGTGGGCTCGGTCGGCACCTCGGAGCGCTTCCGCCGGCAGCTCGTCGACGCCGCGTCCAGCATGCGCGTCGGGCTGCCCTCCGACCCCACCACGCAGATGGGCCCGATCATCGAGCCCGCTGCCGGCAAGCTCCTCGGCGCGCTCACGACGCTCGCGCCGGGGGAGTCCTGGCTCGTCGAGCCGAAACGCCTCGACGACACGGGTCGTCTCTGGTCGCCGGGCATCCGCGCCGGAGTCGCGCCCGGCAGCCACTTCCACCGCACGGAGTTCTTCGGCCCGGTCCTCGGCATCATGACGGCCCGCACCCTCGACGAGGCGATCGAGCTGCAGAACGCGACCGACTTCGGGCTCACCGCGGGTCTGCACACCCTTGACCGCACCGAGCTGGGCACCTGGCTCGACCGGGTCGAGGCGGGCAACCTCTACGTCAACCGGGGGATCACCGGGGCGATCGTCCGCCGTCAGCCGTTCGGCGGCTGGAAGCGCTCAGCGGTCGGAGCCGGCGGCAAAGCCGGGGGCCCGAACTATCTCGTGCACCTCGGATCCTGGGCTCCGGCCCCGCTTGCCGAGCAGCCGACGACGCCCCTCTCGGCCCCGGTCGAGCGATTCGTCGAAGCGGTCGAGAAGGCCGAAGGATCCCACGGGTCACTTCGTGCCGCTGCTTCAGCCGATGAGCGCGCCTGGTCGGCCACCTTCGGCGCGGCCGTCGACGTCTCGCAGGTGGGCCTCGAGCGCAACGTCTTTCGCTATCGCCCGCTGCCGGTCGTGGTGCGCCTCGCCGAGGGCGGCTCGGTGCGCGATCTGGCGAGGGTCGTCGCCGCGGGGCTTCGCGCGGGCTCGGCGATGACCATCAGCTCGGCGCTCGCGCTTCCGCCCGCCGCGGTCACTGCGCTCGGCACGGTCTCGTTCGTCCGTGCCTCCGACGCGGCGTTCCACGACACAGCCGCACGGGGCGAGCTCGGCGCCGCCCGTGTCCGCCTCATCGGCCCGGCCGATGCATCGGGGCGTCTCGCAGTCGCTCTGCACGGCGACCCGGCAGTCGCGGTCTTCGCCCAGACCGTCACTCCTTCCGCCCGTCTCGAGTTGCTGCCGTTCCTTCGCGAGCAGGCTGTGACGATCACGGCCCACCGCTTCGGCAACCCCGACGCCTGGAGCGATGGCGTCATCTGACCGGAGGCCCAGGCCCGGAGCGGGGCGAGCAAGTAGGCTCGCCCCGTGAAGATCGCACGTTTTGCCAGCCCAGGAGAAGACCCTCGATTCGGCGTCGTCGACGGTGAAGACCTCGTCGTTCTCGCCGGAGACCCGATGTACGCGGGGTACGAGACCACGGGGGAGCGCGTTCCGCTCCGCACGACGAAGATCCTCGCGCCGGTGATCCCGCGCTCCAAGGTGGTGGGCATCGGCCTGAACTACTACGACCATGCCGACGAGATGGGTCAAGAGGCGCCGGAGTTCCCGATGGTCTTCCTCAAGCCGAACACGACGGTGGTCGGCCCCGGCGATCCCATTCAGATCCCGCCCGTCGAGGGGGAGATCCACCTCGAGGGCGAGCTCGCCATCGTTATCGGTGCCATCGCCAAGCGCGTCAAGGCCGAAGACTATGCCGATGTCGTCTTCGGCTACACGATCGCCAACGACGTCACCGCCCGTGGTGTGCAAGAGACCGACGGCCAGTGGACTCGCGCCAAGAGCTACGACACGTTCTGCCCGATCGGCCCGTACATCGAGACGGAGCTCGACTGGACCGACCTCAAGATCCAGTCGCGAGTCGACGGCGAAGTTCTGCAGCGCGAGACGACGCAGCAGATGATTCACAAGATCCCCGAGCTCATCGCGTACGTCAGCGACATCTTCACGCTGCTTCCGGGCGACATCATCCTCACCGGAACCCCGGCCGGAGTGGGCCCGTTCACCGAGGGGCAGACCGTCGAGATCAGCATCGAAGGCCTCGGCTCGCTGATCAACCCGGCCAAGGCTCGGGCCTAACCACCTCCGAGGCCCGAGAAACCAAGGATCCATCGGGGTGTGTCATCCGCGACACGCCCGGGATGCGCGTGAGATTTGGCCCATCGGCCATCCACACGTATTGTTTTCTCTTGTCAGGCCAAAGGAACGAAACGGGCCGGGAGCGAAAGCCCCGGTACGGACTTCCTCAAGTGCTGGCATCCTCCCCCCAAATTGATTCGTTCAGAATCTGGCTCGCTTGCGAGTCCGCAGGGATGTGGTTAGGATTGCAAAGCTCCATCCGGCAAGCAACGCTTGCAAGCGCTTCCTAGCGAAGCGAAGTCTAATCAACCGGGTTATAAACACGGTTTGACAGGGCCCGAACGGACGGATAAGGTTTCAAAGTTGCCTCCGACGAGGTTCGAACAGTACTGATTTAGGTCAGGTTCGGGCGGGTTTGGGGTGCGTTTGGTCCTTGAGAACTCAACAGCGTGCACATTGTCAAATGCCAAATTATACCTCGGCATTCAGTGGATCTATGCCTTCGGTGTAGTGGTTCTGGGTGTTGGGTTTCTTTGAGATTGAAATGGACAACAATCGTCAGATTGTTTTGTTCTTTTGGTCAGCATCAAACTTGCTGTCACTGGCTTCGGTTGGTGATGGTGTTTTTCTTTTACGGAGAGTTTGATCCTGGCTCAGGACGAACGCTGGCGGCGTGCTTAACACATGCAAGTCGAACGATGAAGGGGAGCTTGCTTCCTTGGATTAGTGGCGAACGGGTGAGTAACACGTGAGTAACCTGCCCTTGACTCTGGGATAAGCGTTGGAAACGAC
>NZ_JADKSF010000024.1:0-447 GCF_015350875.1 Frondihabitans sp. VKM Ac-2883 | reverse complement strand
TCGAGAAAGACCTCGCGTTCAACCTCGGCGGCCACGTCAACCACTCGATCTTCTGGACCAACATGTCGCCCGACGGCGGCGACAAGCCCACCGGCGACCTCGCCACCGCGATCGACGACCAGTTCGGGTCGTTCGACAAGTTCACCGCCCACTTCACCGCGACCGCCCTCGGCGTCCAGGGCTCCGGCTGGTCGGTGCTCGCGTACGACATCCTCGGCCAGAAGCTCAGCATCTTCCAGCTGTTCGACCAGCAGGGCAACGTGCCCTTCGGCCTCGTGCCGCTGCTGATGCTCGACGTGTGGGAGCACGCCTACTACCTCGACTACCAGAACGTCCGCGCCGACTACGTCAAAGCGTTCTGGAACATCGTCTCGTGGGAGAACGTCCAGGCCCGCTACACCGCCGCGACCACCAAAACCGACGGCCTCCTCGTCTTCTAAGACCCGC
>NZ_JADKSF010000023.1:0-479 GCF_015350875.1 Frondihabitans sp. VKM Ac-2883 | reverse complement strand
GAGAAGATGTAGGCCTGCTGGACGGCCATCTTGCCGTTGACGAGGACGTCGCCGTAGAGCTTGGAGTTACCCGGGTTGACGGTGAAGTTCTCGAGGGTGACCTTGGTGGAGCCGGCGGTGAGGTTCAGGCCGGATCCGTCGTGCTCGACGATGCCCTGGACGTAGGGGCGGTAGGAGCCGTCGGGGCTCCAGTAGACGAGCGATCCGCCGGTGATGGGGAAGGCGATGTCGCTGCCGGTGAGGGTGGCTTTGCCCTCGGTGGAGGGGGTGAGGCCGAGGCTCTTCAACGCGGCGAGGAAGTCGCTGTCGAGGGCGACGGAGGTGTCTCCGCCGAAGATCTCGGGGACGGCTGCGGCCGGGGCGGGGACGGTCGACGATGACGCGGCGAGGTGGACGTTCGAGGACGACGGGGCGGCGTAGGCGGTGGAGACGCCGAGGCCGGTGACGCCGGCGACGAGGAGGCCGGCGGTAGCGAATCC
>NZ_JADKSF010000022.1:0-1064 GCF_015350875.1 Frondihabitans sp. VKM Ac-2883 | reverse complement strand
TTCCCAAATCTATGTGCCAAAAGCCTTTGCTTGAGTTTGCGTGTTCATCGTTGGTTTTGGGACACATGGAGGTCCATCGTGGGCAAGCTGATTGGGTACGCACGGGTGTCGACGAAGCAGTAAGAAACTGACCGGCAAGAAGCGGACCTCCTTGCTTCCGGCGTCCGACGCGATGACCTCTGTGTCGACCATGGTGGGTCTGGCGCTCGAGCGTCTCGGCCGGCCTTTGATCGTGCCCTCGACGCGATCCATGACGGGGACACTCTGGTGGTCACCACTCTTGATCGTCTTGGCCGGTCAACGCAGAACATGCTCGATTTTGCTGAGGGACTTAGGTCGCGGTCGGCAGGTCTTCGGGTGTTGAACCTGGGGGGAGCGGACGTGGACACGTCGACGCCGATGGGGTCGATGGTGTTCACGGTGATGTCGGCGCTGGCGCAGATGGAGCTCGACATTAAACGGAAGCGGATTACGGACTCAGTTGCTAAGCGGCGAACGGCTGGCGGGGACCTTGGCGGTCGTCCGCAGAAGGTGTCGGATCGGCAGATTCGAAATGCCTTGCAGTTGATCGATGGGGGAGAGGCCGCGGCGGGCGTTCTTCGGGATCTGGGTTTGTCTCGGTCAACGTTTTACCGGCGTGCCCGCGCGCTCGAACGTGAGGCTTGAGACCGCGGTGTCACGTCCCATGACGCAGCAACCGGGTCGCCATCCTCCTCGAAACTTTTTTTGACTTCCCTGGCGAATCCCGGGCGAAATTGGTCTTGGAGCCCTGCCTTTCGTTTTGGGGGGGAGTGGGTCGCATGCGGCGTGCCCAGTTAAAGGGTCGGGTACCCGTTTTTCGCTGCCGTGTTGAGGGTGGTGGTGATGTTGTCTAGTTGCGGAAGGATCGCGGTCAGTGACCCGTCGGTGTCTGCGTGGCCGAGGACTGTCCGGTACGCGGTGCGCATTCTCATGAGTGTGTGTTGTCCGTCGTCGGTGAGTTCCAGGGTGACGAGGTGGGGTTGGGTGCTGCTGGGGACGCGGTGCAGCAGGCCAGCGTCTTCCAGGCCGTCGATGAGCGCCGT
>NZ_JADKSF010000021.1:0-1076 GCF_015350875.1 Frondihabitans sp. VKM Ac-2883 | reverse complement strand
CGACCGGCTACCGGGCACCTGCAGGAGGCGTGCTTTTTCTAATGGCTCGTTCTGCGATGACCGGCGGCGGTACTGAGCCGTGCGCTTCGATCAGACTTTGCGACACTGTCACGATGGGTCTCTTGGAAGAGCGTTGGAACGAGTCATGTTCTGCCCTTGAGCTCTACGTCGCCAGTTGGGGTCATGCGGACGTTCCGCGCTCCTTCGTAACCCCTGATGGGCATCGGCTCGGCGCCTGGCTACACCGCCAACGCACCCTGGCCCACCAAGGACAACTCCCGGCCGGACGCCGAGCGCGGCTGCACCAGGCAGGAGTTTCCTGGTCGCTCTCCGATCGGGCAGCAGGCCTGAACGCCTACCTGCAGTTCATGGAGACCGAAGGACACGGACGGGTCCCCCACACCCACCAAACACCCGACGGGTTTCCACTTGGAACGTGGGTGCAGTCAAGGCGTGCACAGTGGGTCCGCGACCCCGCTCACGCCCGACGCCTCTGGCCTGAACTCGATAAAGCAGGGTTCACCTGGGAGATCCGCAACCGCGACGAGCAATGGCACACGGGCCTTGAAGCGCTCCGCCTATACCGCCGCGACCGAGGAGATGCCCTCGTTCCGCACTGGTACCGAACAGCCGAGTCTTTTCCGTTAGGAAAGTGGGTCGATTCACGCCGCGTTGATTACCGCAGAGGAACACTCAGTCAAGATCGGATCGCGTCGCTCGATGACATCGGCATGATCTGGTTCCTCCGGAACACCCCAGACCCCACCACTAGGCGCGCCCGCGAAGAGGCCCACTTCGCCGCCATGCTTACGCGAACCAGATTGTGGTCTGCCAGCCACGACGGTGCGCTCCCCCACGCGCGGGAGCTCGACGAGGACACCATTGCCATTGGCCGCTGGCTCGGACGCCAACGCCACCTCCTCCGAACCGGCACCCTCTCCCCTACTCGGATGCAGCAACTCAATATCGCCCTGCCGCTGTGGACAGACCCCCGATGACCGTCACAAGCCCTGACGGACCGCCCCGCAAACAACCCACCGCCTGCCCTCAGCAGAACTGCCGTCTCGGAAATCTAA
>NZ_JADKSF010000020.1:0-1258 GCF_015350875.1 Frondihabitans sp. VKM Ac-2883 | reverse complement strand
GTCTCAAAAAACTTTGGTGGCCTCGACCGGTCGATGCACCGCTCGTTGATTCGAGAGTAGCGGGCGACGATTCGGCCCTGTAGCGGTCCTTCGATCTGGCCCAGTCGAGGACTTGCCAGGGCCTATCGTTGAGACGGGTTGCGATGGCTTCGAGGTCGACGTTGGAGAACTGTCGGAGGTCGGATCCTTTCGTGAGATATTGGCGAAGCAGACGGTTCGTGTTTTCGTTGGATCCGCGTTGCCAGGGGCTGGCTGGGGCGCAGAAGTAGACGTCCATTTTGAGGTCGGTGGCGAGCTGTTGATGCTCGGCCATCTCGCGGCCTCGGTCCCAGGTCAGTGACCGCCGGAGGCTGTCCGAGACGTCGTCGAATGCCGCTGTCACGGCGACTCGGACAGCGTCCGTTTTGTAACCATCCGGCAGGGGAATGACCTTCACGAAGCGGGTGCTTCGCGCGACCAGTGTCGCCACGACGGAGGGCCGCTTCCCCATGACGAGGTCACCCTCCCAGTGGCCGACCTGCAGGCGGTCTTCCACGGCGGCGGGGCGGGCGGTGATCGGGACCATGTTCTTCAGCCGCCCTCGCCCGATGCTCGTTTCCCGCGCCGTGGCCGCCGGATGGTGGGTCCAGAGCGGAGATGCTGCGACATGCCGCGGTCGAGCTCGCGGTGGTAGACGTGATAGATCGACCGGTAGATGGCCTCGTGGGACAGGCGCATCGTCGGGTCGTCGGGCAAGGTTAGCTTCAGCCAGGCAGCGATCTGCTCAGGCGACCAATCCAGTTCTAACTTGGCTTCACGACCTTTCACAGCTGAGGCCGCTCGCGCAGCCGGGTCGGTTTGGGCCGGTTTGTTCGAGTCTGGTCTGCTTGGTCCGCAGCGGCGGCACGGTAGTCGGCCCGCCCACCGTTGCGGCCGACCTCCCGAGACACGGTCGAATGCGGACGCCTCAAAGGCGCAGCGATCCTGCGCACGGACCAGCCGGCAGCGGTGCCGCGGGAGATCTCCTCCCGCTCGTGCCCGGTGAGATGACGATGGTCTCGCCGAGACGTCACCGGCTTGATGCCGCCACGACCTCGCAGGAAGTACTGAATCGCATGCGCCGGCTGGCCCACCCGATCGCCCACCCGCCGGAACGACTCACCCTCCCGCCAGCCCGCCCAGATCGCCTGTTCCTGCTCCGCCGTGTATTCCACACGCACCTCCACCACTCATCCTGTCGAGTAGCGGTGCACCCACCGGTTGAGGCCACCATAGATTT
>NZ_JADKSF010000002.1:0-571414 GCF_015350875.1 Frondihabitans sp. VKM Ac-2883 | reverse complement strand
TTGGTGTTTTGGATGGTGATGGTTGCTTCGGGCTTGGCGGTGCCGCGGAAGGTGAATGCCTGGTTCGGGACGTAGCCCTCGGCTGCGTTGGCCGGGTTCGTCAGAACGACAGCCTGTTCGACGGGAGGGTCGACTGGACTTTCGAGCTCGAGGATCTGCTCGTCGAATTTCTCGTCGTCGACCCACTGTTCGACCGTGACGGTCTTTGCATCGGGGGCAAGCCCTGCGGCGTTGATCACGAACTCCCCCGCGACTCCGGTAGCAACAAACGAGGTACCGATCTTGACTCGGGTGTCGGGGTAGAACACTGAGCTCGACGCCGTCCCGCGGATGATCGCGGAGTGTGCTTCGGCGTTGTAGGAATCTACGGATGCGACGAGTGCGGTCGGCTTGTCGCCGAAGGAGCTGCCTACGAGCTCATAGCGCCCGGTGGTGTCGATCGAGAGGTGGTCGAGCTCGTCGTCGAAGCCGACGAACCCTCCAGCCTTGCTTTCGACTTTGCCGTCGTCGGAGACATCGAATTGGTGGTCGTCATCGAGGATGTCGCCTTCGTCGAGGTCGTAGCCGATGCCGCCTGGCTGGGTCGGTGCCACTTCCAGGTTGAGCCCGGAATTGTCACCATCCACGATGCTCGAGATGGTGTTTCCTTCGGTGCCAGCCCGGGGAAGGTCGAAGAAGTCTCCGCCTGCGGCGCGTTCGGCTTCCGCCAGAGTCGTGGTGCGTGTTCCGCGCAGATCTGACGTGATGCCGATGTAGGAGCCGGCGGCCGGGTTGGAGGTGTCGTGCAAGACGAGCCGAGTGAAGTTATACGGCAGATCGTAGGCATGAGTCGAGGTGGACGCGTGAGCGCTGGTGGTCGCCGTGGCGATCAAGGAGGTTACGCCGAGAGTGGCGACGAGACAGAGCGCGGTCGTGCGGGGAAGAATCATGGGTGTGTCTTTCGTGGGGGGAAGGCCCTGCGGATTGCTAAAGTATATAGTTTAAATGTGAAATACAAAAATCAGGAGGATGCTTGGGGTAAGCATCCTCCTGATGGGCCAGCGTCTATTTGACGTTGATTGTGGTGTTCTTGCCCTCGCCGACGCTCTTCGGGGAGGGGCCTCGGTGGTTGATCGTGTTGTTGTCGCCCGTGGCGTCGATGGTGTTGACGGATGTGACGTCGATCGTGTTGCCCTTACCGAGGATGCCGATCGATTTGACGTTGTCGAGGTCGACGGTGCCACCATCTCCAAGGATCCAGACGGTGTCGCAGTCGCCCTTGAGGGTTTTCTTCTTTGTCTTGTCAACGTTGATGTGGGCGATGCCCTCGACGCACTTGTCGTTGTAACGGTCGGAAGTGGCGGCGGCAGGTTTGGTGCTCGAGGTGGTCGGTTCTGGGGTGCCGTCGCTCGTGGTGGCGCTGGCCGTGCAGCCGGTGAGCCCGGCCGTGACGCAGATAGCCAGGGTTGCGAGCAAGATCGGGGTCTTTGTCATGATGTGTCTTTCGTTGGAGGGCACCGGGCACCCCTCCGCGGGGTGCCCGGTGTTGGGTGTGAGTGAGCCGGGCGGCTAGTGCCGCGGGTGGCCTGGCATCACGGGCGCGGGGCGAAGCCGCGCAACTCGACGGTTTCCTCGTTCTGCCCGCCCTTGTCGGCGATGAAGTCCAGCGAGTAGACGTAGTCCTTCATGTTGGCGACGGTGAACTCCCAAACACCCGCGACGGTGGCCTTCGCGGTACCGAAGACCAGACCCTTGGTGTTCTGGATCGTCACGGTCGCGCCGGTCTTAGCCGTACCGGTGAAAGTGAACGACTGATTCTTGGCGTAGCCGTCTGAGGGGTTGGCGGGGTTCGTCAGCGACGTCGACATCTGGTTCGGTGCGAAGTTGCGGAGTTCGGTTTTCTTTTCGGTGGTGGTGCCTTTGTCGGCGATGAAGTCGAGGGAGTAGGTGTATTCCTTCATGTTGGCGTAGGTGAAGGCCCATTCGCCGGTGGTGGCGTTGGCGGTGGCGGTGCCGAAGACGAGTCCCTTGGTGTTTTGGATGGTGATGGTTGCTTCGGGCTTGGCGGTGCCGCGGAAGGTGAATGCCTGGTTCGGGACGTAGCCGTCGGATGCGTTGGCCGGGTTCGTCAGGACGACCTCGGTGCCGGTGGCTTCTTTCGGTGCGAAGTTGCGGAGTTCGGTTTTCTTTTCGGTGGTGGTGCCTTTGTCGGCGATGAAGTCGAGGGAGTAGGTGTATTCCTTCATGTTGGCGTAGGTGAAGGCCCATTCGCCGGTGGTGGCGTTGGCGGTGGCGGTGCCGAAGACGAGTCCCTTGGTGTTTTGGATGGTGATGGTTGCTTCGGGCTTGGCGGTGCCGCGGAAGGTGAATGCCTGGTTCGGGACGTAGCCGTCGGATGCCTTGGCCGGGTTCGTCAGAACGACCTCGGTGCCGGCGGGAGGAGTCTCGGGCTTGTCGCCGTTCACGACGACGGTCTCGCTGGTGGTGAGGTTGCCCTTCGACTTCTGAACGACGGTGTAGGTGTGCTTGAGTTCGCCGTCGACGCCGGCAACCTGCGCGGCCCACGTCCCGTTGTTGAGCCCGACGGTGCTAGCGAGCGCGGTGTCGTTGCCCTTTTCGAAGATCTCGACGCCGGCCTGGTACTGGCCGTCGCCGCGGAACGTGAGCGTGCCGCCGGCGAAGTCGGAGTCGTTGCGGGGCGCGGTGACCTCGACCCCGTTGCCGTAGTCGAGGGTGACGTCGGTGGAGCCGCCATCGGAGCTGTTGATCGACTGGGTGACCTCGAACGTCTGTCGGCCGGAGTCGGGGGCCTTGACGGGCGTCGTCCAGGCGCCCCGCGGGTTCGCGTACGTGGTCGTGACCTTGCCTTTACCGTCGACGATGGTGACCTTGGCGTTGGCCTCGGCGGTGCCCGAGAGGACTGCGTCGAACGCGGTGCCGCGGGTATCGAATGCGGCCTCCGCCGTGATCTTGTTGATCGTGACCATGATGTCGAAGTCCAGGTCGGCCTCAACCTGCTGGCCACCCTCGAACTGCTGGAACGTGACAGTGTTCTTGCCGAGCGACAGGCCGTCAACGGTGACCGTCGCAGTGCCGTCGTGGCCGAGGGTCTTCGTCTTGTTCTGGTACTGGACGGTTAAGCCTGGGGTTCCGGTGATCTCCACCTCGGCGGTCTGCGCCGCGAGGCTGGTCGACTTGACCGACGCGCTCAGCGGCGTGGTCTTGACGTCGACCGTGAATTCGGACGTGCCCAATGACTCGTTGGCATCGTCGAACGACTCGAGGGAGAACTTGTTGGCGCCGAGGTCGAGGTTGCGGACGTTCATGGTCCACTCGCCGGTGTCGGCATCCGCCCGAGCGGATTTGTTCGTCGTGCCGCCCGTGACCTGGACAAGGGAGCCAGGCTTCGCGTACCCCTTCAGGCTCGCGGTCCGGTCATACACATCGACGCTCGTTGCCTCGGCAGACAGCCTCTTCGGAGTCAGGCGGAATACGGTCTGCACCCCCTGGCGCATCGAGAGCGCGGTGATATGTTGGCCGCCCCCTCCTGTCCAGCCAACGGTCGTCAGCCCACGAAGGCCGAGGGCGGGCGTCGAGAGCGTGCCGTCCTCTGCTACCGCAAACTGCTGTCGAGCGTCGCCCTGACGGCAGGGAGCCTTCTGAAAGGCACCCTCGGGCATGTACCAGTTTCCTGTCGGCAAAACCCACAAGCATTCTCCGTTTTCAAAAACGATTGAGCCTTGCTCGCCAATCTTTGGGAATTTCGCCCATTCCAGGGCCGGGTTAGCATAGGCCTCCTGCGGCGTCTGCGACGACGAGACGCCGGACGGGTGGCCGGACAAGTAAGAGCTTCCGTCGTCGAAAATAAAAGGGAGGAAGCCCGGATGGTCAGCGGCCACCTTGGGCGCGGAGGCCTTGGTCTCCTTGGCGGGGGTGGGGGCCGCGTTCGCCGCAGCCCCCAGGGTGAGCGACGACGCGAGCGTCAGTGCGGCGAGGCCGAATGCGGCCCCGGTTTTTGCGATGGGCATACAAGGGTTCTTTCTTTCAGGCTCGGGCACGGCCGAGTGACAGATGTGTACCTGACATATTACACGAAACACAGCAGAATAAAAATATATGTGGCTAGGGTGTCTTACTGGGAGTGGCCACAATGGATCCTGGCGTCTAAACTTGAGTCTGATCCGCTCAAGTTCTTCGAAAGGGTAACCATGGCGAACATGCAGGGCGCTCCCGCCTCCGACGAGAAGCAGAAGTCGGCGCTCGAGCAGTACGGCGTCGATCTCACGGCGATTGCCGCGAGCGGCAAGCTCGATCCCGTGATCGGGCGCGACACCGAGATCCGCCGGGTCAGTCAGGTCCTCACCCGGCGTACGAAAAACAACCCGGTCCTCATCGGCGAGCCCGGCGTGGGCAAGACTGCAGTGGTCGAAGGTCTGGCTCAGCGGATCATCGCGGGCGACGTGGCCGACTCGCTGAAGGGCAAGCGGCTGATCTCGCTCGACATCTCGGCGCTCGTGGCCGGTGCCATGTACCGCGGCCAGTTCGAGGAGCGCCTGAAGGCCGTGCTCAAAGAAATCACCGAGTCGGATGGCCAGGTGATCACATTCATCGACGAGCTCCACACCCTCATGGGTGCGGGCGGCGGCGAGGGATCGGTGGCAGCGGCGAACATGCTCAAGCCGATGCTGGCCCGCGGCGAACTGCGGCTGATCGGCGCGACGACGCTCGACGAATACCGCCAGTACATCGAGAAAGACGCCGCCCTCGAGCGCCGCTTTCAGCAGGTGTATGTGGGCGAGCCGAGCGTCGAAGACACGATCGCTATTCTTCGCGGCCTTAAAGAGCGCTATGAGGCGCACCACGGCATCACCATCGCCGATAGCGCGCTCGTCGCCGCTGCTTCGCTCAGCAACCGCTACATCTCGGGCCGTCAACTGCCCGACAAGGCAATTGACCTCGTCGACGAGGCCGGCTCTCGCCTCAAGATGGAGATCGACTCGTCACCGCTCGAACTCGACGAGCTCTACCGCTCTCTCGCGCGGATGCAGGTCGAAGAGCTAGCGCTCAAAAAAGAGAAGGATCCCGCGAGCCGAGCTCGACTCGATGCTCTGCGCGACGAGATGACCTCCCGGCAGCAGACCTATGCCGACCTCAATCGTCGCTGGCAAGCCGAGAAAGCCGCCCTCCAGGGGGTCGGTGAACTCAAGGGCCAGCTCAATGACGCCCGCATCGAGCTTGACCGGGCGATGCGGGAGGGGCGCTACCAAGACGCCTCCAAGATCAACTACGAGACGATCCCCGAGATCGAGAAGAGCATCGCCGACGCCGAGAGCATCGAAGAGTCGGGCGACCGGATGGTCAACGATCAGGTCACCGACGCCGACATCGCCGAGGTTGTCGCCGCCTGGACGGGCATTCCGGTGGGGCGCCTGCTGGCGGCCGAGACCGAGAAGCTGCTGCACCTCGAAAACGAGTTGGGGCGGAGGATCATCGGGCAGCGGGAGGCCGTGACGGCGGTGAGTGAGGCCGTGCGTCGGACCAGGGCCGGGATCTCGGATCCTGATCGCCCGACGGGCTCGTTCCTGTTCTTGGGGCCCACCGGTGTGGGCAAGACCGAGCTGGCGCGGGCGCTAGCGGAGTTCCTCTTCGACGACGAGAAGGCGATGATCCGCATCGACATGTCGGAGTACGGCGAGGCACACACGGTGTCGCGGCTGCTCGGGGCGCCTCCCGGCTACGTGGGATACGAAGCGGGCGGGCAGCTGACCGAGGCTGTACGGCGGCGTCCGTACAGCGTTGTGTTGCTCGACGAAGTCGAGAAGGCGCACCCCGACGTGTTCGACATCCTGCTGCAGGTGCTCGACGACGGGCGCCTGACCGACGGGCAGGGGCGCACCGTCGATTTTCGCAACGTGATCCTGGTGCTGACGTCGAACATCGGCAGCCAGTATCTAATCGATCCCTCGCTCACGCCGGCTCAGAAAGAGGAAGCCGTACAGAACACGCTCCGGCAGGCCTTCAAGCCGGAGTTCTTGAACCGGCTCGACGACATCGTGCTGTTCACGACGCTGTCTCAGGACGACCTTGGCCAGATCGTCTCGCTGTACGTCGATCGTCTTGCTCGGCGGCTCACCGATCGCCGTCTCGAGCTTGCCGTCACTCCGGACGCTCGAGCGTGGTTGGCCGAGCGCGGCTACGACCCGATCTATGGTGCCCGCCCCCTACGTCGGCTCATGCAGAGGCAGATCGATGACAACCTCGCGCGGGCGCTGCTCGGAGGGGTGATTGTTGACGGCGACACTGTGCTGGTTGACGTCGAATCGGATGGTCAGTCGCTCACCGTATCGAGGCACGGTGCTGTCGAGCCGGATGCCGGCAGGCTCGACGACCTCCCCTCGTAGAGATAGAGGCAGACGGTCACCTGGCCGGCGATGCGGTCGCTAACGGGGCACCGATTGCGGCGTACGACGCCGGTGCCCACATGGCCGGATCGAGAACACGACGGCCGTCGACGATGGCGGTCACGCCGACGACGTCGGCGGGGGTCCAGTCGAGGTAATCACGATGGTCAGCCTGCACGATCGCTGCGGCCGCTGAGTCGCCGCGGTGGAACGGCTCGAAGCCGAGAGCACGAAGCTCATCATCACTGTAGAGCGGGTCGTGGACGACTGCTCTTGCGCCGACTGCGGAAAGGGCGTCGACGGTGTCGAAGACGCCGGAAAACGCGGTCTCTTTCACCCCGCCGCGATAAGAGGCACCCATCACGGCAACGGTAAGACCCGAGAGATCAGGTACGAGCGCCGAGAGCAGGCCGACCGCATGAACGGGCATAGCCGCGTTTCTCGCTCGCGCGGCTCGGACGATCGTTGCCTCGGGGTCGTTCCACAGATAGAGGCGGGGGTAGACGGGAATGCAATGACCCCCCACCGCGATACCTGGAGAGTGAATGTGGCTGAACGGCTGCGAGTTGCACGCTGCGATGACGCTCCTGACGTCGATGCCGGCTTTTTCAGAGAAACGAGCGAACTCGTTGGCCAGACCGATGTTCACATCTCGATAGGTCGTCTCGGCCAATTTCGCGAGCTCCGCGGCTTCGGCTGAACCAAGATCCCATACGCCGTTTGGCCGATCGAGGTCGGGTCGTTCGTCAAACTCGAGGACGCCCTCGTAGAAGTCTCGCGCTACCTTGGCGCCTGCATCGGAAAGGGCTCCGATGAGCTTAGGGTAGCGGCGGAGATCAGCGAAGACGCGACCGGTCAGAACCCGCTCGGGGGAGAACGCGAGGTGGAAATCGTCTCCCTCGCGGAGACCGCTTCCTTCTTCGAGCCGGGGGAGCCATCTGGTGCGCGTCGTGCCGACGGGCAGGGTCGTCTCGTAGGCCACCAGCGTGTTCGGGGTGAGGTTGTCGGCGATCGACGCGGTTGCGGCGTCCATCCAGGCGAAGTCGGGTCGGGCCTCCGAGTCGACGAAGAGCGGAACGACGACTACGACCGCGTCAGCCTCCGGGACGGCCGCGTCGTATGCGGTCGTTGCGATCAGGCGACCCGAGGCGACTGTCGAACGGAGTCTCACGTCAAGATCGGCCTCACCGGGAAACGGCTCGACTCCACGGTTGACGAGATCGACGACGGTGGACGAAATGTCGACCCCGACGACTTCATGGCCTCGCAGGGCGTACTGGACGGCAAGAGGGAGGCCGATCTTGCCGAGTCCGATGACGGCGATTTTCATGCGTACGCTCCTGTCGAAAGGGGGAGAAGGGACCGGGGATCGACGACCTCGTGCCGGGCTGCCGAGGCGATCGCGGCCTCGGCGACAACAAGCGCCTGGAGGCCGTCTCGCAGGGAGACTGCCTGGCTGGGCAGGCCGAGGACGGCATCGCGGAAGGCTTCGTGCTGCGCAAGGAGAGGTTCTTTCTTCTCCAGCGCGAAACGGGTAACCGTCCCTTCAGCGACTCCTCGAAAGGCTGCCACGGTGTCCCAGGAGGTCGACACGGTGCCGTTTTCGTAAAACGTCAGATCGGCGGTGAGAGTATCGGCGACGAATGTTCCGCGCGAGCCGGTGACGATCGTCAGTCGTTCTTTGAAGGGAGACAGCCAATTAACAAGGTGATTAGTCACGGTTCCGTCGGCGAGCCTGCCCGAGAACGCGACGAGATCCTCATGGGGGCGGCCGCTCTTGTAGGCGCTTTGCCCGAAAACGCTGACGAAATCGCTTCGGCAGAGCCACGCGGTGAGATCGATGTCATGCGTGGCGAGGTCTTTCACGACGCCGACGTCGGCGATCCTTGCAGGAAATGGGCCCTGGCGGCGCGTGGCCACTTGGAAAATCTCTCCCAGATCACCATTGCCGAGACGGCTCCGGAGTGATCGGAGAGCCGGGTTGAAACGTTCGATGTGCCCGACGGCTCCGACCAGTCCGCTCGACTCGAAGGCCTCGGTGAGGCGGAGAGCCGCCGTCGGAGTAGAAGCGACCGGCTTCTCAATGAGAGCGTGGATGCCGCACTCGGCCAGTTGGAGACCCACCGTTTCGTGGAGCGCGGTCGGAACCGCGACGACAGCGATATCGATTCCCTGATCGACGAGGGACGCGACCGACTCGTGGAAGGGGGTGGCCCCGGCGACGGAATGGGGATCACCACCCGGATCGGCTAGTCCGACTAGTTCGACGCCGTCCACCTGGCGGAGGACGCGGGCATGGTGGCGGCCCATCATCCCCGCCCCGACGAGGCCTGCCCGCAGAGGTCCGCTCATCGGCCGGCACCCGCGACATGCTCGACGGCAGTCACGATTCGCTCGAGGGCGTCGGGGCCGACACCGGGATGAATGGGCAGCGACAAAACCTCTCGTGAGGCGCGTTCGGTGTGGGGCAGGTCGAGGTCGAGGCCGAATGACGGCAGTCGATGCACGGGAGTGGGATAGTACGCGCCGGAACCGATGGCATGCTCTGTGGCGAGCGCCGCGGCGAACCCGTCCCGGTCGTCTTCAATGCGAATGGTGAACTGATGCCAGACCGCGTCGGCTTCGGGGGCGACCCGCGGGGGCACCACCCCTCGGAGGTTCTTGCAGAGGTAGTCGGCGTTGGCCCGGCGTCGGTCGGTCCAGTCGGCGACCTTCGTCAGCTGGACGCGACCAATGGCGGCATGTAGGTCGGTCATGCGGACGTTAAAGCCCACAATCTCGTTCGCATAGCGGGTCTCCATGCCTTGGTTGCGCAGAAGACGCAGGGTACGAGCGACGCCTGACTTGTTGGTGGTGATCATCCCGCCTTCGCCGGCCGTCATATTCTTCGTGGGGTAGAAGCTGAATGCCCCGATGTCGCCGAATGTGCCGACGAAGCGGCCGTTCCATTGCGCGCCGTGGGCCTGCGCGGCGTCTTCTATGACGGCAAGGCGGTGTTGCTTGGCGAGTGCGCCGAGGCGACTCATTTGAGCCGGGTGTCCATAGAGGTGGACAGGCAGAATCGCCGCGGTGCGCGGGGTGATGGCCGCCTCGACGCTGAGCGGGTCCAGGCAGTAGTGCTCCGGCTCGATATCGGCGAAGACCGGGGTGGCACCGGCGAGGCGGACGGCGTTGGCTGTTGCGGCGAACGTGAACGAGGGGACGATGACTTCATCGCCGGGGCCGACGCCGCTGGCGAGGAGGCCGAGGTGCAGCGCCGAGGTGCCCGAGTTGACAGCGATGGCATAACGCCCGTCAGAGAGGCGATCGGAGAACTCGGATTCGAATGCGGCTACTTCAGGCCCCTGCGCGAGTTTGCCGGAGGCCAGCACCGTGTCGACGGCACGCCTCTCGTCGACACCGATGGATGGCTGTGCTGCGGAAATGAAAGGAAGCGTCATTTCGAGACCTCCTCGAGTCGACCCTCGACGATGATGTGTCGGGTTGACGAGATCGGGCACACGAGCGAGTCGCCCTCGGCTACGAGCCGAACTCCGTGACGACCGACCCAGCCAATCTGCCGTGCCGGAGTGCCGGCGACAAGGGCAAAGTCGGGCACGTCTTGTGTCACGACCGCGCCCGCGGCGACGAGCGCCCACCGTCCGATCGAGACCGGCGCGACGCACACGGCTCCAGCTCCGATCGAGGCTCCGTCGTGCACGACAACTCCCGCCGTCGTCCAATCGGCGCCGGTCTTTACGATGCCGTCCGGGGTGATGGCTCGCGGTGCACGGTCGTTAGTGAGCACAGCTCCGGGGCCGACGAACACGCCTTGTCCGAGGGTCGCCGGATCGAAGAGGTGCGCGCCGTTTTGGATCTTGCAGTTGTCGCCCACGGCGACGCCGGCACCGACGTAGGCGCCGCGCCCGATGGTGCAATCGCCGCCGATGGAAGCGTTTTCGCGGACCTGTGCCAGGTGCCAGACATGCGTTCTGCCCCCGATCTGGGCGCTGGGATCGACGTCGGCCGTGGGATGAAGGGTGGGCAAAATGCCCAGCGGGTCGGGTTGTTGGAATGGGGTCGGGTTGGTGACCGGCATCGAAATTCCTCTGCTTGGAAGGGAGCGCCTCAATAGCGTTCCCTTACCATACGACATTTAAAATACAAATGAAAGAGAAGTCAGGCAAAAAGAAGACGCCACGACCCTCGGGGTCGTGGCGTCAGTCTGCTGAGAGCGAACTAGTCGCGACGCAGCACCAGACTGTCGAGCTCGAGGCGCGTGCGGGGGAGCGTCTCGCGCTCGGCCAGCTTTTCGGGGAGCTGGTCGGCGGGGGCGACGACCCCGACTGCACTCACGGTGACGGGCAGAAGGCGAGCGGGGAGATCGAAGGCCGATCGGAGGCCATCGACCTCGATGCCCGCCATCTGGTGCACGTGGAGGCCCTCGGCGTGGGCCTGAACCGTCAGTGCCGAGACAGCGAGCCCGAGGTCGTACTGGGCCCCGGCGCGAGCATCGCCCGCTTCGGACTCGGTTTCGGCGATGGCCACGACGAGCGCGGCGGCATTGCCCGCCCACAGCGTATTAAAGCCCATCAAGTTGGCGAGGATCGTGTCGAAGGTCGCGGTTCCGCGGCGCCCGACGATGAAGCGTCGCGGCTGCAGGTTCAGGGCCGACGGCGCCCAGCGGGCGGCCTCGAGCAGGGCTGTCACCTGGTCGTCTGAGACCGTGGCGGTCGGATCGAACGAGCGGGGGCTCCAGCGCTCGTCGAGAAGATCGACGAGAGGCACCGACGTCTCAGAGGTGCGAGCGGTGGTGGCGGACTGGTCTGTGGTGGTCATAGCTACTCCTGGATTAGTGAAGCGTGACTCCGCACCGTCGAGGAGAACTCATCTGCTGAACACCCTAGGCGCAGAATCTATGCCCGCGCATGGTTATGTCTCCCGAAGGCGCTCTCAGCCGCCAAGGTGCGAGACGACCGCCGAGTCGATCATCTGCTGGGTCACCGAGTAGAGCGCCACGACGAGGATCGCGGCCACCACAGGCAACCAGAAGGCGAGAATGCGCCGCGCGACGAAGAGCCCGGCGAAGACCGACGCGAAGACGGCGAGAGCGATCGGAGCGAACTCGGCGAGCACGTTGGCGAGGGCTGCGCCCGGCACCGACCCCTCGGCTGAATCGGCCCGAGTCAGTGCCTCGACGACATAGACCGCCACCAGGATGTACAGGATCGCCGTGAAGATCGCCGTGATCGCCACGTCGCCCGTGCGAAGGGGGCGTCGCCTCGGCTTGGCCGGACGCCCCGGGGCGACGGCCCCGGCGGGAAGCCCGGGGCTCGATGTTCCAGGGCTGGTAGCCGGCATGGGGATGCCCGGAGGATCCGACGGCTCGGTCACGAGAGCACGCCCAGTTCGCGACGGATCGACGCCACGAGTGAGTCGACGTCGTCGGTCGTCGTATCGAAGGAGCACATCAGTCGCACCTCGCCCGTCTCTCTGTTCCAGTCGTAGAACCGGTGTTCGGCGCGGACCGTCTCGATGATCGGTTTCGGGAGGACCACGAAGACCGCGTTGGCTTCGACCGCCTGCGTGATCGTGACGCCGGGGAGGTCGACGAGCGCGTCGCGAACGCGGAGCGCGAGGGCGTTGGCGTGCTGCGCTGACCGGAGCCAGAGATCACCCTCGAGGAGTGCCACGAACTGGGCCGACACGAAGCGCATCTTCGACGGGAGCTGCGCGTCCATCTTGCGGATGTACGTGATGCCCTCGAGACCCGCGTCGCTCAGCGAGACGACCGATTCGCCGAAGAGGAGGCCGTTCTTGGTGCCGCCGAACGAGACCGCGTCGACTCCGGCGTCGCGCGTCATCTGCTGGAGCGTGGCCCCGGTGCTCGCGGCGGCGTTGGCGATGCGCGCACCGTCGAGGTGCACCGTCATGCCGAGGGAGTGCGCGTGTTGCGTGATCGCCCGGATCTCGGAGACCGAGTAGGCCGTTCCCATCTCGGTCGTCTGTGTGATCGAGACGGCGAGGGGCTGAGGGCGCTGCTGGTCGCCCCAGCCGTAGGCCTGCCTGTCGATCAGATCGGGTGTCAGCTTGCCGTCGGGTGTTGGAACGGAGAGGAGCTTCAGCCCGCCGAGGCGCTCGGGAGCCCCGCCCTCGTCGGTGTAGATGTGCGAGGTCGATGCGCAGATGACGGCGCCCCAGCGCGGAACGAGCGCCTGTAGGGCGGCCACGTTGGCGCCGGTGCCTGTGAGGACGGGGTAGACGGCCGAGCCGGCGCCGAAGTGCTGCTCGACGAGTTCGCTGAATCGCGCCGTGTAGGGATCGGCGCCGTAGGAGGCGACGTGGCCGCCGTTCGCGTCGGCCAGCGCCTGAATGACCTCGGGGTGGGCGCCCGAGTAGTTGTCGGAGGCGAACGAGTGAAGTGCGGGATCGTGCAGAGGAGTCACCCGCCCAGTCTCTCTCACGAAGTGCGGGCCGACCTACTCGTTGCCCGGCGGGGTGGGCGCGGTCGCGGTCGGAGCCGGCTCGGTGTCTGACGTCGGAGGGGCGGCCGGCTCGTCGTTCTAAGGCGTCGCGGCGTTACCGTTGCTGTCGCCGGTTTTGTCGAGCTCGCCGTCGTGTTCACCGTCGGTCTCCCCGTCGCCGAGCGGCAGCGGGGTGGTGCGGGGACGGTATTCGGGCGTCGCTGCCGCGAAGGCGTCTCCGCCGTAAGCGGCGTTGATAGCCGATTGCAGGCCGCGCCAGATGTTCAGCCGCTGCACGTTCATCGCGCCGTAGGTGCCGTAGATGCGGTACTGGTTTTGGTGGCCCTCGATGTTGCCGACCCAGGAGGCCGTGACGACCTTCGATGAGCCGCCGACGAGCCAGGTCTGTTCGGCGTGGTCGGTCGTTCCGGTCTTGCCGAGGACGGGCACGCCGTCTCGCGGGTTGGCGGAGGTCGCCGTTCCTGAGGCGAACACGCCCTGCATAGCCACGGCGGCCTTGGCCACGACATCGGCGTCGATGACCTGCTCGCACTTCTTCGTCTGGCCGGGAAGGGTCGTGCCGGCGTCGTCGACGATCGAGTCGATGAACGTCGGTTCGCAGTAGGTGCCGCCGTTGGCGATGGCGGCGAAGGCCGCTGCCATGGTGAGCGGGGCGACGGTGTTGCCGGAGCCGATGACGGACGACGGATAGGCGGAGAGCTCGCCGCCGTCGGCGGGGTGGACGCCGAGCGACTTGGCGGTGTCGCGGATATCACAGAGGTCGAGCTTCTGCGCCATCGCGGCGTAGCCCGTGTTGATCGAGCGAATCGTGGCCTGGAGTGCTGTGACCGTGCCCGGGTTGCCGAAGTCGTCGTTCTTGGGGTCGAAGCGGGTGTAATCGGGAGCCCCGCAGGCCGTCATCGGGCTGAAATCGCGCGGAGTCGCATTGACGGTGTCGTAGAGACTGTGGCCCTTCTTCAGCCAGTCGAGAAGCGTGAAAGGTTTGTAGGTCGACCCGGGTTGGAAGCCGGTCGAACTGCCCCACTTCTCGTCGACGGCGTAATTGACCGCAGTGGTGCCGGGCCCGCCGCCCTGAAGGGTGTCGTCGAAGTCTTTGTTCTGGGCCATCACGATCACGCGGCCGGTACCCGCCTCGACGGAGGTGGCCACGGCGCCCAGCGCGTATCGAGTCTCGGTTTTGGGGGCATAGGTGTCGACCAGCTCTTTCGCCTTCGCCGTGAGGTCGAGATCGAGCGAGGTGTGGATCTCGTACCCGCCGAGTCGCCAGTTGCGGTCTCGCTCGGCGGCCGACTTGCCGAGGGCCGGAAGCGTCTTCACGACACGGCGGATCAGGTCGCACCACTGCTGTGCTCCGGCCTCCGTCACTGCCATGCAACCCTGTGTCGCGGGGGTGAGATGGACGTACGAACCGATGCGCGCCTTCAGGGCTTTCGAGAGCGACGCATTCGACATCATCTTCTCCTTCGCCATCGACCGGAGGATCACGTCGCGCCGAGCCTTATTGGCCTTGTAGTGCTTCGGTGTGGAGAGGTTGCGGCTTTCGGGGTACTGGACGATCGCGATGAGACTGGCCGCCTCGGCCGGCGTCAGCGTCTTGGCGCTCTTGCCGAGGTAGTGCTGGGCCGCCGCCTCGACGCCGTACGCCTGATCGCCGAAGTAGGCGATGTTGAGGTAGGCGAGCAGGATCTCTTTCTTGCTGTATTTTTTCTCGAGGCCGATCGCGAGCTTCATCTCGGCGATCTTGCGAGCCGTCGACTTCTCGGTGGCTTTCGCATAGGCCTTTTGACGGGCTTTCTCTGTGTCGAGCGACATGGCCTTCGCCACGAGAATGTTGCGCACCAGCTGCATCGACAGGGTCGAGCCGCCACCCGCCGACCCGAGCTCTTTCGTCGCCAGGCTACCGACACCCGCCCGGACGAGGGAGTTCAGATCGACGGCACCGTGCTCGAAGAAGCGCCGGTCTTCACCCGCGACCGCGGCGTTCTTCAGGTTTCTGGAGACGTCGTTCCACTCGACTGTTACGCGGTTCTCGCTATAGAGGGTGGCCAGCGGCACCTCCTGGCCGCCCTTGTGGGCGTAGACGACGTTGCGCTGCTGCAGTTTGCCGATCTCGATGTACTCGGGGATCTGATCGAAGGCGCTAATCGCACCCGAGGCTGCTTGACCGGCCACTGCGACGCCGGGCGTGATGGCGACGCTGACGAGGAGGCCGGCCACGGTGCTGAGGGCAACGATGCCGAGCAGGGCGGTGAGGGCGCGACGTAGTTGCGAGGTGGTGACTGCCATAGAGAACATGGTATGTCACACCTCATACATCGAGACTAGAGCTGTCGAGATTCGAGCCAGGTGTTCAGGATCCTGACGAATTCGACGGGGCGCTCGACGCTCGGCAAGTGGGCCGAGTCGGGAAACCGCGCCCCCGACGAGTCGGGGACGGTCGAGAGGAGGTACTCGGTCGCGGCCAACTCGCCCGAGAGGTCGTGCTCGCCGACGACGATGAGCGCGGGCAGCTCGATGTCGACGGTGCGGTAGTAGGCCGGCGACTCGAGGGGGACGGGCTTGGGCGCCTCGGTCAGGTGCGGCAGATTGGCCGCATTGAGTGCGTAGGCCTGCTCGAGAAAAGCGGGTTCGAGTTCGATCAGGTCTCGCGTCGGCCCCGTGGCCCAGAGCTCGGCCTCGACGCGGTTGAGTTGCGCGTGGTCTCCCGCTGCCAGCAGGGCGTCGAGTTCGTCGAACAACTCGTTCTCGCGCTCGGTCATCTCGACCTCCGGAAAACCGCTCGGGACCGACCCGACAGTGACGAGGCCGGTGAAGCGGTCGGGGTGCTCGACGACGGCGTCGATCGCGATCCGGCCCCCTCGGGAGGCGCCGATGAGGGTGGCCCGGTCGATGCCCGCGGCGCCCATCACGGCGAGAAGATCGTCGACCTCCGAGAAGTGCACGTCGTCGGTTGCCGTGTCACCGAAACCCCGGGTGTCGTAGCGCAGGATCCTGTGGTTCTGGGCCAGGCCCGGCACGATCGGATCCCACATCCGCCGCGTCGCCACCCCCGCGTGGATCAGCACCAGAGCCGGAGCGCTCGGCTCTCCGTCGAGCTCGTAGGCGAATGTGCCCCCGTTGAAAACAGTCTCAGCCATGGCTCGAGGCTAACGCCGCAGCCACCAGACTGGGGAGTATGGCTGGAGTTCTGATCGGGTTCGCAATCATCGGCGCGGTCATTCTGATCGGGTACGTCGTCGGGCGCATCGATCTGCTCGGACCGCAGGGGCACCGCGTGCTCAGCCAACTCGTCTTCTTCGTGCTCACCCCGTGCCTGCTCTTCACGACGATCTCGAAGGCCGACGTGCACGTGCTGTTCTCGCCCATCTTGATCGTGTCGACCCTCGCGGCGCTCACCGTGGCGGCCATCTCGATCGTGGTGCTGCGGCTCGTGCTTCGTCGCTCGGTGCCCGAGACCACCATGGGCACGATGGCAGGGGCCTACGTCAACGCCAACAACATCGGCATCCCCGTCGCCGTGTACGTCTTGGGGAGTGCCACCTATGTGGCGCCGGTCCTCCTTTTTCAACTGCTGATTCTGACGCCGGTCGTGCTGACGATCATGGACGTGTCGACGAACCGAGGATCCGGCAGCAGCCGCTTGGCCACCGTGACGCGCCCGTTCCGCAATCCCCTCCTCATCGCCTCTCTCCTCGGCGTGCTCGTCTCGGTGTTCGACATCCGCATTCCCACCGACGTGCTCGAACCGTTCGCGTTGGTCGGTGCCGCCGCCGTGCCCGTCGTGCTGATCTCGTTCGGCATGTCGCTGCACGGGCAGAAGCCGTTGCAGGCGGGGAGTGCGCGGGTGGACGTGCTCGTCGAAAGCGCGCTCAAGGTCGTGGTGATGCCCGTTGTGGCGTGGATCCTCGGCGCTTTCGTGTTCGACTTCGGGCACGACGAGCTCTTCGTGACGGTGGTGGTCGCCGGGCTGCCGAGTGCGCAGAACGCGTTCAACTACGCGCAGCGGTATCAGACGGGGGTGGTCGTGGCGCGGGATACGGTGTTGATCACGACGATTGCCGCGGTGCCGGTGTTGGTCGTCGTCGCGGCGCTACTGAAGTGAGAATTTCGTCGTCAAACCTCCGGCATGCCGACATCACGAGCGCGATCATCAGGGCATAAGCCGCTACGGAAAGGGCTGTCCAGGCGGCGAGGGTTGTCTCGATGCTTTTTCCGAGGGCGATGGTCAACATGACGACGCCGATTGTGACGGTGCCGCGGAGGATGTCCCAGAATAGCTGGGTCCGCTGTCGCTGCAAGAGCGTCAGGACGCGCGAGATCGGAACGACGACGAGTTGCGCTCCAGCTACGGGAATCAGGAGTCGTGCTATGTCGCCTGATTCTCTCCATGCACCCCCGAAGATCCAGGTGATGACCGGCGGGCACACCAGCGCTGCGACGCTCCCGCCGATCAATGTGATAGTCCCTGCAACCAGGAGGTGCCGCCGGACAAGGGTGCCAATGACGGCTTCCCGGTCTCGGATCGCGCTGGAAGCCGACGCGTCTAAGCGTTGGCCGAGAGCCTCGGCCGCCAGCCCGGCAGGTGACGTTGTCAATCGCATGGCGAATGCTAGGAAGCCGACCGTCAGAGACCCATAGGCGCCCGACAAGGGGAGGATGGGCAGTTGGACGCCCACGGAGTTGGCGAGCGCGGACCAGGTCGAGATGAGCGGAAACCGCCGAAACTGATGAGCCGTGTGCCCTAGGCGTCGCGCGGACACCCTGAAGATTCTGCGGTTCTGACGTCGGACGACGACAAGGCCCCCTGCTAATCGGCTCATAGCCGTTCCCAGTAGCAAGCCGGCAGGGCCGGTCCACGCCAGACCGAAATTCGCCGCCAGCTGCCCGGTACTCTGCAGCAGGTTTCTCCTAGACAGCGACGCGAAATTCGACTGCCGGATGGACAGCGTAGAGACGATTCGTTGCAGACCGATGCTGGCAACGGTGATAGGGCAGATCCACCAGTATGTTTTTAGCCCCGAAACTCCGATCACCCCGGCAATGGCATCAGAGTGGCAAGCGAGAACGACGGCAATTCCGATCGACATAGAGACCGTCGTCGCGCCGGCGAGAAGCGCAAGCGCTCGAGCAGCCGACTCGGCACGGGGGAGCGGGATCGCGCGTTCCCAGCACAGCGTCACCGCAGACCCTCCGATTGTCGAGAGTGCGACTATTGCGGCGAGCACGCCGAAATCGTCGGGTGAATAGAGCCTGGCGAGTAAGGGCGAGGCAGCCAATACCGCCGCCTGTCCGGCGGCACTCGTCGTCAAGAGGTGCAGGAGTGATGTGCGCCTTTCGGCGCGGTCTCTCGCCGCCTCGAGGACTGGGTCGGAGGCATCGGGCTGAGTCAATCTCGTGACTCGAGACCGAGGGATTGGTAGACGGCGAGCAGCTGGGGCTCTTCTCGAGCCCAGTTGAATCGCTCCACTGCCGCCCGCCGGGCGGTCGAACCGTGGGTCTCTAGGAGAGCCGGGTTCGATGCGTATTTTGCCATCGCGGCCGCCACGGCGTCAGGGTCTTCGGGGTCGACGAAAATTGCGCAATCGTACCCGGCGAGAATGTCACGCCAAACGGGGAAGTCCGAGGCGATGATCGGGAGCCCCGCAGCGAGGTATTCGAACATCTTTGTGGCAAGAGCTTGCTGGTAGGCACGCGTGGGGTGCAGGACGACAAGTCCGACCCGAGAGGCGAGTAATAGGTCGCGAGCAGACTCTGGATCAAGCAGGCCGTGGATTGTCAGCCGGCCGTCCCCTCGAAGGTCGTCTCCATGCGCCGCTGGGTAACAGGCGCCCGCGAGGGCGACGTGCCAGTCGTCGGGAAAGGCGGGGGTGTGAGTTGCTCGCTGCATCACGGTCGAGCCCCGCTCCTCACTGACGACACCGATGTAAACGGCGCGGCGGGGCCTCTCTGTGAGCGGGGTGAGGGTCAGCTCTGCCGCTCTCAAGATCGGAAAGTTGCAGACAACAGTGGTTTTGTGCGCAGGGTATCGAAGCGCGACGATCGGAGTAGCGGCGATGACGGCATCGGCCATCCCGCCGAGTCGAACTAGTAGCTTCGACAACTCTGACGCCGCACGCCGAAGGAAATGCGGGATATACGGCTTGTCTAGTACTTGCTCGGGGACGTCCTCATGAGCATCGAAGATGACCCGGCGTTGGAGGAGGCGAAGGAACGGAATGCCGACGACTAGCTCCGGATCATGGAGGTGAACGACCGGAGCGCCAGAGCGGATGGCGAGGACGATGGCGCTCGGAACGTTTACCAGGAGGCGGGTCATTCGTGACCGTCGCCGGAGCAGACGGGAGGAGACACCCGTCTCTGGCACGGATGTCGGGGAGTCGACCGCTATGAGGAGGGTTCGGTAGCACCTCGCGGTCGATGCCGCCTCGCGCATGTGGATACGATTATCGGTCCATGCGTGAGCACTACTCACATGGGCGACGTCGAATCGACGATCAGGTGATTTAGCAGGGAACAGGGACATTGGTATTCCTCGGGTGCGCTTAGGGGGATTGAACGGTTGAGGTCGCTTCGGTGGAACCGTGAAACTCGCTAGTGGTCGCAAGGCCCTGCGTCGAGACGCCCCTTCGACTGATGACTACGGCGGCGGTCCGCCACAGGATGAGGAGGTCGCCGTGAAGCGACCAGGTGTCGACATACTCCACGTCGCTTCGCAGACGGTCATCCCATTTCAGGTCGTTGCGACCGCGTATCTGGGCCAGGCCGGTTAGCCCGGGACGGACCTCGTGCCGCCGCGCTTGCACAGCGTCGTAGCGGCTGAGGTAATCGACCGGGAGAGGGCGAGGCCCGACAAAACTCATGTGCCCCAGGAGGATGTTCACCAACTCGGGGATCTCATCGAGGCTGGAAGCGCGGAGCCAGTAACCGAATCGTGTGAGCCGGTCGGCATCTGATTCGGGATGTCCCCGGTCGCAAGGGGCCCTCATCGACCGAAATTTGATCATCGTAAAGGGTCGGCCGTTGCGGCCGGCACGGACCTGGAAGAAGAACACCGGGCGCCCGAGGCACATGCCCACAGCACTGGCCACGACGAGCGCGAGCGGAACGACGGCGATGAGACCAACGGCGGCGGCAACCACATCAAACGTTCGTTTCGCGCGGAGGGACCATGGCCGGGGGTCACGCACGCGCGTTGCCTAAGACAGAGTGAAGCGAGTCGGCAATGCGATCGAGTTGTGTTGGCACGAGCTGTGAGCCACTCGGCAGTGACAGACCTGTGGCGAATAGTGCGTCGGCGGCCCCCGATTGGATCGAGTGAGCGGTGCTGAAGGCGAGCTGTCTGTGCAGGGGTTTCCATAGGCGCCGCGATTCGATGCCCTTCTTTGCCAGGTGAGACCTGACTGCGCCAGGCGCTATGCCGAGGGCCGGATCAATCACGATGGATGTCAGCCAGCAGTTATCAGATTCGTCGTCGTCGGCGTGCAGGAGAGAGACTCCGTCGAAGTCGGCGACGACCTTGCGGTAGAACTCACGGTTTGCGCGACGGCGTGCGATCATGTCGTCGAGCCTGACGAGTTGAGCTCGCCCAAGTGCGGCCAGCACGTTGCTCAAGCGGTAGTTGTAGCCGACTTCATGATGTTCATAGTGGTCGGTGGGCTCGCGAGATTGGGCCGCTCGTTTACGTGCCTCTGCGGCGAGAACGGCATCGTCGGTCAACAGCATGCCGCCTCCGGAGGTCGTCATGATCTTGTTGCCATTGAAGGACACCGCTGTCGCGCGACCCAGGGATCCGACCGGTGCACCCTTGTGAAAGGCGCCGAGAGATTCGGCCCCATCGGCTAGCAGGGGCACCCCGTAGTGCTTCGTGATCGCGTCGAGAGTCGAGTAGTCGGCGGATTTGCCGTAGATGTCTACTGCGAGCACTGCTGCGACGGATGGGCCGCTGGCTTGGCTTTCAGCCAAGGCTCCTTCGACGAGGTCTGAATCGAGGTTGCCGGTAACTGGATCACAGTCGACGAGAACAGGCTCGGCGCCGGTGTAGGCGATTGCATTTGCAGTCGCGGCGAAAGTGAAGGTAGAGGTGATGACTCGGGTGCCGGCGCGTGCGCCTACGCCGAGCAGAGCGAGATGGAGGGCGGCTGTGCCGGACGATACGGCGACACCGTGGTCGACGCCGACACGCGTCGCCAGCTCACGTTCGAACTGGTCCAGCTCGGGGCCGATAGGGGCTGCCCAACCGCTCGCTACTGCACGCGCCACAGCTTGTTGTTCTGCGTCCCCGGTGTCGGGAGGGGACAGGAAGATAGGGGTGTTCACGGGATCCGTTCGATCGGGGCGAATATGAGTACCACGGTGACAATGTGAAATTTATCACGTAGAATTCAGAATGACAACAGCTTCTATCTGATCCGAATGAGGTCGCCCATGTCCGTTCCCGAACGTCTTCGCCTCCGAATGGCCATGTCCTTGATGGCGAATGTCCCACGCTCTCTCAAGCTGGCCGTCATCGATATCGGCTGCTGGAGCGTGGCTCTGCTGGCAAGTGCGGCGCTCGTGTCGCACGACCGTCTGCCCGTGTCCGCCTCTTTCGTCCTTCTCGCGGGCCTGGTTGCAACCGCCCTGCATGTCGCCGGAGGGTTCGCTTCCGGCATCTATCGGGGACGGTTTCGGTCCGGCTCGACCGCCGAGGCCCGAGTGCTCGTGAGCGTCGTGGCAGCGGTATCCCTGTTCGTCCTCGTCTGCATCCCCATGGCGCGAGCGTCGGGCAGCCTGTTGCGCATCGGGTTCGCATCCGCGCCTTGGTCGATCGTCTTGGTGGCTGCTCCGCTCGCGGCGATGCTCATGATCGGCATGCGCGGACTGCCAAAGACTGTGCGCGAACGTTATTGCCGATCGGCCCGCAAAGGGGACGCCACGCTCGTATTCGGTGCAGGTGAAGTCGGTGAGCACCTTGTCCGACGCATGCTGGTTGATTCCGGGTCCGCCTACAACCCGGTCGGCTTCCTCGATGACGACCCCGCTAAGGGGCGACAAATAATTCACTCGTGTCCTGTTCTGGGCACGAGACACGACCTTGAGACGGTGGCCCGGGCGACCGGGGCAACGACCCTGGTTGTTGCAGTGGCGGACTCGAGCTCCGAGTTATTGCATTCCCTCATGAGCTCCGCCAGTACGGCGGGTCTGAAACTGGTCATCGTGCCGACCCTCAACGAGCTATTGAGCGGCGCGGACCAGCTGAGTGACCTCCGGTCCATTTCCATTGACGACCTCATCGGCAGGGAGCCAGTCGACATCGGTTCCACGATCAACGCCGCCTATATTCGAGGCCGTCGAGTCTTGGTGACCGGCGCCGGCGGATCAATCGGAAGTGAACTTTGTCGGCAGCTGGCACGACTCGACGCGGCCGAGCTGATCATGCTGGATCGCGACGAGACCGGCCTTCAACAAGCGCAAATGGCGGTTTCTGGGCATGGCCTTCTCGATACGAGGGAGGTCGTTCTCGCCGACATTCGCGACGGCGCCGCGTTGACCTCGATTTTCCTTGAACGGCGACCGGAAGTCGTTTTTCATGCAGCGGCATTGAAACACTTGCCTATGCTCGAGCAATACCCGCTCGAGGCGTGGAAGACCAACGTGCTCGGCACTCTCAACGTCCTCGATGCCGCAGAGGCTGCCGGCGTCGAAACGTTCGTCAACGTGTCGACCGATAAGGCCGCCAACCCCTGCAGCGTGCTCGGAGCGTCTAAGCGCCTCGCGGAACGTCTCACAGCCGATTTTGCCCGGCGTGGTGCTCGTCGCTACATTTCCGTCAGATTTGGCAACGTCCTTGGCAGTCGAGGATCCCTTATCCCCGTGTTCCAAACGTTGCTCGAGGCGAGAGCGCCATTGACCGTCACTGATCCCGAGGCGACACGTTACTTTATGAGCATTCCCGAGGCGTGCCACCTCGTTCTGCAAGCGGGAGGAATCGGCGACCCTGGACAGGTGCTCATCCTCGACATGGGCGAACCGGTGAGAATTCTCGACATCGCTAACCGCATGATTTCATTGTCCGCGCAGCCCTCACACGTCGTCTTCACCGGACTCCGCCCGGGCGAGAAACTTCATGAAGAGCTCATCGGTGAGGGCGAGACCGACTGTCGCCCTGTCCACCCAAAGATCTCGCACACTTCCGTGCCCGCCCTCGCAGCGGACGACCTTGATCCGGCCAAATTTTTAAATCTGGAAGGTCTCGCGATCGAGAAAACGGCCGGTTAGAAGATCATCGGCCGATCGTCGTCGTCACCCGGGTCGACATCGAGGTCGACGACGACGGGCACGTGGTCGCTCGGCGCATCACCCTTGCGCTCGTTGCGGTCGATGCGCGCGCTCGTGACGAGGTCGGCGAACGGCTTCGAGCCGAGGATGAAGTCGATCCGCATCCCCTCGTTGCGCGGAAAACGAAGCTGCTTGTAATCCCAGTAGGTGTAGCCCTCGGGGAGGCGCGGCCGAACGACGTCGGTCAGCAGCCCCTTCGTCTGGAAGGCAGCGAATGCGTCGCGCTCTGCCGGGCTGGTGTGGGTGTGGCCTTCGAAGACCGCGAAATCCCACACGTCGGAGTCGAGCGGCGCGACGTTCCAGTCGCCCATCAGCGCGAGCGGCTGCTCGGGGTCGGCCTTGATCCAGCCCTCGGTCTCATCGCGGAGTTTGGCCAACCAGTCGAGCTTGTAGACGTAGTGCGGGTCGTCGAGTTCGCGACCGTTCGGCACGTACAGGCTCCAGAGCCGGACGCCGTCGACGGTGACGCCGATCGCGCGTGCTTCTTTCGGTGCCTCGGCCGATTCGACGCCCTTGGCAAAGCCGGGCTGCGACGGGAAGGTGATCTCGACATCGTCCATCGGCAAGCGGCTGGCGAAGCCGACGCCGTTCCACTGCGAGAGCCCGTGAAGCTCGACGTCGTAGCCGGCCTCCTGGAAAATGTCGTAAGGGAACTGCTCCGGTTTGCACTTGAGCTCTTGCATACCGAGCACGTCGATGTCTTCGCGCACGAGCCAATCGACGACGCGGCCCGCACGGGCTCGAATGGAGTTGACGTTCCAGGTGGCGACTCGCATGCACCCACGCTACTAAGACCCGGCGACACCGGTGTCCAGCCGCCCCGCGAACGGGGCGTGAGGCCGTGGAGAGGGGCCGGGTACCATGTGGGCGTGACCGACGTACGCCAGAAGCTCATCGACTACATCAGCGAACTCGCCGTTTTCCACGGAGACTTCACGCTGACCAGCGGCAAGAAGGCGTCGTACTACGTCGATCTGCGCAAGGTCAGCCTCGATCACCGGGTGGCCCCGTTGATCGGCCAGGTGATGGTCGACCTCATCGACGAGGTGCCCGACGTCTTCGCCGTGGGCGGTCTCACCATGGGCGCCGACCCCATCGCCACCGCGGTTCTGCACCAGGGCGCCGCCGCCGGCAAAGACTACGACGCCTTCGTCGTACGCAAAGAGCCCAAAGACCACGGTCGCGGTCGCCAGGTCGAAGGCCCCGAGCTCGACGGCAAGCGCGTGATCGTGCTCGAAGACACCTCGACGACCGGCGGCTCGCCGTTAAAGGCGATCGAGGCGCTCGAGAAGGTCGGCGCGGTCGTCGTCGGAGTCGCAGTCGTCGTCGACCGATCCACCGGTGCCCGAGAGGTGATCGAGGCGGCCGGCTACCCGTACTTCGCGGCGATCAGTCTGGACGACCTCGGGTTGGAGCCGTGAGCGACGAGCGTCGCCCGGGCGACGATCCCGAGGCGGAGAGCGCAGGATCCGCGACGCCGCCCCCGGCAGCACGCGAATCCGCTGTTCCCGCTACCCCTACCGAGCCCGAGGCCTCGCAGACCGCTCCGATCGTTCCGCGTCGGCTGCCGAGCGCCGAGGCCTTTTTCGGCGAGCCGCGTCCGCCGCGCCATTCCGCTCGGGTCGAACCGCCCGTGACCCCCGCGGCACCTCCGCCTGTTCCTCCCGCGGCCGCCACACCGGCGTCTCCCGAGTCGCCCCACCCGATGTCGCTCGATCTCTCGGCCCTCCGCGGCCAGCGCGATGACGCGTCCGACGAAGACCGATCCGCCGAAGCCCCCGAGCCCTGGAGTCTCTCGACCCCGACCGTCGCCGAACCCCTCGACACGTCGGCACTGCCGGCGCACGACGGCCGCGGCGAGACGCCCACCTCCGACTTCGGCGCGGTCTTCGGGGCGACTCCGACCGCTCCCGTCCACATCGTTCCCCCGCAGGATCCCGCTCCCGCGAGTCCCGAGTCCCCGCCCGCTCGTGCTGCCTCGTTCACCGAGCTCATCTCGGTGCCCCCGGCCGATGCGGCGACGTCGAGCGAGCCCTCCCGCTTCGATTGGACGGATCTGCCGCCCGTCGAACCGGCCTCGCGTGAGCCTGGGCCTCTCATGCCTGAGCCCCCTGCGCCCGAGCCGGTCAGGCCCGAGCCCGTCGTGCCCGAGCCGGTCAGGCCTGAGCCCGTGGCGCCTGTGCCCGTGACGTCGGTGCCTGATGCTGCAACGAGGGACGAAACGCCGACGGTCACCGCCCCGGTCGTGTGGTCGCTGGACGACCTCGAGCCCGAGCCGGCGGCGACCCCGACTGCCTCCGCGGCTGCAGCTGTGCCGGACCACGACGAGCTGCCGGACCCGGTTCGGCCCTACGTCGAACAGTCCGGCGCCGAGCCCCTCGGCCCGGCCGACGACGTCGACGCCGTGGCTGCGCTGTTCGGGGAGGACGCCCGCCCCGAGGTCGCCGACCCCGCCGCAGAAGATCTGCCGCCGGGCGGACCGGACGGTGCCTGGGCGGACGAGCCGGTGGATTCTGAGCTACCTGTCACGCAGGCGATGTCGGCCGTGCCGGCAGAGACCGACGCCGATTTCGCCCGGCCCGACCCGGCTCCGAGTGATGCGCCGACCGTCGCCTTCGTTCCGCCCGTGGTGCCTGTGACGCCCGTGGTGCCTGTGACGCCCGTGGTGCCGGTCACGCCGGTGACGACCGTCACGCCCGACGCGCCGACGCGCGTGGTGCCGGTGACGCCGACGGAGCGTCCGCTGCCGCTCGGAGGAGCCAGCTCGCGGACCATCACGCCGATCGATGTCTCGAAGGCGCCGGCTGCCTGGTCTTCGGCCGCGCCCGCAGCACCGACCGCATCGACGGCGACGCCGGCCGAGGTTCGCCCGCGCGCGCAGGGGGGCGGGGGATCGGATGCCGGCCGCCGCCGGATCCTGCTCTTCGTCGGAATCGCCGTCGCCTTCATCGTCGTGCTCGCAGCGCTCTTCTTCTTCGGGCGGGTTCTGGCCGGAGGGTCCGACTCGACGGCGGCGCCGGTCGCCACGGCCACTCCGAAGGCGACCGCGACCAGCACGTCGAAGGCCACACCGAAGGCGAGCAGCACGCCCACTCCGAAGGCGACCGCGGCCTCGGGTCTAGCGGCACCCGGTGTGCATCCCTACACCGAGCTCGGCGGCGGCGAGTGCCTGACGGCGTTCACCGACGCCTGGCAGTCGAGCTACACGGTCGTCGATTGCGGCACTCCACACGTCGCCCAGCTCGTCTACGTCGGAACGCTCGACGGGGCCGCCGGGTCGAACTACCCGGGTGCCGCGGCTCTCGAGGCGCAGGTTTCGCCGCAGTGCCAGTCCGACAAGGCCATCAACCTGAGTGCCGCGCAGGCCTACACCGACGTGCAGGTGTCAGACAGCTTCCCGTCGACCGCGGAGGAGTGGGCTGCGGGTGCGAGGTCGTTCTACTGCTTCGTGAACCGCACTGGCGGCGAGCAACTGTCGAGCAGCCTGGCGCCCTAGGGCCTGACTACAGGTTGCCCTCGGCATCGCCGAGATCGTAGGCGACCGGCTCCGAGCGCACGAGCTCGTGCACCCCGTTCAGCACCTCGGTGGGGCGGAACGGATAGCGGTCGATCTCGGCGCGGTCGCTGATGCCCGTGAGCACGAGAATCGTGTGGAGCCCTGCTTCGATACCGGCGATGATGTCGGTGTCCATGCGGTCGCCGATCATGGCGGTGTTCTCGGAGTGGGCGCCGATCCTGTTCATTGCCGAACGGAACATCATCGGGTTCGGCTTGCCGACGATGTAGGGCTCTTTGCCGGTGACCTTGGTGATCATGGCGGCGATGGCTCCCGTGGCGGGCAGGATCCCTTCGGCGCTGGGGCCGGTCGCATCGGGGTTCGTCACGATGAAGCGGGCCCCGCCCATGATCAGCCGGGCCGCCTTCGTGATCGCCTCGAACGAGTAGTTGCGCGTCTCGCCCACGACGACGTAGTCGGGTGCCGTCTCGGTCATGATGAACCCCGCTTCGTGCAGGGCTGTCGTCATGCCGGCCTCGCCGATGACGAACGCGGAGCCCCCCGGCATCTGCGAGCGGCAGAAGTCGGCGGTGGCAAGGGCCGACGTCCAGATGCGATCCTCCGGCACTTCGAGACCCGACGCCCGCAGCCGCGCAGACAGGTCGCGCGGCGTGAAGATCGAGTTATTGGTCAAGACCAGATAGGGGGTGCCCTCGTCTTGCCACTGCTGGATCAGCTCGGCGGCGCCCGGCAGTGCCTGATTCTCATGGACGAGCACGCCGTCCATGTCGGTCAGCCAGCATTCCACTTCGTCACGAGTCGCCATGGGGTCAGCGTACGGGGTAGGCATCCCTCACAACCTCATCTCTTGATTATTGATATTGTACGCTGTAATATTTGTAAGTCGGGCCCGGTCGGGCTTGCATCCCGATCGACACAGAAAGGCTCCGCATGAGCGACTTCGAATTCCTGGCCCTTTGCGAGTACATTCTCGACGCAGCCCCCCAGACGCTCTCTCTCGACGACCAACTCGTGGACATCGGCTGGGATTCCCTCTCGGCCGTCGAGTTCATCGCTCATGTCGACGACCGCACGCACATCGTCGTCGATGCATCTGCACTTGCGGACAGCACCACGTTGAACGACGTGGCGAAGCTGACGCGTGATTCCGCCTGATGGGATGTCAAGGGGTGAGACGACGATCCAGACTTGTCCTCGTCGGGGCGGGAGGGGCCGGTCGAGAGGTTCTCGCCTTCGCGCAGGCCGATCCTCAGTTTCTGAAGACGCACGACATCGGCGAGATCGTCTTCGTTGACGACATCGTCACAGACGCTACAGTGCCCGTCATCGGAACAGTGGTCGGCTTCATGCCCGAGCCCAACGATGTCGTCCTCTGCACGATCACGGTCACCTCGCTGAGGCGCTCGATCGTCGAGCTCCTTGCCAGCCGAGGAGCCAAATTCATCTCGTTCATTCATGAGACAGCAGTGATTGGCCCTCGCGTCACGATCGGTCCCGGGGCGATCATCTACCCTTTCTGCCTGCTTACGGTCGACATTTCGATCGGTGCGCATGCATTTCTCAACACTGCGGTCGCCATCGGTCACGACGTGATCGTCGGAGATCACGTCACCGTCAGCGGCTATTCGCAGCTGCTCGGCGGTGTTCATGTCGAAGACGATGCTTGGTTCGGCACCGCGACGACCACTCTGCCGGGCGCACGTATCGGCAGCCGCTCCAGAGTAGGGGCGGGGAGCCTCGTTCTCCGCCGTGTCCGACCAGACACAACCGTCTTCGGCAATCCCGCGCGCACCATTTCCTAAGGACACCCGATGTCAACCCCACTTCCTCACGCCGCCATAGCGGCTATCTCGACGTATCTGCCCGCCAAGGTGGTCAAGACCTCCGATCTCGAGTCCGAATTTGGTGCCGGTTCCATCACCAGGATCGCGGCCAAGACCGGCATTGCCGAACGTCGGGTTGCCAGTGAGGACGAGTTCACCTCCGACCTGGCGACCGCTGCCGGCGAAGCCCTCTTTGGTCAGTACGGTATCGATCGCGAATCGGTCGACTTCCTCCTGGTGTGCACGCAGAGCCCGGATCATCCGATGCCGTCGACGTCGTGCCTGGTCCATCATCAGCTGGGCCTTCGCGCTGACGCGGGAGCTCTCGACCTCGGTATGGGATGCTCCGGTTATGTGTACGGACTGGGAATGGCCACCGGGCTCATCGAATCCGGCCAAGCACAGTCGGTTCTTCTCATCACAGCTGACACTCTTACGAAATATCTGAACCCGGCTGATCGCCAACTACGAACGATCTTCGGCGACGGCGCGGCGGCCACGCTCGTCACGGGCTCCGCGTCGGCCCCGGCTCTAGCCGGTTTCTCCTACGGGACTGACGGTGCCGGTGCAGCGCATCTGGTGGTGCCCAACGGCGGGCTGGCGAGTGGTTCGCGACTGACGGAAGCAGCTGGAGTCGAAACGCGCGGCCTCGTCTCGACCGGCTACGACATGTACATGAACGGGAGTGAGGTGTTTACCTTCTCACTTCGATCCGTGCCGTCAATCGTCGAGCGCGCTCTGGAGCGAAGCGGTCTGTCGATGGACGACATCGACCTGTTCGTGTTCCATCAGGCCAACGAGTTCATGCTCGAGACCCTTCGCAAGAAGCTCAGAATTCCGTCGGATCGATTCGTCGTCGAGATGTCGAAGTGTGGCAACACCACGTCGTCGTCGATTCCTCTCGCCCTTGCTGCGGCCCGCGACTCCGGCCGAGCCCAGTCCGGTATGCGTATCCTGCTCGTGGGCTTTGGTGTCGGTCTCTCGTGGGGCGCGGTCGTGGCGACACTGTAGCCGTGGCCGAAGAAAGCCTCTCCCGAGGCGGGAGACTGCTCAACCACTTCGTCGTTGCTGTGTGCGCTTTCGGACTGGTCGTCGGAGCCGTCAAGGGGACTCCGTACCTTGCATGGGTTCCCATCGACTTGACCGTGCTGTGCTGCGCTCTGCTACTTCTGGCTCTCCTTGCACATGCCCTAGGGCGGGGGGCCTCCCTCCGTGTGCTTCCGGGCGCGATCGCTCTTGTCGCAGTTCTCGTTCCCCCCGCCATCGCGGGGAATCCTCTGGGCTATCGTGGCGAGAAAGTAGAGGGCCTCCTCATCACGCTCCTGCTAGTCAGCGCCTCGTCTTTCCTCGTGACTGGTGAGCAGAGAAGAACATTGTGGGTTCGATATCTGGCACTCGCCGGTTTGCTCACTGCGGTCGGGCTAGCGGTCCTCCCGCCAGATCCGAGCCAGTACGGTCGAGCAGTTCTCGAGGGGTCCAACACCATCGCCGCGGGTCGCCAGACTGGCATGGCCGTCGTGATCCTGGCCACGGTGGTTCTTTCACCTGCTCGCCCTCTCGCCCGAGGAGTAGCAGCGGGTCTCGCGCTCTTCGCCGGGGTAACGATGCTGGCCACGGGATCCCGTGGCCCGCTGCTCGCGGTCGTCCTCGTGTTTGTGCTCTTGGCGCTACGTTCCGATCGTGGTGGTCGAGCCCTCCGACTCACGCTGACGGCAGGGCTCTTGGCTGCGGGCTGGTTATTCCTCTCGACGGATCAATCAGCAGGATCGCAAAGGATCCAGGACTCCATCACCGGTGAGGCCTCGGGGACCGCCACGCGACAGCCGCTCTGGGACGCTGCCGTTCGCTACCTCGGTGATCCATCCCACTCGCTGGGGGGAACCGGGTGGGGTGGCTTCGTTCAGGTTATGCGAGCGGGTGAGCTTCTTCCCACAGGTCTGACGCAATACCCTCACAACGTCTTCCTCGAGGTCTTCGTCGAAGGTGGCTGGATCACCGGTGGCGCGATCACGGTTTTCATTCTCCTATCGACTCTGCGACTTTGGCGTCTCGCCAAAGAGTCGGCATGCCTACCCCTCTTGGCGCTAGGGGCTTTCTCCCTCGTCAACGCCAGCGTTTCCGGTGACATCAATGACAACCGACTGCTGTGGGTCACGCTGGCTCTCTCCTGGACCATTCCTTTACTCCGAGATCGCTCGAAAGGGGAGATTACCCGTGCGAATTGTTTATCTGCACCAGTACTTCAGAACACCTGAACAGAGCGGAGGTGTGCGCTCTTACCACTTCGCTAGGGCTCTCGCCGAGCGCGGTCATGACGTCCACGTGGTCACGTCGAGAATCGATCGGCAACAGACGCGGCACCGGGCTCGGGGCTTTCAGGTCGACCTGGTCGATGGGCTGACCGTGCACTCCCTAGCCATCCCGTACTCCAACGCCATGCCGTTCACGCGGAGAATGAAGGCGTTCGCCTCGTTCGCGATCCGCTCGTCGCGGCGCGCGCGGAAGATTCGTGGTGACGTCGTCGTCGCCACCAGTACACCGTTGACCATTGCCGTGCCCGGAATCGTCGCGACGGCCCGTCGAGGGGCTCCTCTAGTTTTCGAAGTCCGGGATGTCTGGCCTGAGCTTCCGATCGCTCTGGGCGCACTGTCCAATCCCTTTTTGCAATTCGCAGCTCGAAGGCTCGAGAAAGCCGCCTACAGGGCATCCTCAACTGTTATCGCGCTCTCCCCGGGGATGAAGTCGGGAGTAGTTCGCGCGGGGTATCCCGCCGACCGGGTCGAGGTAATCACCAACGTGTCCGATACTGCGGCGTTTGCTCCGCATTCCTCAAATCCTGAGGAGTTTCTCGCCGACAACCATTTCCTCAAGGGGAGGAAGCTGATCGTCTATTGCGGAACCTTCGGGCTGGCCAACGATGTCGGCTATCTCGTGGACGTCGCCGAAGCAGCACGTGCGCGAGGAGACGACTTGACTTTCGTGGCGATCGGGGAGGGCTCCGAAAAGGATGCCGTGCGGGAGCGCGCGGCGTGCTCCGGCGTGCTGAACCGCAACTTCTTCCTCTTCGACGTGCTCCCAAAGGGACGGCTTCCGGGGGTCCTCGCGTCCGCGACAATCGTTCTTTCGCTGTTCGCGGACATCCCCGAGCTCGAGAGCAACAGTGCCAACAAGTTCTTCGATGCCTTAGCGGCGCAAAAGCCGGTCGCGGTCAATTACGGGGGGTGGCAGGCTGAGACGCTCGAGAGAACGAAGGCGGGAATCCGACTGCCCCGCGATGCCAATGCGGCCGCGAGCGCGCTGTTCGACGCCGCATCGGATTCGACCTTCCTCGCAGTCGCGAAGGAAGCAGCCGCCCACTTGGCGGCCACCGAGTTCTCGCTGGAGCGTTTGTCGTCTCGTTTCTGCGACATCGTCGAACGCGACGCTGCCGAGGCCGGAACCGCCTGACACCACTACGGTAGGCAACCCCTTAAACGAAAGACCACCCACTCGCTAGAGTGGGTGGTCTTTCGTGTGGCGAGAGCCAAGGCCGTCGGGTTGCAGGCTGTCACGCCAAAGGCAGCAGCGGTGCTCAGAGGGCGAGTGCGTGCGCCATGAATTCGTCGATCGTCGCGCAGGTCCTGTCGATCTTGGCCGATGAGGCCTCATACGAGGCGCGGGGCCCACCAAAGGGATCCGGAACATCGAGCTCGTCCGAGGAGGAAAGGACCGGCAGGAACCCTCGCCGGGACGCAAGAACGGTGACGATGGCCGCCATGCGCTCGGGAACGTTCTCGCGAGGTATGTCGCTCAGGGGCGCCAGGTCGTTCCTCGTCACCGTCTGCGTGAGCAGGGCGAACTCAATCAGCGTGAACGCGTAGCGGCTTGCCCGGGGTTTAAGCACAACGGCTGCTCGTCGATGCTCGCGAGCGAGCCCGAGCATCAATGCAGACCCGTCGACTAGTTCGGGCGTGAGAGCGCGAGAGCGGTGTCGTGAGAGGTCGATGCCGTAGTTTGACGCGATCAATCGCGCGTCGTCGGGTACGGACCGCCCTGTCGTGGCTTGGGAGCCGGCACTGGAGACGTGCACTTGACCAGAGGGAAAAGAGTGTCGTAATCGAGCCTCGGCGAACGGCGATCGGCAGATATTACCGGTGCAGATCGTCGTGATTGCGAATACGCGGGTGTCGCTCATCTCAGAAACCTTTCGGGGTGAAAGCGCGGTGGTCGGCCATGGGCTCGTCGCGCGGAGGGCCGTAGTAGCCGCCGTAAACGTTCTGCCCGTATTTGTTGGGGCCGCGGAGCGGCAACATGGTCAGAACGACCCCGAGCACTCGGGCGTCGATGGCATCGAGTCCGCAGAGCGCCTTGTCGAATTGAGGTCGTCGTGATCGACCAGCCGCGGCAACGAGCACGACCCCATCGGTCAACTTGCTCAGGACGGCTGCGTCCGTGACAGGGAGGAGCGGCGGAGTATCGAGCAGGACGTAGTCGTAGAGCCCGCCCAGCGTTTCGAGCAGAGCCTGCATCGCACGGGATCCGAGGAGTTCGCTCGGGTTGGGAGGGATCTGCCCTGCGGGAATGACCATGAGAGACCTGGTTCCCCAAGGCTGGCTCACGTCGTCGATCTCGGCTCGGCCGATGAGGACATCGGTGAGCCCCACTGCACCTTCGAGGCCCATGACCTCGGCGAGGCGAGGCCGCCGCAGGTCGGCGTCGATGACGACGACACGTGCACCACTCTCGGCGAGTGAGATGGCGAGATTCGCCACGGTCGTGGTCTTGCCTTCGCTCGGCATGGCGGAGGTCAACGCGAAGATCCGCGCTGGTCTCTCCGCGTCGAGAAATTGGAGGTTGGTGCGCAGGGACCGGAACGATTCGGCGCGGGGACTCCGCGGGTCGAGATGGACGATCAGAGGCCGCTTCGAGGCGGTCGGGTCGAATCCGATGGTGCCGATGAGCGGAGTCGAGATACCTCTCGGGAGGTCGTGCTCGCCTCGGATCCTGGTGTCGAAGGTGTTCCGGAAGATCACTGCGGCGAAACCCGCGAGGAGCCCGGCCAGGCACCCGATGAGGATGTTCGTCGTCAAGCGCGGCGACACCGGCGTGGTCGGGCTCGTTGCCGGCTGGACGGACTCGAGGCGCACGAGGCTGTCACCGCCGCCGGCGGGGGATTCCAGGCTGTCGACGACGTCGCGGAGGCTTTCCCCCACGGCATTCGCGATTCTCGCTGCTTGAGCAGGATCTTCGTTCGTTGCAGTCAGAGACACGACGACCGTATTTACCGACGAGGTCACTGTAATCTGTTTCGCGAGCTGGCCAGGTGTCGTCTCGAGATCAAGGCTGTCGATAACCGGTTGGAGAACGCGGGAAGTTGTGGCCACCTCGGTGTACGACCGGACCTTCTGCTGCGCCGCGGTACTGCCCTGACCGATCTCACCCGCGGTGGTGGAGGTCGACGCCTGGATCGAGACGTACAGCTCAGCGGTAGCTGCATAGCGCTCGGGAGTGACGGCAGTCAGAGCGAATGCTCCACTGATAGCCACGACCAGGAAGGCGAGGACGGTGAGCCAGCCTTGGCGAAGAACGCGCGCGTAGTCGTTGAGGGTCATTGTCCCTGCTCTCTTAAAGTTCGGGTGCGGACGGAACAGTGGGTTGTCTCCGCGTGACTCGTATCGGGCTGGAGGACCAATCATCCTAGAATATGCAACTGAAATACAAAACACAAGTAGTTTAGTTCGTGCTGGAAGAATAAGCCTGTGCTTGAGCCTTTGAATCCCTCACCCGAACAGACGACCTACGGCGTCGGCCCGTGGCCCGGCGACGAGGCCGAATGGCCCACCGACCTGTGGTTCGACCGTGATCTCCTCCGCGCAGGCGACACCCGCAACGTCATCGACCGCTACCGCTACTGGACGATGGAGGCCATCGTCAAAGACATCGACGACCACCGGCACCCTTTTCACGTCGCCATCGAGAACTGGCAGCACGACATGAACATCGGCTCGATCGTGCGGAGCGCCAATGCGTTCGCAGCCGACACGGTGCACATCATCGGTCGGCGACGCTGGAACAAGCGCGGCGCCATGGTCACCGACCGCTACCAGCACGTGATGAACCATCCCGACATCGAATCGTTCGCCCGGTGGGCTGACGAGCAGAGGATCCCGGTGCTCGCGATAGACAACGTCGGGGGCTCGGTCCCCATCGAGACGTTCGCCCTGCCTGAGAGGTGCGTCCTCCTCTTCGGGCAGGAGGGACCCGGCCTCTCGCCCGAGGCGATCGCCGCATCGGAGGCTGTGCTCGAGATCGTGCAGTTCGGCTCGACCCGCAGTATCAACGCCTCCGCGGCTGCAGCCGTGGTCATGCACTCCTGGGTTCTTCAGCACGTGCGCTTCTGACGGACGTCGCCACTAGCGTGGTCTCATGGCTTCCATGAATCTGCTCGGCGTACCCGAGACGCTCCTTCCTGATGAACCCGAGGTCCAGGCGGCCCTGTCCGGCGGCACTCCACTCGTCGTGATCGCGGCGGCACACCCGTCGTCGTCGCTGGCGTGGGCTCTGCTGTCCGACGAGACAGCTCAGGCTGGTGGCCGTGACCTCGAGGCCTACGCCTACGCGCGGGTGGGCTACCACCGCGGTCTTGATTCCCTCCGCAAAGCGGGGTGGAAGGGGTACGGTCCCGTTCCGTGGTCACATGAGCCGAACCGGGGGGTGCTGCGTGCACTCTTCGCTCTGCGGCGCGGCGCAGCGGCAATCGGCGAGACGGAGGAGGTCGAGAGGTTGACTGCGTTCTTGACCGATTCGGATCCTGAAGCTCTCCGCCTGCTCAGCGGTGAGTAACCCCGGTAGGGTCTGGACATGCCGAAATCCGTCGCCATCATCGGCACCCGGGGGTACCCCAGCTACTATGGCGGATTCGAGACGGCCGTGCGAAAGATCGCGCCGCACCTCGCCGAGCAGGGCTGGGACGTCACCGTCTATGGCCGCGACGGGTCGACCCGCGACGACGACCCCGACCTCGACCCGCGCGTCCGAGCGAAGACGACCCGCGGTGTCGAGAGCAAGTCGCTCTCGACGCTCAGCTACGGCCTGACCGCCACTCTTGACGCGATGATCCGCAAGCCCGACGTCGCTCTGGTGATGAACGTCGCGAACGGCTTCTGGCTGCCGCTGCTCAAGCTGCGCGGTATCCCGACGCTCGTCAACGTCGACGGCATCGAATGGGAGCGCGCCAAGTGGGGCCGCCTGGCCAAGCTCATGTTCCGGGCCGGGGCCAAGACCACTGCGTGGTGGGGCACCCGACTGGTCGCCGACGCGCGCGAGATCGCCCGGCGCTGGCGCGACGGATTCGGACGCGACAGCGTGTTCATCCCCTACGGCGGCGAAGAGCCCGGCGACCTCCCTGTCGAAGAAGGGCAGACGCATCGCGGCTACGCCCTGATCGTCGCGCGGTTCGTGCCCGAGAACACCGTGCACGAGTTCATCGAGGCGGCCCGCACGATCGCTCTCACGACGAATGTCGTCATCGTAGGATCCAGCGGCTACGGCGGCGAGATCGACGACGCGGTCCGGTTGCTGGCCGACGCCGAGCCGCGTGTGACGTGGCTCGGCCACCTGAGCGACGACCGACGCCTGCTCGCCCTCTGGCAGCACGCGGGTGCCTACTTTCACGGGCACAGCGTCGGTGGAACCAATCCGGCGCTCGTGCAGGCGATGCTCTGCGGTGCGCCGACCGTCGCCCGCGACACCGTGTATAACCGCGAGGTGCTCGACGACGCGGCGGTCTTCGTGCAGCCGACGCCGTCGGAGATTGCGTCGGCCGTCGTCGGTCTGATCGGCGATGCCGCGCGGCAGGAGGAGCTGTCGACGGCTGCCCGCTCACGGGCGCTGGAGCACTACACGTGGGCTGACATCTGCCGGCGCTACGAGGTCGAGCTCGAGGGGCTTATTCGGCGTTAGGTGCGCTGGCGTCGGGCTGCTGGCGCGCTGCCGCCGCCGAGAGTGCGGAATTGGTGGCTTGGAGGCCGTGCGAGCACCCATTCGTGCACTTTCGGGCGCTCCCCGGCCGGCCCGGATTGGTCTCCAAAGAGGAGTGGCCTCGGGGGCGCTAGGGCAACGCCGGCCGATCAGCCGATCAGCCGATCAGCCGATCAGGCTGGGGCGCAGGTCGCGCATGGTGCGGCGCTTCGTCATGCGTCGAGCGGCAACGAACGAGACCAGCAGCGCGCCGATCATCCAGAGGGCGAGCACTCCGGCGTCGCTCCACGCGGCGCCGATGTTGCCGCCGTACATGAGCTGACGGATGCCGTCGACGGCGTAGCTCATCGGCAGCGCGAAGTGCAGCGCCGCCAGCGGGCCGGGAAGGGTCTGCCAGGGGAACGTGCCGCCGGCGGTGACGAGCTGGATGAGCATCAGCACTAGCCCGAGGAATTGCCCGACACTGCCGAGAAGAACGTTGAGCATCATGATGATGGCCGCGAAAGTGATCGACGCAAGCACCATCAGGCCGACCATCGGCACCGGGTTCACGACGTCGAACCCGAGAGCGAACTTCACGATCGCGAACAGGGCCACCATCTGCACCAGACCGAGGATCGCGGGCGAGAGCCAGCCGGCGAGGGTGATTCGGCCGGGGGCGCGGACTGCCGTCAGGGCTCGCTTGGAGATTGGCTTGATGATCAGGAACAGCGCGTACATGCCGATCCAGGCGGCGAGGCTGATGAAGAACGGTGCGAGCCCCGCACCGTAGTTGCCAGCGCTCGCGATCGACGAGTCGCGAATGCTCACCGGGTCGGCGATCGCTGCGGCCTGGGTGTCTCGGGTGGCCGCGGTCGTGGCCGGAATCTGCTTGACGCCGTCTTTGAGGCCCTTCGTCAGCTTCGTCGAACCCGTGACGAGCGACTTCGCGCCCGAGTCGAGCTTTGTGATGCCGGACGAGAGCGAGGAGGCGCCGGTCGACGCGGTGGCCGCGCCGGAGGCGAGCTGCGCGGAGCCGTCGGCCGCGCTGGCGATGCCGCTCGTGAGGGCCGGAGCGGCCGTGCTGAGCTCGTTCGCTCCCGCGTCGAGCTGCTGGATTCCCGAGACGAGGGCCGGCGTCTGTGCCGAGAGCTTCGAGGTGCCTGCGGCGACCTGGGCACTGCCCGTGGCGAGCTGGCCGGTCGTGGTTTCGAGCGTGGACAGCTGCGTCTCGGCGGCAGTCGCGGCCGAGGTCAGCTTGGTGGCCGTGGACTCGTTCGAGGCATCGACGACCTGCTGGATGGCGGCCTTCTGCGCATCGGTCATTCCCGTGGCGGCGTAGATCTGGTTGAGAGCGGCCTGCTGCTTCTTCTGAGCGGCCGAGAGTTGAGCCGGCAGGGCTGCCGTGACATCAGACGCGGCCTGTTTCTGCAGGGCGACCCCGTCATCGAGCGCCTTGTTGCCCGCTGCGACCTTCTGAGCGCCGGTGTCGAGGGCTGCGGAGTCGGCCGGAAGCGACGAGGTCTGCGACTGCAGAGTGTCGAGGCCGCTCGACAGCTGCGCCGTCTGGGCGGGGAGAGCTGCGGTCTTGGTGCGGAGCTGCTGGAGACCCGTATTCAGACTCGATGCTCCGGTCGAGAGCTGGGATGCGCCCGAGGCGAGCTTCGTGGCGCCGGACTTCGCCGAGTCGAGACCGGATTTGAGGTCGGTCGCGCCCGAGGTGACCTTGCTGGATCCTGTGCTCGCGTCTTTCAGGTTGTCGCGGACGTCGTTCAAGCCGACGAGAAGGGTCTTGGCGGCCGTCTTGCCGACCTCCGCGGTGATCGTCGCCCGGATCGTCTTGCCCGCCTGATCCGCGATCGTCGACGAGAGATAGCTCGTCGTGTCGTTCGTGGTCAGGTCGATCTTGGCCGCGGTCGGATTTGTCGTCGACGCGCTCGTGAGGTCGGTCGAGAACGACTTCGGAATCGAGAAGACGAAGTTGTAGGTCTCGTCTTTGATGCCCTTGTCGGCCTCGGCCTGCGAGACGACATGCCAGTCGAAGTCGTTGCCGTCGACGAGCTGATCGGTGATCTTCCGCCCATAGTCGACCGCGTTGCCGTCGGAGTCGGTCGCCCCGGCATCGTTGTCGACGATCGCGGCGGGGATGTGGTCGAGCTTGGCGTAGGGATCCTGGTTGGCCCAGAGATACATTCCGCCGTAGAGCAGCGGAACACACATCAGTGCGATGAAGGCGAGCCGGGCGAGCGGCGACGCGGTGAGGCGCTTGAGCTCGGAGCGGACGAGGGCGGCGATCTTCATTCGGTGTCCTGCCATTGTGAAGCGGTTTCGGGCGCGGCGAGCAGCGCGCTGACGTGCGCGGCCGCGGCGACGCCGGTGACGAGGAGGACGGCGACGTGGCGGAGGGCGAGGTCGCGGACGACACCGAACCAGGCCGCGGTATCGCCGCCGTGGCGCTCCGGCGTGGTGATGATGAGGCCCTCGACGCCGGGGCGGAGGAGCGCGAGCTCGCAGAGAATGCGGATACGGGCCTCGGTCGGGAGGTGCTTGATGCGCGTCTCGTCGTGCTCGGCGAGACCGACCGCCTCGAGAAAGAGGTCGGACGTCACCCGGTTGCCACGCTGGCCAGCGAGAGCGAGCTCCTCCTGCACGACCGTGCGGACGGTGAGGTCGGCGAACGGCTCGGCGACGGTCGGGGTGTCGATGAGGGCGAACGCCTCGCGGATGCGGGCGGGGTCGTCGACGCCGTCGATCAGCACTCGGCCGGTGTCAGGGGCCATGCGGCCACCGGCGATGAGCGAGGCGAGTGTCGGGGCCCCCTCCGTCTCGACCGCGACGACCGCGGGAGTGTCGCTGGTGGCGGTGGCGTCGAGCCGGGGCAGCGGAGCGCCGGGGCCCTCGCCGATGGCGACGCCGTCGAGGGTGAGTCTCATCGTTCTTCTTCCGGAGTGAGGGTGGTCAGAATGGTCGTCGCCTCGGCGTGACCGAAGCCGGCGAGGGCGAGCACCGAGAGCACGACGAGGCGTCGCCCCTCCGCGGTCGAGATCTCATGTCGGGTCGACTCGTCGAGCACGGAGATGGCGGCGCTCTCGATCAGGTGGGCCAGGGTGCGCGCGTCGATGTCGTCGCGGAACGAGCCGTCGGCGATGCCGCGCTCGACGATGCCGCGGACGTGCTCGCGCAGGGGGAGGAGCGCGTCGCCGACCAGCAGCGCCTGCGGCCCGCGCACAGTGATGAGGGCCATGGTTCGGACGTGATCGACCTCGTTCCAGAGGCGGGCACCGACGGTAGCGAGCTGAAGTGCAGGATCCGTCGGCTCGGCCCCCGGCACGGCACCGGCGCCCGGCAGCAGCGCCGCGTTGATGCGCGCGGCGCCCCGCAGCGCCAGCTCGCGAAGCAGGTCGTCGCGGTTCGCGAAGTGGCCATAGAGGGCGCGACGGGAGAGCCCGGCCTCGGCGGCGACGGCTTCGAGGGAAGCGTTCGGGTCGCGGTTGAGCAGGGTGCCGGCAGCGAGCAGGAGGCTCTCGCGGTTCTCGGTCGCGTCGCGGCGCGGGGCGCGCGGGCGGCTGGCGGTAGAAGGCATGCAGCGAGTGTACGCCTAACTTGCACTCTCGTGTGCACTTTACGGAAGCAGGTCGATGGTGACCTGACCTAATTGCTTGACACGTCGGATCCTCGGCCCGCTATGCTCGGTTCTCCGTGCCACTTCGGCACGCCGCCCCTGGAAGGAACGAAATGCTGAACAACCAGCAACTCGCCCCGCGCTATGAGCTCGAGCTCAGCCAGCGCACCTTCCACGAACCCATCTAGGGCCGTAGCTTTCGATCCGTCGAAGCCCCGGCCGCCGATGAGGCCCGGGGCTTCTCTCGTTTCTTTCGACACTGCAGGTCGCTCGGAATGCGCCTCCCCGGGTGCACTCCGTCACACCGAACAGAAACGAAAGGACCATGAAGAAGATCACGAACCGGCTGCTGAGCTGGGCGAGCATCCTGGAGGACTCCACGGAGGCCCAGGCTCGCACCACCTCGACCATGCCGTTCATATTTCCGCACCTCGCTCTGATGCCGGACGCCCACCTGGGTCTCGGCGCCACCGTGGGGTCGGTCATCCCGACACTCGGGGCGGTCATGCCGGCCGCCGTGGGCGTCGACATCGGCTGCGGCATGATCGCCGTGAAGACGCAGTTCACCGCCGCCGACCTGCCCACCGACCGCAAGCCGGTGCGCGAGGCGATCGAGCGGGCCGTGCCGACCTCGGCCGGCTCGTACAACCGCAAGGTGGTGGCGACTGCCGCACCGCGCATCGACGAGCTCACGGCGATGGCCGTCGAGGCCGGATTCGACCCGGCGTCGTACACGAAGAGCTGGGAGCTGCAGCTCGGCACGCTCGGCTCGGGCAACCACTTCATCGAGATCAGCCTCGACGAGAACGACGACGTCTGGCTGTTCCTGCACTCGGGCAGCCGAGGCGTGGGCAACAAGATCGCGCAGAAGCACATCCAGGTCGCCAAGGCGCTCATGAAGAAGTGGTGGATCGCGCTGCCCGACGACGACCTCGCCTACCTGATCGAGGGCACGTCGGAGTTCGACCGGTACATCGCTGAGCTCCGCTGGGCGCAGCACTTCGCCCTGCTCAACCGCGAAGAGATGATGGACCGCGTCGTGCGGCAGTTCGCCGACTGGATGGGATCGCCCGTCACCGAGCTCGAGCGCATCAACACGCACCACAACTTCACGCAGAAAGAGACGCACTTCGGCAAGAGCGTCTGGCTCTCGCGAAAGGGCGCGATCTCGGCGCGGGCCGGTGAGGCCGGGCTGATCCCCGGCTCCATGGGCACGGCGTCGTACGTGGTCGAGGGGCTCGGCAACAAGCTCGCACTCGACTCGTCGCCGCACGGCGCGGGTCGGCAGTTCTCGAGGTCGAAGGCTCGCAAGACCTTCACGCACGATCAGCTGCGCGAGGCGATGGTCGGCATCGAGTACCGCGACACCGACGCATTCCTCGACGAGATCCCGCAGGCGTACAAGCCGATCGACCAGGTGATGGACGACGCGTCCGATCTGGTGTCGATCCGGCACACGCTGCGGCAGATCGTGAATGTGAAGGGCGACTAGCTGCTGCCGGTCGCGCCCGCTTCCGAATTTGAAGGAGAAACGCGCCGGCCCCGACGGAAACATCAGGATCCGCCGGGGTCGAGGGCGCGGATCTCCTTCAAATTCGGAGCAGGGCGCGGGGATGATTAACTGGACACGTGAGCCCACTTCACCGTCAGCCCCGGCTGATCCTCCTCGTATTCGCGGGCGGCGCCGTCGGCACCGGCATCCGCGAGGCGCTGTCGCTCACCTGGCCGGCCGCGCCCCACGGGTTCCCGACGACGGTTTTCGCCATCAACCTCGTCGGCTCGTTCGCGCTCGGAGTGCTGCTCGAGTCGCTCTCTCGGCGCGGATCGGATGACGGGGGGCGCCGGATCCTTCGCCTTCTCTTCGGCACCGGCGTGCTCGGCGGCTTCACCACCTACAGCGCGCTCGCGACCGACGTGGCGACCCGCCTAGGATTCGCGACCGGCGTCGCTCTGACCTACGCGGCACTGTCGCTGCTCGCCGGGGTCGCGGCGGCGGCACTGGGCATCGCCGTCGCCGGGGCCGTGCAGTCGCGCTCGACCCGCCACGTCACCGGCAATGAAGAGGAGGACGCCGGATGACCACCCCTCTCGTCTTCCTCGCGATCTGCCTCGCCGGCGGTGTCGGGTCGTCGCTGCGCTTCGTTCTCGACGGCGTCATCAAGGCGCGCGTCAGCCGCTTTCCGGTCGCGACCGTCGTGATCAACGTCACCGGATCGTTCGGGCTCGGCCTGCTGACCGGGCTCGGCACGGCGGCCGGTTTGCCGCACGAGTGGGTGCTAATTCTCGGGGGTGGCCTCATGGGCGGCTACACGACGTTCAGCACCGCGAGCGTCGAGACCGTGCGTCTTGTGCACGACCGCCGGTACGGGGCAGCAGCCCTCTACGGCATCGGGATGCTCGTCGTATCGATCGCCGCCTCCGGTCTCGGTCTCGTGCTCGGCGGGGCGTTCTAAGGGGGCCTTTCCGCTCACCCCTCGTCGAGCCGCCGACGCTGTGCCATCCTCGACCTCATGGACCCCGTGACCTCGATCGCCTGGATCGTCGCGTTCGTCATCGTGACCGTCGCCGTGACCGGGCTCTCGGGTCGAGTCGGCTGGTCGGCCCCGGTCGCCCTCGTCGCGGTCGGAGCAGTGGCGTCGTTCATCCCCGGTGTGCCGAGGGTCACGCTCGAGCCGGATCTGATCCTCTATGCCCTCCTGCCGCCCCTGCTGTTCGCCGCCGCCATTCGCACGTCGCTGATCGACATTCGGGCTCGTAACGACAGCATCGTGCTGACCAGCGTCGCGCTCGTCGCCTTCACCGTCGTGGTGGTCGGATTCGCCGCCTGGTGGATCGTGCCGGGCATCACGATCGCGGCGGGCCTCGCGTTCGGCGCTGTGGTCGCGCCCACCGACGCGGTCGCGGTCACGGCGGTGACCGGCAAGGTGCCGCTTCCGCGTCGAGTCGTGACGATACTCGAGGGCGAGAGCCTGCTCAACGACGCCACGGCTCTCGTGGCACTCGATGCGGCAATCGCCGCCATCCACCATACGGTTAAGCCCGGTGAAGTCGCGGTTGATTTTGGCCTCGCGGTGATCGTCGGCGGAGGTATCGGCCTGGTCGTCGGTATCGTGCTGGCCCAGATTCGTAGCCGGCTCCGGTCCGCCGTGCTCGACACGAGCCTCTCGCTCGTCACCCCCTTTCTCGCTTTCCTCCCCGCGCAACTCCTCCACGGCTCCGGGGCGCTCGCCGTCGTCGTAGCCGGCCTCTACCTCGGCTACCGGTCGCCCGTCGTGCTCTCGGCCGAGGCCCGCGTGGCCGAACGGCTCAATTGGCGCACAGTGCAGTTTCTGCTCGAGAACGCCGTGTTCCTCTTCATCGGCCTCAATCTCGCGGGGGTGCTCGAGAACGTGGTCCGATTCGGGCCGGGGCTCTGGCCGACCATCGGCATCAGCTTCGCCGTGCTCGCCATCGTGATCGCTGCCCGGTTCGCGTGGGTGTTCTTCACGATGTTCCTCTACCGGATCGGGCCGGCGCGAGTCCGCGAACGCGCGTGGACGGCCGCGTCGAGCACGGTCGTCTCGGCGGCCGGTATCCGTGGCGTGGTCACTCTGGCTGCGGCCTTTCTCCTTCCCGAAGGCACTCCGCAGCGCGAACTGCTGCAGTTCTTGGCGTTCGTCGTCGTTCTCGGCACGCTGCTGCAGGCACTTCCCTTGCCGCTGCTCATCCGCCGGGTGCACCTGCCCGCCCCGAACCTCGCGCAGGAGTGGACCGAACGACAGCTGCTCACGGCAGAGGCCAAGCAGGCCGGCATCGACCGGCTCGACGCCGTGCGCGGCGACGACGATGAGGAGCGCGTCGTCGAGCAGCTCCGGCGCGCATCGAGCTTCCTCTCCGAGTCGCTCGCGAACCCGGCGCCTCCCGACCGCGAGCAGTCGCCGGTGATGTTCAGCAGGCTTCGCGGCAGCATGATCGAGGCCGAGCGCGAGGCCGTGCTTCTTGCGCGCCGCGAAGGGCGGTACCAGGAGAACGCCGTGCAGGCCGTGTTGGCGGCGATCGACGCCGAAGAGACGGCGCTCCGAGCACGGCACCCGAAGGCGATCGGCGAGTAGCGCCGTCGGCGGGCGCCGGTCCGATCAACCGAGATGGGAGAGCAGGATCCGCGAGATGTCGGTGGGCTGGATCCTGATCGCGCTGTCGCCGTCGACCGGCACGCCGCTCCCGTATCGGCCGAGGGCGAGGAACGACCGCGTCAGCACGGGGTCGGCGCCGCCGTGGCCGCCCTCGTCGAGGTGCCCGTGGTCGGTCGTGACGCCGACCAGCCAGTCTTCGTCGTGCGTGCTCGCCCGGCGCTCAACCGCGGCCAGGATCGTGCCGAGGTGGGCATCGACACGCGCGACGGCGGCGTCGTACTCGGGGGCGACCCCGCCATAGAGATGACCGGCCTCGTCGACTTCGCCGAGGTAGACGAAGCTCGCGTCGGGCCCGGCGTCACGGATCGCAAGGCGCGTGAAGGCGGCGATGTCGCCGTCGGCCATGCGGTAGCCGTAGGTCTCGCCGTCGCGGACCACGAGGCGATGGCGGCCGGCTCTCTGGTCGTCGAGCCGAGTGGTGAGGATCGGACCCGCGCTCGCCGGATCGGCGAGCGGCGGCCAGCTCACCGCGGCGAAGGTGGAGCGGCCCGCGTGCGAGGCGCGTGCGAGGAAATCGGTGGTGGAGTCGAGGTAGTGACCGTGAAAGGTGTTGTCGAAAACGCCGTGGACCGAATGCGGTGCTCCGGTCAGAATGGACGACCAGCCGGGGCCGGAGATCGTCGGCACCTCCATCTCGAGCGGGAGGAGCTGGCCCGCGCGGGTGAAGGCGGCGAGCACGGGGGCGTGGACGCCTGTGAGGGCGTCGTCGATGCGCAGGCCGTCGATGCCGACCAGCAGGATCTTGCGCGGGTTCGCGTGTGTGGTCGTTCCGGGGCTCGAATCGGGGATCGTGCGTGCGATCTCGTCGGGGTTCGTGCGTGCGTTCATGCCGGCAGAGTGGCGAGCCCGGGTGAACGAGCGGTTGCGAATACGGGGAGGTGTCTCGGCCTTGTGGATAACTCCGACGGGGATCGAGAGCGTGTCCGTATTATTACTGGGTGACCGATCAGATCGACGACCTCCGCTTCGAGACCACCCGTCTCGACCTGTCGTCGAGCCGCCGCGCCTCGCAGGGGGGCGATTCGAGCGGTGATGTTCCCCGTCCGGTGCGATCCGGCCGGCCGTCTGCCGTGGCCATCTGGCTGATCGGATCGGGCGTGCTGTTGCTCGTGCTCGCGCTCGCGGCTATGTACTTCACCGGTGCGCTCGGTGGTTCACTCATCGTCGATCCCGGTGTCGTCGTCAACAATGGGCTGCCCCTCGCCAAAGGCGTCTTCAATGGCGCGGCCGCTGTGACGATCGGCCTGCTGGTGGTCTCGTCGGTCGTTCTCCCCGGCCAGTCGAAAGACCCGAAGTCGGCGAGTTTCAGCCAGTGGCACGCAACACGCTGGGCGACGTGGTCGGCCACCGTGTGGTTTATCGCGGGTGTGGCCACGCTGATGTTCACGGCGGCAAATGTGCTCGGGGTGCCGTTTACCTCTTCGACTTTCCGTCGCCAATTCTTCTTCTTCACGTTCCAACTCGAGCTGGGTCAGACCTGGGTCGTCTCGATCGGCTGCACGCTCGTGGCCCTGATCATCCTGCTCGCCACGAAAAACGTCTCGTGGACGGCCACGGCGACGGTGTTCTCCCTCCTCGCGTTGCTCCCGCTCTCCCTTTCCGGCCACTCATCGGGCACGAACGAGCACGTCAACGCGGTGAACAGCCTGGCCATGCACCTCATCGGCGTCACCGTGTGGATGGGCGGTCTGATCGCAGTCATCCTGCTGCGCAACAAGGCGGGCCGGCATCTCGCAGCGATCGTCTCCCGCTACTCCACGATCGCCGTCTGGGCCTTCGCCTTCGTCGCGTTCTCCGGCGTGATCAACGCGAGCCTGCGTCTGACCGGCCCGGCCGACCTCGTGACGACGAATTACGGCGTACTGATCCTGGTCAAGTCGGTCATCCTGATTGGGCTGGGTGTGGCTGGCGTCGTGCACCGGCGACGGGTGATTCCACGGCTCATCCGAGAACCGGGTCGCTCTCGGGCGTTCGTCCGGCTGGCCGTGGTCGAGGTCGTCTTCATGGCGGTCGCGATGGGTCTGTCGGTGGCCCTCTCGAGGAGCGCGCCGCCCGTACCGCAGGTCGCGGAGGGCGACACCCGCGATGGGCTAATCGGCTTCGCGTACCCGGCGCCCGTCACGCTGCCGCGCTTCCTGTTCGGGTTCCACCCTGACTACTTCTTCATCGCCGTCGCGGCCGTCATGGCCGGTCTCTACCTGGTCGGCGTCTACCGCCTCAAGCGCCGCGGCGACAGCTGGTCGTGGGGCCGCACCGTCCCCTGGCTCTTCGGCTGTTTCGGAGTGCTCTTCGCCACGAGCGGCGGCCCGAGCGTCTACGGCGCCGTGAACTTCTCGACACACATGATCCAGCACATGGTGCTGATGATGTACGTCCCGCCGCTCCTCGTGCTGGGTGCCCCGATTCTGCTGGCGCTTCGCGTGCTCCCGAAGCGCCACGACAACAGCCGCGGAGCTCGCGAGTGGCTGATGCTCATCACGCACTCGCGCTACGCCGGCTTCATCACCAACCCCATCGTCGCGGCGGTGGTCTTCGCTGGCAGTCTCGTCGCCTTCTACTGGACGGGCTGGTTCGAAGCCTCGCTGCAGACGCACCCCGGGCACTTCATCATGGAGGTCCACTTCCTCCTCTCCGGGTACGTCTTCTTCTTCGTGCTGATCGGCGTCGACCCCGGCCCCAAGCGGCCGCCGTTCCCACTCCGAATCATCCTGCTTCTCGCGACGCTCGCGTTCCATGCGTTCTTCGGTCTCGCCATCATGTCGGGCACCGACATCCTCGCCGCCGACTGGTGGCATGCGCTCGGCAAGACGAACTACCAAGACCTCCTGGCCGATCAGCACACGGGTGGCGCCATCGCGTGGGGTGCAGGCGAGTTCCCGACCGTGCTCGTGGCCCTGATGGTGATGCGTCAGTGGATCACCAGCGACGAGAAGACCGCCAAGCGGTACGACCGACGAGCTGACGTCGACGGAGACGCCGAGCTGAACGCCTACAACGAGCAGCTCGCGCGCATGGCCGGCAAAGCACCGGCGGGCCCGGCCGGCAACTCAGGCTCCGGCGACGCGGGCTCCGACAACGCCCGCTAATCGCGTTCCCCGTAAGATTTCAGGCATGACGGTCCGGGTCGCTTCGAGGGGTTTGCGCGTCATACGCGGCCTGATCGTGGCGACCCTCTCCGTGGCAATCGCTGCGTTCTCGCACGTCGTCGGCGGCGGCATGGTGCCGGGCCTCCTCGGCACGGTGCTGGCTCTCGTCTTTGCCTGCCTCGTCTGCATCGCCCTCAGCGCACGGGCCCTCGCCGTCGTTCCGTTGGCGGTCTCCGTCGGCGTGAGCCAGATCGTCTTCCACCTGCTCTTCAGCCTCGGATCGTCGCTTCCCGCCTCGGCCGGCAGCGGTCACTCGGTGGGCATGCTCGGCATGGTGATGTCGGGCGGCTCGACCGTCCACCTCCCCGACGTCGCCGGATCGGCCAGCCACGGCATGGAGGGCATGAGCGACACGCGCATGTGGCTCGGCCACGCCGGGGCTGCTCTCCTCACGATCGCACTGCTGCTCCACGGTGAGCGGGCGCTGGTGACCATCGCCCGACTTGCGGTCGCCCGGCTCGCGCTGGTGTCGCGGATCCTCGGGTTCGCCCTGTTCCCCGACCGGCACGGGCTCGTCCGGGCTCTGGCCGACCGACGTGGCATTCGCCGGCTCGGTGTGCTCCTCGCTGCTCGCCCCCATCGCGGCCCACCCGCTGTCGTCTGATCCCATTTTCCTGCGACCGCCCGCTGCCGGGCGAAGTCGCTGCGCCCCGAGCCTCCCGCGCCCGGGCGCCATTCAGACGACAGAAAGACGATTCACCATGCCCACCACCCGCACCCGCACCCTCGCCCTGCGCGCCGCGTTCGCCCTTCCCCTCGCCGGTGCTCTCGCACTGGCCGCACCTCTCGCCGCATCGGCACACGTGCACGTCGAGGGCGACGACGTGACCGCTGGTTCGTACTCCACGCTCCAGTTCAAGGTTCCGACTGAGTCGGCCACCGCGTCGACGACCAAGGTCGCTGTCGACTTCCCAACCGACCACCCGTTCACCTCAGTGTCGTACCAGCCGCTCGCCGGCTGGAAAGCCGTCGTGACCACCAGCACGCTCCCCAAGGCCGTGAAGACCGACGACGGCACCATCACGAAGGCGGTTACCCGCGTCACCTGGACCGCCGCCTCGACCGCCGACGGGATCGCGCCGGGAGAGTTCCAGCTCTTCACCGTGTCGGCCGGTGCCGTTCCCGAGGTCGACGAGGTCGAGCTCCCGACGACGCAGACCTACAGCGACGGCAGCGTCGTCAAATGGAACGAGCCGACTCCCGCCGACGGCGAAGAGCCCGAACACCCCGCACCGGTGCTCGCGATCGGCGCGGCGACCGAGAGCCACCACGGCGGCGTGACGGCCACCGACACGGCGACGGCGACGCCGGTGGCATCCGCCAGCACCGGAACCACCTCGGGCCTGGGGCTCGGCTTCGGCATCGCCGGTCTCGGGCTCGGAGCCCTGGCCCTCGTGGTCGCGCTCCTCGCCTACGTGCGGAGCGCTCGAGGCTCGGCCCGCTCGTGAGGCGCCTCGCCACGGCCCTCGTGGTCACTGTCGGGGTCGGCGCCCTCGTGCTCGCCCCGGCAGCCGCCGCGAGCGCGCACGACTACCTCGTGTCGTCGACGCCGAAGGCCGGCTCGACCGTGTCGACCGAGCTCACGAGCGTCAAGCTGACCTTCGACGATCGCGTGCTCGATCTGTCGGGCGACGGTTCGTCGAATGTCGTCCAGGTGACCGGCCCAGCCGGAAAGCACTTCGAGACCGGTTGCCCGACCATCGCCGACACCGATGTGACCGTGCCGGTCGCCCTGGGCGCGTCCGGCGACTATACGGCCCGCTGGCAGATCGTCTCGGCCGACGGTCACACGGTGACGTCGTCGCTCGCGTTCAGCTACGACAAGCCGGCGTCGGCGACCGCGGCGGAAGGCGCCGACCGCAGACCGACCTGCGGTGACCAGGCGCCCGCAGCCTCGTCGGGCTCCGCGGCCGCGACCGATGGCGATGGCACCACCCCGAAGGCGACGAGCCAAGGATCCAACGGCCTCCCCCTCACCCTCGGGGTCGGCGGCGGGGTGATCCTCGTCGCGCTCGTGGCCGTCGTCGTGGTGCTCACCAGGGCGCGGCGCGGCTCCGGCTCGCAGCCGCCGTCGGCTGACTAGGGCCGGCGAACCCGCGTCAGACCGAAATAACGCAATCGAGCCACGGCATGCCGTGGCTCGATTGTGTTTTTCGTAAGTCGATTCTGCCCGCCGGGCCGTCGGATCCTCGGCTCCGATACACTGGGGTGCACCTGCGCACGGGTGCGATCCCCGACCGCGAGGAGAACACCATGCCCGCAATCGTGATCATCGGAGCCCAGTGGGGCGACGAGGGCAAAGGCAAGGCGACCGACCTGCTCGGCAGCCGCATCGACTACGTCGTCAAATTCAACGGTGGCAACAACGCCGGTCACACGGTCGTGATCGGCAATCAGAAGTACGCCCTGCACCTGCTGCCGTCGGGCATCCTGACCCCGGGCGTGACGCCGGTGATCGGCAACGGTGTCGTGGTCGACATCGAGGTGCTGTTCGACGAGCTCGACGCCCTCATCGCCCGAGGCGTCGACGTGTCGAAGCTCCGTGTCAGCGCCAACGCGCACCTCATCACGCACTACCACCGCACGCTCGACAAGGTCACCGAGCGCTTCCTGGGGTCGCGTTCGATCGGCACTACCGGTCGCGGCATCGGGCCGGCCTACGCCGACAAGATCAATCGTGTCGGCCTTCGGGTGCAAGACCTCTTCGACGAGAACATCCTGCGACAGAAGGTCGAGGCGGCTCTCGACCAGAAGAACCACCTGCTCGTCAAGATCTACAACCGCCGGGCGATCAGCGCCGACGAGGTCGTCGAGACGCTGCTCAGCTACGCCGAGCGCCTGCGCCCGATGGTCGCCGACACCGCACTGGAGCTGCACCACGCGCTCGAAGCGGGCAAGAACGTCCTCTTCGAGGCGGGCCAGGCGACCATGCTCGACGTCGACCACGGAACGTACCCGTTCGTGACCTCGTCGTCAGCCACCGCGGGGGGCGCCTCGACCGGTTCGGGCATCGGCCCGGGGCAGATCTCGCGCGTCGTCGGAATCGTGAAGGCCTACACGACCCGCGTCGGAGCCGGCCCGTTCCCGACCGAGCTCTTCGACGCGTCCGGGGAGTTCCTCCGCAGTCAGGGCTTCGAGTTCGGCACCACGACGGGTCGTCCGCGCCGCTGCGGCTGGTACGACGCCCCGATCGCGCGCTACTCGGCTCGCATCAACGGCGTGACCGACTTCGTGCTGACCAAGCTCGACGTGCTGACCGGTCTCGAGACCATCCCCGTCTGCGTGGCCTACGAGGTCGACGGCGTCCGCTTCGACGAGATGCCCGTCTCGCAGTCCGACTTCCACCACGCGAAGCCGATCTACGAAGAGTTCCCCGGCTGGTCCGACGACATCACCGGAGCCCGCAGCTTCGACGACCTCCCTGTCGCGGCGCAGAACTACGTCCTCGCCATCGAGAAGATCTCAGGATCCCGCATCTCCGTAATTGGGGTCGGCCCCGGGCGCGACGAAGTCGTCGTCCGGCACGACCTCCTCGGCGACTGGTAGAGCGTCACTGCTTGTCGACGAGGGGCGTCGAGGGGGTCGGCTCTACGGGTTGCCGATAAAGTCGACCTATGGAACCGAGACCGACACCAGTCGAGCGCCTGCGGAGCATCCGGCAGAGCATCGACAACATCGACGCTGCACTCGTTCACCTGCTCGCCGAGCGCTTCAAGTTCACTCAGACCGTCGGCCATTTGAAAGCGGATGCGGGAATGCCGCCGAGTGATGCTCAGCGGGAGGTAGAGCAGATCACGCGGCTCCGCGCGCTGGCGGCCGAGTCGCACCTCGATCCCGACTTCACCGAGAAATTCGTCAACTTCATCGTCGGCGAGGTCATCCAGCACCACGTTCGCATTGCGTCCGGTGCCAGCGAATCGGATGCAGGGCCGATCGGCGAGGCCGAGAACGACAGATGACTGCCGGCGCGCCCACGCGCCTCTATCTCGGTTGCTACACGGCGGGGAGTGGTTGCCACGGGCAGGGTATATCCGTTTTTGAACGGGGTGAAATCGACGAGCCGTGGCGACTCGAGCAGGTCGCGGGAGTCTCGGATCCTTCGTTCCTCGCACTCACCGAGGGTGCCGTGCATGCTGTCTCCGAGACGACGGCCGGGCGGGTCGTCTCATTCACGGTGTCGGCGGGGCAACTCGTTCCGGCTTCCGTCGCCGCTTCCGGGGGTTCCTCCCCATGCCATATCGCGCTGGATCCTGCCTCCGGGGCGATCGTGGTCGCCAACTACGGCGCGGGTACGCTCGCCGTTCTCTCGGCGGACGCGTTCGACGAGGCCCGCGTGGCCCGAGTTCTGCCTTTGCCCGGAGGCAGCGGGCCCGTCGTCGATCGCCAGGAGGGGCCGCACACGCACAGCGTGACTGCGACACCGTGGGGCACACTCCTGCTCGCAGATCTGGGCACCGACCGACTCGTCGAGGTCCGCGTCGACCCCATCACCCTCGAACCGCACTTCGTCGCCGTGCATCCGATGCCCTCGGGTTCTGGTCCGCGGCATTTGGCCTGGTGGGGATCGTCGCTGCTCGTGGCCGGTGAACTCGACGGTCGCGTCCATGTGATGTCGTACACCGACGGTGTCTTGGAGGTCGACTACTCGGTTGCGAGTTACGACGTGCGGGTAAATCACGGGACGGGCGAGGCGCTGCTCTCGCACATCGAGGTGTATCACGAACGCGTGTATGTGGCAGTTCGCGGACGCGATACCGTCGCGGTGCTGGCTAAACCGGAGTCGGCCGCACCCGAGACGAACCGCCTTACTCTCGTGGGCGAGGTGCCCTGTGGGGGGCGATGGCCGCGTCACTTCGCCATCGCCCCCTCACTGGAGGGTGCCGATCTCTACGTCGCCAACCAGATGTCGGACACCGTGTCGATCCTCGCTCTGGACGCGATCACAGGCATTCCCCGTCGTGCGATGAGTCTGATCGAGACCGGCAGCCCCTCCTGTGTGGTGTTCGCCTAACCCCGCTCGGGCACGACGAAGCTCGTCGCAGCGGAGTCGCCACCGAGGCGCTCCTGCGTCACCGTGAACTTCTCGCCGGGCTGGACGAACCCGAGGTTGTACGTGACCTCTGGCCCGGAGTACCACGATCCGGACGTGCGCGCTGGAGCCGAGATCACCTTACCGTCGAGGTCTCGGAATGTCGCAGTCGAGGGGTATCCCTTGAGCGTGACGTTGAAGGAGTAGGGACTGCCGAGGACCGGGCCGACCTCCGACACCTCGGGTGCCGGAGGTGCTCCCAGCGGTGCATTCGGAACGTGGAGTGTGATGGGGGCCGACCGGACACCGTCGACGGTGTGCACCACGCGGAGGACCTCGCCGGGCGTGACTTTGAGGCGAGTCGAGATGTAGTCTCGCGTTCGGACGTTGCCCAGGAGCTTGGAGATGTCTTTGCCCTCGGAGTTCAGAACCTCGTATTTGCCGGGATAGCCGCTCAGAGCGATCATGACGGTGGTGCCGTCGAAGTCGGTGACGGCGGCGTCGCCGGCGGGGCTGACGACCTGCATGGTCGCTTCCGGCGACTCGACGCCGTCGAGCGTCTGGGTTGCGATGAAAGTATTGACTACGCCGGTACCTAGACCGTCGAGCACGACCGTGCCCTTGCCGGACGGAGACAACCGGACGGCCTGGCTAATCAATTCCCTCGCCTGCAGCCGAACAGTGACGACCGCGGAGGGGCGGCCCGAGACCGGCAGGGTGTATTTGTGAAGGTCGCGGTCGTGCACGCTCGCCTCTCCGATCACGGGCGCCGCGAGTTCCTGGACACCGGCCTCTTCGTTGACGACGACCTGGCCGAGCGAGGCCCCGGTGCCGGATTCCTCGACCGTGTAGGTCTGAGCGCTGGTCGGGGCTGCGACGACGATGGCGGCTACGCCGGAGCGGATGGTCGAGCCTGCCACAGTGCGCCCTGCGGCATTCTTGACCGCGATCTGGGTGCCGTCTGTTCCCGAGATGGTGAGAGTCGAGCGGCCGTTCTCCGTCTCGCTCGAAACGCTGAAGGGAGAGGGAGCGGCTGCGGAGGCAGGGAGGGCGACGAAGAGGCTGGAGAGCACGAGGCCGACGGTACCGACGGTCAGGAGACATTTCTGGACAGGCATGATTTCTCGTTTCTGGTAGGAGGGAAGGCTGTGAGAGGCACCGCTCAGGGTGCGATGGTGAACCGGGTGTAGTCGGAGGTCGACCCGTGGATCTTGACGACGGCCTCGAGGGGGGATGATGCCGAAGCCACCGAGGTCGGCACGAGGAGCTGCTTGCGGCCCGAGGCGCCGATGACGCCCGCCGCGACGAGCTTGCCGGACGAATCGGTGACACGGAGGGTTCCGCCGGCCTCGCCCTCGACGGTCGCAAGGGCACGTGTCTCTGACACGAGTGCCGCTGTCACGACGGGCGCGACGGGACGGGAGGCGCCCGCGCCCTCGTTGACGACGACCCTGGTCGCTTCCGAGGAGGCGTTCTCCTGGACTTGGACGACGTCGTAGGTCGTTTCGCGCCCGGTGTCGGCGAGGAGGAGGCGGGTTTTTCCGCCCGTCAGCCGCTGGCCGGCGATCGCCAGCCCATCGGCGTTTCGGATGACAGCCTGGGCGCCGTCGAGACCCGAGACGTCGAAGACGACGCTCTTGCCCTCGATACTCGTGGTGACTTCGGGTGCCGTGAGGTCGGGACGGCGATCGTCGACATCGTGCGTGAACGTGGTGGTGTCGGCGGGGTCGTCGTAGTTGGTCAGCGTGACGGACAGGGTGTTGAGCTTGCCGGCCAGAATGGGTAGCTGGAACCCGAAGCGACCGGCTGCCGTGACTTCGAGATAGTCGGTCTCGCCACCCGTTGCCGTGTTCGTCACGACGGCGTAGTACTTCGGCTCGACACCTCCGAAGACCATGTTGACGTAGCTTCCGCTGCCCTGTTGGAAGATCTCTTCCGAGATGATGGGAAGGGGGCTGACGAGTGGAGAGAGGGCCGTCGGTGCCGAGTTGGCTGCTGGTATGGGTGCCGCTGCAGAAGCGGTCGCCGCCGGTAGGACGGCGGCGCCGCAGCCGATGGCTGCAGCCACGCCTGCGGCGAGCAGGCTTCGTTTATCGAACATGAAGTCTCTTTCTGATGGCGGGTCGTATCAGAAGAGTACAATATGATAATTACGTATCCCGGTGTATCACTCCGAGATGACTGCTCCGAAATGCGCGGGGAGGGTGCCGCGATTCGCGGCCTGCAGCTCGGCCAGATCGACCACGAACAGGCCCTGCACTTCGAGGCCTGGGTTCTGCTTGTCGGTGACACCGATGCGGGCGACCGGGTAGCCGCGACCCTCGCAGAGACCGCGGAACTTCACGTCGTCTTCGCGGGGGACGGACACGAGCACGCGGCCGGTCGACTCCGAGAAGAGGGCCGTCGCGGCGTCGACCCCGTCGCGCTCCATGACCTCGTCGAGCCACACTCGGGCGCCTACGCCGAAGCGGAGAACCGACTCGGCGAGGGCCTGGCCGAGGCCGCCTTCGCTGAGATCGTGCGCCGATCCGAGGAGCGACTCGCTGCCGCCGGCGGCCAGAAGGCCCGCAAGCTGACGCTCGGCCACGAGGTTGACCGCGGGGGGACGGCCGCCAAGGTGATCGTGGATGGTGCCGGCCCAGGCCGAGCCGTCAAGCTCGAGCGACGTCGTGCCGAGGAGGTAGATGTTGTCGCCCTCATCTTGCCACCCTGAGGGGATGCGCTTCGCGACGTCGTCGATCACGCCGAGCACGCCGATGACGGGCGTGGGGTGGATCGGCGCGGTACCGGTCTGGTTGTAGAACGAGACGTTTCCGCCCGTGACGGGGATCTCCATCTCGAGGCAGGCGTCGCTCAGGGCCTCGACGGTCTTCGAGAACTGCCACATGACCTCGGGGTTCTCGGGGGAGCCGAAGTTGAGGCAGTCAGTGACAGCGACCGGGGTGGCACCGGTGGCGGCAACGTTGCGGTAGGCCTCAGCGAGAGCCAGGCGAGCACCCTGCGCGGGGTCGAGCTGGCAGTAACGGCCGTTGGCGTCGGTCGCGATCGCGAACCCGAGGCCGCTCTCTTCGTCGACGCGAATCATGCCGCCGTCGTCGGGGAAGCTGAGCGCGGTGTTGCCGAGCACGTAGGTGTCGTACTGGTTGGTGATCCACGACTTGTCGGCCAGGTTCGGGGAGCCGAGAAGGGCCAGGAACTGCTCGCGGAGCTCGTCGCCGGTCTCGGGCCGATCGAGGCCGCGAGCGGTGTCGGCCTGGAGCTCGTCGAGCCAGGACGGGTAGGCGACGGGGCGCTCGTAGACGGGGCCGTCGACGGCCACGGTGCGCGGCTCGACGTTGACGATCTCTTCGCCGTGCCAGTTGATGATGAGGCGGCCGGTATCGGTGACCTCACCCAGCACGCTGGTCTCGACCTCCCACTTCGCGACGACCGCGAGGAATGCGTCGAGCTTGTCGGGGCGCACGACGGCCATCATGCGCTCCTGGCTCTCGCTCATGAGGATCTCTTCGGCGGTGAGCGTGGGGTCGCGCAGCAGCACCTTCTCGAGCTCGATGAACATGCCGCCATCGCCATTGCTGGCCAGCTCGGAGGTGGCGCACGAGATACCCGCGGCACCGAGGTCTTGGATGCCCTCGACGAGCTCGTCGCGGAACAGTTCGAGGCAGCACTCGATGAGTACCTTCTCGGCGAAAGGGTCGCCGACCTGCACCGAGGGGCGCTTGGTCGGGCCGCCGGCCGAGAACGTGTCGGAGGCGAGGATCGAGGCGCCGCCGATTCCGTCGCCACCCGTGCGGGCGCCGAACAGCACGACCTTGTTGCCGGCGCCCTTGGCGTTGGCGAGGTGGAGGTCTTCGTGGCGGAGGACCCCGACGCTCGTAACGTTGACGAGCGGGTTGCCCTGGTAGACGGCGTCGAACACGGTCTCGCCGCCGATGTTCGGCAGGCCGAGGCAGTTCGCGTAGAAGCTGATGCCCGACACCACGCCGTCGACGACGCGCTGCGTGTCGGGGGCGTCGATCGCGCCGAAGCGGAGCTGATCCATCACGGCGACCGGGCGGGCGCCCATCGAGATGATGTCGCGGACGATGCCGCCGACGCCGGTCGCGGCACCCTGGAACGGCTCGATGTAGCTCGGGTGGTTGTGGCTCTCGCCCTTGAAGGTCACGGCCCAGCCGTTGCCGATGTCGACCACGCCGGCGTTCTCGCCCATGCCGACCATGAGGTTCTTCTTCATGGCGGGGGAGACCTTCTCGCCGAACTGGCGGAGGTAGATCTTCGACGACTTGTACGAGCAGTGCTCGCTCCACATGACGCTGTACATCGCGAGTTCGCCAGAGGTGGGGCGACGGCCGAGGATCTCGCGGATCTTGAGGTATTCGTCTTCTTTCAGGCCGAGTGCACCGTAGGGCTGCTCGCGGTCAGGTGTCGCTGCAGCGTTCGAGACGGTGTCGGGAATGTGGCGCTCGGATCCTGCGCTGCCGGGAGCCTGGGTGAGTTCGGTAGTCACGCGACGAGCGCCTTTCGGATGACGGAGGTGAAGAAGGTGAGGCCGTCGACGCCCGACGACATGGCGAGGGCCGTGTCGGGGCCGAAGCCGGGCTCGGTGGCGTGCTCCGGGTGGGGCATGAGGCCCACCACGTTGCCGCGCTCGTTCGAGACGCCGGCGATGTCGTCGAAGGATCCGTTGGGGTTGACGCCGAGGTAGCGGAAGGCGACCTGACCCTGGCCCTCGATCCGCTTGACGGTCTCCGCATCGGCGATGAAGCGGCCGTCGGCGTTCTTCAGCGGGATGGTAATCTCTTGACCCTGCTCGAAGCCGTTCGTCCAGGCGGTGTCGGCGTTCTCGACGCGAAGGCGCTGGTCGCGGCGGATGAACTGCTGGTGCGCGTTGCGGGTGTGCGCGCCCGGGATGAGACGGGCCTCGGCGAGCATCTGGAAGCCGTTGCAGATGCCGAGAACGGGCATGCCCTTGTTCGCGGCATCGACGACCTCGCTCATGATCGGCGAGAGGCTGGCGATGGCGCCGGCGCGCAGGTAGTCGCCGTAGCTGAAGCCGCCGGGAAGGATGATCGCCTCGACGCCGTCGAGGTCGTGCGAGCCGTGCCACAGGGCGACGGGCTCGCCACCCGCGAGGCGAACGGCGCGCTGGGCGTCGCGGTCGTCGAGCGACCCGGGGAACGTGACGACGCCGATGCGCATGCCGGTTGCCATCAGAGGGCGGCGGCGGTGCTGGACGCTTCGGCCGGGGCGGTTGCCGAAGGATCTTGGAGCACCTCGATCGACACGACGTCTTCGATGACCGAGTTCGAGAAGACGTCGTCGGCGAGCTGCTTCACGTCGGCCAGGATGGCGTCGGTCACCTCGTCGACGGTGATCTCGAAGCGCTTGCCGATGCGCACCTCGGTGGCGAAGTCTTTGCCGAGACGGGCGAGAGCGAAGGTGACTGCCTTGCCCTGGGGGTCGAGCAGTTCAGCCTTGGGCATGACTTCGACGACGATCGTGGGCACAGGAACTCCATCACGTAGAGGGGAGGCGAGCGGACTCGCCAAGTCTACAAGTCGCGCCATTAGCGGCAGACGCCAAGATTCCTGTCAGCCCGCTCTTATACGGCGGGCCCAGAGTAGAGCTTGTCGGAGAGACGAGGCCTTGTGATCGGGCTTCTGACTCACTCCGGCTCAGCCGTGGAGTATCTGATCCACTCCCGGCCCGAAGGCGCCCAGCCATTTCCCCCGATGGCTGGGCGCCTCCCTTATTTCCCCTCAGCTGTGTGCCTTTGCAAGAGCGCCAGCCAGGCAAGCAGGCAGCCAGGTCAGTCGCGAGCCCCGCGCAGGTGTGCCCGGGTCAGCGCCTCCATCTCGTCGTCGCTCAGCTCGTCGACGGCGCGGGCCTCGCGGCGGTCGGTGCGACTCCAGCGCACGAACAGGAAGATCAGCACGGGAATGTCGGCCACCTCGGCGATGAACCAGAGCAGATCGCCCGAGAGCTGCTGATCGCGCAGCTGTGACGGGAACCACCCGGGCGCGAACGCCGCGACGGCGTGCCCCTGGTCGAGCACATGGCCGGTGATGCGCAGCACGATCGCGGGGATGGCATCGAGGATCAGCTCGACGAACGCCAGCAGGAACTCGACGGTGATGAAGAAGCTCGTGTGCACGCGAGACCCCTCGAAGACCGGCAGGATCATCAGCAGCCCGGCGACCGGAACGAGCACCGTGATGAGCGATTCGCCCACGGCGTTCTCGCGGATCGAGAAGGCGAGCGGCGTGAGGAAGACCGCGAAGACGGCCAGCGCGAACAGCGGCGAGAAGATCGCGCTGCCGACGACTCTCAGAAACGAGGATCCGAGGAACCGCTCCAATCGAGCCCGCCCGGCCTCCCCGAGTGCCGCTCGGGCCAGGTGCACGGGCCGACCGAGCGCGATGAGGGCCGGCACCACGAACAGCAGCAGTGCGATCCGGGTGGTGAAGGCGAAGCGCAGATCGTGGCTGTACGCGCCGAGGAACCCGAACGAGATGATCGCGTACGACCCGAGCCCCAGCACGAAGAAGGCCGCTGTGCGTGCCGGGCTCCAGCGGGTGCCCTCTCGACGGGCTCGAATGACACCGGCTCCGAAGAGGATGGCTGCACCGACGATCACGGCCAGCGCGACGGGGTCGAGGCGGAACGTGAGCAGCACGGTAGAGACGGGAGGCGTGGCTATTCCAATCGGTGAGGCGGGCGCTGACAAGTATGCGCCCACCGCGAGGACTCCTCGCTTATTTTGAATCACTCAAAACAAGTGGTTCACTTGTCGCATGACTTCACTCGAGGCGAGCACCAGGATCCGAGACGCGGGCCTCCGCGTCACGGCACCCCGTGTCGCCGCGATCGAAGCGCTGATCGACCACTCGCACGCGACGGCCGACGAGGTCTTCACTCGCGTGGCCGCCCGGCTCCCCGGCACTAGCCTCCAGGCGACATACGGAGTGCTCGCTGCCCTCACCGGCATCGGCATCCTCCGGCGGATCGAGCCGGCTGGCTCGCCCGCTCGCTACGAGCTCCGCACCGGAGACAATCACCACCACGTCGTCTGCTCCATCTGCGGAGCGATCGCCGACGTCGACTGCGTGGTCGGCGAAGCGCCGTGCCTCGCCCCGTCGTCGACCTCGGGCTACACGGTGACCACCGCGGAGGTGACCTTCTGGGGGCTGTGCCCCGAGTGCCGAGCCTCCGAGCTCGACGGGGCCGCTGGCGCGGCCGAGCCGTCGGATCCTGAACTTTCTCTTTCGTCCATCTCGATCAGCAAGGAGTCTCATGACTGACCAATTGCACAACCACACGACAACTCAGGCCGGGGCGCCCGTCGCCAGCGACGAGCACTCGCAGAGCGTCGGCGCCGACGGCCCCATTGCGCTTCACGACGTCTACCTCGTCGAGAAGCTCGCGCAGTTCAACCGCGAGAAGGTGCCCGAGCGCATCGTCCACGCCAAAGGCGGCGGCGCGTTCGGAACGTTCACCGTGACGAACGACGTGTCGAAGTACACCCGCGCCTCGCTGTTCCAGCCCGGTGCGACCACCGAGATGCTCGCTCGCTTCTCTACCGTCGCCGGTGAGCAGGGTTCGCCCGACACCTGGCGCGACCCCCGCGGCTTCGCGCTGAAGTTCTACACCGACGAGGGCAACTACGACCTCGTGGGCAACAACACGCCCGTCTTCTTCATCCGCGACGGCATTAAGTTCCCCGACTTCATCCACTCGCAGAAGCGCCTTCCGGGCTCGCACCTCCGCGACCACAACATGCAGTGGGACTTCTGGACTCTCTCGCCCGAGTCGGCCCACCAGGTCACCTGGCTCATGGGCGACCGCGGCCTCCCGGCCTCGTGGCGCATGATGGACGGCTTCGGGTCGCACACCTACCAGTGGATCAGCGCCTCGGGCGAGAAGTTCTGGGTCAAGTACCACTTCAAGAGCGACCAGGGCAACGAGATTCTCACGCAGGACGACGCCGACCGTATCGCCGGTGAAGACGCCGACTTCCACATCCGCGACCTCTCCGAGGCACTCGAGCGCGGCGACTTCCCGACCTGGAAGCTGTCGGTGCAGGTCATGCCCTACGACGACGCGGCCTCGTACCGCTTCAACCCGTTCGACCTGACGAAGGTGTGGCCGCACAGCGACTACCCGCTGATCGAGGTTGGCACCATGGAACTCAACCGCAACCCCGAGAACTACTTCGCGCAGATCGAGCAGGCCACCTTCGCCCCCTCGAACTTCGTGCCCGGGATCGCCGCCAGCCCCGACAAGATGCTGCTCGCCCGCATCTTCAGCTACGCCGACGCTCACCGCTACCGCGTGGGCACCAACCACGCGCAGCTGCCGGTGAACATGCCGCACACCGAGGTCAACGACTACTCGAAAGACGGTGGCGCCCGCTACCACTTCTCGTCGGCGACGACCCCGGTCTACGCACCCAACTCGGTCGGTGGCGCACACGCGTCGCCCGAGGCGCACGGTGACGACTCGGGCTGGGAGTCCGACGGGCTCCTGACCCGCACGGCCGCCACGCTGCACCCCGAAGACGATGACTTCGGCCAGGCCGGCACCCTGTACCGCGAGGTTCTCGACGACGCCGCTCGTGAGCGCATGGTCGGCAACATCGTCGGCCACGTGTCGAAGGTCACGCGCCCCGACCTGCTCGAGCGCGTGTTCGCTTACTGGACGTCGGTTGACCCCGATCTCGGGGCTCGCGTTCGCGCCGGTGTCTCGCCCGAGGCTCCCGGTTCGAACGAGGATCCGGCTGCCGTCGGCATCTCGCAGTAGTAGGGCCTTTCGGCCTCAGCATCACAAAACCCTCGCGTTCGGCGTCCGAGGTGGTCCCAGGGCCACCTCGGTCGCCGCCCGCGAGGGTTTGGCTTTGCGCGGCCGGCGCCGCGCGGGTCGCAGTGCCGAACGGCCGGAGCTTGTCGGAGGTCCGGCACCGCGACCCGCGTCGCGCCAAGAGGAAGCGGTGCGGCGCGGGTCGCAGGCGCGGATGGCCGGAGCTTGTCGGAGGTCCGCGCCCGCGACCCGCGTCGCGCCAAATAGATTCAGACCATCTGGCCGTTCCAGCGGATGTCGCCGTCGGGCCAGGCCTCGCGGTCGGCGCCGCGGGGGCGGATCAGCCAGCCTTCGTCCTGACTCACCAGGGTGGATGCTCCGTCGGCGGTGAGGGCGTTGTAGTGGCCGGTCACTCCGTCGAGGGGTTCCCATCCGTGGCGGCGGTAGAAACCTTGCACTGCTTCGCCGGTCTCGAGCAGGCCGAAGGGAACGCCGAGCCCGCTGAGTGCGTCGTCGACGTACGAGAGCAGGCCGGTGCCGAGGCCGGTTCCCTGCAGGATCGGCGAGACGGCCACCATCCCGACGGCACCGACGAGCTGGTCGACATCGCCGACGGTCACGAATTGGCGTCGGATGCCGGCGTGGGCGACGACGACGTCGCCAGCACGGGCGATGACTCGCAGCTCGGGTTGCATTCCGGCCCAGCTCCGCGCGCCCTGGTACCAGTGATCGTATGACGGGAACGCCCGCGCGAGGGTCGCGGTGATCGCCTCGTGGTCGTCGAGGGTGAGGTCGCCCTCGGCCACGGTCGTGAAGATGGGGTGGGTGGGGCCGTCGTCGGCGGGGGAGTCGGCGTCAGCTTGGTAGGTCATGGGCTCACCGTACTCACCGATAGCGGGCACCGACCTCCAGCCGGCACAGACCTCTGGCCGACACAGACCTCTAGCCAGCACAGACCTCTAGCCGACGCTGTGCGGACTCGGCGACGTGCCGCGGCAGGGCCCGGTGTCCGCGAGACGTCGGGCGGCGGATCCTGGTGCTGCTAGGAGAGCGTCTTGCCGAAGCAGATCGAGTCGCGGTGCCCGACGTAGTGGCCGAAGTTGGGGATGCGCGTGTAGCCCTCACGCTCGTAGAAGCGGATCGCGTCGGGCTGTGCGCTGCCCGTCTCGAGCACCAGGCGGCTCCAGCCGCGAGCCACGGCGCGGGATTCGAGGGCCTGGAGCACGGTGACGGCTGCCCCGCCGCCGCGACTGTTCGAGCGGACGAACATGCGCTTGATCTCGGCATCCCCGGCCGGGGCCACGCCGTCTTCGTCGTGGAGCTCGCGGAGGCCCCCGCACGCGACCGGCTTGCCGTCGATCGTCGCGACGACGAACTCGGCGATGTCGTCGGCCGTGGGCTTGACGCCCGGCTCGGAATCGTCGGTGCCGTAGCGGATGGCGATCTCAGCCCGCTGCTCGCAGCGGAGGTGTGCGCCTTCGGGGTCGGTCCACGGGCGATCCTGAATCTGGATGTCCGTCGCAGTTGCGTTCGTCACCGGAACATTCTGCATCTTCTTCGCTCCGATCGTTAATCAGGTCCATCCAGATTCATGGATTGCCGCTCGGCCACGGCCGAATCAGTGATCAGGAGGTGAGGCGTTCGAGCAGCTCGCGGTATCGACCCGCCGTCTGCTCGACGACCTCGGCCGGGAGCATGGGCGGGGTGCCCTCTTTGTTCCAGTTGTCGAGAAGCCAGTTGCGCACGATCTGCTTGTCGAAGCTGTCAGTGCGGTTACCGCCGTCGTAGGTGTGGCGATCCCAGTAGCGGCTGGAGTCGCTGGTGAGCACCTCGTCGGCGAGAGTGATCTCGCCGGTGACACGGTCGGCGCCGAACTCGAACTTGGTGTCGGCGAGGATCACGCCGCGCTCCTCGGCGATCTCGGACGCCGCCCGGAAGATCGACAGCGAGAGGTCGCGGAGGGCCGTCGCGGTGGCCTCGCCGACCAGTTCGACGGTGCGCTCGAACGTGATGTTCTCGTCGTGGTCGCCCAGCTCGGCTTTGAACGCGGGCGTGTAGATCGGCTCGGGCAGGCGGTCGCCCGATGCGAGGCCGGCGGGCAACGGGATACCGCAGACGGTGCCGGACTCCTGGTATTCGAGCCACCCGCTGCCCACGAGGTAGCCGCGCACGACGCACTCGATCGGGAACATGTCGAGCGACTTCACCAGCATCGACCGGTCGGCCACCGAGGCCGGAACGGCCGGAACCGCAGGATCCGCGACGCTGCCGCTCGACAGGAGGTGGTTGGCGACGGGCAACCGCTCGAACCACCACCGGCTCAGACGCGTGAGCAGGGCGCCTTTGTCGGGGATGCCGGGCTCGAGCAGGTGGTCGAAGGCGCTCACGCGATCGCTCGCGACGACGAGCACGGCCGGGGCGTCGCTGAGGTCGGTCGCGCCCAGCGGCACGTAGAGGTCGCGCACCTTGCCCGAGTAGAAGTGGCGCCAGCCGGGCAGATCGCCCGAGGCGGGGGTCGGCGCGGCGGTGGTCACTCGGCGACCTTCGCGGCGATGTCGCGGCGGTAATGGCCGCCCTCGAGGCCGATTCGACCGAGCGCCTCGTAGGCGCGGGCGCGGGCCTCGGTGAAGTCGGCGCCGGCGCCGACGACGCTGAGCACCCGGCCACCGGTGGCGACGAGGGTGTCGTCGAGGCGGGCCGTCGCGGCGTGGGCGATGCTGACGCCCGGCACGGCGAGCGCTTCGTCGAGGCCGGTGAGGGCGCGACCGGTCTGCGGAGACTCGGGGTAGCCCTCGCTGGCGAGGACGACCGTGACGGCGACGTCGGTCGCGAAGGTCGGTGCAGCATGCTGCGAGAGCGAGCCGGTTGCCGCGGCGAGGAGCAGGTCGCTGAGCGGTGATGTGAGCCGGGGGAGGACGACCTGCGTCTCGGGGTCGCCGAACCGGGCATTGAACTCGATGACGCGGATGCCCTGCTCGGTGAGGATCAGCCCGGCGTAGAGAAGACCGATGAACGGCGTGCCCTCTTTGGCGAGCTGCCGAACCGTGGGGAGAGCAATCGTCTCGATCACCTCGGCGACGAAGTCGGCCTCGCTGCCGAAGCGGTCGGCGAGCCAGGGCAACGGCGAGTAAGCGCCCATGCCGCCGGTGTTGGGGCCGGCGTCGCCGTCGAGGAGGCGCTTGAAGTCTTGGGCGGGGCTCAGCGGGAGCACGGTGTGGCCGTCGGAGATCAGGAAGAGCGAGACCTCTTGCCCGTCAAGGAACTCTTCGACGAGCACTGAGCCGTGCTGCAGCCAGTAGGTGGCGTGCTCGAGGGCCGCGTCGCGCTCGGTGGTGACCAGCACCCCCTTGCCGGCGGCGAGGCCGTCGGCCTTGACGACGTAGGGGGCGCCGAACTCGTCGATCGCCGCGGTCGCTTCGGCCAGGTTGCCCGTGCGAACGGCGCGACCGGTCGGAACTCGCGCTTCGTCCATGATCCGCTTCGCGAAGGTCTTGCTGCCTTCGAGGGCAGCAGCCCTCTTGCCGGGGCCGAACACGGGAATGCTGTGGGCACGCAACTCGTCGGCGACACCGGCGACCAGGGGTGCCTCCGGGCCGATGACGACCAGCTCGATGTCGTTTTCGAGGGCGTACTCGGTGACAACCTTGCCGTTGGTCGCGTCGAGCTGGACGGTCTCGACGTCGTGGGCTAGACCGGCGTTGCCGGGCGCGGAGACGATATGGTGCGGCGGTGTCGCCGAAGCGGCGCTGCCGTCTCGACCCGCCCCCTCACGGAGAAGAGCGGTGACGATGGCGTGCTCACGAGCACCGGAGCCGAGGACGAGGATTCGCACGGGGGATACCTTATCGAGTATGGCCAAAGCGAGAATCGATCCCTCCACAGGGCGGGCAGCCGTCCGCACGGCACTCGAGGAGGGCACCGAAGCCGTGAGGCCGACGACCGCCACGGCGGTCCGGTATCTGCTGCAGCTACTCGGCGACCGCGAGCCGGGAGCGACGGTCGAGGTGCGGGTTCCTCCGTTCGGGGCCGTGCAGTTTCGCGAGGGGCTGAGCCACACGCGCGGCACCCCGCCGAACGTCGTCGAGACCGACGCGCAGACCTTTCTGGCGCTCGCCGACGGGCGACTCCGATGGGAGGACGCGGTCGACCGCGCGCTCGTGTCGGCGTCCGGCAGCCGGGCCGACCTCGTCGGATACCTTCCCATCGCGTGGGGTGGGTCAGCCGAGTGAGCCGTGGGATCCTCGGCTCTCTCGAAGCGAAGCTCGCCGGGTCGGGAAGCGCGGCTGTTCCTGAGAGAATGGTGTCGTGAGTACGGCACCCGACGATCTTCCGCAGCCCGAGCCGCAGGTCAGCGCGACCCGCGACGAGGTGCGAGTGCGGCGAGCGCCGAAATACCCGGTCTTCATCTTCGGCGGAATCGTCGTGGGCGTCGTCGTCACGCTGATCGCCGTTGTGGCTGCACCCGGTGACGACCAGACGCCGTTCGCGCAGGTCTTCGGCTACTTCGTGCTCTATGGCATCGCGATCGGCGCTCTGGTCGGAGCGATCGTCGCCGTCATCCTCGACGCGATCCTGTCGCGCCGCGGTCGTTCGGTCGAAGGGGAGCGGACGGTCGTCGAGACACCCGAGCCCGACGAGGCCGATCAGCCGGTCGACGGCGAACTCGAATAGTCAGTCGGGCAGCACCTCCTCAGCCCCGAGTGGGCTGACGATTAGCGCTGGACGCGGAGGCGGGCCAGCAGGTCGGGCCCGCGCCGATCGAGCTCGCGGCCGCCGATTCGCACTCCGTTGACGAGCAGGGTCGCGCCGAGCCCCAGCCCGACCACCAGTGTGATCGCGCCGAGCAGGGCGCTGCCCGTGGCTCCGGCGACCACCGTCAGCACGATCTCGGGCAGCGAGAGCAGCAGCAGAACGCCCCAGGTCGCGAACGTGGTCACCGACGTGGTGAACCCGGCCCCGGTCTTCGCAGCGAAGGGGCTGTCGCCGGGCGCGGGAACCGGCAGCACGATCCGCGCCGACGACACGCTCGAGAGACCCAGCCCGGTGAGGAGCATCCCGATCGACAGGCCGAGCAAGGCCGGCAGAGACGACCAGGATCCCGCGACCGCCACCGATCCGACCGTGATCGCGACGACGATGGGCACTGCGAACGAGGAGACGGCGATCACGCGCCCGGCGCGATCGGCGCGGCCGGGCAACCCGGCCGACAGGTGCGCCGCGAAGGCGGTGGAGTCGTACGACAGGTCGGTGAAGATCGACAGCGAGACGAGCACCGCGACGACCGGACCCGAGGCGGTCACGAGGCCCGGCAGATCGAGCGTGCGGCTGTTGACGAAGAGCAGGATCGGGAAGATCGGGATCAGGATCAACTGCCGGCTGTAGCGGGGGTCGCGGATCCAGTAGGTCAGGGCTCGGGCCGCAACGGCGCCGGTGGGGGTGGCCGGGAGGCGGGCGAAGAGACCGATGTCGCCCGCGGCCGCGCTCTTCGAGGCCGGCTGCTGGGTCGAGACGAGTGCGGTCGCGAGGCTGCGGCGCCAGACGACGACGACGATCGCGAGGGTGGCGAGCGCGATGAGCAGTTTCAGAGCGGCGGCTCCGGGATGGCCGAGGGCGATGTCGGAGGGGACCGACCAGGCGGCACCGAGCGGGCTCCAGCTGAGCCCCTCCGCCAAGACGGGCAGCGTCGCTGCAGCGCCCCGGAGCCCCTGGGCGAGCACGGTGATGGCTGGGCCGAGCAGGAGCAGCGGAATGAGCAGCAGGATCCCCGAAATCTCGCGGTACCGCCGGTGGGCGGAGAGGCCCGCGTTGAGCGACTCGATCATCCGTGACGCGCAGACGCAGGTCAGCACGGCGAGCGTCGCCACCAGGAGGGCGACGAGGGCGATCCCCGGCTGGCGCCACCAGGTGGCGGCCGTGAAGAGGCCCGCCAGGAGCGTCACCGCGCCGGGGATGCCGAGCAGACCGCAGACGGCCAGGGCGGCCACCAGGCGGGTGGGAGCGAGCGGGAAGATCTTGAGGCGCGCGACGCTCAGCGTCTGGTCGATCCCCGACGCGAGCAACGGCACGATCGCCCAGCCGAGAAGGGTCGCCGACCCTGCGAGCACGACGATCGTCTTGATCAGGCCGACCGGGGCCGAACCGAGAAAGACGAGGCCGGCGAACACCACGGCCAGAATCCCGACGCCGTAGATGCCTCCGGCGATGACGGCGACCAGCTGCCAGGGGCTCCGAGCCAGGGTGTTGCGCAGCACCAGCAGCCGGAGGCTCAGGAGGTGCGCAACCACTCCGGCCCCCTCGTGTGGTGGCGACCGCCGACGAGATCGACGAAGACGTCTTCGAGGTCTCGCCCGCCGCGGACCTCGTCGACGGTGCCCGAGGTCAGCACTCGCCCGGAGGCGATGATGGCCACGTGGTCGCACATGCGCTGCACCATGTCCATCGCGTGGCTCGACACGATCACAGTGCCGCCCGACTCGACGTAGCCGTGCAGGATGTCACGGATGTTGGCGGCCGAGACCGGATCGACTGACTCGAACGGCTCGTCGAGCACCAGCAGTCGCGGTGCGTGCACCAGAGCCGTGGCGAGAGCGATCTTCTTCGTCATGCCGGCCGAGTAGTCGACGACGAGCTTGCCGGCCGCCTCGTTCATGTCGAGCAGGTCGAGCAGGTCGCGGGTGCGCGTCTTCACTGTCTCGCGGTCCATGCCGTTGAGCAGGCCGTGATAGGTGATGAGCTGCTCGCCGCTGAGACGGTCGAAGAGGGCGATCCCGTCGCTGAGGACCCCGACGAGGCGCTTGGCCGCAGTGGGATCAGCCCACACATCGGTGCCCAGGATCCTGATCTCTCCCGCATCGGGGCGCAGCAGGCCCGTCGCCATCGAGAGCGTCGTGGTCTTTCCTGCGCCGTTCGGGCCGACGAGCCCGAAGAAGGATCCGGCGGGAACCTCCAGATCGAGACCCTGCACCGCGACCTTTTCGCCGAACCGCTTGGCCAGGCCGCGAATGCCAAGCGCCGGGGCGCCCGTTTCGTCGCTCGGCCGACTCGGCGCTACCGAGTCGAGCAGACGCATCGCGGGGTCGGGTGGAGGAGCATCAGACATGGTGCCGATCAGCCTACGCACCCGTCCGGTCTCACCACGGGGTGAAACAGGGGGTGCCGCCCGGGCGGGGGCGGTGCGTGCCGGGCTCAGCTGAGCTGGTTCGCCTCGACCCACGCCAGGTATTCGGGGGTGACCGAGCCGGTGACGTAGTCGCCCGTGAAGCAGCTCATCTCGAGGTCGGTGACGTTCGACCCCTCGGTGATCGCGGCGCGCATGTCTTCGACCTCTTGGTAGATGAGGTGGTCGGCGCCAAGCACCTTGGCGATCTCGGGGATCTTGCGATCGTGCGCGATCAGCTCCTGCCGTGTCGGCATGTTGATGCCATAGACGTGAGGGAATCGCACGGGAGGCGCGGCCGAGGTGAATGTGACCTCATTGGCGCCGGCGGCCCGTGCCATCTCGACGATCTCGCGCGAGGTGGTGCCGCGCACGATCGAGTCGTCGACGATCAGGATGTTCTTGCCCTTGAACTCGGAGCCCATCGCATTGAGCTTCTGACGGACCGAGCGCTTGCGCTCCGCCTGCCCCGGCATGATGAAGGTGCGGCCGATGTAGCGGTTCTTGTAGAAGCCCTCGCGGTATTCGATGCCGAGCTTCTGCGCGACCTGGGAGGCGGCCGGGCGCGACGAGTCGGGGATCGGCATGACTACGTCGATGTTGCCCGTCGGGGCGTACTTCGCGACCGTGTCGGCCAGCTTGTCGCCGAGGCGAAGGCGGGCGTCGTAGACCGAGATGCCGTTCATCACCGAGTCGGGGCGGGCCAGGTAGACGTACTCGAACGAGCAGGGCACGAGCCGGGGGTGCGAGTGGCACTGCTTCGAGACCATCTCTCCGTCGAGCGTCACGAAGATGGCCTCGCCGGGAGCGACGTCGCGGACGATCTCGTAGCCGGCCGACTCGAGCACGAGACTCTCGGAGGCGACGATCCACTCCATGCGACCGCTGCCGTTCAGAGCCTGGCGCTTGCCGAGGATCAGCGGGCGGATACCGAACGGGTCGCGGAAGGCGAGGAGGCCGTGGCCGGCGATCATCGCGATGGCGGCGTACGAGCCCTCCACGCGGTCATGCACGCGCGTCACGGCGGCGAAGACCTGCTCGGGATCGAGCTCGTGGCCGTTGACCTGCTCCTGAAGCTCGTGCGCGAGCACGTTCACCAGGAGCTCGGTGTCGCTGTTCGTGTTGAGGTGGCGACGGTCGATGTGGAACAGCTCGCTCGTCAGCTCACGCGTGTTGGTGAGGTTGCCGTTGTGAATGAGCGTGATGCCGTAGGGCGCGTTCACGTAGAACGGCTGCGCCTCCTGCTCGTTCGACGCGGCGCCCTTGGTCGCGTAGCGCACGTGGCCGATGCCCATGTTGCCGAGGAGACCCCGCATGTCGCGGGTGCGGAAGCCCTCGCGAACCTGGCCGCGGGTTTTCGAGACGTGGAAAATGCTGCCTTCTGCGGTAGCGATTCCGGTCGAGTCTTGCCCCCGGTGCTGAAGCAGGAGGAGGGCGTCGTAGACGAGTTGATTTGCTGGCTCGTGCGCGACGAGACCGACGATGCCGCACATGCGCAGCTGGCTCCAGACCGTAGAGTTGGGCTTACCCAGACAGTCTGTCATGCCTGCGATTGGAACGAGAATTGACCAACTCCGCCGCCTCGAACGTCTCGAGCTCCGCTGCGTCCGCCTCGAGTTCGTATGCCGCGGCCGGAGTCGACACCGCCGCCGGTGACCTCGCCGTCGAGTTGATGAAGTCGGCCGTCTCGGCCACGCACACCACCAACGTGATGGGCGGGGTCGGCGGTTTCGCGGGCCTCTTCGACGTCTCGTTCCTCAAGAGCTTCGACCGCCCGCTGCTCGCCACCAGCACCGACGGAGTCGGCACGAAGGTCGCCATCGCGCAGGCGCTCGACAAGCACGACACCATCGGCCAAGACCTCGTCGGCATGGTCGTCGACGACATCGTGGTGGTCGGCGCCAAGCCCCTTTTCATGACCGACTACATCGCCTGCGGCAAGGTCGTCCCGTCGCGCATCGCCGACATCGTCGCCGGTATCGCCCGCGGGTGCTCGGCGACCGGCACGGCCCTCGTCGGCGGCGAGACCGCTGAGCATCCCGGCCTGCTCGGGCCCGACGACTACGACGTCGCGGGGGCTGCGGTGGGAGCGGTCGAGTCGGGCTCCCAGCTCGGGCCGCACCTCGTCGAGGAGGGCGACGTGGTGCTCGCGCTGGAGTCGTCCGGCCTCCACTCCAACGGCTTCTCGCTCGTGCGCCACATCCTGCGCTCGGCCGACCTCGGCTACAGCGACTCGAACGACGACCTCGGCGGCGTGATCGGCGAGGTGCTCCTCGAGCCCACGCGCCTCTACACGTCGCCCCTGCTGGCCGTGCTCGACGAGCCGTCGCTCAGGGGGAGCGTCCATGCGCTAAGCCACGTGACCGGAGGCGGGATCGCCGCCAACCTCGCTCGAGTGCTGCCGGTCGGTTCCTGGACCGAGGTCGACCGCGGCTCCTGGTCGCCGGCCCCGGTGTTCCGCGTGCTGAGCGACATCGCCGGGTCGACCCTCGAGTCGAGCGAAGGCACCTGGAACCTCGGCATCGGCATGATCGCCGTCGTCGCGCGCGACTCCGCAGCCGCGGTCGCTGCCCACCTCGAAGCGAGCGGAATCCGCACCTGGCAGGTCGGTGCCGTGTCGGTCGGCATCCGCGACCTCAGCGGCTTCGAGCAGGGCGCCAAGGGCGTCGACGGCGGGGCCGTGCGGCTCGTCGGGGCCTACGCGGGCTGAGCCGAGCGGCGGTCGCCGAGCCTCGCGGGTCGGGGCGCGCCAGATGGCCGAATCGTCGGTCGGCTCCGCCGGATACTGAAGTTCAGGCCATCTCGCTGGCCCGACGAGCGCAGCCGCCTAAACGGAGGACCGGCGGGGCACAGGTCGGGAACAGCGGAGTCCGCATTTCGCGGGACAAACGGGCGATTTGGTCGTACTCTGTGATGGTTGCTCAACGATGAGCGGCACGGCAATGACGCCACATCACCCCAGAGGACCACCCGATGTCTTTCACCCGCACAGTCACCGTCATCGATCACGAGGTCGTCGTCCGCACCGTCGAGGTGCCCGACGAGGCCCCGGCGCAGACATTCACCGCGATCACCGGTGGGCGTCGGACCGCTGCGTTCACGGCGGCTGGCGGACTCTTTGTTATCGCCCTGGCCCTCATGCCCGCGGTGACGGCCGCATTCCATTGAGCCGTCGCCCGCATCTCGAATGACGAATGCCGCCTCCCGGAGGAAGCGGCATTTCGCTGTGAGGTTCGCCGAGCGAGCGCTCAGGCCGACTTGTGCTGCGGCTCGTCGTGCTCGACGAAATCGTCGGCGTACTTATCGACGTACTGATCGTCGGTGTCGTCTTCTTCTACCTCGTCGGCCCACTTGTCGACGTTATTGTCGTCGCCGTGCGGGCTGGAGAGCTCTTTTTCGAGCGCACCGTAGTTGGTGTCCGGGCTGAAGTACTTCAGCTCGCGGGCAACCTTGGTGTGCTTGGCTTTTTGACGGCCACGCCCCATGCGAGACCCCCTCGTGATTCTGGTTCCGGTTGACTGCAGATGCGACTCAAATCGAAGCGCGCCTCGACTGGAATCACCACCGAGCCCGGGAACTACCGACAGGTAAATGGTGCAAAACTAACCGCAACCTTAGCATGTGCCTGCACGGCACGACCCCGAGTCGAGCTACGGCCAGAATGGACGCATGGTTGTCGCATCAGGAGCCCCGTCTGCCGCTCCGCGAACCAGGGTCGTCATCATCGGTGCCGGTCAGGCCGGACTTTCGGTCGCCTACTACCTCCGCCGGTTCGGTCTCGTACCGGGCTCCGACTTCGTCGTCGTCGACCGCGGCCCCAGCACTGGGGGAGCCTGGCAGTTCCGCTGGAGAGCACTCCGTCTCGGCACCGCCCACAAGGTCAACGACCTCCCCGGCCTCGCCGACCTCGGCCTCAGTTTCGACACCGCCGACCGGAGCGTGCCGGCGCGCGACATCGTCTCCGACTACTACGACCGCTACGAGCGGTACTACGACCTCCGTGTGCGCCGCCCGTTCGAAGTCCGCCGGGTCGACGAGTCGGGCGACGGCGACCTCGTCGTCGAGCTCGCGCACGCTTCAGGATCCAGGTCTTCCGACGAGACCGAGACCCTCACCACCGAGATCGTGGTCAACGCCACGGGGACGTGGGGGTCGCCCTTCCGCCCGTACTACCCCGGTCGCGACGACTTCGCCGGGCGACAGCTGACCACCGCCGAGTACGTCTCCGCCGACGAGTTCACCGGGCAAGACGTCGTGGTCGTGGGCGGGGGAACGAGCGCCATCGGATTCCTCCTGGAGCTCGAGAGGGCGGGCGCGACGACGACCTGGGCGACGAGGCGGCCGGTCGAGTGGTTCGACCAGCAGGAGCTCGGAGTCGAGATGGGGCTCGCCGCGGTCGGCGAGCAGGACGAGGCGGCGAAGCGGGGGCTCGCACTCCCAAGCATCGTGAGCGGCACCGGGGTGCCCATGACTCGTCGCAATCGGGCGGGCATCGACCGTGGGGTGCTGGTCGATCGGCCGATGTTCGCCTCGATCGAGAAAGACGGAGTGCGGTGGGGCGACGAATCCTTCGCCCCGGCCGACGCGATCATCTGGGCGACCGGGTTCCGGCCCGAGCTGCGGCATCTCGCACCCCTCGGCCTGCGGAGCGCCCAGGGCGGCGTGGCCGTCGAGCGGGGTGTCTCGACGGTGGATCGGCGGGTGTTCTTCGCGGGCTACGGGCCGCAGGCGTCGACGATCGGGGCCAACCGGGCCGGGCGGGTCATCGCGCGACAGGTGCTGCTGGCTCTGTCTCGCTCGCGCTAGCGACGCGGCGGGTCGTCCTGCGACTTCTTCGAGGGCGCCGACGCGCTGTTGCGGGCCGTCGACCGGGCGGCAGCAGCCTTGCGGCGCGACTTCGTGGTGGTACCGCCGTGCTGGTCGTGCTTCGGCGCAGCGGCGTTCGCGGCGGCCATGGCCTTCTCGGCCTCCGCCTGGGCGATCTTCGCCGAGGCCGCATCGGCGTGCATGCTCCGCGGCACGGGTTTCACCGGGCGGCGCGGCTCTCCGGAGCGGTCCTGGCCCGGGAAGACCCGCGAGCGACGGCCGTAGAGCAACTCGGACGAGTCGAGGAGCCACGGCACGAGCGCCACCGTGACGCCGTGGGCGAGCATGAGCTTCTGGCGGATCCTTCGGCTTCTGTGGTTGTGAAGCAGCGACTCCCACCAGTGCCCGACGATGTAGATCGGGGTGTAGACGGTGACGACCTCGGCGCCGAATTCTTCGCGGTGCGCCTTGATGTACTTGATCACGGGCACGGCTACGTCGCGGTAGGGCGACGGGATGATGATGAGCGGGACGTCGATGTTCATGTCGTCCCACTGCTTCTGCAGGCGGTCGGTCGACTCGTGGTCGACGGCGACGTGGATGGCCTCCAGGGTGTCGTGCCGGGCCGCAATCGCGTAGTCGATCGCCTTGAGCACGGGCTTCTGCATCTTGCCGACCAGCACGATCGCGTGGTCGCCCGATGCGCCGAAGGTCGTGGTCTCGTCGACCTCCACCTCGACGTCGACGTCGCGGTAGTAGCGGTTGACGCCGAGCATGAGGGTGAACAGGATCGGCATCACGACGAACACGATCCAGGCGCCGTGTGTGAATTTCGTGATGGTGACGACCACGAGCACCGTGAACGTCATGATCGCGCCGATCAGGTTGATCGTCAGCGAGCGCTTGATCTGACCCCGGTCGACGGTCGCGGGATCGCGCAGGAGCCGCAGCCAGTGGCGCACCATGCCGGTCTGGCCGAGTGTGAACGACACGAAGACGCCGATGATGTACAGCTGGATCAGCTGAGTGACGTTCGCCCGGAAGATGAGCAGAATTACGCTCGCGATGACCGCGAGCACGATGACGCCGTTCGAGTAGATGAGTCGGTCGCCGCGGCTGTTGAGCGCCTTGGGGGCGTACGTGTCGCGCGCGAGGATGGAGCCGAGGAGCGGGAAGCCGTTGAAGGCCGTGTTCGCGGCGAGAAGCAGCACGGCCGCCGTGACGGCTTGGATCACGTAGAAGGCGATGCTGCCCGGGCCGAAGACCGCGCTCGCCACCTGCGAGATCAGGCTCGGCTGCGGAGTCGTCGCGCAGTTCGCCATGCCGATCAGGTCGCAGGCGCGCTCGGCGTAGTGCACCTTCGAGATGAGTGCCACCGAGACGAGCCCGGCGAACAGCACGATCGCGATGCCACCCATGAGCACCAGGGTCTTCTGCGCGTTCTTGACCTTGGGGAGCCGGAAGGCGGGCACGCCGTTGGCGATCGCCTCGACGCCGGTGAGAGCCGAGCAGCCGGAGGCGAAAGCGCGGAGGAGGAGAAGGACGAACGCCGCGTGGGCCACGTTATCGCCCTGCACGGTGTAGCCGGCGCTCTCGGCGACTGGTGCATCGCCCATCGCCGTGCGCACGAGGGCCACGATGATCATCACGAACACGCTGGTGATGAAGAGGTAGGTCGGCACCGCGAACGCTTTGCCGGATTCGCGGACACCGCGAAGGTTCACGGCGGCGAGCAGGATCACGAAGAAGATCGCCATCTCGACGCGGATGCCGTTCAGCTCGGGCAGCGCCGAGATGATGTTGTCGACGCCCGAAGCGACCGAGACGGCCACGGTCATGACGTAGTCGACGAGCAGGGCCGACGCGACGATGAGGCCGGGCTTCTCACCCAGGTTCTTGCGAGCGACCTCGTAGTCGCCGCCGCCAGACGGATACGCCTTGATGAGCTGCCGGTACGAGAGGACGACGACGATCAGAAGGATCACGACGGCCGCCGCGACGCCCGGCGCGAGAGTGAGGAACCCCAGCCCGCCGATCAGCAGAATCATCAGAAGTTCCTGCGGCGCGTAGGCCACGGAACTCAGCGGGTCGCTCGCGAAGATGGGGAGCGCGAGGTGCTTGGGAAGGAGCTGCCCCTCGAGCTTCTCGGAGGAGAGGGGCTCGCCGATCAGCCAGCGCTTGGGAGACCGAACGTCGTTACTCACGAGCCGCAAGCCTAATCGCGTGCAATCGACTGTCAACACCAGCGCGACACGCTCTATTCTCCCAGTTCTCGGGTCCCTCCCAGTCAGCTCACTGTCTTGAGTCCGAGCGAGGCACAGCCGCCCCCCAGTGCGGCTGGTGTTGCATAAGAAAACTGTCTGTTTCTTCGGGTCATCGGGTGGAGCCTTCGTGCATCTTCTTTCTGTCTTCAGCCTGCGCAACCGCGCGCTGATCGCTCTCATCACCATCGTGGTGGCGATCTTCGGCGGCTACGCGCTGACTTCGCTCAAGCAGGAGTTGATTCCCGACATCCAGTTCCCCCAGGTCGCGATCGTCTCCTCGTACCCTGGAGCCTCTCCGCAGGTCGTGAACGACAGCGTCTCGGCTCCGATCGAGAAGGCGATCCAGGTGATCCCCGGCCTGAAGTCGACCACTGCGACGTCGCAGACCTCCGAGAGCAACATCTCGGCCGAGTTCGACTACGGCACCGACCTGCCCGCCACCGAGGAGAAGATTCAGCAGGCGATCGACACCGTCTCGCTTCCCGACAGCGTCGACACCCAGGTGGTCTCGGGCAGCCTCGACGACCTCCCGGTCGTGCAGCTCGCCGTGACCGGCGGGCCCGCCGACAAGCAGAAGCTCGTCGACGACCTGACCAACATCACGGTCCCGGCCCTGCAGAAACTCGACGGTGTGCGGCAGGCCTCGGTCTACGGCGATGCCGGGCAGCGCGTCACCATCGAGCCGGATCAGGAGAAGCTCCAGGCGGTCGGGCTCTCGACGGCGGCCATCAAGGACGCCCTGGACGACAACGGCACTCTCCTGCCCGGTGGCCAGATCACCCAGAACGGCAAGACCCTCTCGATCCAGTCGGGCGCGCGCCTCACCTCGGTCGCTCAGGTGAAGAAGCTGCCGCTGGTCGGGGCGAAGAACGCTCTCACCGGTCAGGTCGAAGCGACCGACATCGCCGACGTGGCCACCGTGAAGCTGACCAGCGCCCCGGTGACGTCGATCTCTCGCGTCAACGGCAAGGACGCCCTGACGATCGCGGTGACGAAGACCCTCGAGGCGAACACGGTCAGCGTCTCGAGCACGATCCGCGATCAGATTTCGTCTCTCGAGTCGAACCTGTCGGACGGCGTCAAGATCGAGGTGGTTTTCGACCAGGCCCCGTTCATCACGCAGTCGATCGAAAGCCTCTCGACCGAGGGGCTTCTCGGCCTCCTCTTCGCGGTCGTCGTGATCCTCGTCTTCCTGCTGTCCCTCCGGTCGACGCTCGTCACCGCCATCAGCATCCCCACCAGCGTCTTGATCACGTTCATCGGGCTGCTCGCATCGAACTACACGCTCAACATCCTCACGCTCGGTGCCCTGACGATCGCCATCGGGCGCGTGGTGGACGACTCCATCGTCGTCACCGAGAACATCAAGCGGCACCTGGTTCCAGGAGTCGACCGGATCACGGCCATCACCGAGGCTGTTCGCGAGGTCGCCGGTGCCGTCACGGCCTCGACGATCACGACCGTCGTCGTGTTCCTTCCGCTCGCCTTCGTCCAGGACGTCACGGGCGAGCTCTTCCGGCCCTTCGCGCTGACCGTCGTGATTGCGCTCGCCGCCTCGCTCTTCGTGTCGCTGACGATCGTCCCCGTGCTCGGCTACTGGTTCATGCGCGCGCCGAAGGTGCACAAGCACGAGGTCGGGGCCGAGGCAGCCGCGGTGCCCGCAACGACTCCGTCGACCGCACCCAGAGCGCCCGGCGCGACCCGCATCGACCCGGAGCCGGCCGACCGCCTTCACCGCGTGTATCGGCCGATCCTGCTGGCGACCCTCCGTCACCCGTGGATCACCGTCGTGGCCGCTCTCGTCATCTTGGCCGGGTCGGGTGGGGCCGCGACTCTCTTGACCACGAACTTCCTCGGATCCTCGGGTCAGAACACCCTCACTGTCACGCAGGTGCTTCCGGCCGCGTCGAGCCTCGCCGTGCAGTCCGACCAGGCCGAGAAGGTCGAGAAGGCCCTCGACTCGACCGACGGGGTCGAGACGGTGCAGCTCACGATCGGCTCCAGCGGAAACTCGCTCGCCGCCTTCTTCGGCGGAACCGGCGGCAGCACGGTCACGTACCAGATCACCACCGACGAGAACGCCGACCAGGATGCCCTGACGGCGACCGTCCGCGACCGGCTCGACGCGCTGAGCGACGCCGGAGACATCTCGGTGGAGGCCTCGAGCGGCCTCGGCTCCTCGAGCGACATCGAGGTGAACGTCACCTCGAACGACGCTTCGACGCTCGCGAAGGCGTCCGACCGCGTGCTGAAGGCGATGAAGGGACTGCCCGCCACAGCGGGAGCGTCGACCAACCTCTCGGCCGCCCAGCCGCTCATCGGCGTCGAGGTGAACCGCGCCAAGGCAGCCTCGTACGGGCTCTCTGAGCTCGATGTCGGAGGCATCGTCTCACAGGCCGTGCAGCCGTTCCAGGTCGGCTCTCTCGAGATCAACGACTCCACTGTCGACATCTACACGATTCCGACCGACCCGCCGAAGACGCTTGCCTCGCTCAAAGACGTCGAGATCCCGACGTCGACCGGCACCGTTCCCCTCTCGACGATCGCCACGGTCTCGCAGACCGAGGGGCCGACGTCGATCACGACCGAGAACGCCGTTCGCAGCGCGACGATCACGATCACGCCGTCGTCCGACAACCTGTCGGCCGCCAACTCGCAGGTGACCGGTGCGCTCGCCGGAGTCGACCTGCCGAAGGGAGCTACCGCCGCGATCGGCGGTGTGACCGCCCAACAGGGCACCGCCTTTACCGACCTCGGCATCGCGATCCTCATCGCGATTCTGATCGTCTACATCGTCATGGTGGCCGCGTTCAAGAGCTTGCTGCAGCCAGTGCTCCTTCTGGTGTCGATCCCCTTTGCCGCCACCGGGGCGATCCTGCTGCAGCTGATCGCGAAGGTGCCCCTCGGCGTTCCGTCGGTGATCGGATTCCTGATGCTCGTCGGAATCGTGGTGACGAACGCCATCGTGCTCATCGACCTCGTCAACCAGTACCGCCGTCGGGGGCTCCGGGTGCACGAGGCTCTCGTGGAGGGCACGTCGCGGCGTCTTCGCCCAATCCTGATGACCGCCCTCGCCACGATCTTCGCCCTCACCCCGCTCGCGATCGGGCTCACCGGGCACGGATCGTTCATCTCGCAGCCGCTCGCGCTGATCGTCATCGGTGGGCTCGTCTCGTCGACCGTTCTGACCCTTATCGTGCTGCCGGTGCTCTACTCGCTGATCTATTCGTGGCTGGAGCGACGAGCGGACCGCCGGGAGCGCGTGGCGGCGTAGCGACAGAGACGAGGATCCGATACGAGCGGCGGTCGCGGATCCTGCCCTCGCATCTTCGTCACCACTCGCGTAGTGTGTGTGGGTCGGCTCGAGACACCGCACTGTGCTGCTCTAACAGCACTGGCGGTTGGGTTTGTATGTCTCAGGGGCCGGAATCGCAGCGAATCGCGTTGCGAACAATCACATGTATGTGAACGGTCCCTGGCCAATGACTGCCCGGGTGAATTCTTCGCGTCATTACGTAGAACCCAGGAAGAACCATGTCTCCTTACGACAAATCTGCATCGTCACGCCCCAAGGGCGAGCGTCCCGGCTCGAAGAGCCCCAAGCACCGCGGCTTCCGTGCCGAGGCCGAGGGTGGGCCCGCCAAGAAGCGCTGGGATGCCCCCGAGCGCGCTGCTCGCGCCGAGGGCCGCTCCGGCGGTCGCGACGCTGGTGCCCGTGACGGCGGTGCTCGCGGCGGTTCCGCTCGTGACGCCGGTACCCGCGGCGGCTCGGCTCGAGACTCCCGCGGTGCCGGTCGCGACGCTTCGGCCGGACGCCCCAACTGGGAGCCCCGCAAGACCGGCGGCTCCAACCCCCGCTTCGGCGGCGGAGCCCGTGACGACCGCGACGCCCGCAACGGTGCGCGTGGCGGCGACCGCTTCGACCGGAACGACCGCTTTGGCGGCGGCCGCCCCTCGCGTGACGACCGACCGGCTCGCGACGACCGTCCGTCGCGTGACGACCGCTTCGGTGGCGGCCGCCCGGCTCGCGATGACCGCGGTGGTCGCTCGTACGACCGCAGCGACCGCCCCGCCCGTGACGACCGCGCCCCGCGTTCGTTCGACCGCGGCGACCGCCCCGCCCGCAGCTACGACCGCCCCGAGGGTGGACGCCCGGGCCGCGAAGACCGCGCCCCCTTCAAGAAGCGCGACGACTACGGCCAGGGCCGCCCTGCTCGCGACGACCGTGCGCCCCGCTCGAACGACCGTGGCGACCGCCCCGCTCGTGACGACCGTGCCCCGCGTTCGTTCGACCGCAACGACCGTCCTGCCCGCTCGTTCGATCGGGACAGCCGTCCTGCTCGTTCGTTCGATCGTGACAGCCGTCCGGCCCGTGACGACCGTCCGGCCCGTGACGACCGCGCTCCGCGTTCGTTCGACCGCAACGACCGCAACGGCCGTCCTGCTCGTTCGTTCGATCGCGACAGCCGTCCGGCTCGTGACGACCGCGCTCCGCGCTCGTTCGACCGCAGCGACCGCACCGAGCGTCCGGCTCGCTCCTTCGACCGCACCGAGCGCCCCGCTCGCTCCTTCGACGGCGACGACCGCCCGAGCCGCTCGAGCGACTACTACCCGAAGCGCGACTCGCACTTCACTCCCGAAGACGACGTCAAGCTCGAGAAGCTTCAGGCCGAGGTCGTCACCGCCGGTGACGTCGCGGGCAAGACCTGGGGCGACCTGGGCCTCGGCGACAACCTCACCCGTCAGCTGATCGCGATGGGTGCTCCCTCGCCGTTCCCGATCCAGGCGGCGACGATCCCCGACGTGATCGCGGGCAAGGACGTCCTCGGGCGTGGCCGCACCGGATCCGGCAAGACCATCGCCTTCGGGGCACCTCTCGCCGAGAAGCTGCTCGAGCACGGCGGAGCCAAGGATCGCAAGATGGGCCGCAAGCCCCGCGCGCTGATCCTCGCCCCGACCCGCGAGCTCGCCATGCAGATCGACGACACCGTGCAGCCCATCGCGCGCTCCGTCGGACTCTTCACCACCCAGATCTACGGCGGCGTGCCGCAGCAGCGTCAGGTGCACTCCCTGCAGCGCGGCGTCGACATCGTCATCGGCACCCCTGGGCGGATCGAAGACCTCATCGAGCAGGGTCGCCTCGACCTCAGCGAGGTCACCGTCACGGTGCTCGACGAGGCCGACCACATGTGCGACCTCGGGTTCCTCGAGCCGGTTCAGCGCATCCTTCGCGAGACCGCGGCGGTCACTCGTCACGGTGCCCGTGCGCAGAAGCTCCTCTTCAGCGCCACCCTCGACAAGGGTGTCGCCAAGCTGGTCGACGAGTTCCTGACCGACCCGGCCGTCCACGAGGTCGCCGGCGAAGACCAGGCGTCCGCCACCATCGATCACCGCGTGCTGCTGATCGACCAGCGCGACAAGGGTGCGATCATCGAGCAGCTCGCGCAGGGTAAGGGCAAGACCCTCGTCTTCGCCCGCACGCGCGCTTTCGCCGAGCAGCTCGCCGACCAGCTCGAAGACGCCGGAATCGCGTCGACCAGCCTCCACGGCGACCTGAACCAGTCGCGCCGAACGCGCAACCTGCAGCTGCTCACCTCGGGCCGTGTCAACGTGCTCGTCGCCACCGACGTCGCAGCCCGAGGCATTCACGTCGACGACATCGAGCTGGTCATCCAGGCCGACGCCCCCGACGAGTACAAGACCTACATGCACCGCTCCGGCCGCACCGGTCGCGCGGGCAAGGAGGGCACCGTCGTGACGCTGATCACGCGTGCTCGCCGCCGCCGCATGGAGGAGCTGCTCGACCGCGCTGAGATCACGGCCGAAATGGTCGAGGCTCGCCCCGGCGATCGCCTGATCGACCAGCTATCCGGGGTCTGAATCCTCCGGGTCGGCTCCTCCGGCCTCGCCTGCGTCGCTGGCCGTGACCCTCTGGGTCGGCTCCTCCCCGCATAAGCCCGCACAGACGGCGTAAACACCAGCCCTAGGGCAGGTGTTTACGCCGTCTGTGCGGGTTCAGCCACGCGCGTCGCTAGAGACGGTCGAGGATCCCACGGGCATAGTTCGCCTGCCCGGCATGCTGCAGGCAGTCGTTCACGATGCTCACAAGGCGGGCGCCGCGCGTGACCGGCGGATCCCACGACTCGTCGACCACGTCGTCGAGATCGTCGCCCGAGACGGTGCCGAGGTAGTCGACGGTCGCCGCCGTGACCGCCTCGAGGTACCCGCTGAGGAGATCCGCGGTGGCGACGACTCGCGTCACATCGCCCGCACTCATGCCGTAGCCCATCTCGTCGGGGCCGAACGGCAGCTCGAATCGGCCATACCAGCCGTCGGCCGTCCAGACCTCCTCCGACCCGGAGAGGGCGGCGATCTGGGCATCCTGCCCGCGGGCCGTGTGCCACGCGAGCCAGGCGATCGTGTTCGTGCCGGGCGCGGGCCGGGCAGCGAGCTGCTGGGGATCGAGACCGTCGGTGGCGCGATCGACGAGGGCGGGGATCCTGGAGAACGATTCGATGAGAAGGTCGGACGGAGTCATGACTCCACGCTACGACCAGGCGCCAGCCGGCGTGCGGCGTGCCAGGATTCAGACATGAAGCTGGCTGAAGCCCTGATCAACCGAGGTGATCTGCAGAAGCGCATCGAGCAGTTGCGCTCCCGCGTGATCGCCAATGCCCGCTACCAGGAGGGCGAAGAGCCGGGGGAGAACGCCGAGGCGCTTCTCGCCGAGGTCATCTCCCTTCAGGAGGCCCTCGAGCAGTTGGTCGTCGCGGTTAACCTGACCAACTCGACGACGATGCTCGACGACGGACGCACCATGACCGAGGCGCTGGCCCACCGAGACGCCCTCCGCAGTCGGCATTCGATCCTCGTGCAGGCGGCCGACGCCTCGGCCGGCATGGGCGAGTTCGCGGGCTATCGGCAGCTTCGGAGCGAACTCCGCCAGCTCTCGGCTCTTCCGACCGCGGCCGTCCGCCAGCAGGCCGACGACGTCGCTCGCCGTCTGCGGCAGCTCGACGTGATCATCCAGCAGGCGAACTGGGAGGCCGATCTGGCCGACTGAGAGACAGCGCTGAGAACAGCGACAGCACGAGCGGTGAGTCGGTAGGCATCCGCCGGAGCGAGCACGCAGCCGACGGGACGACGGTCAATTCGTCCCACTGCATCCGCGAGGGGCCGCGGGCGGCCGCAAGGCGCTCACACCTCAGCCCAGCACCCATCACAGGTGACCTCGCAGCAGTCACACCTCATCACCGCGTGCTGGCCGGGGGTTCGCCGAGGGCGGGATCGGGGCCTCACCGCCGTGTTAGGAGAGGCCTGCGTCGATGCCGGCGCGCGGTCGTCGATGTCGGCGGCCCTCGCTACGCTGGCGAGGCCCACCGACGAAAGGCGAGCGCTTGCTGATCTTGCACACCAGCGACTGGCATCTGGGGCGCACGCTCCACGGCGTCGACCTCCTCGACCACCAACAAGTCTATGTCGACCATCTTGTCGAGCTGGTGCGCGAGCGCTCGATCGATGTCGTGCTGGTGGCGGGCGACGTCTACGACCGGGCCGTGCCGTCGGTGCCGGCGGTTCAGCTGCTGTCGTCCGCGCTGGCGCGTCTCGGCGAGCTCGCCACCGTGATCGTGACGCCGGGCAACCACGACTCGGCTGTTCGCCTGGGGTTCGCGTCCGGCCTGCTTCGCGACCACGTCCAGATCCGCGCGTCGGTCGACGACCTCGCCAAGCCAGTCGTGCTCGACGACGCGAGCGGCCAGGTCGCGTTCTACGGCCTGCCCTACCTCGATCCCGACAGCGTGCGCGCGGTTCTCGTGCCAGACGAGCAACGGGCCGAGGATCCCACGGCGAGACTCACGAGATCCCACGCGGCCGTGATGGGCGCGGCCCTGGATCGGGTGCGGGCCGACCTCGCCACGAGGCCGGGCACCCGCGCCGTCGTGCTCGCCCACGCATTCGTCGTGGGCGGCGCCCCGAGCGACAGCGAGCGCGACATCCGAGTCGGCGGTGTCGACTCGGTTCCGGCCGAGCTGTTCCACGGCGTCGACTATGTGGCCCTCGGCCACCTGCACGGCGCCCAGGGCATCACCGCGCCTGCCGTGGGCCCGGTCATCCGCTACAGCGGTTCGCCGCTCGCGTTCTCGTTCGGCGAGAAGCACCAGGTGAAGTCGTCGGCCCTGGTGCGGCTGGCGGCCGACGGCCAGGTCGACGTCGAGCTCGTTCCGACGCCGGTGCCGAGACGCCTCTCCGAGATCACCGGCGATCTCGCCGAGCTGCTCGACGGGCGGCACGACTCCCTGGCCGACGACTGGCTGCGCGTCTTCGTCACCGATCCCGTGCATCCGGCGGGCCTGCACGCGCTCGTCCGTGAGCGGTTCCCGCACGCGCTGTCGATCCAGCACGTGCCGCGGGGCGCCGTCCGCTCGGCCGAACGGCGGGCGGTGCCGGTCGACGCCGATCCGGTCGAGGTCGCTCGCGAGTTCGTCGCGTTCGCCACCGGGGCGGAGGCGAGCGACGCCGAGATCGCTGTGCTGCGCGCGGCCTACGAGGCGGCCGGTCGAGCCGAGCTGAGCGCCTGATGGAGCTGCATCGCCTGACGCTCCGCGCCATCGGCCCCTACGCCGACGAATTCACGATCGACTTCGCCGCACTCCGGTCGTCCGGGGTCTTCCTGCTCGAGGGCCCGACCGGCTCCGGCAAATCGACGATCATTGACGCGATCGTGTTCGCGCTGTACGGCGGCCTGGCGGGTGCGTCGTCGAGCGACGACCGACTCCGCAGTCACCACGCCGGCCCCTCGGTCGAACCGTTCGTCGAGCTCGTCTTCGAGACCGGCGCCGGCATCCACCTCATCCGGCGCAGCCCCAAATGGAACCGCCCGAAGAGTCGCGGCGTCGGCACGACACCCGTCAACATGGCGGTGGTCCTGCAGCGGCTCGCAACGCCGGGTGCTGTCGACGGTGAGACGCTGTCGACGCGGGCACAGGAGGTCGGAGGGGAGATTCCTCGGATCCTGGGGGTCACGAAAGAGCAGTTCCTGCAGACGATCGTGCTTCCGCAGGGCGAGTTCGCGCGCTTTCTCGCCGCCAGCGGCGAAGAGCGCCGGCTCGTGCTGCAGTCGCTGTTCGGCACCGAGATCTATGACCGCACGACCGCGACCCTCGTAGACGCCCGGCGCGCGGCCAACGCCGCCGTCGAGACGTCGCAGCGCGCCGTCGACGAAGCGTTGGCGGGCCTCCGCAGCACGGTCGACGTCGGCGCCGATCAGGGTCCGGGCGATAGCCCTCATGTCGAGGAGGAAGCAGTTCTCGGTGGTGACCGCGGCACGGGAAGCCCCGTCGAGACGGTGTCGATCGAGGTGGGGAACGCGGCCGAGGTAGTGGCCAGGTTGAGCGCCGAGTCGGGCTCAGCGGGTGAGCGCCGCGCCATCGCCCGCGCGGCGCTCGACGATGCCAGCGCGAAGTCGGCGGAGGTCCTCAGGCTGGCCGAGGCGATCGAGGCGAGGCATGGTCTGATGGCTCGCCGCGACGCCCTGTCCGGGCGGGTTGCTGCCGTGGCCGAGGCTCGCAACCGAACCGAGCTGGCCGACCGTGCTGCTCTGGTCGAGGGGCCCGCGCGAGCGCTCACACTCGCCGAGGCGAAACGGGAACGCGCGCGCGACGAGCTCGCCGTACTGCGGGGCAGTATCGACGACAGCCTGTTCGAGGCAGAGCTCGACGATCTGCGAGATCGCCGCGAGCGACTTGCCCACGAGCGAGCGACACTGGCCGCGATCGTCGACCTCGAGGTGGGCCTGCCGGCGCGCGACGACGCGCAACTGCGCACCCGCGGCAGGCTGGCCGATCGTCGATCGGCCATCGCAGCGGCTGAGGCCCGGGTCACCGGCCGGGCGGCAGAACGGGTGGGGCTGACGGCCGAGATCGCCGCTGCGGCCGAGCTCGCGGGCACCCTCGACCTCGAGACCCGGCGACTCGACGATCTGCATGCAGCCCTCGAGGCGGTGCGGCGACATGCCGAACTGGCCGATGCGTCGCAGATCGCGCGGGAGAGCGTGTCAGCCGCTGCCGCGCGGGCCCGCGAGGCGGTCGATACCGAGGCCGACCTCCGCCGACGGCGCATCAGCGGTGTGGCCGGCGAGTTGGCTCTCGAACTGATCGACGGCGAACCCTGCAGTGTCTGTGGGGCAACCGAGCACCCGGCCCCCGCCGTACTTCTTGACGGACATCCCACCGATCGAGAGCTCGACGAGGCGACCCGGGCTCGCGAGGCGGCGGAAGCCGCCCTGCAGACGGCTCGAGATGCAGCGTCCGCTCTCGACGCGCGACTCGGTGACGCCGCCCGGGCCGTGGGGGAGCACGACGGCGACGAACTGCGAGTGCAACTGACCGAGGTCGAGGCGAAGATCGGCGCGGCCCGGGCTGCAGTCTCGGAGCGCTCCAAGGCCGACGATCGCCTGCTCCGATTCGACGCCGAGACGGCCGCCCAGGAGGCCGCGATAGCAGCCGAGCGGCTCGACCTGGCGGCAGAGGAGGCCCGACTCGAGACCGAGGCGGAGCGGCTCGTCGCCGACCGCTCGCGCATCGCCGAGATTCTGGAGGGCCGTGCGGCATCGTGCGTCGCCCTCAGCGACGAGCTGCACGCCGACGAGCGGGTGCTGGTGACGATCGTTCGTGCGCGAGAGGCCGAGGTTACCGCTGCCGTCGAGGTCGAAAGTCGCCGAGCAGACGTCGAGCTCGCCCTCGCGTCATCGACCTTCGAGAGCGTCGAAGAGGCGTCGGCGGCGCTCCTCGCGCCGGGCGACCGTGCTGTCCTTCTGGCCAAGATCCGAGACTTCGACAACGAGTCGGCCGTCGTCGCAGACGGGCTCGCGTCACCCCGCGTCGCGGCCCTCGACGGAGACGAGGTCGCCGACATCGAGGCGGCAGAGGGGGCGCTGGCGGTGGCATCGGCCGCCCACGCTGCCGCCGCCGATCGTGCTTCCCGCCTCGAAGACCGTGCCGCAAGCTCCGAGAGGGCCCTCGGCCGCCTCCAGCAGGCCCTCCGCGCGGCCGACGCGGTCGCCGAGGAGTCGCGCGCCATCGTGCGCATGGCCGACGTCGCCAGCGCCAGCGGTGCAGAGAACCTCCACGGCGTCACCCTCGGAACCTACGTGCTCCTCCGGCGCTTCGACGACGTGGTCGCCGCAGCGAACAGCCGGCTGGGGCTCATGTCGAGCGGCCGGTACCAGCTCGAGGCCGCCGAACGCGAGGCCTCGTCGAGGGCACGCCGGGCCGGGCTCGCGCTGACGATCCGCGACAACGCCACCGGCACGACGCGCGACCCGAAGAGCTTCAGCGGCGGCGAGACCTTCTACGCCTCGCTCAGCCTGGCGCTCGGGCTCGCCGACGTGGTGCAGGCCGAGGCGGGCGGTATCGAACTAGGCACGCTCTTCGTCGACGAGGGCTTCGGCACACTCGACCCCGAGACCCTCGACGCGGTCATGGCCGAACTCGGGGCGCTGTCGGCCGGCGGTCGCGTCGTCGGCATCGTCAGCCACGTCGACGAGCTCAAGCAGCGCATCGCCGACCGGATCGAGGTGCGGCGCCGGCCCGACGGCTCGTCGACGCTGACCTCGACGGTGGGGTGAGCGAGCGGGGAGTTGTGGCGGAGGGGCGGGGGCCAGAGCGACGCGTGCCGGATCCTTCGGTTCGCCGCCAGAATGGAGCGATGCAGATTCGCGCGTTCCGCCCCGCTGACACCGAGCCCGTCGTCGCCCTCTGGGAGGAGGCCGGGCTGACCCGCCCGTGGAACGACCCCCGCAACGACATCGAGCGCAAGCTGCGCGTGCAGCCCGAGCTGTTCCGTGTGGGCGTTGAGGGCGACGCGATCGTCGCGACGGCCATGGCCGGATACGACGGACATCGCGGCTGGGTCTACTACGTCGCCGTGGCCGACTCGGCGCGCGGAACCGGGCTCGGGGCACAGATCATGGCCGACGCCGAGCGCCTGCTGACCGACCTGGGCTGCCCCAAGATCAACGTGCAGGTGCGCCAGGGCAACAATGCCGTGATCGGCTTCTACGAGCACCACGGCTACTCGCCCGACGGCGCGCTCGGCTTCGGCAAGCGCCTGATCTCCGACGTCGCCGACTGACACGGTCGCCCGGGGCCGTCGCGCTACCCTCGCCAGGTGCCCTACGCGTATCACCTGCTCTTCCGCGCCCGTCCCCGCTACCGCTGGTGGAAGCCGATCGTGGCGCTCGTCGTCGGCGTCGGCATCTACTACGCGCTGAGCATCGTCTGGCAGGAGCTCCTCTTACTGACGGTCGACGCGATCGGCGGCGCTCAGGCCCGGCTCGATCTCGTCGCCGACATTCGGCGCAACCAGCAAGACGCCTCGAATCCGCTCGTGATGCTGTTCACGCTCGGCTCGCTCGCGCTGCTTCTGCCCTCGATGATCGTGGGCGTACGGATCCTCGGCCTCGGCCCCATCGGCCAGCTGTCGAGCGTGGTCGCGCGCCTTCGCTGGCGCTGGATGGCGCGCTGCATCGTTCCGGCGGTCGTCTACATGGCCCTGCAGGTCGGTCTCGGTTTCGTGGTGCCCGCGTCATGGCAGGGCCAAGGATCCGACGCAGCCGCGACCCAGACGAGCACCCCGCCGCTGGCCCTGTTCGTGTCTATCGTGCTGATCCTGCTCCTGGTCCCGTTCCAAGCGGCCGGCGAGGAGTTCGCCTTTCGCGGCTTCGGGATGCAGGCGCTCGGATCGTGGGTGCGCTGGCCCGTCGTCGCCATCGTCGTGCCGACGGTGGCCTTCGCCTTCGCGCACAGCTACAACGTCTGGGGCAAACTCGATGTCGCGACCCTCGGGGTGGCCTTCGCCTACCTCACCTGGCGGACGGGCGGGCTCGAGGCCGGCATCGTCGCCCATGTGGTCAACAACGTGGTGGTCTTTCTCCTGGCGGCTCCGGTCGTGAGCACGCAGCAGGCTGACGGGTCGCCGGGTGCCTTTGTCGTGACGCTCGTCGCCTCGGCCGCCTATGTGGGCCTGGTCACTCTCGTCGCACGCCGAAACGGACCCGAGCGCGTGGCGCCCGAGTCCGTTTCGGTGGCGGATGTCGCGGGCTAGCCGAAAGGCCTGGCCGGTGGTGCGAGTCGGTCGACCTAGCCCTTGAACAGGTTGGTGAAGACGTCGGATGCCTGAGCGTTCGTCATGGCGACTTCAGCGGTGATGAGCGTGACCTTGGTATCGGCGCCGTCTTCGGCGGTGAAGGTGCGGCTCGTGCTCTTCTCGGTGCCCTTGGTTGTGTAGAGCACACTGTCGTCGAAGTTCTTCACCGAGTCGTTCTCGATGACGGTGAGGCTCTTGTCTTTCGCGATCTTGTCGCGGGGTTCTTCGACATTCACCTCGACCCCGGACTTCGAGTCGTTCTCGACGTTGAGGAAGATGGCGGCGCCGGTCTTGGGGTGGGTCCAGGTGCACTTGCCGCCCTTGTCGCCGAGCTTCGAGTCGGACTGGAGGGCAAAGCCGTCGATGCTCTTTCCCAGGGAGGACTCGAGCTTCGAGCAGCTGTCGGCGTTGAGCACCAGAGGGGTGGCAGTGCTGACGGAGCAGCCGGCGAGAGTGGCGGCGGCGGCGGCGGTGATGACGGTGGCGGCCATGATGCGCTTCATACAGTTCTCCTCAATAAGATCGGGATTCACAATGTAACATATTGAGTTTCGCTCAGGCTAAGCCTATGGAGAAAGCCAACGACGTCGGTCGCGGCTCGTAGACTCGGCGGGTGACCTCGACCATCGACGCGACTCCTCGACCCGGCGCTTCCGCACCCCTCGACGTGCTCCAAGACGTCTTTGGCTACGAGGCTTTCCGGGGCAGCCAGGCGGCGATCATCGATCAGGTCGTCGGCGGCGGCGATGCTCTCGTTCTGATGCCCACGGGCGGCGGCAAGTCGCTCTGCTACCAGGTGCCCGCCCTTGTTCGCGACGGGGTCGGCATCGTCGTCTCGCCGCTCATCGCTCTCATGCAAGACCAGGTCGATGCGCTCGAGGCCGTTGGCGTCCGCGCCGCGTTCCTGAACAGCACGCAAGACGGCGCGGAGCGCCAGAGAGTCGAGTCGGCGTTCCGCTCCGGCGATCTCGACATGCTCTACCTCGCGCCCGAGCGACTCCGTCTCGAGTCGACCAAGCAGCTGCTGGATCAGGGGCGAATCGCGCTCTTCGCCATCGACGAAGCGCACTGCGTGGCCCAGTGGGGCCACGACTTCAGGCCCGACTACCTGGAGCTCTCGGTTCTCCACGAGCGCTGGCCCGCCGTGCCGCGGATCGCACTCACGGCGACCGCGACCGAGACGACGCACCGCGAGATCTCGACCCGACTCGACCTTGATTCGGCCGCGCACTTCGTCGCCGACTTCGATCGCCCGAACATCCAGTACCGCATCGAGGCGAAAGACCAGCCGCTCAAGCAGGTGCTCCGCCTCATCCAGACCGAGCACCCCGGCGATGCCGGGATCGTCTACTGCCTCTCGCGCAACTCGGTCAAAAAGACCGCCGAATCGCTGGTCGCGAACGGTATCCCAGCACTCCCGTACCATGCCGGCCTCGACGCGGCGACCCGTCAGCGCAACCAGTCCCGGTTCCTCCGCGAAGACGGCATCGTCATGGTGGCGACCGTCGCCTTCGGCATGGGCATCGACAAGCCCGACGTCCGATTCGTCGCGCACCTCGACCTGCCCAAGTCGGTCGAGGGGTACTACCAGGAGACCGGTCGCGCCGGTCGCGACGGGCTGCCGGCGACCGCCTGGCTCGCCTACGGGCTACAAGACGTCATGCAGCAGCGTCGCATGATCGACCAGTCGGAGGGCGACGCCGCGCACCGCCGACAGCTGACAGTGCACCTCGACGCGATGCTCGCGCTCTGTGAGACCGTCGAGTGCCGCCGTGTGCAGCTGCTTGCCTATTTCGGTCAGTCGTCGACCGCATGCGGCAACTGCGACACCTGTCTCACGCCGCCGACATCGCTCGACGGCACCGTTCCCGCGCAGAAGCTGCTCTCGACCATCGTCCGGCTCAAGCGCGAGCGCAACCAGCAGTTCGGCGCCGGGCATCTCATCGACATCCTGCTGGGCAAGAGCACCCCGCGCATGGCGCAGCAGGGCCACGACAAGCTCGCCACCTTCGGAATCGGCACCGAGCTCTCCGACGCCGAGTGGCGAGGAGTCGTGCGGCAGCTCCTCGCGAAGGGGCTGCTCGCCTCGTCGACCGACGGCTACGGCACACTCCTCATCACCGACGAGTCGGCAGCCGTGCTCGCCGGTGAGCGGCCCGTATTCCTGCGGAAGGAGCCGGAGCGGCCCTCCAGGGCGGCTCGCTCTCGGCGGTCCGGCCCGGGCGCGTCGGTGGCCGATCTCCCCGCCGAAGCGCAGCCCCTGTTCGAGAAGCTCCGGGCCTGGCGCTCGGCAACCGCGAAGGAGGCCGGCGTTCCCGCCTACGTCGTGTTCGGCGACGTGACGCTCCGCGGTGTCGCCTCGATGAGGCCGTCGAGCCTCGATCAGCTGGCGACCATCTCGGGCGTCGGCCAGAAGAAGCTCGAGAGCTACGGGGAACAGCTGCTCGCCGTCGTCGCCGAGTCGAGCGGCGGTGGGCCCGTGGGGAGCGCCGTCGCGCCTGCCTCGGGTGGGTCGAGGGGTGGGCGTGCCGGATCCTCGGCCAATCGGTTCCCAGCCGCGCCCTCGCGCGCCGTCTCGAGCTTCGACCCGGGGCCGGGCGTGGGTGTCGATGAGCCGGGCGCCTACGAGCCTGGCGCCGACGATGGCGGGTGGCCCGATGCGCCGCCCGACGACCCGTACGACGAGTCGGTGCCGCCCGACGACTGGCGCTGATTCTCGGGCTAATCCTGGGGCTGGTCGCTGGCCGAGGGCCGTCGAAGTGACGCGGTTCGGCCATTCTGACGCGGCGCGCCGGGTCGCTTTGGCCGATTCGCGTCAGGTCGTTGGCCGCTGGCTCGCAGCGCACGACCCGCAGCGTCATGAGAATTGACCCCTGTAAGGGCTCCGAATACCGTCACGACATGGCCCTCGACAGCGTCAACCACCCCCTCTCCACCTGGACTTCGCCCGACGCAGCTCTCGCCCAGCCTCTCGTCGACGACCTCGCCCGCGACTACGACGAGCGCTATGGGCTGAACGACGGCATCCCGTCGTCGGTCGAGCTGAGCCGCTACCCCGCCGAGCTATTCGCTCCGGCTCGGGGCGGGGCGTTCCTGATCCTCGAGCAGGCGGGGACGGCGGTCGCGGGTGGGGCCTTCATGCGCCTCGACGACGACACGGCCGAGATGAAGCGGGTGTGGACGCACCCCGACCATCGGCGACGCGGTCTCGCCGGGCGGGTCATGGCAGAGCTCGAGGGCGAGGCGAGGATCCGAGGCTACCGCCGTGTGAATCTCACCACCGGAGCTCGTCAGCCCGAGGCCGTCGGGCTCTACCTGCACCTCGGCTACGTCCCTCTTTTCGACGTCGATGGTGACTACGAGGCGATCAGCTACCTCCGGTTCACGAAGTCGCTCGTCGACTGAGTTCTCCACAGGGGGCGTATTTCCCTAGCCAGCCGATCCGAAGAAAGGTAACATTTCGCATGTCTTTCTCTCCGATCCGAAGGTGGCCCTGTGAATTCGCTTGCTCCGGCAACGCTCTCCGCTTCTCTCCTCGACGATGTCATCGGGCTTCGGGGCTCGTCTGACGGGCCTTCCGGTGGGTCGCACCCGACCGATCGTTCCCCGGTGGCTTTCGCGCCGCGACCTCGGGGCCGGGGCCGTACCCTCGTTGCTCTGCTGGGCGCCGGTCTGGCCGGGCTCCTCGCGGGCATCGACGTGCTTCTCCTCGTGCTCCTCGAGACGCTGCTGCGAGGCGTCGACGCCGACAGCCTCGACGTGCCGGGCATGGGCTTTGCCGCCTGGTCGGCCGAGAACGGCCTCGCCTACGGTTTCGGTCCGGCAGCGATCGCCATTCTGATCGCGTGCACGGGTGTCGGTGTCGCACTCGGCTGGATGTTCGTTCGGTCGAGTCGGTCGAAGTCGGCGGACAGCTCTCAGGCGTAGCGTCGATCGCGGTGCCGACGGCGCCGTGTTGGGGCAGGTGGCCCCGCAGAGAGGCAAGCGATGAAGGTGACCGTTCTCGGTCTGGGAATCATGGGCCAGGGGGTAGCGGCGACGCTCCTCCGCGAAGGCTTCGACGTGACGGTCTGGAACCGATCGCCCGGCAAGGCCTCCGATCTTCAGGCGACCGGAGCCTCGGTTGCGGGCACGCCCCGCGAGGCGGTCAATGACGCCGATGTGATCCTTTCGATCCTCTTCGACGCCGATTCCGTGCTCACGGTCTTCGACGAGGCGTCGTCAGCGGTTCGCGACGGCTCAGTGTGGGTGCAGGCCAGCACGATCGGCATCGACGGAACACGCCGCGTCACCCGGGCCGCGGAGGCGAAGGGCGTGTCGCTCATCGAGGCGATGATGCTGGGTACGAAAGTCCCCGCCGAGAAGGGGGCCCTCGTCATGCTCGCGGCGGGCGATGCCGGGCTCATCGAGAAGGCGTCGCCTGTGCTCGAGGCGATGGGTTCGAAGACGGTTGTGGCTGGCCAGGCAGTCGGCGACGGTTCGGCACTCAAGCTCGCGGCGAACGCGTGGATCGCCAGCATCACCGCCGCGACCGCTCAGTCGATCGCACTGGCGGAGGCGCTCGGGCTCGACGGCGACCTCTTCTTGCAGGCGATCGACGGTGGTGCGAGCGATACCCCGTACGCGCACACCAAGGGCGCGACCATGCTGGCGCACGACTATCCGGCGCAGTTCGCGCTCGACGGCCTCCGCAAAGACGTGGGGCTCATCACCGAGGCCGCTTCGGGAGCGGGGGTCGACGTCGGATTGCTGACCGCGCTGAGTGCCGTCTACGCGAAGGCCTCCGAGTCGGGGCACGGTGGCGACGACATCGCGGCCGTCTACGAGGGCTTCGCGGCGTCTCGCTGACGGGCTGCTGCTGGGGGCTGGTGGGCTGGCGGCTGGCGGGCGGCTGGCTGGCTGGCTGGCCGAGCCCGCGAGTGCCGCCAGATGCCGGACCCGCACTCGCCGGAAGTGCATTCGGCGGCACTCGGCGTCGCGTGCACGTTCGGGTAGTTGCCGAGCGCCGGGGCACCAAGCGCCGGGGCACGGAGTTGCCGAGTGCTGCCGAATGCCAGAACGGTGCTCGTCTGGCGCACAATTGGCGGCACCCACCGTCGCGCGACCGCCGGGGTGGTTGCCGAGTGCCGCCGAATGCCCGGAATGAGTCGGGAGAGCGCGCAATTGGCGCATTGGGTGGGCCAGCCGCGCAGGCCAGCGGGCCGCCGTGGAGCGAATCGCGACAGGCCACACTCGAAGTGAGCGCTCACGGGGATTAGTCTCGACGCATGACGTTCACCGCCGAACGCGAGCAGAACTGGGCCGGCACTCACGTGTACGGCGCCTCGCGCATTCTCCAGCCCCAGTCCGTCGACGAGCTCCAGGCGATGGTGAGAGAGACGCCGCGCATCCGGGCGCTCGGCACCCGGCACTCCTTCAACGCGATCGCCGACGGGCCCGGTGTGCTCGTGTCGCCCGTCGACATCCCGACCGAGCTCGTGATCGCTGACGACCGCCTGTCAGCGACGGTCAGTGCGGGTGCGCGGTACGCGGCCGTCGCCACCGAACTCGAGGCCGCAGGCCTGGCCCTGCACAACATGGGGTCGCTCCCGCACATCTCGGTGGGCGGTGCCACCGCCACGGGCACGCACGGCTCCGGCTCGCGCAACGGGTCGCTGGCGACCTCCGTCCGCGCCCTCGAGTTCGTCACCGCCGACGGATCCCTCCGGACGATCCGTCGCGGCGACGCCGACTTCGACGGCAGCGTGATCCACCTCGGCGCACTCGGCGTCGTGTCGCGGGTGACGCTCGATGTCGAGCCGTCGTTCCGTGCTCGCCAGGACATCTACCGTAACCTCCCCTGGTCGGCCATCGAGGGCGACGGGCTCGCGAAACTGATGGGCCTCGGCTACAGCGTCAGCCTGTTCACCGAGTACGGCGACGACATCTCGGCCATGTGGGTCAAGACCCGCATTCCGGAGGGGCAGGACGACGTCGAGGTTCCTGACGAGATCGACGGTGCCCGGCGCGATCCACGCCAGGTGGGGCTGGTCAGCGACGACGACAACACCACGCCGATGGACGGCTCGGTCGGTCCCTGGCATGAACGTCTGCCGCACTTCCGTATCGACCGCACTCCCTCGAACGGCGAAGAAATTCAGTCGGAGTACTTCGTCGCGCTGGCCGACGGGGCGGCGGCTGTCGCCGCGGTCCGCACTCTTGCCGACCGAATTCAGCCGCACCTCCTCGTGACCGAGCTCCGAGCCGTGGCGGCTGACGACTTGTGGCTAAGCGAGACCCAGGGGCGCGACTCGCTCTGCATCCACTTCACCTGGGCTCGTCACGTCGACGAGGTCGCAGCACTGCTGCCTCAGATCGAGAGCGTGCTCGAACCGTTCACCGCGCGGCCGCACTGGGGCAAGGTGTCGACTCTCGACGCAGTCGCCATCGAGGAGCGGTACCCGCGGATCGGCGAGTTCCGTGCGTTGGCGGCCACGCAGGATCCTTCGGGCAAGTTCGGCGGCGGCTACCTCGACAGCCTCGTCCTCGGGCGGTAGCTCGGGGCGGCGGCAGCGAGTCGACCCACGGAAGTGCGCCGCAGCGACCAGAAGGAGGGCGTCGCGGGGCACCGGCTGACACCGGGAGTCATTCGGGCGGGCTCGCCGACGGGCGCGGATACGCTGAGACGGTGGAAGACGACCTGCAACGGATGGTCGACTCGCTCGCGCTGACCCTGCAGCGATCGGTCGCCGTCGACGACGCTCAGTTGCGCCTCCTCCGATCGAGCGCCCATTTCGGCGACGAAGACGACCTCCGGCTGAAGTCGCTCGTTGACCGCCGGGTTCCCGAACCGGTAGCCGCGCATCTGCACCGTCTCGGCGTGGCCACGTGGCGGGAGCCCGGCCACGGCGCCGGAACCGAGGAGGTCGCCTTCGCGACCCGGTGGTGCGTGCCGCTCCGCACCCGCTACGAGCTGCTGGGCTTTCTCTGGGTGATCGACGACGGCACGCTGACGCCGCCGCAGCTCGCCGAGATCCGGGACGGTGCCACCCGCTTCGAGGACTACCTCGGGAGGGAGGCCGAGCGGCGCCACGCGGCGGATCGGCGTCAGGACGCGGCCGTGCGGCAGCTCGTGCACGGGATCGCCGACGAACGCCGGGCCGGAGCAGAACGGCTGCGGGGCGAGGGGGCGAGCGTCACCGGGCTCATGCAGGCGATCGCCGTGTCTGTCGCGACGGTCGCGCTGCGGCCTGAGCCGTCGGATCCTGGGCTCGACCTGTCTCCGCGCGCGTTCCTGTCGCGTGGGGTGCGAGCCGGGCTCGCGACGAGGCCGCCGGGCTCGTACGCGCTCGCGATCGACGATACCGAGGCGATCGTCCTGATCGGCTGGTCGGCCGTTCCGACCGCGGCCGACGTCGAGACGGTGGGGACGAGGATCCGGGACGCCCTCGTGCGCACCGAACCGCTGCTGTCCCACCGCGCCGTGATCGGGGTCGGCGGCCCGGTGCCCGCGTTGCTCGACGCGCGCGACTCCTGGCGCCAGTCGCGGCTCGCCCTGCGGGTGGCCTCGGCCGAGGGAGAGCCGGTGCGGAGCTGGTCGACGCTCGGCGCGTCCGGGTACGTGGCGGCGCTTCTGCCCGACACCCTCGACCCGGTGGCGCTGCCCGAGCCCTTCGCCACCCTTCTCGGCGAGCAGAGTGCTGAGGCTCTCGATCTGATCGCGGCCTACCTGGAGAACGGCGGGAGTGCCGCGGTGACGGCGACCGCCCTGAATCTGCACCGATCGACGCTGTACCTGCGGCTCGGCCGATTCGAGCAGGCCACCGGCCTGAGCCTCGACCGCGGTGCGGACCGCCTCGCGGTCCATCTCTGGCTGACGGCTCGTCACTATCGGATCGGGGCGGAGGGGTCTGCCGGGGGCCGGGAGTAATCTTCGTCGCGAGGATTCCGGTTCGGCGGGGTTCGGCGAGGGGTACACCACGACTATGACGACACGTTTCGACCGTCCGAGAATCGAGGCTGCAGTGGCCGAGATCCTGGCCGCCATTGGCGATGATCCGTCGCGGCCGGGTCTGGCCGACACACCCCGGCGGGTGGCCGACGCCTACGAGGAGTTCTTCTCCGGCCTCGGCATCGACGTGTCGGCGCTGATGGGGACGAGCGTCGTCCCCGCTGATTCGGGTGAACTCGGCGAGCTGGTCGTCGTCCGCGACATCCAGTTCCGATCGGTCTGCGAGCACCACCTTCTGCCGTTCCTCGGCGTCGCCCACGTCGCGTACGTGCCGGGGTCGCAGATCGTCGGCCTGGGGCGCATCCCCGGTCTCGTCGACGCGCTCGCGTCAAGGCCGCAGCTGCAGGAGCGCCTGGGAGAAGACATCGCCGGAGCACTCGAGAGTGCGGCCGATCCGGCAGGCGTGCTCGTGGTGCTCGATGCGGCGCACGGATGCGTGACCACTCGGGGTGCGCGTCAGACGCAGAGCTCCACGGTCACGGTGGCGAGCCGGGGCGTGCTGGCCGACCCGGCCGGGCGGGCCGAGGCGATGGCCCTGATCGGCAGGGTCTCGGCGTGAGCGACACCGTTCCGAGAGACCGGGCGGTGTTCGACTCGGGCCGCGTCGGCGGCTTCGTGCTGCCGACGCTGACGGCCCCCGTAAGGCGAATCGGGCGGCGCACCTTCGACTTCGACCGACAGATCGCCGTCATGGCCATCGTCAACCGCACCCCCGACTCGTTCTTCGACCAGGGGGCAACCTTCGCCCTCGACCGCGCCGTGGAGGCCGCCGTGCAGGCCGCCGCGGACGGGGCCGACTGGGTCGATATCGGGGGAGTCCCGTTCGCGCCCGGACCCGAGCTGCCCACGGCTGATGAAGCCGAGCGCGTCGTACCGGTCGTCCAGGCGCTCGCCGCCGAGTCGGATGTCGTCATCTCGGTCGACACCTTCCGGGCCGACGTCGCCGAGGCCGCGATCGCGGTGGGGGCGGCCGTGATCAACGACACGACGGGCCTCGCCGACCCCCGGCTCGCCGATGTCGTCGCCGACAGCGAGGCGACCCTCGTGATCACCCACTCGCTGGCGACACCTCGACAACCCCACCCCCGGCCACAGTATGGCGATGTCGCGGGCGAGGTGCTCGGCCGTCTGAGCGAACGAGTCGACCTCGCGATCGCGAGAGGCATTCCCGACAGCCGGCTCATCGTCGACCCGGGTCACGACCTCAACAAGAACACCGTGCAGACGCTCGAGCTCACCCGTCGATTCGACGAGCTCACGGCCCTCGGGCTCCCCGTCCTCGCTGCTGTCTCCAACAAGGACTTCATCGGCGAGAGCCTCCAGCGCGACAAGCCCGATCGGCTCGCAGGGTCGATCGCGGCAGCCACGACGTGTGCCCTGCTCGGCGCGCGGATCGTCCGCATGCACGCGGTGCGGGAGTCGATCGACGCCATGCGGATGGTCGAGGCCATCCTCGGCTGGCGTGCCCCCGTCGAACCGAGGCACAACGTATGAGCGCGGCAGGCGAAGGGCCGCTCGGGCAGATCTTCCCCGTCTTGATCGCCGACCTCGACGACGACGCCCTGCTCGCACTGCTGGCACCCCGCGATCGCGCCGTGCCTCGTCTGCGAGCGAACTTCGTGGCCAGCATCGATGGCTCCGTCACAGCGGCAGGTCTCAGTGGCAGCCTCGGCGGGCCCGCCGACAAGAAGGTCTTCGACCTGGTGCGACAGCTCTGCGACGTCATCGTCGTGGCGTCCGGCACGGTGAAGGCCGAAGGGTATGCGGGGCCGCTGGTATCGGAGGCGACCCGTGCCTGGCGGGTGGCGAACGGGCTCTCACCGCACCCGGCGGTGGCCGTGGTGACCGGGCGACTGTCGGTGGATCCTGAGTCCGATTTCTTCACCGAGAGCCCCGTGCGTCCGCTCGTGCTGACGGCAAAGTCGGCCGACGCCGGGCGGCGCCGGGCCCTGGCCGAGGTCGCCGACGTGGTCGACTGCGGCTCCGAGACGGTCGAGCCCCGGTTGCTGGTCGACGCGCTGGTCGCCCGCGGTCTGCCCCAGATGCACTGCGAGGGCGGGCCATCGCTGCTGGGTGCGCTTATCGAGGCCGACGTGCTCGACGCGCTGTGCCTGACCGTCAGCCCGTCGCTCGAGGGCGGGTCGGGGCCGCGGATCGCCCGGCGGTCGCCCGACGCGGCGCCGATCGACCTGCGGACGATGCAGCTCGACCATGTGCTGCACGCGTCGGGGATGCTCTTGACGCAGTATTCGCGGGTGCGGGCGACCGCGTAGCGCGACCGACCGATGCAACACGTGTCGAACGAGTGCCCCGGCATTCGCGACAGGTGACGGCGAATGCGGCGCGGATCGCCGCCTAGCCTGGAGCATGGCCATCGATTCGACGAGCGTCGACCCCGGGGTGACCCCGAGCGGGCGTGATGTCGGGCGCGGCGCCGTGCAGGTCGTGGGGTCCGGGATCCTGGGCCTGTCGACCGCCTGGCATCTCCACCTCGCCGGATTCCGCGAGATCACCGTGGTCGATGCCGGTCCGCCGCTGCACGGCACGACCCCCGCGGGTGCCGGCTTCGTGCTGCCCGCCGCGGCCGATCACAATCGTCGAGGCGGCACGGCGGCCCTCCCGCTGGCCCAGTACTCGCTCGACTTCTACCGGCAGCTCGACCTCGACGGGCACGACATCGAGTTCGGCGAGCACGGCAATATCGTGCTCGCGACGACCGAGGAGTTCCTTGTCGAGTCGGTGGCCGGAATCGTCCGTCATCCTCTCGCCGCACCCGGGACGCGAGCGCTCTCCGCCGCCGACGTGGGCAGCCTCACCGGCGGCGCCGTCGACTCCCGCGAGGTCGTCGGCGGGGTGCTCATGCCCCTCGCCGGGCAGGTCACCACCTCCGAGGTGGTCCGAGTGCTCACGGCGATGCTCGAGGCCGAGGGCGTCGTCTTCCGCTACGAGACCCGCGTCGACACCATCGAGACGTGGGAGGGGCGAGTCGCCCGTCTCATCACGTCAGCCGGCGATCTTGCCGCCACGACCGTGGTGCTCGCGGGTGGCGCCTGGATGAACCGCCTGCTCGACGGCGTCACGTCGACCCTTCCGCTTCTGCCCATGGTCGCGACGCGCTTCGTCACGGCCGACGTCGGACTGCCCGCCGACATGCCGACGATCCAGAGCCGTGATCTCGGGCCGCTCTGGCTCCGCAACCTGCACGGCGCATTCTCGTGGGGAGCCGCCCCCGGCTACCGCAGCTCGCGGCAGCTGCGCGCCGAAGGAATAGACACCAGCGTCACCCGCGGTAGGCCGGTCGTGCCGAGTCTCATCGATGCCCAGCTCGCCCATCAGGCGACACTCGAGCGGGTGTTCCCGGCCCTTCGCGGGGCCGAGTCCGTGACAATCATGCAGGGCCAGCCGACCTGGACCGCCGATGGACGACCGTACGCAGGATCCGCGCCCGGCGTCGAGGGCCTCTGGGTCGTGGGCGGCGACAACGAGGGCGGGGTCATGAACGGCCCGGGCCTCGGGCGCCTGATCTCCGACATCGTCACAGCGGCTGATCGGCCGAGCGCCGAGGCGCCTCTCGCGGATCCTGAAGCCTTTCGCCTCGACCGCTTCGCCCCCGGTTCGTTCACCACCGAGGAGGCGATCGAAGCGTACATCGCGGCCGATGGGGACCGGGTCGCCCACGCTTTCGCCAAGTAATGCCCCCACAGCACCCCTCCCGAACCCCTCACCGTTAGGTCCCCGCCATGCACCTCGCCCCTCGGATCGCCGTCCCCGCGATTGGCCTCACCCTCCTCGCCGTCCTGTCGGGCTGCGTCAGCGTCTCGTCCGAGTCGGTCAGCGACGACTCGTCGTCGACCATCACCGTCGGCACCACCGACAAGGTGACCGCGGTCGACCCCGCGGGGTCGTGGGACACCGGATCGTGGGCGGTCCAGAGTAACGCCTTCGGCATGCTGATGAACTTCAGGCCCGGCTCGACGAAGCCCGAGCCCGACCTCGCCGAGTCGGCCGAGTTCACGACACCCACGACCTACACGGTGAAGCTCAAGAGCGGCGAGAAGTTCTCGAACGGCGACGCTCTCACCTCGTCGGACGTCAAGTTCTCGTTCGAGCGCATGGTGGGCATCGCCGACGTCAACGGCCCGTCCTCTCTGCTGTCGAACATGAAGAGCATCGCCACACCCGACGACCAGACCGTGGTGTTCACGCTCAAGCAGGCCGATGATCAGCTCTGGCCGCAGGTGCTGTCGTCGCCGGCCGGATTCGTGCTCGACGAGGACGTCTTCTCGGCCACCAAGCTCACGTCGAACGCCGACATCGTCAAGGGCAGCGCGTTCTCGGGCCAGTACCGGTTGAAGGCGTACACCGACGGGCAGATCGCGAGCTACGTGGCGAATACGAACTACGACGGCCTGCTTGGCAAGGCGAGGACGAAGAACATCCTCGTCTCGTACTACACGAACGCCACCGACCTCCGCCTCGACGTCGCCGATGGCAAGGTCGACGTGGCCTGGCGGGCGCTCGCCGCGAGCGACGTGGTCTCGCTGGCGAAGAACAAAGACGTCACCGTGCACACCGGGCCGGGATCTGACCTCCGCTTCGTGGTGTTCAACTTCGACACCATGCCTTTCGGCAAGAAGACGGACGACCCGGACGCGGCCAAGGCGCTCGCCGTCCGCCAGGCGGTCGCCGACGTGGTGGACCGCGCCGCGATCGCGAAGGACGTCTACAAAGACACCTTCAGCCCCTCGTACTCGGTCGTGCCCGCCGGCCTCGCGAGCTCGATCGACGCTTACAAGACGGCTTACGGCGACGGTGAGGGTGGTCCGGACATCGCGAAGGCCAAGGCGACCCTCGAGGCCGCGGGGATCACCGACAAGGTCGAGATCAACCTGCAGTTCAACACCGACCACTACGGCGCGACCTCGTCAGACGAGTACGCCGAACTGGCCGATCAGCTGACGAACTCGGGGCTGTTCGCGGCGTCGACCCAGTCGACGCTCTGGGAGCAGTACCTGAAAGACATCTCGGCCGGCGACTACCCGCTGTTCCAGCTCGGCTGGTCGGCCGACTACCCCGACTCCGACAACTACCTGAACGTGATCAACGACCCGGTCGATGCACCCGCGTTCATCAACAACGACGTGCACGACTCGAAGTTGAACACGCTGATCGCCGACGAGAAGGTCGAGCCGGACGCCGCCGCGCGCGCGAAGCTGATCGAGGACGCGCAGACGCGGGCCGCCGAGATCCTGCCGACGCTGCCGCTGCTGCAGGGCAAGCTCGTCGCCGTGGCCGGAACCGATGTCACGGGCGTCGACTCGACGCTCGACTCGTCGAACCGCTTCCGGTTCGGGGTGCTCGGCAAGCAGTAGCGGGCGGCGCGAGTCGCTAGACCCTCGTGAGCGGTGGTCGAGGTGGTCCTAGGCCCACCTCGATGGCCGCCCGCGAGGGTTTGTGCCGTCTGGGCGGGTGCAGGCGGCGGCTTCAGCGGGCCACCGCGAATCGGGCGGCAGGGCGTGCCCGGCCCATCGCAAGATCGGCAAGGATCCGGCCCACCGTCGGCGTGAACTTGAACCCGTGGCCCGAGAAGCCCGCGCCGATCGTGACCGGCCCAACCCGGTCGAGCACGAAGTCGGTGGTGTCGGTCGACGTGTACGTGCAGCTGATCTCGACGAACGCGTCGGGGTCGACGCCGGGCAGCCACTCGGCGGCGTAGCGACGGAGGGCCGCGAGCTGCACCGGCTCCGACTCGAAGGTGCGCGCGTCGGGGTCGATCTCGAGGCCTGTTCCGTGCCAGCCGACCTTGACGCCCTCGGCCGGGGTCAGCATGCCGTAGACGTCGCTGTACCAGTACTCGTCGGCGGTGCCGGCTCGCAGGTGGTTGAACGACGGCCAGGTGCCCGCGAGCGAAGGATCCGAGACCGCGAAGTGAGCGGGCTGCTCCTGCGTCACGATCAGCCGGGGTAACGGGATGAGCTCGCCGAGCAGCTTCTCCGTCCACGCTCCCGCGGTCACCACGACCGACCGTGCTCGGATCGTCTCGACGACACCGTCCCTCTCCAGCTCCACCTCGGCGAGATCGTCGGCGAGGATGCGGATGGCGACGGCGCGGGTCTCGTGGCGGATGTCGGTGCCGCGCGCCCGGGCAGCGCGCTGCAGGGCGACGACGGAGTCGTCGGCCCGCACCCGGCCCGACTCGGGGGAGAACAGCACGCGGGTGTCGAACCGCATGCCCGGCCAGCGCTCGTGCGCGGTTTCGGGTGCGAGAAACTCCGAGGCGATGCCGGCGCCCTCGAGCTGCGCGTGCACGGCGTCGAAGCGCGCATCGGGGCCCTCGCCGTGGTTGACGAGCCCGACGAGGTCGAGCAGCTTCTCGCCCGACTCATCCTCGAGCTCGCCCCAGAGACGTCGTGCTTCGACGAGCATCGCGACGTAATCGGGCTCGGCGTAGGCGACGTTGAAGTTGCGGAACTCGCCGTGCGAGGCGCCGTTCGCGTGGCCCGGCGTAAAGCGCTCGGCCAGCACGACCTCGCGGCCTGCTCGAGCGAGAGCCCAGGCCGTTGCGGAGCCCATGGCTCCGCCGCCGATGACGAGGGTGTCGACGTGTTCGATGGTCCGCTCCTTCTTCGAGGTCCTTCTACCGTAGGTGCGGAGCGTGCCGCAGGGCAGGATAGGAACGTGGGGATCGCACAAGAACTGGAACTGCTCATCCGTGAGCCGGAGACCGGGAAGTCGCGCGTCGACGCCGTGGCAGCCCGCGCGGCACTTGCAGGAGCCCTCCTGGCCGACCTGCTGATCGAGCGGAGGATCGTCCGCGACGAGCGGGGCAAGCTCGTCGTCGTTGACCGTTCACCGCTCGGGGAGTTCGTCCTCGATCGAGCGCTCGCCTCCATGTCGAGCGACCCCAAGCCGCGATCTGTTCGCCGTTGGGTGGCACGTCTGGAGAGGTCGGGCGTCCGCGAGGACGTCCTGGGCACGCTGGTAACGCACGGTGACGTCGAGGCTCGCACCCATCGGATCCTGGGCCTGTTTCCGACGACGCGCTACCCGGTCGTGAATGCGCGGGCCCGAGGAGAAGCGGTGCAGTCGATCCACGAGGCCCTCGTCGCAAAGGGGCCGGTTCCCGATCGCGGTTTGGCCCTGGTCGGCCTCTGCGACGCCGCTGGACTGCTGAAGCAGGTCGTCGGACCGCTCGACCGCCATCGCCTCAAGCCGTTTCGAGACGTCGACGTCGCCCGCGCAGTCCGAGCGTCGATTGCCGAGAAGCGGTCGTCGTCGGATGCGGGCATGATCGGAGGCGGAGGAGCAGGCGGCGACGGCGGCAGCGGCAGCTAGGGGGCGGAGCTACTCCTCGAGGTCGCCCGGCCCCTCCGGCTCGACCTTGGTCTCGTCCATCCGGTCGCGGAGCTGATCGGACATTGCTGCGGCCCCCTCGGAGCCGTGATCGTGCTCGACCTGCTCGATGAGGCCCGAAAGCTTGTCTTTGTTCGTGGCCTCGTTGCTGCCGTCCATCATCGGTGCGGCCTGTTCGTTATCGCTCATACCGCGAACCTACGCCGGCTCCGGCCGCGAACCCCAGGCAGTTGTGACGTGATGGTTGACCGTCGGGATCAGGCGCCGTTTTCGAGACGCCGCGCCGCACCCTCAGGCCGGGGCGGGTTGGCAGCGTGGGCACCACCAGGTTCGGCGTTGTTGCGGATCGTTCAGGACTTCGGTCGTGGCGCGGACGGGTGTGCCACAGCGCAGGCAGGGGCGGCCGGCCCTGCCAACAACGAAGTGTCGTTCGCCTCGTCGCCGGTTTCCGGTGGTCGTTTGAAACATGCCCGGGATGGTGACGGATGCGGTCAGGCCTCTCGCGGCCCGGTCGACCAACCGACGAGTGTCGACGTCGCCTGTGGGGGTCCACGGATAGAGGCCCTGCAGATAGCAGATCTCGTTTGCCCACATGTTTCCCAACCCCGCGATGACTCGCTGGTCGAGAAGCGCATGGATCACTGGCTGCTGGGGTCGGGCGTTCAACCGTGCTTCGGCGTCGTCGGGATCCCAGTCGGAACGGAGGGGGTCGGGCCCGAGGTGTCCGACGAGAGTGTCTTCAGCCCCGGTGGGGATGAGGTCGACGACGGGCAGCTGTATGCCCCAGACGGTGGTGCCGGTCTCGACGACGAGTCGTATTCGCACGTCGGGCAGGATGCGGCGGGGGAGGGTTCTGCCCTTCACGCTGATGGTCCAGGAGCCTTGCATGCGCAGGTGGGTGTGCAGGGTGTGGCCGTTGTCGAACCGGGTCAGGAGGTGTTTGCCATGGGTGTCGTGCTCGAGGATCCGCCACCCCGTGACTTCAGCGCCGGCAGCGTTTCCGGATCGAATCTCTCCGTCGGTAAGCGTGTGCCCGTCGAGTGCCGGGCGGAGGCGGGCTGCCAGCTGGTAGACGCTGTCGCCCTCAGGCACACCCACCCCCGGCCACAAGAACGGGTTTCACCAGGCAAGCACCTCGACGATTAGTCGTCGCTGCTGCTGCTGCTGGTGGAGGTCGTCTCTTCGTGCGTCTCAGTTGTTGTGGTTTTCTTGGTGGTTTCGCCATCGTCCGAGGTGTGGGTGGAGGTCGTGGTCTCTTTGTCGTCGCTCATCGTTGAACCGTACCCCCGCCCACAAAAGGGAGTCACTCGCAGGGGCGTACGCTCCCATCTCCCATGGTGTTGGCACCCGCAGGTGGTGGCAGACCTGGTCTTACTGACAAGAACCCCTAGGTGTGGTTCCGGAGCGAGGATCAAGGTCGACGGCACCGGGTGTGCGGTCGTACGCTGCGGCCCCACGCCACCGCAGAACGGTCTACGCTCCGGAGGTAGAGGAGAGTTCCTGCTGGCCACGACTCTGAGCGTGGTTCCCAACCATCTTTTGGGTGCGGCGATACGGAGCAACGGCGCAGTGCGAGGGTGTCACCCGCACATCTCTCCCGGCCCAGACCCCGTCGGACGACGACGAGGCCGTGCACGAAAGCAGCTCCCCACCCATGGGTTACATCGTTTACGACGGGGAAATCCTCGAATTCAAAGTCGAAGACCGTCTCCTCGCCCACCTGCAAATAGTCATCGTGAACAAATTCCGCAAAAACGAGTCCTTGATGTTCTCGTGGCGGGAACCTGCTGAGACGGGTGACGGCCGCGCGACCGTCTGGCTGTCCCCGAACATCGGGTTGCGGTTCAAATTCGCGGGCGGCCGAATGCCCGAGATCAATCCCACCTGGCTTGCTGCCCTCTACGAGGCAGCCGACTCTGGCCGGGGTCTCTACGCCGTCGACGAACCCCCGCGCGATAGCACCACGGAACTTCCCGGGACCCGCGGCAACCCGGTTGATTGGGCCCACGACCGCGTTCCCGCTGAGAAACCGCGTGCAGCCAGGCCGTTGGCAGGGGAGAAGCGTCAGGAGTGAACCTTGGAGGCGGATTCCGAGCGCTAAAGGACGCTGGAGTTCGGATCACAGAAAGTTAGGTGTATGAACGGCCGACTCCCCCTGCCCTCTACTCCCCGGTGGAAGCATCTCCGGGAAGCGGGTTATTTGGGGTGAACAATGTGGCGGCGGCACCGGTGAGGACGTCTGCGACGGGCTTTTCTCGGACGCTGGCGAGGGCCCCGGACAGTCCGGCGGTAAGCGTGCCGGCCGCGATCGAAATGGCTTCGACCACTTCCTCCTGGCGTGGTGTGAGGGGCTCGTCGACGAGTTCGTCGACGGTGTCGAGGAGGTTCTCTCGGGCGGCGTCGATAACTATCGGGTCATCGTCATGGAGTGCCGTGGCCTCCGCGATGACCACAAGACCCGCCTGAGTGAGGTCCGAGTTCGGGTCGGGTTGTGCCGGAGGCGAGCCAGTCATGCAGTGCACGGTACACGGGCGTCGGCTGTAGCGCTGATGCAGGTACAGCCGACAGGACAAATCTGCCGGCTCGGGCGGGCGGCGCGGACCGGGGGACAGGGCGTCTCAGTGAGTCGTCTGCTGGCGAGGGTAGCGTCGCGTTTCCGTTGCGTGCCCGCCAGGGCGGTGGGGACCCGACCCGCACTGCTGTCGTGGGCGAGGAGCTGTCATGTCCCGAACCAAGGCTGTTGTCCATTCCCTGCTGGGTGCGCCATCTCGTGGTGCTCGTTTCGTGGAGTTCCTCTTCCGGCGGCGCGACGCAGATGGGGATATTTACCCGGAGGACCCGGCGGAGGGGGTGGTGGCTGGTGCTGATCCGGACCGCATCGTATTTCTGGGGGAGCGTGGTGAGTTGTCGTTGGGCGTTCGGACTCACGAGCTGTCGTTGCCGGCGTTCTTTGCTCGGCACCGATCACACATAACGCGCAGAGGATTGAGCTGGTCGATTTCTACTTTGCCGACGTCGAGGATCCAAGACGCACCCGCCGTGGTGGCAGGAATGTCCGAGCGCCTGCAGGGGGTTGACGCCGTCGTCGTCCTGGTAGGAATTACGGATGCCCTTCGAGTGACGAGCCCTATCGTCTGGGATCGGAACCTTCGAGAGACCCTGAACGCACTCATGCGGGCCCTGCCCTGTGGCGCGCAGGTCATCGTTGGCGAGATCCCGCCGCTGGATAACGCTGGGAGCCTTTCTCGACCGGCACGGGTCGCCGCGGGATTGCAGGGTCGCCTCCTGAACATGCGCACACGACTCGTCGCCCGGGACTACCCGGCTGTTGTGGTTGCAGGGTTCCCGGACGAGTTGACGACGTCCGTGTGGCGCCCGGAGTCGGAGGAGAACCGGTACCGGAACACGTACAAAGTGTGGGGCGAAGACCTCACCGGGCACTTGTCAGCAGATCCGCCGGTACCGCGAAGCCTCTCCTGACCGCAATTCGTGCCGCGCGATGAAGTCCGGCCGGGGTAAGGAGTGCGCTGCGCGAAACAGCACACCCTGGTGTTGAAGTTTGGCCGCGTCAAGCCCGGTCGCGTAATCGCCATGCGAGCGTACGGTCGTTCTATGACTACTTCAGGAAACAGCGACACGCCCGACGGCTCTTCGCACCCGACGGAGGAGCAGAAGAAGCACACCGAAGATCTCGCCGACGGGTCACCGTCCGGCGACGCCACGAAAGACCCCGGTAAGGACAGCGACACGACGTCGGGCGGTGAGCCCGAATGAGCGACCCGAGGCCCACCTCTGTTCCCGAGCCGGACGAGGTCGACCCGGAGACGGGGACAGACCCGGACGGCGCACCGATCGACAACCCCTCCGGTTTCACCCTCCACCTCAACGGAGCGTCCGCGCTGTGAGGTCTTTCGGCGCGGTAGGGATCGCCATCGCAGCGGGCCTGGTGCTTTCCGCGTGTGCCCCCAGCGCCCAGAACCTTGACCCGGCGGGCGATCAGAACGATGCCGAGGATTCCCGTACCAACCCGGCCCAGGCGAACAAGAACGCCTGCGACCTCGCCTCCGACAGCACGCTGGCGGCCCTGACCGACCTCTCCAATTCCGGCCCGGCACGGGTGGGCTGGGTCGCCGAAGGGGACGGTGGCTGGTACGTCTCGGCGCCTCTGGGTGAAGACGGAACCCTGTCAGACGTCGTCGGGCTGTGGGCGACCGACAAGGATCCGGCGGACAAGTCGTTCGACTCGACCTTGTACGCCGTGAATGGCGATGCACAATCGAACTCGACTGCCGCGAAAGCCGCTGCCACCACCTTCACCGCCGAATCATCGGCGGCTAAGAAGGCCATCACCTGCGCTACCGAAACGGACGACTGATCGTTCTCCGTTCCTGAGATGACAAAACCCCGTCACGCATTGCCAGCGTGACGGGGTTCTGTGTTGCAGAGGCGCTCTAGGAGTTCTTGACCTCGTCAGCCGAACCCTGCGCGCTGTCCTTCACATCGGAGGCCGCACCCTGGGCCTCGTCCTTGACCGTTCCGGCTGCGCTCTGGGCCGTGTCTTTCAGCGACGCGGCGGCGTCCTGGGCGGGTCCCTTGAGGTTCTGCGCGACGTCCTGCGCGGCGCTCTTCGCCTCGTCGACCAGGGGAGCAGCTTTCTCCTTGACCTGTCCGGCGAGCTGCTGCTCTTTGTCGCTTGCGGGGATCAGAGACGAGAGCAGCCAGCCGGCGCCGAAGGCGACTAGCCCGACGGCGAGAGGGTTGCCCTTGACCTTGTCGGCGGCCTGCTGCCCGGCCTGCTTGGCCGTGTCGGTCGCGTTCGTGGCCGCGGATCCTGCGGTGTCCTGTTTGTCGTGCACGGCGCCCATGACCGACTCCTTCGCGTTCGTGAAGCGGCTTTTGACCTTCTCGGCCTGACGGTGGGCGATCTGGCTGGGGTCGACCTTGTCGGCGAGCGCGTCGACGTCGTAGCCCAGCCCCGCACGAGTCGCGTCGATCTCGGCGCGGATCTGGTCGGGCGTCTTCTTGTCGTTGGTGCTGTCTGCGATGCTCATGCGTGGCCTCCCGGCTTCACGGTCTCGGGGATCTTCTTGAGGGAGTCGACCGTCTTCGGTGCTCCGTTGATTTCTTTAAGTTCCTTCTTGCCGCGAAGGAACAGGATCAACGCGACGATGGCGTAGATCACGGCAATGACGACGGCCGAGAGTGCGTTATTCAGCACGAAACCGAGACCCCACCAGGCCGCGATAGACAGGAACAGCAGCGCGAAGAAGGCGGTGAGCCCCGCGCCGCCGAACATGCCCGCGCCCTTTCCCGCTTTCTTCGCGGACTCGGTCAGCTCGGCCTTGGCCAGCTCGACTTCCTGACGGAACAGCGTCGAGATATCTTTCGACACACCGGTGAGGAGGTCGCCGAGCGAGGTGGTCGCAGCCTTTTCTTCCGGGGTGATCGACGGGTCGGTCATCGCTGGTCACCCGAGTACGGGCGCAGGTGCGCGGTGTCGGCTCCGTCGACGATGTCGTCGAACGACGGGGTCGGTGCAACGTGGGCGGTACCGGCCTCGACGGGTGTCACGCCGAACGACTCGGCACTGCGGCTGTATCCGGGAGCCGGTTCGCCGGTGACGGGAGCGTGAGCGGCGTCGGAGGACGCGGTGTTCGCCGGGGACTGGCGACCCGTGCTCGAGGAGTCGTCGCTCTTGGCCTCGGCGGCCAGCGACTTCGCGAGACGACCGGCAAGGATCCCGGCCCCCGCCGCGATCGCGATGAATGTGCCGGGCTTTCGGGCCGCGTACTGCTTCACCTCGTCGAGGAGCGAACCGGGATCGCGGCCGTCGAGCCACGATGCAGCCGATCCGGCGCGGCCGGAGAGGTTGCGGACGAGCTCGGACGCGACGCCGTTGCCGTCGGACTTGTCGGCCATCGACGAGAGTTCGTCTGAAACGGACCGGAGCCCTTCGGCGACTTTCTGCGACTGCGTTCCGGCCTGCTCCTTCAACTGCGAGGTGGCCTGACCGTAAAGGTCTTTGGCCTGGCTCTTGACTTCGGATGCCACCTCGCCGGCCTGCTCCTTCGCGGTTCCGGCCACGTTCGACGCGGCGTCCTTGGCATCGCCAGCGACCTGGCCCGCCTGCTCCTTCGCGGCACCGGCCTTGGCCTTTGCGACGTCAGTCGACGACGAGGACTCGTCGTCGTCAGACGCCTGAGCCTCTGTGGTGACCGGCTGCGAATACCCACCCTGGTCGTAGAGGGGCGTCGAGGAAACGGGTTCGTTCTCGGGAAGATAAGTGGACACGAGGGCCCTTTCGTCGATTCCACCCGCGCGGACACGCCAAGTGGTGAAGTCTTCACACTCGTCGCGTGCGGCTCGGACAGACCAATGTCGAAGGGGGGTTGCTTTCTCCCGCAGTTTTCGGGTTAACTCTCTGGTTCGCCTGATTCAGATTGAGGCGCGCTTGTTCCGCTGCCGGTGATCGGACGGGGCAGTTTCGCCCGGAGGAGCCGGCCTGCTCGCTGTTCGAGGAGCTTCGCAACGAGCAGCTCCCCGTCGACCGGACCAAATCGGTCAGAGGCCTCCCTGTGAAGCGTCGCCACCATCCCGGTGACACCAGCGGGTGTTTCGGTCGCTGCGGCGAGGTCTGTGACGGTGTCGAGTTCTTCTACGATCCGGTCGATACCGAACGATTCCATGTAGTCGCCGCGAAGGAGCGCGTCGAGGTGATGGGTCATGAAGTGGCTGCCTCCGGCGCTTGTCTCGAGTGCGCCGCGAAGGGTCTCAAGGTCAAGGCCGAGTGCTTGTCCGAGAAGGAGGGCTTCCGTGACGGCGGTGACCTGCCCGAACCAGAGCGTGTTTGCCAAGAGTTTGGTGACGTATCCGGAAGCAATATCCGCGCCTGTCTCCACGCGGTTGCTCGGACCGCCGAGCGCCTTGAGGACGGGCGCTGCGCGCGCTAAAGCGTCTTCGGATCCTCCGATGTAGAAGCGAAGGGTGCCAGCTGCCGCGTCGGCCGGGCCCCCTGCCATGGGCGCGCCCAGGCTCAACGCGCCTACCGCCGTGACGGCAGCAGCGACTTCGGTCGCGACTCTCGGGTCGTTGCTGGTGAGATCGACCCAGCAAGCGCCCGCCTGCAGGCCAGTGACCGCCTGGCCGGGACCAAGCATGGCGCGGCGAAGTTCGGGCGGACCTGGCAGCACGGTCACCAAGATGTCGGACCGGGATGCCACCTCGGACTCGCCTGCTACGGCGACTGCGCCGTGCGACTCCGCCAACCGGACTCGGTTCGTGTCGGGGTCGAAGACGCAGACGGGATATCCCGCAGCCACGAATCGAAGAGCCACGGGGAGGCCCATTCGGCCCAGTCCGAGGACACCGATGCTGTCCATCGAACCTCCCACTCAGAACCTTTTCGCGTCTAGGTCAGGTTTCAGACCTTGGCGTCGGGATCGGGCACCTGTCAACCCCGGGCATATGGAGAGGCAAGTGCCTAGAGTCCCGATTAGCCGTCGTGGAACTAGACGCCCTTCGACAGGACTTCCGGCGGGACCACCGGAGCGGTCGGGGGCATTTCACCGATATCGACGACAGTCGAGCGAATGGAGAACGCACATGAAAATCAGTTACGACACCGAAACCGACTCGATCTCGGCCACCGGCCTGAGCGCCGAGCAGAACGCAGAGCTTCAACGGGAGCTCTCGTCTGCGTTGTACCGAAACGAGCCCGTGCAAACCGTAGCCACAACGATCATGGCCGCAGCGCGCCGGTTCGCCTCGAATCCGTGACACCGCTCACCGGTTGTGTAGTTGCCAGTCGGTAGCATCGTCGACGTCTCCGCAAAACCACCGGTCCAGCACTTCCACGAAGTCCGGGTCGTCAGGGGCGGCGCGCAGGAACAAAGTCATCGACGACTTCAGTTTCTGCGCATCGATACTTCCAAGAACAGCGTCTGCTGACTGCCCTGGGGCTGTTGCGATGGCCCGGGCGCTTTCTCTCAATCGTGGTCCGAGCACGGGGTGGTCAAGGAACGCTCGTGCTTCGTTGAGCGAGCTGATTGCGAACTGCTGCGCGGTCGCGCTTCGTCCGAGGCCTGCCACCTGAGGGAAGACGAACCACATCCAGTGAGACGACTTCCGACCGCGCCCGATCTCACGAAGGGCGGTCGTGTACGTCTGACGGTCGTCTTGGGCCGAGACAAATCGAGCCAGATCAAATGGGTCTGCTTTCGGAGCGTCCTCTGTGCCTTCCTCAGTGTCCATGGCGCCATTTCATCACTCGAGACCAGGCAGCGGTGCACTTTTGAGCTCGATGCGGCCCCGGTCGATCTCGTCGTCGAATACGAAGATCATGATTTCGCGGTCTCGAGCATCGCAATCACGTGGGGTGTGCTCCAGCGAAGAAGATCGGTGGACGGTGGCTTTTCGAGGTCCTCTCCCCAGATAGCAACGGCGGCACCCGCCATCGGGCCGGAGAGCAGCGAGCCTGAGTCGCCGTCCCATGCCCGCAGTGACCAGTTGTGACGAAGGTCAGCAACGGTGTATTTGCTATCAGCTTCGTTCAGGTCGGTCGGCACCTCATAGAGGTAGTAGGAGTTGTAGTTGAGCAGCTCGATGCCCGCGTTGTAGAGGTCGTTAGCACTCGCCCGTCGCTGTCGACGTTCGAGGCGTTCCGCCCTGTCTTCCGTGTCGCCGTCGAAGCTCCAGTACGTGACATGGATGCGCGGATCCAGTTGTCTCGCTGCCGCTCGATCTATCCCGTCGTTCCAGGCCCAGACAGCACGGCTACCGAGCGCGGCCGCGATCTCATTGAGCCACGTAACGCGCCGAACCGCGGTGACGCCACCTCCCCATTCGTCGCCGCCGATGTGTACAGCGTGGCTAGATGGGAAGGTCCGCGCCACCTCCCTATACAGCTCCGTTGCCAGTGAAAGGCTGCCAGGTGCCGACGTCTTGAGCTCGTTTTCACCCGAACGAATACGGTCAACCCACTTCGTGCCGTGCCTCGCTTCGAGGAGTGCGAATGCGGCAGCCATGTGGCCGGGGGTGTCGATCTCGGGAACGATGGCGATGCCTCGCTTCGCCGAATAGGCCGAGATCTCGCGTGCCTGCGAGGCGCTCAGAAATGGACGACCCGTTACTCGGCTCGTGTAGACACCGTTCTTGAGTTCGGCATTTGCGGGGGTTTGGCCGAGGACTCTGCTCTCGATTCCGACGTTCCGATCATCGGTGAGATGCAGATGCAGAAAGCGGCCGCCATTCTTGGCGAGGAGGTCGATGTACTTCTCGATCAGCGCCACCGGGTAGTAGGCGCGAGCGACGTCGAGCATCACCCCCGTTGCCGGGCGTGCACCGGCGGCGGGCTTGATCGTGGTGACGGTCGCCTTCGATGCGCGGCAGTTCTCCTCGGAGTAGGCCCCAGCACAGGCGAGGACCGAATACTTTCCAGCTGTCGAGCGGAGGGGCGCAGTGTGGGTCGTGCGGATCGTTGTGCTGGCACCCGAGGCGAGTGCCTTCACGGTCACCTGGCCCAGCGCGTACCTCTTGTGTCCGGCCGCGAGATAGAGCCAGGCATGGAGTGCTGGCTTGCGTGTCGAGGCGGCGTTCCGGACCTTGAGGGTGGTGTGCACGGCTGTGCCGGCGGAGGTGGCGGCGCCGGTCGCGGTGACCTTGGTGACGGTTATCGGCGAAGCTTTGGATTCGACGACGGCGGCCTTCGTGCCAGAAGTGCTCAGCGCTCGGGCGTCCGCTGACCCTGTGAGTGCACCGGTGCCAACTAAAGCTGTTACCGACAACGCGAGTGCCACACCGACAGCGATGGGGCGTCGAAGCTGATGAGGAAACGCTGCTGAAGGCGACACTGACATGGTCCTTTTCTGACGCACCACTGTGTCCTGCCGCTCATGCATGCCTACCGACCCCCGCTACCACTACGCCATCCAACAGGTGAGGAAGGCGGAACGAGCGTATCGGACTCGTGTGAAGAGCATCGAGCGATCATCAGGCCCCACCAGCACATGTCCTCAGCCGGGCAGAGTTGGCTGCGGAGTAGACCACACCGGACGAGACAGCCATCGAGACTCGGCGCCGAACTTGAACCGAGGAATGGTAAATCAACCGCTTGGTTGATAACCGCATAGAAAGTTGACATGGACGGCTACGCCATCTGCATGGACCGAAGCAATCGATACTCAAGGATTGGGCAGCATGCGGGAACGCACGCTGGGCTGCTCGACCTCCTCGAGGACAGCGTTCCCGACGGTTCGACGTTGGTGGGGTTGGTTCTTAGCTTTGGCTCGCAGATTCAACCGCAAATGCCACTTCGCCTGGCGACCTGAAACAGGCCGCACCTCGGTTGTCGGCGGCCACCGCCCGGGGAAGAGAGAATGGTCGACGTGAATGTCGTCGACTGGCTGGGAGACTCCCGCGCGGTGCTGCCCTTCGGCATCGCCCTCGCTGTCGCCGTCGTCGCGGCGTTCCTGGAGTCGGGGGTGGGGCTCCTCCTGTTCGTTCCGGCCGGGCCGATAGTGATCGTTGCGGCGAGCGGCACGGCGACCGTCCCTGGGATCCTCGGGCTCGTCGTCGCGGTTGCCGTCGCCCGGGTCGTCGGCGATATCGTCGGCTTCCGGTTCGGGCGCACCCGTGGTGCCGCGGGCGCCCGCGACTCCGCGGTCGTCGCCCGCCTCGGCGCGCGGCACTGGGATGTCGCCGTCTCGTCGCTGAAGCGCCACGGCCCGCTCGCTGTGCAGCTGTCGCGGCTAGTACCCGTGCCGCGGGCGCTCGCCCCTGCGGTCGCCGGCGCCTCGGGCATCGCGCCGGCGCGGTTCGTCCGGGCGAGCGTCGTGGCCTCGGTCGCCTGGTCACTCCTCTACGTCGGCGTGGGAGTGCTCGCGCGCGCGTCGTTCCCGATCGTGCGGCCGTACCTCGGCGTCGGCGCGTGGTTCGTCATGGCCGTGCTCGTCGCTGTCGGCATCGTGTATCTGGTGCTGCGAACGATGATCGTGCGGCTTCCCGCCGGCGACATCCGCCGCGTGCTCGGCGACTCGTCGTTCGCCGGGGCGAGCCCGAACGCCGAGGGCGGATCAAGCCTGCTGCAGCGGCTGTTCCACGAGGACAACTGGCGCACGCTGCCCAATGTGATTTCGGCCGTGCGGATCTTCTTGTTGCCGCTCTTCGGGGTGCTGCTCGTCGCCCACCAGTTCTGGACCGCGATCGTCACGCTGCTCGTCGTGTTCCTCACCGACTTCGTCGACGGGTTCATCGCGCGCCGCTTCAACCAGATGTCGAATCTCGGAGCCTGGCTCGACCCGGTGGCCGACCGTCTGACCGTCGTCTTCGTGGTCGCCGCATTCGCGGCGTCGAACATCGTGCCGTGGCAGCTGGTGCTGATCCTGCTCATTCCCGACCTGCTGTCGGGGGCGTGGGCCGTCGTCGCGTTCGGCGGAGCGCCCGACGTTCGTGTGTCGAAAGTCGGCAAGGTGCGGACGGCGCTCCTGTTCACCGGGCTGTTTCTGCTGCTGTTCGGCGAGGCCGTGAGCGGGGCGCACGACGTGCTCGTCGAGGTCGGGTTCGCGTCGTTCGTGCTTGGAGTCGTCGGGCACTATCTGGCCATGGCGCGGAACGCCCGCGGCCTGGTGACGCTGTGGCAGCGAGAGCCCGCCCGGGTCTGAGCCGACACCACGCCTCATGGGCGACCCCAAGGGGATGCCAAGCGGGGGCAGAGGTCAGGCGCTGATCGTTGACAATTCAACGAAGGGTGCACTCATGAACATCAGGCAGAAGGGGCTCCGCGGAGCCCGGGCCGTCACCGCGGCCGTCGGCGGCATCGGGATCGCGATCGCGGCCGTCACCGGCATCGCGGTCTGGAACCAGAGCAACGACGAGAAGGCGGACGCGGCGGCGACGAGCACGACCGAGTCGACCGATACGAGTGGCAGCACCGCGACGACCGAGCCGACTGACACGTCCAGCAGCAGCAGCGGCACGAGCAGCAGCGACAGCAGCAGCGGCACGAGCAGCAGCGACTCCACCGACAGCAGCTCGACGACCACGACGCCGATCACTGGAGGAACGTCGACCGGGTCGTCCGACGCGACGTCCACCGGATCCTGACTTCTCGCCCATCAGCAAGCGTCCAGAAACCTCATGGCCACGGCATCGGAACTGGACTGAGAGCGCATAGGCCGGCCGGTGAGAGTGGAAGTCCGCGATGGAAGGACTCCCGCATGAACGAGCAGCTCACCCCCACCCGCGCCACCGCCCTCAACGCGACCGTGGACTGGCCCATCTGGAGCACGACGGCCCGCATCGTCGTGACCGACGCGACGGCGCTGAACCGGGCTCGACGGATCGCCGATCGGATCCTCGTCGATGTCGAGATGGCGTGCAGCCGGTTCCGTGACGACTCCGAGCTGCGGCTGATCGGCGGACGGGCATCCGAGGGCGTCGAGGTCAGCGACATGCTCGCCGCCCTCGTCGACCGGGCTTTGCTCGCCGCGCGCTCGACCTTCGGCGACGTCGATCCAACTCTCGGCGGTGTGCTCGACGGACTCGGCTACGACCGCGACGTGCGTCTGCTGCCGCATGCGCAGCACGGTGACGAGGCCTCGTTCTCAATGTCGGTCGCGACGCCGCGCGAACCGGGCTGGCGCAGGATCCGACTGGTCGACCGGGTGCTGACCGTCCCCGACGACCTGAGGCTCGACCTCGGGGCCACAGCGAAGGCGATTGCGGCCGACCTGTGCGCCACGGCCATCGCCGACGAGCTGCATTGCGGCGTGCTGGTCAGCCTCGGCGGCGACCTCGCGACTGCTGGGCGCTCGCGCGACGACGGCTGGCAGATCACGGTCCGCGATCTCGACCGCGACCCCGAGACTCGCGTCACCCTGGCCGACGGCTTCGCGGTCGCGACGTCGAGCACACAGAAGCGACGGTGGGTGCACGACGGCCGTCAGGTGCACCACATCCTCGACCCTCGGCTCGGTCTTCCCGCCCCGGCCGTCTGGCGAAGCGTGACCGTCGCGGCGCACGACTGCCTGCGGGCGAACACCCTGTCGACCGCGGCGATCGTCCGCGGTCGCCGGGCCGTGGAGTTCCTCCGCGACGAGCAGACGCCGGCCCGACTGGTCGACGCCCGTGGCAACGTGGTGCATCTCAACGGCTGGCCCGACGACGAGCGCGAGCCCGCGCCCGCCCTGTTCCGTCGGGCGGGCTGACATGGAAGACGCTCTCTGGGCTCTCGGCCGAGGTACTGGAGTCGCCTCGCTCGTGCTGTTCACCGTCTCGGTGCTGCTCGGTGTCGTGACCCGCTCGGGCCGGCCTCTGCCCGGTCTGCCGCGCTTCGCCGTCACCCTGGTGCACCGCAACGTGTCGATGGCTGCGACTCTCCTTCTCGTTGTGCACATCGTCAGCCTGCTGTTCGACCCGTATGCGCAGCTCACCCTGCTCGACACGATCGTTCCGTTCTTCGGCGAGTACCGCCCCGTGTGGCAGGGCCTCGGCACGCTCGCGTTCGACTTGGTGCTCGTGATCGTCGCCACCGGCCTGCTCCGCCACCGCATCGGCAACCGGGTGTTCCGGGCCGTGCACTGGTCGACCTACGCGCTCTGGCCCGTCGCCCTCGCGCACGCCATCGGCAACGGCACGAACGGCACCGATGGTTGGTTCCTGGCGCTCGCCGGAGTCTCCGTCGCCCTGGTCGCCACCGCCGTCGCCTGGCGTCTCACCACCCGCTTCATCGAGTTCCGCGGCGTCCGCGTCGCCTCGCCCGTCCGATCCGGAGGGATCTCATGACCTTGACCCAGCCCATCACCACCAGCATCGCCGGCCCAACCGGCGTCAGTCGCCTCTTCGCCGCCGGGGCCAGCGACTTCCGCTCGCACCGTGCCGTGTTCGGCCCGATGCCGGGCGCCGTCGACGAGGGCCATCTGCTGGCCGAGCTCGAAGCATCGGGTCTGGCCGGCCGCGGCGGCGCCGCCTTTCCGACCTGGCGCAAGCTGGTCGCCGTGCGCGATGCGTCGTCCGGAGGCACCCGCGCCGGCAGGGCTGGCAGTGGCGCCGGCACCGGCCGCCGCGGCTCCGCGACGCGAGGCGGCCCCGTCGTCATCGCGAACGGCGCCGAGGGCGAGCCGCTCAGCCGCAAAGACGAGACCCTTCTCGCCGGTGCCCCGCATCTCGTGATCGACGGCCTCCTGCTCGCCGCGACGTCGGTCCGCGCATCGGACGTCGTCCTGTATGCCCCGACGCGCAGCCTCGAGCACGTCTCCCGTGCCATCGCCGAGCGCACCGACGCCGAGCGCATCCGACTCGTGACGGCCCCCGAGACCTTCCTCTCGGGCGAGGCTTCCGCCGTCGTGAGCGCGGTCGGCGGGGGCCGGGCCATCCCCCGTGACCGCATCGCGCGCCTCAGCGAAAGTGGCCTCGGCGGTGCGCCGACCCTGGTGCAGAACGTCGAGACCCTCGCCCACCTGGCCCTGCTGGCCCGTTTCGGCGCGACATGGTTCCGCTCCCGCGGCACCGACGAGGATCCGGGCACCCGCCTTGTTTCGGTCAGCGGCGATGTGCCAAGCCCCCGTGTCTACGAGGTGGCTGCCGGAATGCCGCTCCTCGATCCGCTGGTGTCTGCCGGCGCCCGGCCTCCGGGGATCGGCGCGGTGTTGGTCGGCGGCTACCACGGCGCCTGGGTGCCCGGTACCGCGGTGGCGACACCGCTCTCACCCTCCGGCCTGCGGCCGTTCGGAGCGGCACCGGGCGCCGGGATCCTGATGGTCCTCGGCCCGCACCGCTGCGGCCTCGACGCCTCCGCCGAGATCGTGGAGTACCTCGCCGGGCAGTCGGCCAAACAGTGCGGGCCCTGCGCCAACGGCTTGCCGCGTCTCGCCGACGTGCTGCGACGACTGGCGCGGCGCGACCGGGCCGAGTGGCTGCCCGCCGAGATCGAACGCCTGGCACGGGTGGTGGCCGGTCGCGGATCCTGCCACCATCCCGACGGCACCGCGCGGCTCGTGCTGAGCACGCTCACCGTGTTCGCGGACGACGTGCAGGCGCACCTGCAAGGGCGCTGCGAGGTGCGGCGATGAGCCGGGATGCCTCCTCAAGGAGCGACGCGTCGCTCCACATCGACTGGACCCTCTGCGACGGGCGGGGGCTCTGCACCGAACTGCTGCCGGAGCTGCTGACCCGCGACGAGTGGGGCTACCCGCTCGCCGCAACGGGATCGGACGTGACTGTGCCAAATGAGCTCGTCGGCCCCGCAAAGCGGGCGGTGGGGCTGTGCCCGCGAGCGGCGCTGCGTCTCAGGGCGTCTGCAGGTGCCTGATGGGCGGGCGTAGCGTTGTGGGCATGACACGTCTCACCACGCCCTTCGGGGCAAAGACCACGGCCGCCGAGATCCTCGACGGCAGCATCACCGACCGGGTCGACCTCACCGGCAAGCGTGCCGTCGTCACCGGCGGCGCCTCGGGCATCGGGCTCGAAACGGCTCGGGCCCTCGCGGGTGCCGGGGCCGACGTGACGCTCGCCGTCCGCAACGAGAGCGCAGGATCCGACGCGGTCGCCGACATCCGCGGCACCACCGGCTCCGACAAGGTTCACGCCGCCTACCTCGACCTGCAGAAGCGCGACACCCTGCGCGCCTTCGCCGACGCCTACGAAGCTCCGCTCGACATCCTCGTGAACAACGCCGGCATCATGGCGACGCCCCTGACTCGCACGCCCGAGGGCTGGGAGCTGCAGTTCGCCAACAACCACCTGGGGCACTTCGCGCTGGCCCTCGCCCTGCACGACTCACTCGCCGCGGCCTCCGACGGAGCGCGCATCGTCTCGCTGTCGTCGACCGGGCACCACTACTCCGACGTCGTGTTCGACGACCTCGCCTTCGAGGCGCGCGAGTACGACCCGTGGCTCGGCTACGGGCAGTCGAAGACGGCGAATGTGTTGTTCGCGGTCGGTGCCGGCAGCCGATGGGCCGACGACGGGATCACGGCCAACGCCGTGCACCCGGGTGGCATCATGACGAACCTGCAGCGGCACATGGATCCTGCGGAGTTCACTCGTCGTGGCTGGATCGACGCCGACGGCAAGCCGAACCCGGCGTTCAAGTCGACCGAGCAGGGCGCGTCGACGTCGGTGCTGGTCGCCGCGTCGCCGCTCGTCGCGGGAGTCAGCGGCCGCTACTTCGAAGACGCCAACGAGGCGGTGCCGTTCGACGAGGCGAAGCCCGGCGTCGGAGTGAAGTCGTATGCACTCGATTCGGCCTCGGCCGAACGCCTGTGGGAGGTGTCGCTCGGCCTCGTGGGCTGACGGCGAGGGGCCGAGCGCAGGCCGGCTTTATGACGCGTTTCGGCCTTATCGACCCGGCTCGCCGCGTCGGATTGGCCGATCTGCGTCACTTCGCCCTCCGAAACGGCGAAGGGCGCCGCCACCTCGAGAGGTGACGGCGCCCTTCAGCAAGCGGTGCGAACTACGCGCGGCTGCCCTTGCGGCCGGTGATCGCGCCCCAGATGACGAGCACGATGAGCGAGCCGACGATGGCGATGATCCAGCTCTGAATCGAGAAGAATCCGTTGTAGTCGACGTTGAAGATCAGGCCGCCGAGCCATCCGCCGAGGAGGGCGCCGATCACGCCGAGCACGAGGGTGGCGATCCAGCCGCCGCCCTGACGGCCGGGAAGGATCGCCTTGGCGATGGCGCCGCAGATGAGGCCGAGAAGAATGAATGCGAGGAAGCTCACGATGGTGCTCTCTTTCTAAGTGGGGTTGCTGTCACCGGTAGGTGAGGAATTACGCGAAGCGCTTTTTGGCTTTCTTCGCGGCGATCTTGCGGCCCCTGGCGACGTCTTTCTTCGCCTGCTTGCGGGCCTTCTTGACCTTGGGGTCGTTCCAGACGCCGGTGAAGGCGCTGGTGATCTCTCTGTAACGAGACGTACCGGCTTTTGCGCCCAGCAGGTAGGCAAAGAAAGCGATGATGATGATTACTACGAATTTCGGTCGCATTATGTGTCCTCCCAGATGGACTGACGAAGCCGGAGGGCCTCGTGCATTCGAGGTCGCCCGAATACTGAGGAAACGCTAGTCCACAGCGCATTTGCAGGTTCTCAGGTGTCAGTTTTTCGGGGTACAAGGTCGGTCTGGGTCGAGCGCGGCGTCACGCCCCCGCCCACTGTTCGAAACACTCCCGCAACAGCGGGCCCCTAGGTTCGACACATGGGAGACCTCTTCGACGGTTACGCCGGTGTCGCACGCCGAGACACCCGCCGCCGCTCATCACCGGCATGGGACGAGATGTTCCAGGGGGCCGGGCATCCGCGCAGCATGTACCGCGAGATCCATGCGGCTCTCGAGAGCATGACGCAGGATGAACTCCGTGGCCGGACAGCCGCCCTCGCCGACTCGTACCTCGCCCAGGGCGTGACCTTCGACTTCGCCGGCGAGGAGCGGCCGTTCCCGCTCGACGCGGTTCCGCGAGTAATCGAGCAGGCCGAGTGGCTCACCGTCGAGCGCGGCATCAAGCAGCGGGTGCGCGCGCTCGAGGCGTTTCTCGCCGACGTCTACGGAGACCAGCGCTGCGTTGCCGACGGCGTGATCCCGGCGTCGCTCATCACCTCGTCGAGCCACTTCCACCGGCAGGCCGCGGGTATCGACCCGGCGAACGGCGTGAGGATCCAGGTCTCCGGCATCGATCTCATCCGCGACGAGGCGGGTGCGTGGCGCGTGCTCGAAGACAACGTGCGGGTGCCGAGCGGTGTCAGCTACGTCATATCGAACCGGCGGGTGATGGCCCAGACGCTTCCCGAGCTCTTCGTCTCCATGCGGGTCCGCCCGGTGGGCGATTACCCGAACCGACTGCTGCATGCGCTGCGGAAGAGCGCGCCGACGGGAGTCGAGGATCCTACCGTCGTCGTTCTCACCCCCGGAGTCTTCAATTCGGCGTACTACGAGCACACCCTTCTCGCTCGCCTGATGGGGGTCGAACTCGTCGAGGGCCGCGACCTCTACTGCTCCGGCGGGCGCGTGTGGATGCGGACGACCGCGGGGCCGCAACGCGTCGACGTGATCTATCGCCGCGTCGACGACGAATTTCTCGACCCGCTGCAGTTCCGCGCCGACTCGGTGCTGGGTTCGCCCGGCCTGCTCATGGCGGCGCGCCTCGGCACTGTGACCATCGCCAACGCGGTGGGCAACGGGGTCGCCGACGACAAGCTCGTTTACACTTACCTGCCCGACCTGATCCGTTACTACCTCGGCGAAGACGCGATCCTGCCGAATGTCGACACCTGGCGACTCGAAGACCCGGGAGCCCTCGAAGAGGTGCTCGACCGGCTCGACGAGCTCGTGGTCAAGCCGGTCGACGGCTCGGGCGGAAAGGGGCTCGTCGTCGGGCCCGCCGCGTCGAGGGCCGAACTCGACGACCTTCGCGGTCGCCTGCTCAAAGACCCTCGCGGGTGGATCGCGCAGCCGGTGGTGCAGCTGTCGACGATTCCCACGCTCGTCGACGAGGGGCTCCGCCCGCGGCACGCGGACCTTCGCCCGTTCGCGGTCAACGACGGCGACGACATCTGGGTGCTCCCCGGCGGTCTCACCCGTGTCGCGCTGCCGGAGGGGCAGCTCGTCGTCAACTCCAGCCAGGGCGGCGGCTCGAAAGACACCTGGGTGGTCGGCCTCGACGCCGACACCTGGACCGGTGGTCACAACGTCGGCGAGCTCGTCAGCGAGCAGGCCACGCAGACCTCGTCGATCCCGATCGTCGCCGCCGAACACGTTCCCGATCAGTCGCCTGCCGACGACCCGAAACGCGACCAGCAGTCGCAGCAGCAGCAGGAACACCAACAACAGCAACGTCAGCTGTCTGACACGGAAGAGACATCATGCTGAGCCGCATCGCCGAGAGCCTGTTCTGGATCGGAAGGTACATCGAGCGGGCAGACGGGACCGCCCGGATCCTCGACGTCCACCTGCAGTTGCTGCTCGAAGACCCATGGATCGAAGAGGACGCCGCGTGCCGGTCGCTCCTCTCGGTGATGGGATCGGACGCCCCCGACGACACCGCGCTCACCCGGGCCGACGTGCTGACGATGCTCGCCGTCGACCGGCACAACCCGGCCTCGATCGCGTTCTCGCTCGGCGCCGCTCGCGAGAACGCCCGGCGTGCCCGCGAGATCGTCTCGACCGAGCTGTGGGAGTGCCTCAACACGACCCGGGCCCGGATGCCGCGCAAGGTGTCGAGCGAGAAGGTCAGCGATTTCTTCGCCTGGGTGCGCGAACGGTCGGCACTCGCCGTCGGCATCATCGAATCGGCGACGAGCCGCGACGAGGTCTGGCAGTTCTTCACGCTGGGGCGCTCGATCGAGCGTGCCGACATGACCGCCCGCCTGCTCGCCACGCGCACCCTGACCGAGGCGTCGGGCCCGTCGTGGACGACGATCCTCCGGTCGGTCGGCGCCTACGAGGCGTACCTCCGCACCTACCGCGGGGTGCCGAGTGCGCGCAACGCCGCCGAGTTCCTGCTGCTCGACCGCCTCTTCCCGCGGTCGGTGCTGTTCGCCATCTCGCGCGCCGAGAACTGCCTGCGCGAGGTCGAGCCCGGCACCGCGCGCACCTCGTCGTCAGATACCGGGGTCAGGATCCTGGGACAGATGCGGTCCGAGCTCGAATACAGGCCGATCGCCGAGATCCTCGATGATCTGCCGAAGCACATGGATGCCGTCCAGGCCGCCACCTCCGCCGCGTCGGAGGCGATCCGCCAGCGCTACTTCCCGACCTCCGCCGCCCCGACCTGGGTGGGAGAGCGCTCGTGAGCCGGCTTCGGATCCGCCACGTCACCGGGTTCCAGTACCTCGGTGAGGCGAAGGCCAGCTATAACGAGGCCCGCATGCTGCCGGCGTCGACCGAGACACAGTTCGTGCTCTCGTCGCACCTGCGCATCGAGCCGAACTCGGGCGCGCACGAGTACCTCGACTACTGGGGCACGCGTGTCTCGTCGTTCGAGGTGCTGCAGCCGCACACCGAGCTCTCGCTGTCGGCGACCTCGCTCATCGAGGTGCGTGGCACGCCGCACCTGCCGCACGACCTGTCGTGGGCCGACCTCGAGACGGCGGCCGCGCGATCGGCCGAGTTCGTCGAGCAGCTCGAGCAGACACCGCTCACCGAGCCGCCGGTCGAGGTGGCGGCGCTCGCCGCCGACGCCGTCGCGGCGACGAACGCCCCCTGTGACGCCGCCCTTCGCATCTGCGAGGAGATCGGTGATCGAGTGTCGTATCTGCGGGGCGTCACGAACGTGAAGTCGACCGCGGCCGAGGCCTGGGAGGCGAAGGCCGGGGTCTGCCAAGACATCGCGCACATCACGCTGGGCGCATTGCGGTCGGCGGGGATCCCGGCGCGGTACGTCTCGGGCTACCTGCACCCCAAGCCCACCGCGGAGCTCCGCGAGACCGTGACCGGCGAATCGCACGCGTGGGTGGAATACTTCTGCGGATCCTGGTCAGGGTACGACCCGACGAACCTCATCGACATCGGAGAGCGCCACGTCGTCGTCGGGCACGGACGCGACTACAACGATGTGCCGCCGTTGCGCGGTGTCTACGGCGGCTCCGGTGCGTCGAAACTCTTCGTGACGGTCGAGATCACCCGCGAGGCGTAGGGGCGCCGCGGCGGTTAGCAGGTCTGGTAGACGTACGCCTTGCTCTTCGGGGTCGTCAGGTCTCGATCGCGGAGGATCGTCTGCGGCGGGGTGTCTTTGCGAGCGCAGACCTGAGCGAACGTGCCGCGGAGGTCGTCGGTGTATTCGACGTCGAGCACGTGCGTGCCGTAGACCTTCGTGAACGAGCCGCACTCGCTGTAGACGTCGCACTCCTCGGTGGTGACGAAGTCGAAGCCGATCGACGCCTTGCCGCGCGAGCCGAGCTCACCGGTGTTCTTCTGGCTCGCCGCCAGACCCTTCGCGTGGGTGTGCTTCACCAGGAGCTTCGCGAACGCGATCGACTTCGACAGCGTCAGCCTGCTCTTCGACCGGGAGTACGAGTCGAGGTTGTCGAACTCCACGGCCCGGAAGCCCTTGGCCGCGCACGAGTCGGTCATGGTGTTGATGCGCTTGCTCGCGGCGGTCCGCTTGGCGGCCGTCGAGATGTCGATGATGCGCTCGTCGGGCCAGCCCGGATCGACGATCGGCTTGCCCGCCTTGTTCTTCAGGATGAGGTTGCTCGGCCAGCTCGACTCCGGCTGCGTCTGGAATCCGTTGACGTAGCAGATCGAGTAGACGCCCTTCGCGGGCGTCGAGGTGCTGTCGCGCGTCACGACGGTGACACCTTTCGCTGGGGTGTACGACCCGCCGAGCTGGTAATCGAAGGTGCCCTTCGTCGGGGGCAGCGTGCGGGTCGCGGTGGAAGCGACCGCAGGATCCGACGACCGCGCGTTCGCACTCGGCGAGGCGCATCCCATCGTGACGAGCAGCACGGCGGAGGTCGCAACGGCCAGGCCGGCTCGCAAGAGTGTCATGCCGTCGAGCTTAGGTTGCCCGCGCTGGCCCGTTGCTCGCCTAGGCTCGCGCGGGCTCCCGCCCGCGGCCGGTGAGGCACCCCGGTTTGGCCATTTTCGGGGTGGCAGCCGGGGGTTATTTGGCCGATCGGGGGTGCGTCGGCTGCTTGGCAGGCACCCGCTCGCGGGCCTCCCGCTGGGCCTCCGACCAGGCCTCGGCCACCGCGGCGAGAGCGATGATGAAGCCCGCGATGAGCAGGGCGACTCCCACGAGCAGCACGACGGCCACGATGAAGTCGAGGTGGCCAGAGGCGACGCCCTTCGGCGACCAGGCGCCCTGGGCCCCGAGCGTCTGCGAAGCCCAGATCGCGAGGCCGGCGCCGATCGCCAAGCTGACGCCGGCAACCGTGCCAATGAGGCGTGCCTTGCTCATGGGCCGCTCCTTCGCGACGGGGGTCTGTGCTCGGGTGGGGCGGATCCTGACGTGAGCGATCGTCATGCGTGCACTGTAGGCGCAGTTGCCGCGTCGCGGAAGCCCCGGCCCTGCAGTGCCGCCGGGGTCGGGGCCGCGAGTGCCGCCTAATGTCGCCCGCGCGGGCCCGGCGAGTGCATTCGGCGGCACTCGCGAGGGCGCCGGCGCTCACCAAAGCAGGGTCTAACCCCGAGTGTCGCCTAATGCCGGCGGCCCGGGCCCCGCGGGCGCATTCGGCGGCACTCGCGGGGGCGCACTCGCGGCTGGGTGACCCGAGGCGCCCCCAGGGCCGACCTCAGCGGCGGGCGGGCTCCGCCGGCAGAGTGATGGAGGCCGTGGCAGGGAGGCCGTCGCCGTCGTGCCGGATCCTGAAGTGCAGCCCCTCGTCATGACGAAGCCGCAGGTGCTGCTGCCGCACCAGCCACACGATCGCGACGGCGGCCGCCGCGAACCCGGCGCCCGCTCCGACGCCGATCGCCGCGCGCGGGCCGAATGTGTTGGCGACCCAGCCGACGATCGGAGCGCCGATCGGGGTGCCGCCGGTGAAGATCGCCATGTAGAGGGCCATCACGCGCCCGCGCATCTCGGGGGCGGCGCCGAGCTGGACCGTACCGTTGGCGGTGGTCATCAGCGTGATCGACGAGAGCCCCACGGCCACGAGCACCGCGGCGAAGCTCCAGTAGGTCGGCATGAGTGCGGCGACGGTGCAGGTGACGCCGAACGAGATTGCGGCGAGCACGAGGATCCGCATCCGCGGCCGCTCACGCCGAGCCGACAGGAGGGCCCCCGTCAGCGACCCCACCGCCACCGCCGAGGTCAGCAGGCCGAACCCGCTGGCTCCGACCCCGAACGCCTGTGTCGCCATGGTCGACGTGAAGATCGGAAAGTTCATGCCGAAGGTACCGATGATGAAGATCATCACGAACACGACGACAAGGTCGGGGCGCCCCCGCACGTAACGGAAGCCCTCTTTGATCTGGCCTTTTGCGCGCTTCAGCTTGGGCTTGAACTGGAGCTGGTTCACGCGAATGAACCGCAGCGAGGCGAGCACGGCCAGGAACGACGCCGCGTTGATCACGAAGACCCAGCCCGACCCGACTGTCGCGATGAGCACGCCGGCGACCGCGGGGCCGACGAGACGAGCGCCGTTGAACGATGCCGAGTTGAGCGAGACCGCGTTCGACAGGTGCTCGGGCGGCACGAGCTCCGAGACGAAGCTCTGGCGGATGGGCGCGTCGATCGCCTGCACGATGCCGAGCAGGAGGGCGAAGCCCCAGACCATCCAGAGCTGCACGACGCCGGTGATGACGAGGAGGCCGAGGGCGAGGCCGAGTGTGCCGAGGGCGCCCTGCGTGAACATCAGCATGCGGCGGCGGTCGTAGCGGTCGGCGATGAGGCCCGTGATCGGGATCAGCAGGATCGGCGGCAGAAACTGCAGTGCCATCGTGATGCCGAGCGCCGTCGCGTTGTGGTCGGTGAGCTCGGTGAGCACGATCCAGTCTTGGGCGGTGGACTGCATCCACGTGCCGGTGTTCGACACGAGCGCGCCGCCGAACCAGAGCCGGTAATTGAAGAGGCTCAGCGAGCGGAACATGGCGCTCACGAGCGACCCAGCTCACGGAGGATGCGAGTCGCCTCGGTCAGCGTGCGCCGCTCGTCAGGGCTGAGTTTCGCGAGCCGCGGCACGAGCCACTCGTCGCGGCGTCGCCGGGTCTCGAGCACGAAGTTCGCGCCGGCGGGGGTCGTGCAGAGCATCACCTTGCGGCGGTCGTCGGCGTGGGCGCTGCGCTCGACGAAGCCGAGTTCGACGAGGGCGTTGACGGTGCGGTTCATCGACGGGGGAGTGACGCCCTCGTGCTCGCTCAGGGCGCCGATCGTGAGCGGCTCGTTCTGCAGCAGGAATCCGAGCGCGGCCATCTGCGCGTCGCTCACGTGCGTGTCGGCCTTCTGCTGCCGGAGTCGCCGCGAGAGACGGAGCACGCCCTGGCGCACGTCGGTTGCCAGTTGGGCGTGGGGAACGGTGCGCAGGGCACCCGTATTCGTGTCAGACATCGGTGGTTAGCCTAACAAATTAGCTTTGCTAAATAAACGGCTCGGGCGTACTCTGTGGCTTAAACAACAAGTGTCGTCAAGAGAGAAGGATCCGAGATGGGCAAGTTCGAAGGCAAGGTCGCGATCGTCACCGGTGGCGGTTCGGGAATCGGCGAGGGCATCTCGAAAGCGCTCGCCGCCGAGGGAGCCTCGGTCGTCGTCACCGACATCAAGCTCGACGCGGCCCAGCGGGTCGTCGACGAGATCGTCGGGGCCGGCGGAACGGCCAGCGCATTCGAGGGCAACACGTCGGTCGCCGCCGACAGCGAGAAGACCGTCGAATTCGCCCAGCAGACGTACGGCGCGCTGCACCTGGCAGTCAACAACGCGGGCATCGGCGCCGCCCCCGCCAAGATCGGCGACTACGACATCGCCGCGTGGGATCGCGTCGTCGGCGTCGACCTGAGCGGCGTCTTCTACGGCCTGCGCTACCAGCTGCCTGCCCTCGTCGCGGCCGGCGGTGGCGCGATCGTCAACATGTCGAGCGTGCTCGGTTCCGTCGGAATCGCCCAGAACGCCGCCTACGTCGCCTCGAAGCACGCACTGATCGGCCTCACCAAGGTCGCCGCCCTCGAATACTCCGCCCAGGGCGTCCGCACCAACGCGGTCGGCCCCGGGTTCATCGACACGCCGCTCGTCCGCTCGTCACTCTCCGCCGACGAGCTCACGGCGCTCGAGGCGCAGCACGCCACCGGCCGGCTCGGCACCGACGCCGAGGTCGCCGCGCTCACGCTCTTCCTGCTGAGCGACGACGCCTCGTTCATCACCGGGTCGTACCACCTCGTCGACGGCGGGTACAGCGCGCACTAGTGCGTGGGCGGCAGGGTGCCGCGGGTGCGCCGAAGCCGCGGCCGGCCGAAAGTGCCCGGATCGGGGTCGGGCGGGCCCCGCGACGCCGAAGTGCGCACTCTCGGCCGTGTGCGGGTCGGGGCCGCCGGATCCTGCGGTCCGTCCCCGCGAGTGCACGAAAACCGCCCCTGGCTCAGCGGCCCGGGGCGGTTTTCGCGCATTCGTGAGGGCGCGGCGCCGATTTCAGCCCCGCTTCAGCGCATCGCCGCCATGCTGGACGTGCCCGCGGTGCGTGGGCACCGATCGCAGGAGGCAGCGTGCGCGTGCTCGTCGTCGAAGACAATCAGGGGCTCGCTCAGGGGTTGCGCCTCGGGCTCGAAGCCGAGGGCATCGCCGTCGACCATGCCGCGACCGGCACCGACGGCCTCTGGCGTGCGCGCGAGAACGACTACGACGCGATCGTGCTCGACATCATGCTTCCCGGAATGAGCGGCTACAGCGTCTGCCGCGCCCTCCGCGACGACGGCGACTGGACGCCCGTGATCATGCTCACCGCCAAAGACGGCGAATGGGACGAGGTCGAGGGCCTCGACACGGGCGCCGACGACTACCTCACGAAGCCGTTCTCGTTCGCGGTGCTCCTCGCGCGGCTGCGGGCTCTGGTGCGGCGCGGCGTGCGTGAACGGCCGACCGTGCTGACGGCCGGCGACCTGGCGCTCGATCCGGCATCGCGGCGCGTGACCCGGGGTGAGACCCCGATCGAGTTGACGACGCGCGAATACGCCGTGCTCGAGTTTCTGATGCGCCGGGCGGGCGAGGTTGTCACGAAGCGGCAGATGCTCGACGGCATCTGGGACGACGACTTCGAGGGCGACAACAACATCGTCGAGGTCTACGTCAGGCACCTCCGCAACAAGATCGACCGGCCGTTCGGGCGCGACTCGATCGAGACCGTGCGCGGCGCCGGCTACCGGTTGGCGGGGACCGGTGGCTGAGCGGCCGCGACCCGGTTCGCGCGGGCCCCAGGGCTCGCTCCGCCCGCGGCGCGGATCGCTGCGCCTGCGCATCACCCTGGCGGCCACGGCGATTGTCGGAATCACGCTGCTCGGCGGGTCGGCGGTCTACGTGGTCGTTCAGCGCGCCGTGCTCGCTCAGGGCGTCCGAGCGGAGGCCGTGAGCGACGCCGATCGCGTGCTGGCCCGGCTCGAATCAGGGGCCACTCCGGCAGCGGCCGTGGCCGGGCTGGGCGAGCGTGACGGGGCGGTCACGGCGGTTCTGTCGGCGGACGGCTCGCGGATCCTTGGGGTCTCGGGCGACCCCGTCGCCGTCCGCGCCTACGAGACGCTCGCCGAGCCAGCGCGCTCGGGAACAGTCTCGCTGTCGGGCGAGAACTACGCGATCGAGACGTCGTCGGGCAGCGACCAGTCCACCCCGGCGCCGACCGTGACGATCACGCCGCCGAGCGACGACTCGACGAGGAGCACGGAACCGACACCAGGATCCGGTGGCGGCGGCTCGAGCACCGACGATTCGGGCGGCGGCGGGTCGGACGACTCAGGGGGTTCCGGTGGCGGATCGAGCGGGAGCGGCGGGTCGAGCGGTGGCTCCGGTGGTGGTGGCTCGGGCGGCAGTGGTTCTGAGAGCGGTGGTGGCTCGGGCGGTGGTTCCGGTGGTGGCGGGTCTGACGACGTCGGCGCCCCCGCACCCGGGAGCGGACAGCCGACGCTGACCGCGGCCCGGCCGACTCCGGGTTCGTCGTCTTCGTCCTCGTCTCCTTCTTCGTCCTCGTCGGCTGCGGCGAGTGATGGCGGTGCTGACGTCGACTTCGTGGTCGTCGCCGGTCGTTCGCTCGCGGCTGCCGCGGTCTCGGAGCGGGCGACCGTGACGACTCTCGGCATCGTGATCCCGGTGCTGCTCCTGGTAATGGCGGCGACCACCTGGTTCGTGGTTGGGCGTTCGCTGCGGCCGGTGGAGCGGATGCGCCGGGAGGTCGAGGGGATCACGGCCGCTCGACTCGCGACCCGGATCCCCAGCCCGGGCGGCGACGACGAGATCGCCCGACTCGCCTCCACCCTGAACGAGATGCTCGACCGGCTCGACGACTCGGCGCGCGCACAACGGCGCTTCGTCTCGGACGCGTCGCACGAGCTCCGCTCGCCCTTGGCGGTGATGCGGCAGCTGGCCGAAGTGACACAGGCCTACCCGGGGCGCATCGAGACCGAGCTCTTGGCCGACACGGTGCTCACCGAGGGGCAGCGCCTCGCCGACCTGGTGCAGGGCATGCTCATTCTGGCCCGGGCCGACGAGGGTGGGCTCGAGCCGTCGATGAATCCGGTCGACGTCGACGACATCGTGCTGGCTGAGGCCGCGCGCCTGCGGAAGGCGGGCCTCGTGACGGTGGACGCGACCGGCATCGCACCCGTCCGTATCGACGGCGATCGCGGAATGCTCGGCCAGGTCGTCCGGAACCTCGCCGACAACGCCGCCCGCCACGCGACCTCGACCGTCGCTCTCTCGCTCGCTGAAGTGGACCGACAGCTCGTGCTGACCGTCGACGACGACGGCTCGGGTGTGGCCGACGCCGACCGGGAGCGAATTTTCGCGCGCTTCGTGCGGCTCGACGAGGCGCGTGCTCGGGAATCCGGCGGCAGTGGTCTCGGTCTCGCGATCGTGCGGAGTCTCGTGGCCGCTCACAGTGGAGCCGTGGCTGTCTCCGGCAGTCCGCTCGGTGGTGCCCGCTTCACGGTCACCCTGCCGGTCGACGCCGCTGTGCCTGCGGGTGCTTCCGCTCCCGGTCCCGCGCCCGCTCCTGCGCCCGTCGGGTGAGTGTCCACGATCTGCTGATGTTCCGCCTCCACGATTAGCAGATCGTGGACACTCACCCCCGCCCGCCGTTCGTTCTCGGCGGGAGCGGGTGTCTCTCCAATCCTCATTGACCCTGGAGTCAATTGCGCGCCGGGCGACATCGCTCCGGGCCCGGGTCAATTGACTCCAGGGTCAATCACGGTTTTAGAGAGTCCCCGCCCGATCGCGTGCCCGGATCCGATGGCGGGCGGCCCACCCGACCACCAGTCGGGTAAGCGCGTCGGACGTGTGCTGAACGGACGTTCAGGGAAGGTCAGAAGCGGTTCAGCAACCTCTTGGGAAGGTCATGGCATCCAACAAGGAGGACACCATGAACCGCAAGAATCTCATCATCGTCACCGGAGCAACCGCCGCCGCCCTCGTGCTCGGCTCGGCCGGAATCGCGTTCGCATCGCAGGGTGCCGACGACGCGACCACGCCGACGCCGACCTCAAGCGTGACCGTGTCGTCGACAACCGTGCCGACGACCGGATCGACCGCCGTGCCGACCGCCGTTCCGACCGCTGTGCCGGCGACCGTGCCGAAGGGGCACACCCACCACGGGCGGGGTCGCGACGACGCTGCGACTCACGGCATCAACGACGATCACGGCAGCGACGCCGCAACCCACGCTGACGCTGACGACTCCGGCCACCACGAGGCGACCGCGACCCCGACGCCGGTCGCGACCCAGCCGACGGCCGCGCCGACAGCGGCACCGGTCGCATCGACGCCGACGAGCGACGATGCTGCGACCCGCGACGTGAACGACGACCACGGCACCGACGCCGCGACCCGCGACGTGAACGACGACCACGGCACCGACGCCGCGACCCACGATGCCAACGACGATCACGGCAGCGACTCGGGGCGCCACGGCGGTGGCGGGCGGGGACACGGCGGCTCCGACGACTGACGCCCGGATCCTTCGGTCTTTGCCCCAGACCAGCCCACCGAATGCACGATTTCCGCCCTCCGCACCCACGCGGAGGGCGGATTTCGCGCATTCGACGCAGCGCGGCAGTGCACACCTCCTGACAGACTGACGCCGTGTACACCACCCGCAGCTACGTCGACGCCCAGGGCGTCACGATCACGTTCTACGTCTGGCAGGCACAGACGCCAGCGCAGACACCGGCGCAGCCCTCGGCGCAGACCCCCGCACAAGCGGCCGAACCCCGCGGCATCATCCAGATCGCGCACGGCGTCGGCGAATACGCCCTCCGGTACGAGCGTCTGGCCGAGGCGCTCGCCGCTGCCGGCTACACCGTCTACGCCGACGACCACCGCGGCCACGGAGCCACCGGCCTGGCGCAGTGGGGCGAAGGATCCGGCCGCCTCGGTCACCTCGGGGTCGGCGGCCATCCGGCGACGGTCGAGGCCGTGCGGCAACTCACGCACCTTGCCCGCGCCGAGAATCCGGGGATCCCCGTCACTCTGCTCGGCCACTCGTGGGGCTCGTTGATGGCGCAGATGCTCGTCGATGAGCACGCCGACGAGTACGACTCCGTCGTGCTCACCGGCACGGCCTACCGCACCCCGCTCAGCATGAACGGCGGCGATCTGAACAAGCGTCACGCCCACCTCGGCACGACCGGGTTCGAGTGGCTCAGTCGTGACCCGGCCGTCGCCGAGGCGATGTCGACGGATCCTCTTGCTGTCGAGGCCAGCGTGCTCACGCTTTTCGGTCTGCGCGACTCCCTGCGTCTCTACGGCCGGCCGAGCCGAAACCCGCGCCATGACGTGCCGCTGCTCGTGATGGTCGGCGGCGACGATCCGCTCGGTGGGCCGAAGAGCGCCGAGAAGCTCGTCGCGGCGTACCGCTCGCGCGCAGGCTTTACCGACGTCGAGCTGATCGTCTACGACGGTGCGCGGCACGAGATCTTCAACGAGACAAACAAGGACGAGGTCACCCGCGACCTGCTCGACTGGTTGGACGCCCGGTCGTAGGCTCGACGCATGCACGGTGAATACAAGGTTCCAGGCGGCAAGCTGGTCGTGGTCGACCTCGACGTGAAAGACGGCCGGATCGAGAACTTCCGGCTCGCCGGCGACTTCTTCCTCGAGCCCGACGAGGCGCTGGAGGCCATCAACCGATCGGTTGACGGACTCGACTCCGCAGCCGACTCGACCGACATCGCGGCCGCCGTGCGACACGGGCTGCCCGAGGGTACGACCATGCTCGGGGTGAGCCCCGAGGGGATCGCCGTGGCGATCCGCCGGAGCCTGAGCCGCGCTACCGCCTGGCGCGACTACGACTGGCAGATCATCCACGACGGGCCCGTCTCGCCGAACACCCACCTCGCGCTCGACCAGGTGCTCACCGAGGAGGTCGGCGCCGGCCGCCGTGGGCCGACCCTGCGGTTCTGGGAGTGGAACGAGCCCGCCGTCGTGATCGGCAGCTTTCAGTCGCTCAAGAACGAGGTCGATCCCGAGAACGCCGAGAAGTACGGCTTCCAGGTGGTTCGCCGCGTCTCGGGGGGCGGCGCCATGTTCATGGACGCCGAATCGATCGTCACCTACTCGCTCTACGCCCCCGGCGACCTCGTGCAGGGCATGAGCTTCGCCGACTCGTACGCCTACCTCGACGAGTGGGTGATCACCGGCCTCAAGTCGATGGGCATCGACGCGTTCTACCAGCCGCTCAACGACATCACGAGCGCCAAGGGCAAGATCGGCGGGGCCGCCCAGAAGCGGCTGGGCAACGGTGCGCTCCTCCACCACGCGACCATGAGCTATGACATGGACGGCGAGAAGATGGTGCAGGTGCTGCGGATCGGCCGCGAGAAGATGAGCGACAAGGGCACCACGAGCGCGGCCAAACGCGTCGACCCGCTGCGCTCGCAGACCGGACTGCCGCGTGCCGACGTGATCGAGCGTCTCAAGCAGACGTTCACCGGACTCTACGGAGCGACCGAGGGCCACGTCACCGCCGACGAGCTCGCTCAGGCGGAGGACCTGGTCCGCACGAAGTTCGCGACGCCGGAGTGGCTCGCGCGCGTGCCCTGAGCGTCTTCCACCACCCCACCGGCCGCGTCAGGCGAGGCGCCAACCGACCGCAGCAGGCGAGGCGCAACCCGGCCGAGGCGCCAACCGGCCGGGTCAGGCCACGCGATAGGCGAGGTACTCGGCCGGAACCGCACCGAGGATGGACGGCCGGCGCGGGTCGATCGGTTCGGTGATCGCAGCGGCTCCCTTGCGGATCCGCACCGTCATCACGACATCGTCGCCGAGACCGGTCGCCGGCGCGGCCTTCAGGTCGCGCATGCCGATCACGAGGGTTCCGCTGGTGTCGGCGAGGCGGTATTCGGCGTAGCCGGTCGCACTCCACAGATCCGTGATGCGGCCCTCCACCGTTCCGATCACGTCGGTGGTCTTACTTGCCGAGACGAGTTCTTCGACGGTGTGGGTCGCCTCGTCGGGGACGCCGGGGGGTTCGTGAGCGGGAGGAGCCGCGGAGGTCAGGGCGGTGCGGCGGGCGTGGGCGCCGGATCCTGCGCTTTCCGCTGCCTCTGTCAGATCGTCGAGCAGCACGCAGAGATCGCGGTGCCGGGGTTCGAGCGCCACGGTGAATGCGGCGACACCATCGACACGGGCCTCGTCGTCGGCTGACTCGTGTGCCGCGATGAGCGCGGGGGAGCGGAGGGCGCGACCGAAGAAGAGGGGCAGCGGGCCGCCACTGCGCCAGCGGTACAGGATCTCGAGCTGGGGGCTCAGGATCCTGGGCGCGATCTGCTCTCGGAGTGACTCGACGCCGGCGTCGTCGAGGCCCGGCGCGAACGAGGAGAGCAGAGCCGGGTCGATCGACGAGAGGATGAGCTCGAAACGAGCGAGCTGATGGGCGAGGGTCACCCTGTGAGTCTGATCGACGCGCGATACGTGCGTAAGTCCGCAATCGGGTGCGACCCGAACGGGGAGAGGTGCCCCTCCTGCCACTATCGGTAGAGGGGGCCTAACCGTTAGCGGCGGGTGAGCTCTTCGTACTGCGCGTTCTTCTTCACGAACATCTCGACGTACGAGCAGGCGGGCACTACGCGGAATTCGGTGTTTGCCGCCACGTCGTCGAGGGCGTGCTGCACGAGCACCGCTGCGAGCCCCTTGCCCTGCTCCGAAGGGTCGACCTCGGTGTGAGTGAACGCGATTTCGTTGCCGGTGATCTGGTACGCGGCGAACCCGACCGGTCGGTCTCCGTCGAGGATCGTGTACTGGTTCTGGGCTTCGTCGTGACGCACTTCCACACTCATTCCGTGAACAATACGCCGGTGTCGTGAGAGCAGGCTCCGGCGCGGCCGTCACGAAGGGTGGTCGGCCCTGACACCGCAGACGGCCACAATAGGGGGATGCCCGTTAGCTGGACCCCCGAGTCACCCGATCTCGTCGTCCACGGCGAGAATCTCGACGTTCTTCCCGCCCTCCCCGACGGCGCATTCACGGTGGTCTACCTCGACCCGCCGTTCAACACCGGTCGGAGCCAGTTCCGTCATGAGACGCATTCCGTCCGCGGGTCGCGCACCGGAGCGGTGACCGGCTTCAAGGGCGTTCAGTACGAGCGCATCCGCGGCGACCTGATGAAGTACGACGACCGCTTCGACGACTACTGGTCGTTTCTCGAACCTCGGCTCGCCGAGGCCTGGCGCTTGCTCGCCGACGATGGAACCCTCTACCTCCACCTCGACTACCGCGAAGCGCACTACGCCAAGGTGCTGCTCGACGCGCTCTTCGGTCGGGCGTCTTTTCTCAACGAGATCATCTGGGCCTACGACTACGGCGCCAAGAGCCGCAGCCACTGGCCGACGAAGCACGACACGATCCTCGTCTACGTGAAAGACCCGGCGAAGTATCACTTCGATTCGACGGCCGTCGACCGCGAGCCCTACATGGCGCCGGGGCTGGTCACACCCGAGAAGGCGGCGCGCGGAAAGCTGCCCACCGACGTGTGGTGGCACACGATCGTGTCGCCGACGGGTCGAGAGAAGACGGGGTATCCGACCCAGAAGCCGCTCGGGATCCTGCGCCGCATCATTCAAGCGTCGACCCGCGAGGGCGACTGGGTGCTCGATTTCTTCGCAGGATCCGGCACGACCGGCGCTGCGGCCGCCGAACTGGGGCGGCGCTTCGTCCTGGTCGACGGCAACGCCGAGGCCATCGACGTGATCCGCAAGCGCCTGCCTGGCGCGACCTTTCTCTAGGCCGTCTTCAAGAGCTGCTTGAAAGCAGACCCGTGGAAGACGAGCGGCTCGACGCTCGCGTCGGCGTAGAGGCCTGTGACCTCGAGCAGGATCAGCGTGTGGTCGCCGGCCGGGTACTCGGCGTAGGCCTTCGTCTCGAGCCACACCGGGGAACCCTTGACGAACAGGGCGCCCTGCTCGCTGGTCTCGAGCTCGAGGTTCTCGAACCGGGTCGCTTTGTCTTTCGCCGCGATCTGCCGGGCGGTCTGGCCGTGCGTCTCGCCGAGCACCGAGATGCCGATCCGCTCGGCGCGCTTCAGCACCGGCCAGGTGGTCGAGGTGTTCTGCACGGAGAACAGCACCAGGGGCGGATCCATCGAGACGCCCACGGTGAACGACGACGCGACGAGACCCTCTCGCGCGCCCTCGATCTCGGCGGCGAGGGCGACGACGCCGGACGGGAAGTACGAGAACGTGGTCCGCAGAAGCTGCGGATCCGGGGAGTACGGGGTGAGAGCCATGGAACGTCCTTCGCGAGTCGGTTGCTCCATGCTGTCACTCGATTGTTGAATCTAGATTTCGCGGGCCAATAAATGACGCGCTGTTTCGTTACGTTCTGATTGCGCCGGATGCTTCCATTCAGGATCCGGCAGCCGCCGCTGAGCCCCGCGGACTCCTGATCTCAGGCGTACGTGGGCACAGCGGCGGTGCGGGGATCTTGCGTTCAGGGCTGTCGGTCGTGCGCTCCCGAGGAGCAGGGGCCGCTCAGGCCCGGTGTGAGGTCGAGCTGCCGGATCCTGGGAGCCGGATGCTTCCGGTGTCGGGCGAGACCGGCGAGCCCATCGTGTTCGCGGCGGACTGCGCGGCCAGGGCGGCCCGATCGGTCTCTTCGGCGTCACGCGCGTCGGATGCCGCAGCGTCGGTGGCGTCCTGGTGGGCCGCTTCGTCGAGGGCCGAGCGCGTGCGGAGCGGTGCCGGGCGGAGGAAGAAGCTCAGCACGAATGCCACGGCCACGACCACCAGCGAGATCGTGAACACCGTCACCGTCGCGTTGGCGAATCCGTCGAGGAACGGCGCCTTGAGAGCCAGCGCCGCCTTGTTGAGGAACGACGTGTCGCCGTTGAGGGCGTTGCCGAGAGCCGAGGTGTCGCCCGACGCGGCCTTCTTGAGCAGCGCGATGAGACTCGAGTTGTTCGGGTCGGCGAGCACCGACGGGTCGGCGAGGGCCTTCTGCTGGGCGGCGGCGAGTGTCTTGTCTTGGAACGACTCCGGAATCGTCGTCGAGAGACGGGAGAACAGCACCGAGAAGAGCACCGCCGTGCCCAGGGTTCCACCGATCTGACGGAAGAACGTCGACGACGACGTGGCCACACCGATGTCGCGCGGTCCGACCGAGTTCTGCGAGGCGAGTGTCAGCGTCTGCATCAGCTGGCCGAGACCGAGACCGACCAGCACCATGCCGATCGAAAGGTAGTACCAGGGCTTGTCGTAGCTCACCTGCGAGAACCAGGCGAAGCCGAGGATCATGAACGCGGTTCCGATCGGCGGGAACATCTTGTACTGGCCGGTGCGCGAGATGATCTGACCGGAGACGATCGACGAGATCATGAGGCCGAGGATCATTGGGAGCATCTGGAAGCCCGACTCGGTGGGCGTCGACCCGTTGACGAGCTGCAGGTAGAGCGGCACGGTGAGGAGCGCACCGAACATGCCGAAACCGACCAGGACGCCGAGGATGGTCGCCATCGAGAAGGTGCGGCTCTTGAAGAGCTTCAACGGGATCAGGGCGGCGTCGCCCATCATGCGCTCGGCGACGATGAAGGCGATGATGCCCAGCCCGCCGATGACGTAGCAGACCCAGGCGTTGAGCGAGCCCCAGCCCCAGATGCGGCCCTGCTCGGCGACCAGCAGGAGCGGCGCGGCCGACACGATGACCATCGCGGCGCCCCACCAGTCGATGCGGATGTTGTCTTTGCGGCTCTGACCGGGGATGTGCAAGAACCGGCCCACGATGAAGAGCGCGACGACGCCGATGGGGACGTTCAGGAGGAAGACCCAGCGCCATCCGGTGATGAAGAGGATCTGGTCCGCGCCAGCGAAGAGACCGCCGATCAGCGGGCCGATGACGCTCGAGATGCCGAACACTGCCAGGAAGTAGCCCTGGTACTTCGCACGCTGCCGAGGAGCGAGGATGTCGCCCATGATCGCGAGCGGAAGGGCCATGAGGCCACCGGCGCCGAGGCCCTGCAGGCCGCGGAAGGCAGCGAGCATGTACATCGAATCGGAGAACGACGCGGCGGCCGACCCGAGGATGAAGATCGCGATCGCGATGATGAACAGCGGCCGCCGACCGAAGAGGTCGGAGAGCTTTCCGTAGATCGGCGTCGAAATCGTGGAGCAGATCAGGTAGGCGGTGGTGACCCAGGCCTGGTGGTCGAGACCGTGGAGGTCGTCGCCGATGGTGCGGATCGCCGTTCCGACGATGGTCTGGTCGAGCGACGACAGGAACATACCTGCCATGAGGCCGAAGATGACGAACAGGATCTGCCTGTGGTTCATCAGGCCCTGCTTCTCGACGGGTGCCGTTTCTGGTGCGGCTGTATCTGCCCGGGACATGTGACTCTCTCTGGTGCTGTGGTGATGACTGATGTTGTGGCGGTGAGTCGCGCTCCGTCGCGCAAATCTTTGCGCGCGGTGCAAATTTACATGACTGCCAGGAATTTGACCACGCGAGCGCTGGGATCCTTGGCCCGAATAGCCCGGGAAGAGACCAGGGGGCGCAAAACCGTCGGTGATAGCCTGGCGCCTGCCGAACGGCGTTGAAACGAGTGGAGTCTGCTGCATGCCGAGAAGGATCGCCCCCACCCTGATCGTGACGGTGGTCGCCGTGTCACTCCTCGCCGGCTGCACGGCCGGGTCGAACGGAGTGAGCGCACCCGCCACCCTCGGCCAGGGCACCCCCAGGGCGTCCGCCACACCGGCAGCCGCCGCCGTCTCGAAGGTCTCGCCCGTCGTGGGCGGAGTCACGGGCGGCACCACGATAACTCTCACGGGGTCGAACCTCGGTGCCGTCGATCGCGTCAAGATCGGCACGCAAGACGCGACCGACGTGAAGGTCGTCAGCGACTCCAAGGTGACCGCGGTCGTTCCGCGATCGGTCGACTACCAGCCGGCGAGTGGCGACGTCGTCGCGTACGCGGGGTCGAAGCCCGTCGGTGCCGCCGCCACCGCGTCGTACACCTGGAAGGTCTCGTCGGGCGTCGACCGCGAGATGCAGTACGCGTTCGCGCACTGGAACGCCCCGACCTACAACGCCTCGTACCTCGACTTCAACTCGGTCGGCGGCGACTGCCAGAACTTCGTCAGCCAGGCGCTCGATGCCCGGGGCCTCGCGCAGAACGACTCCTGGCACTACAACTCGTCGGGTCACAGCGAGACGTGGGGGTACGCACCCGCATTCGACAACTACCTCAAGGCCAACCCCTCGCTCGGGTTCACCCCGCTCACGGCCGATCAGCGTTCTCAACTCTCGGTCGGCGATCTCGCGTACTTCGACTGGAACAACAACGACGTTCCTGACCACGTGATGATCGTCTCCGCCATCGACGGCTCGAAGATCTCGCTCGTCGGGCACAACCTCGACTACGACTACCGTGACCTCGACACGGCGATCACGAAAGATCACCCGGGCGCGAAGGTCTGGTTCTACAAGGTGCCCGCCTCGCTCTAGTCGGGTGCGTAGGTCACGTGTCGTGACGCACCCCCGTTCGGCCAGATCGGGCCCGGCATCGGGGGGTTATCTGGCCAACCGGGGGTGCCTCGCCCGCCGAGACGGACCTCGCGAGCGGCCGTCAGCGCGCAGGCCGCAGCAGCAGGGGCGCTACGACGGCCGCGAGAGCGAGTGCGGCGATCGCGCCGACGAGCCCGAGCCACACCGAGCCCGCCTCAGCGCCGGCCGGGCGGATGAGCGCGAGCACAGCGAAGGCGACGATCTGCGCTGCCACCTGCACGACCAGATAGCGGAGCAGCGGGCGCCGCAGCACAGCGAGCTGCACTGAGGCCCGGCGCGGGAGCCACGCAGACAAGGATCCGACAGCGACCAGCAGGTGCCCCGCTGCCACCAGCCCGATCAGCGGTGGCGCGTAGCCGGGCCGACCGCCCGCCACCAATGCGACCGCGAGCAGCACGATCAGTATCGCGGCGAAGGGGCCGCGGGGCACGGCCGCTGCACCGAGCGCAAGCAGCAGTGCCACCACGAGCCAGCCGCTCACCCCGAGCACGAGGAAGCCGGCGCCCGCTCCGGCGATGAACGTCAGCGCGGAGAGGGCGAGGGCGGGAACCGTCGGGCCGATGCCGGGAAAGCTCGTGGGCGTCGCGGGGCCCCGGTTCGTGTCGCTCATCGGATCCGCCGCGGGCGGGTGAGGGCGCGCAATCGCACGGCTGGCACGGCGGAGCCGGGAGCGGCATCCCAGCGGACGGGCTCGACGCCGGAGGCTGTCATGCCGTCGAGACGACTGGTGCGTTCGAGCATCAGGAGCTGGAACGCCGTGCGCTCCTCGCGGCTTGCGGCGGTTACATCGACCTGGGGCAGCGTGTCGATGGCGAGAACGCGATGGCCTGTCGAGGCCCAGGTCACCGCCATGGTGCCTGCGAGGTCGTCGAGGAACGACGAGATCACGACCACGAGTGCCGAGGCGGGAACGATGGGCGTGCGGGTCGTCTTCACGGGCCGCCCGGTCGGAGCAGCGGTGGCGATCGTGGTCTGGAGACGCTGCAGGTGCCGCGTACCGCCTCCGGGCTCAACCGAGCGTGCCGTGCCGGCGAGGTCGCGCAACCCGACCCGATCGCCCGCCGCGAGGTAGGCAGAAGCCAGTGAGGCCGCCGCTTCGCGAGCGAGGTCGAGAGACGTCGTGGAGGTCAGGGGCCCTTTGGATCCGGACCATCGAGAGATGTCGGCGCTCACCTCGTCTCGGTCGTCGATGACGAGCATGACGATCGCATCAGCCGTCGAGAACGTCCGGCGGACGTAGAGGTCGCCGGGGAGCTGCGCCCTCCGGGCGGTGACCTTCCAGTCGATTCGCCGGAGCCGATCGCCCGGTGCGAAGAGCGCGACATCGCGGAACTCGCCGCCGTCGCCCGGCGTCGCGGAGTCGTGCGCGCCGGTGATGCCCACCACTCGGTGGGGCAACGGAAGGCTGTCGATGGGGAGCCGCGGCGGTGGCACCAGACGGGAGCTCGCGGGGCCCGCGTCGGGTGAGGTGAAGGCGGCGCCGGCGGCGCCCAGCGCCGAGTAGTGCAGCCGCAGGATCTCTTGCGGCCCGGAGTGCGTGACCGCCACTTTTCCGATGAGGCGCCTCGCGGTTTCGGGGGTGACGGCGAATCGGTGCGTCGTTCCGTCGGCGGTGGCGAGGACGACGGCGAGGGCGTCGACATCGGCGGAGAGGTCGAATCGGGTGTCGTAGCCGACACCGGTGGCATCCGTGTCGGGCGCCAGTCGTGTGGTGGTTGTCACGACGTCGGAGCGGCGTGGCCTCCGCTCGACCCCGAACGCGACGATGGCGAAGAGCGGGAGGGCGATCAGGGCGAACTCGGGGCGGGAGGTGACGAGGGCGAGGCCTGCCAGGAGCGCGGCGGCAGCGGCGGCGTACCCGACCGCGGGATTGAGCGACCAGCTTGGCCGCAGTGAGGTGCGGTCGGCGTGCCCGCCTGGTAGGGCCTCGCTCATCGAGGAGTCGAGGAGTCGACGGGGTCGTTTGCCCGGCCCACGGCCGGAGGCCCGGCGATCCGCGAGACGATCGAGCCGATGACCTGGGCGGCGTCGACGCCGTTGGCCCAGGCCTGGGGGGTGAGCGACACTCGGTGCGCGAGGACAGGGATGGCAGCCGCCTTGATGTCTTCGGGCGTGACGAAATCGCGGCCGTCCATCACCGCGCGAGCTCGGCCGACGAGCATGAGACCCTGGGCGCCGCGAGGGGAGGCGCCGACTTGGATGTCGCGGTTCTCGCGGGTCGCGGTGGCGAGGTCGACGCAGTAGAGGGCGATGTCGGGATCGACGTGCACGCCCTCGACCGTGGCCTGCATGGCGAGGAGCGTTTCGGGGTCGATGACCGCCTCGATCCGCCCGACTTCGCGGCGTCGCGCTACACGGCTGAGGAGGACTTTCTGCTCGCCTTCGCGGCTCGGGTAGCCGACCGAGAGGCGCACCATGAACCGGTCGAGCTGCGCCTCGGGCAGGGCGTAGGTGCCCTCGTACTCGATGGGGTTGGAGGTTGCGATGACGTGGAACGGATGGGGGAGCGGGAAGCTCTGGCCTTCGACCGTCACCTGACCCTCGGCCATCGCTTCGAGTAGGGCGGACTGCGTCTTCGGGGAGGTGCGGTTGATCTCGTCGGCGAGGAACAGGCCCGTGAAGACCGGGCCCGGGCGAAAGACGAACTCCGACGTGGCGGGGGCGTAGAGGAACGAGCCGGTGATGTCGGCGGGGAGAAGGTCGGGCGTGCACTGGAGACGACGGAAGTCGAGACCGGTCGCCTGCGCGATGCTCCGCGCTGCCAGGGTCTTGCCGAGCCCGGGGACGTCTTCGAAGAGAACGTGGCCACCCGCGAGGATGCTGGCGAACGCGAGCTCGAGCGGCTCGCGCATACCGACGACGAGCTCGCCGACCTCGTCGAGCACTCGCCTGCTGAGCGAGGCGACCTCGGCGATGGAGAGGGATGCGGGGGCGGAGGTGGTCACGTGTGCCTCTCGGTAGGCGACCCGAGTGCCTCGATGGCATTCAGGAGGCGGGTGAAGGAGATCAGGTCGAGATTCGTGGCGCGCGGCATCAGGAGTGTGCGCACGACGCCGGGTGCCAGGATCTTCTCGATCTCGGGTCGGTCGCCCGGATCGAGAAGATCGAGGCCGTAGAGAAAGAGCAGTCGATGCCGGGCCGCCTCTCGGGCCCTCGCGACGGTGCGGTCTTGGACGCCGCCGCGGGTCTTCATCGACCAGCTGAGCTCTTCGACGTCGAGCCGCGCGCCCGGGGTTCGGCGGATCGGCGGTTGAGGCCACGCCACGGCGTTCTCGCCGGCGAACGACTCCCAGGTCAGGCCGATGACGAGGAGGACGCCGAGGGCGACGACGGTGACGACCACGGAACCGACGACGTCGAGGCCGAAGAAGTAGACGATGGCACCCACGACGAGCGCCGCGACGGACGAGAGGATCAGGGTTCGGCGGAAGCTCACGCGTGACCGCCGTCGTCGGTCGGGTGGGGGGAACGTTCGGCCCATTGGGCCTCGAGGACGACGAGCGCTTGGCGTGCGGTGACGACGTCGGCGGGCGAAGCGACGGCGTCTCCGAATCGCACGGCAAGGTAGAGGCGTCGGAGCGTGCCGAGGGACTCCCCGTCGACCCCGGTCAGGCGAAGGATCCGGCTGGTGAACTCGGTCGGAGTCTCGGAGTCGAGGCGGGAGTAGCCGGCGTCTTCGGCGGCCTCCTGGAGGCCCAGCCAGGCGGCGACGATGGCGTCGTTCGGCGCGCGATCGCCGTCGAGGAGATCGAGGGCGAGGCGCAGGCCCCGGCGCAGATAGGGGGCGCTGGTCTCGATCGACGGGTCGTCGGCGAGGGGTGAGGGGTCGCTCAGCTCGTCGAGCGACGCGGCGGTAGCGGCGGGCCGATCGCGGCGACGGGAGCGCCACCACCGGATGACCACGACCGCGAGGGCGAGTGCGGCGAGGCACGCCACGACGACGACGAGCCAAGTGAGGTCTGGCGGGGATCCTCCGCTGGTCGCCGGAGGCGATGCCGTGGGATTGTCAGCCGGCTGCGACGGAGGGGCGGGCGGTGTGGCGGAGGGGAAGGCCCCGAGGCTCCAACGCGGGCCGGAGAATCGGAGTTCGCCACCGAAGGCGCTGCCGATAACGACGAGGAGTCCGAGCACGACGGCGAGAATGCCCGCGACCGGAAGCCGACGCGCACCCGAGTCGGGACGCGGTCGTGCGTCGCTCTCGGGTAGCTCGGTGTCGGTGGGCACGGATTCGACGCTAGTCGATTCCGGCCGGGGGCTCTGCGGCATAGGTCAGACCTGTGGACAACTCGTCCGCGCTGGAAAGACCGCCTGCGTGGAGGAAGGCGCTACGCCGCCACGCCGAGGCCGTCGAGGGCCTTCTCGAAGATGGTCAGGCCCTGCATGCCTGGGAGGCTTGCGATGTTGTTGTCAAGCTTCTTCATCTCTTTGCGCCCCTCGACGCCGCCCATGATCTGGCCGAAGACGAACTGGACATCGTCGCGCTCCATGATGCTCGAGCCCACCGGGGCCCAGAACTTCGAGAGGAGGAGGCGGGTGAGCTTCTGAGCACGCTTGCTCTTGAGGAGCCGCTCGCGAGCCTGCGAGACGTAGAAGGCGACGTGCCGCGTCTCTTGCTTGGCGATGCGCCGCAGCAGCTCGCCCAGCACGGGGTCGGTCTCGAGGTCGGCCATGCGCTTGTAGGCGCTCACGGCAGACCACTCGTTGGCGGCGCCCCACGACATGTGGACGGCCACGAAGTCGCTGCCGACGATCTTGCCGAGCATGGACTGCTTGATGGGGTCGAGGCGGTCACGCCAGCCGAGCTTGAGGCGGGAGGCGCGGAGGGCGTCGTAGTCGACGGTGATTCCGTGGACGGCCAGGACGGCGCCCAGGGCCTCACCGTGCCAGAATTCCTCGCGGTTCCACATCGTCATGAACGTCGAGATCTCGCCGTCTTTGTGCGACGGGGTGGTCAGCAGATCGCGGGTGTAGCAGACCGTGTGGTACTCGACGTCGGCCATGTAGCGGAGGGTGCGGAGCGTCTCGGGCGAGAGGGGGTTTTCGCGGAAGTGCTCGAGATCGAGGTCGTCCCAGCCCAGGCGCTCAGAGCCTGCAGCGTACTTGTCGATATCGAATGCCATCGTATGTCGGAAGAGGCATATGCCTCTTCCACTCCTCTCGGGTGTGCCTAGTCGGTGCCGCCTGCAGGGATTTCTCCCGCTGACCTCAGGTGACTCGAGGTTAGCTGGATCGGCCCGCGCTTCCAATCGCGGATTCTCCACTTTCTTCGGAGGGCTTCACGAGAAAGATTGGAATCCGGGTTGACGGCGCTTGGATTTCCGAGCATTTCGAGCCAGACGAGGTCGGCGTGACTATCACCGTAACCGTACGAAGCTGAAAGATCGACACCGTTCCGCTCGGCATATTGGCGCAGCCAGGCTGCTCGCGCCTCGTCGACCACCGGGGGCTGGGCAAGGTATCCGGTGTAAATGCCGTCACGGGCATGCATCGTCCCGGCGACCACCTCGTCGAACAGGTGAGCGAGAGGCGAGACGAGTGTTCCGATGGAGCCCGTGACGAGCACAGTGCGGTGCCCGGCGGCACGGTGGGCGGCGATGCGCTCGAGAGCTTCCGGCATCGTGTGCTTGAGGAGCGTCTGGGCGTATCCACGAGCCACAACCTCTTCGAGGCGGGTCACGGGCATGCCCTCGTACCGACGGAGGAACGCGCGAATGAACTCGCCTCGATCGCGCTGTTCGGCGCGAAGGTAGCCGGGAAGCGACGCGAGGAGACTCGCCACCTCGGCGGGCCAGGCCGCCTTGCCGAAGCCCGATCCGCGCACCCAGAGATACTGCTCGACGATGTTCGAGTCGACGACAGTGCCCTCGAGATCGAAGATCGCCACGACGTCTTTGCGTCGGGGCAGCTCGCGGTCGAGCGCAGGGCCGGACGAGGCGGGCCGAACGCTGAACGCCCGGGTCATCGTCGTGACCGCGGGGAAGTGCACGGTCTGGAAGTAGTCCTCCCACTGGATGTCGGCCATGTCGAAGCCGATGTCGTTCGACACTTCGGCCGGCCGGGTGGCGACGAGAGCGGCCTGAAGCGCCTTCGTGCGGCGATCGTCGAAGATGATCTCCGACTGGATGTAGTGGCGGTAGAGATCGGTCAGGCTCTGTAGTGACTCGAGGTCGGCGCGGCGGCGATCGACCCCGGCGAGGGCCTCCCGCGTCCGATCGGTCGACGGCAGTCGCAGAAAGACCGATTCGCGCGCGTCGTTGAGACGTGCCTGGAGTCGGACCGCCCGCTCGACCTTGCGCCCGCCCGGAAAGCGCCAGGTCGCGGCCGCGATGGAGCCGCTATCGGCGGTCGGCAGCGGGTTGGCGGTGAAGAACATGCTGAGGTTCGTGAACATCCGGTGGATCGGCAGCGGATTGCTGGCGCCCGACGACACGTGGAAGAACTGGGGCTCGCCAGCGGCCGCGGGGTTGGACGCGACCAGGACGATCACGTTGACGACGAAGTCGACCGGCACCACGTCGAGGACGCTGTCAGGCACGCCCGGGAACTCGGGGAGCATGCCGCGGCCGTAGGCCATGATCAGCGGGTCGGCGACCTTGAAGCCGTCGATCCAGCCCGGGTACGGGTGGCGGAGCGCGCTCTCGACGATCGCCGGGCGCACGAACGACAGGCGGTGACCGCGAGCCGCCCACATCTGCTCGGCCGCGCGCTCGGCGAAGGCCTTCGTGAGCGTGTAGACGTCGGTCCAGCCGAGGCTCTCGGCGCGGGCGCGACCGTGGTCGACGAGTTTCGCCTTGACCCAGGCCACGCGCCGCTCCTCGGCTTCGCGCGACACCGCGAGGGGGCCTTCTTTGCCGTGCTTGGCCCGGGCTTCGGCGATGAAGCGGCGCAGCACCTCCGGCTGGCGCGACGAAAGCTCGACACGGGAGCGGGCGGCACGGGCGGCCTCGAACTCGGTGCGCCAGTCGACCTCGTGAGTGAGCGACGCCTCGGGGAAGATGCCCTTGCGGAGGCCGCCGACGTAGGCGGTCGAGACGTGGACTACGTGCGGGTCGGTGCCCGAGGCGATCAGTGCCTCGTACAGGCCGACGGCACCGCCGACGTTCGTCTCGAAGGCCTGGTCGATGGGCGGGTCGAACGAGACGCTCGACGCGGAGTGGATTACGACGTCGAGGTCGCCCGGCAGCTCGGGGACGGCGTCGAGACCGCCCTCGAGCACGTTCAGCCGGTTCTGGATCGCGTCTTCGACCCCGTCGGGGCCGACACTCTCTCGCCAGGTGGCGAAGACGGGCTTCCGCAGTACGTGACGAAGACGGTCGACGCCGGAGGTGCTCCCCTTGGTGCGGATGAGCAGGGTGATCCTGGTACCCGGGTGGCTCGCGAGGAGCCGCTCGAGGATTGCCTGACCGACGAAGCCGGTCCCGCCGGTGAGGAACACATGCGAGGATCCGAGGTCCGTCGAGAAATCGGGAAAGTCGAGTGCGCTCACGGGGTCAGCTTCTTTGCGGTCGTCTGGCCGATGCGCGCATCCATGCCGGGGAGAGAGGCGACGCGGCGCCCGATGTCGTCCGCACGAGCCGAGCCGTCGGATCCTGAGAAGACGAATGCCTCGAACCGGTCGCGGTCGGCGGCGGCGCGCTCGACCCCGCCGATGGGCCAGGCCGCGGTCGCGAGAGCCGCGCGCGTCTGACGGGCGGCGCGCTTGGAGTCGCTCAGGCGCCACTCGGTCTCGTCTGCGAAGAAGGCCTCGTGTCGTTGCTTGATGATCTGGATCCTGCCGATCGTGTCGCGGAGCGCGGGCGAGTCGGTCGTCGCGCGGAGATGATCATATGCCGCGCGGAGAATCCACTCGTCGACCAGTCCGAGGGTCATGTGGGTGGCCACGATGGGAGCGCCGAGCCCGACGGCGGCGATGGCGCGTCGGATCGGACCGGAGCGCTGGATCGCCTCGTCGGCACCCGTGCGGGGAGGCCCCTCGTCGACGTTGCGGGTGCGATCGAGACCGTGCGCGCCGAGAACGGCGTCGAGGGCGTCGGCCATCCAGAACTTCTCGAACGCCCAGGTGACGAGGAACGCGGTGACGCGGGCGTCTTTATGGGTTGCCGTGACGAGAAGGTTGCGCAGGTGCTCCATGGTCGCTGCCTCGAGCCTTGACAGATAGCGGACCAGTTCGAGGGTCTCGGCGTCGAGGGGATGCGCCTCGTAGGAGGTGAGGTCGAGGTCGGCGCGGAAGTTGCCCTGCGCCGTCCGTGTGAATTCACGGATGTCGAAGGGGCCTGCCGCCTCGGAATTCGGGCTGTCGGTCATGAAACGTGTGCCTCCGGAGGGGGTCTGAGCCGGGAGCGATGCGCGAATCTCCCCGTAGGCACCGTATCGTAAGCGGCATGGTTGTAGCGCTCGTGACCGGGGGCACGTCCGGCATCGGAGCCGAATTTGCCCGCCAGCTCGCACATAGGGGATACGACCTCGTTCTCGTCGCTCGAGACGAGGCGAGGCTTGCGTCGACCGCTGACGACCTCCGTGGTCTCGGCGTGAGCGTCGAGCTCTTTCCGGCCGACCTCTCGCAGCGCGCAGACGTCGACCGTGTGGCGGCACGGCTCGAGGATCCAGCCCGGCCGATCGATTTCCTGGTGAACAATGCCGGTTTCGGCATGCACATCCCGCTGACCTCGCACGACGTCGAGGGTCTCGATCTCGGTTTCGAGGTCATGTGCCGCGCAGTGCTCGTGCTTTCGGCCGCGGCGGCACGCTCGATGCGCGATCGCGGAGACGGCCGCATCGTCAACGTCTCGTCGACGGCGGGCCTGCTCGCCATGGGGGCCTACTCGGCGATCAAGGCGTGGGTCACGTCGTTCTCGGAGGGGCTGGCCGTCGAACTGAAGGGGACGGGCGTCACTGTCACCGCCGTCCTGCCGGGCTGGGTGCGGACGGAATTCCATCAGCGCGCCGCCATTCGCACGTCGAGCATCCCAAACTCCCTCTGGCTCGACGCCGAACAACTGGTCACCGCGTGTCTGCGCGACGTCGACAGGGGCAAAGCGATCTCCATACCCACCATTCGGTACAAAGTGCTCGTCGGGTTGCTCCGTCACGCACCGAAGAGCGCCGTGCGAGGCGTCTCGGCGGCGATCTCGTCGGGCCGCAAGAAACCGGTGGAGGCATGAGCGTGGAGGAGTCGAAGGGCGAACGCCCGGATCCTGAGGCCCTCCCCGAGGAGAAGACCGCCGATGGGTCGGAGCCGACCGCGGCCTCGGTGATCGGGGCGGTGGCCGGCCGGGTCAACGACACCGCGGCCGACGTGCGCGGTCGTCTCGGCGAAGCGGCGGAAGACGTCCGCGACCGGTTCAATTCGCGCATGCACGCCTCGGTGCGTTTCGTGGCCCAGCGCTGGGTGATGAAGCCGACGATCTGGTCGATCACCGACGTGACGGTCATCGGGCGAGAGCGGCTGATCGGTCTCGAGGGTGGCTTCGTGCTCATCGCGAACCACTCCAGCCACCTCGACGCGCCGCTCATCGTGAGTGCCCTGCCGCGCAAGCTCTCGCGCTACCTCGCGACCGGGGCGGCCGCCGACTACTTCTTCGACGTCTGGTGGCGTCGCGGCCTGACCTCCCTCTTCTTCAACGCGTTCCCGATTCAGCGGGGTGGCCGTCGCGATTCGAAGAAGCGCGCCAAGCCCGCCCGAGAGAACCCCTCCGTGAGTGCGGTCTCGTTGCTCCAGCGGGGCTTTCCGGTGCTGGTGTTCCCCGAGGGCACGCGCTCCAAAGACGGCGAGATGGGATCGTTCAAGCCGGGCGCCGCTCGTCTCGCGGCAGCCTGTGACGTGCCCATCGTGCCTCTCGCCCTGATCGGGGCCAACATCGCGCACCCTCGCGGAGCGCACTGGCCACGCCCCGGCCGCCTCCCCGTCGGCGTCGCATTCGGGGATCCGATGCGCCCCGAGCCCGACGAGACCGCCATCGCTTTCTCGACACGTCTCCGCGACGAGATTCTTCGCATTCGAAACCAGTACTCGGCCGATATCCTCGGTCAGTCCGATCCGTCCAAAGGAGTCCGCCCGTGACCGACCTGAAACCCCGCCAGACGTCCGCCCCCGACGAGGGGCCCGACGTCAAGCACATGAAGTGGTGGGGCTGGGGTGTCGAGGGGGTCGCCTTCCACCACGAAGACAAGCCCGCGTTCGCTCCGTTCGTGAAGAAGATGGTCGGCGTCGACCTGCACTCCGATGAGATCACCGCCGTTCCGGCCTTCGACGATCTCGAGATCCCCGCCTCGCGCATCACCGCCGACGTCTCGAGCGCCCTCTCGCTGATCGTCGGCGAAGGCCACGTCGTGCTCGGCGACATGGAGCGCGTCGTCCACACCTACGGCAAGAGCATTCGCGACCTGATCCGGATCCGCAACGGCGTGTTCCCGCGCACCCCCGACGCCGTCGTCTATCCGGCCACCGAGTCGGAGATCGCCAAGATCGTCACCGCGGCCGTCGAGCACGACCTCGTCCTGATCCCCTTCGGCGGCGGCAGCAACATCGTCGGCTCGCTCGAGCCCATGCCCACCGAAGAGCGCATCGTCATCTCGCTCGACATGGGGCGCCTCGACCGCGTGCTCGACATCGACGACGACGGACGCATCGCGCGCATCCAGGCCGGAGCGCAGGGCCCGGCCATCGAAGAGCAGCTGAACGCCAAGGGCTGGACCCTCGGCCACTTCCCCGACAGCTTCACCCACTCGACCCTCGGCGGCTGGGTCGCGACCCGCTCCTCGGGCATGCAGTCCGATAAGTTCGGCGACATCGCCGACATCACCAAGGGCCTGCGCATGGTGCGGCCCGACGGCGTCGTCGTGATCCGCGCCGTCCCGTCGGCATCGACGGGCCCGTCGCTTCGCGAGATGATCATCGGATCCGAAGGACGCCTCGGCATCATTACCGAGGTCACCGTTCAGGTGCACCGCATCCCCGAGAAGCGTGAGATCCTCGCCTACTTCTTCCCCACCTGGGAGGCCGGTCTGCAAGCCATGCAGGCGATTGCCGAGAGCGACGCGAACCCTTCGATCACGCGTGTGTCGAACGAGTTCGAGACCGAGATGTCGCTCGCGACGTCGAAGGCCAGCAAGGGCATCTCGTCTCTCCTCAACCAGGGCGTGCAGAAGTTCATGAAGCTGAAGGGCTGGGACCTCTCGAAGATCTGTCTGTCGTTCATCGGCTACGAGGGCTCCGACGAGCACGTCGACCGCAACGAGAAGCTGGTCGCGAAGATCGTCAAGAAGCACGGCGGTTTCGGCGTCGGCAAGGGCCCCGGCGTGCTCTACGACCAGAAGAAGTTCGACACCCCGTACCTCCGCGACTTCTTCCTCGACCACGGCGGCGCAGCCGACGTGTCCGAGACCGCTGCACCCTGGTCGAAGCTGCTCCCGCTATACAACGGCGTCTACGCCGCGGCGAACCGCGCGTTCGAGAAGATCGGCGCGCAGGGCCTGATCATGGCGCACCTGTCGCACTCGTACCACTCGGGAGCGTGCCTCTACTTCACGTTCGCGTTCGAGCACGGCGACCAGCCGCTCGAGCAGTACGACATCGTCAAGAAGGCGATCCAAGACGCCTTCATTACCGAGGGCGGCACGGTGTCGCACCACCACGGTGTCGGCCTCGAGCACGCGCCGTGGCTCGGCCAGGACGTCTCGCAGCCCGGCCTCGCGCTGATGCAGGGCCTGCTCGACTCGGCCGACCCGAAGCGCAACTTCAACCCGGGCAAGGTGACGGGCAAGTAGTTCGGGGCTGCGTCGCTGCGTCGCTGCGTCGCCGCGCCGCTGCGGCTCGGCGCCTTTGCGCCGCACCACGTCTGACGGACTACCCCTCCTGCCGCGGCAGGTCGGGTAGTCCGTTTGGTGTATGCCCGCGAGGGGTTCCGTCGCGGCGCACCGTCTAGCATGCGGCAGACTGTCGGGATGCGCACCGCCAGTGGATCGAACGCCGACCGGAGCCGATTCACGGCGCTCGAACTCGAGCTGGCCGAGATCGTCGGGCAGTGGGATCCGATCGGCGTCGGCCCGGCGCGCGTCGCCGACGGCGAGTACGACGATCTGGTGCGGCCGATCCTGATCGAGCTGGGCCATGGCGTGCGCGATCGGGCGCTGGCGGTCAAGATCGCCGGAGCGATCGACAGCGACTACGGCCTGGTGATGCGTGAGCAGCAGGCCCGCGGGGTCGCCGGGACCATCACCGCCTGGTGGGCGCAGCAGCCGAACGCTCTTTGAGCTGAGGTTCCCGGAGTCCGTTTTCTGGGCCCGGTGCTTCTTTCATTCAAGGAACGTAGGATCCGGCCCGCCCCCGCTCACTCCCGGCGTCAGCCGCGCGAGGCGGCCTGATCTCCGCTCCCGCCTGCAGATTCCCGGCATAAAGGCCATTTCGCGCGCCTCCGCCCCGCCGCACCGCCGAGTGCCGCCGAATGCAGCTCGGCTGGCCGCCGCGCGCGCACTCGGCGGCACTCGGCGCACCGCCAGAACGGCAGAGCGGAGCACCGCTAGAGCGGCGGCGGACCCGCCCGACGGGCAGCCCCTGAACTAGGCGCCGAGCGCCGCGTCGACGATCTCCTTCGCCTCGGCCTGCACGCGCTTCAGGTGCTCCGGACCCTCGAACGACTCGGCGTAGATCTTGTAGACGTCTTCGGTGCCCGACGGTCGAGCCGCGAACCACGCCTTCTCGGTCACGACCTTGAGGCCGCCGACCGCGGCACCGTTGCCGGGAGCTTCGCTGAGCTTCGCGATGATCGGGTGGCCCGCGAGCTCGGTCGCCGTGATGTCGTCGCCGCTCAGCTTGCCGAGTCGGGCCTTCTGCTCTTTCGAGGCGGCCGCGTCGATGCGCTGGTAGACCGGGTCTCCGTACTTCTCGGTGAGCTCTTTGTAGAGCACCGACGGCGTCTTGCCGGTCACCGCCAGGATCTCGCTGGCGAGCAGGGCGAGGATGATGCCGTCTTTGTCGGTGGTCCAGACCGAGCCGTCGCGGCGGAGGAACGACGCCCCGGCGCTCTCCTCGCCGCCGAACGCGACGCTGCCGTCGACGAGACCGGGCACGAACCACTTGAAGCCGACCGGCACCTCCCAGAGGCGTCGGCCGAGGGAGTCGGCGACCTTGTCGATGATCGACGACGAGACGAGCGTCTTGCCGATTGCGGCGTCGGCGCGCCAGTCGGGACGGTGGCTGTAGAGGTAGTCGATGGCGACGGCCAGGTAGTGGTTGGGGTTCATCAGCCCCTCGTCGGGCGTGACGATGCCGTGGCGATCGGCGTCGGCGTCGTTGCCGGTGACGATGTCGAATTCGCCCTTGCGCTCGACGACGCTCGCCATGACGGAAGCGCTCGACGGATCCATCCGGATCTTCTCGTCCCAGTCGAGGGTCATGAAGCGCCAGGTCGGGTCGACTCCGGGGTTCATCACGGTGAGGTCGAGGTCGTACGCGTCGCGGATCGCGGCCCAGTACTCGACGCTCGCACCACCGAGCGGGTCGGCGCCGATGCGGATGCCAGCCTTCTTGATCGCCTCGAAGTCGATCACGTTGGCGAGGTCGATCACATACCCGCGCAGGAAGTCGTGGCGCCCGGGGCTCACCATGCTCTTCTTCACCTCGACGTTGCCGCCGGCGATGATCTCGTTGGCCCGATTCGCGATCCACGACGTCGCGTCGCTGTCGGCCGGGCCGCCGTGCGGCGGGTTGTACTTGAAGCCACCGTCGCGAGGCGGGTTGTGGCTCGGCGTGACGACGATACCGTCGGCCTGATCGGTGTGCTCGGGGTCGTTGTTATAGACGAGGATCGCGTGGCTGATGACCGGCGTCGGCACATAGCCGCCCTCGGCGTCGGCGAGCACGGTGACCCCGTTGCCGGCGAGCACCTCGAGCGCTGTGCGCTCGGCGGGGCCCGAGAGCGCGTGCGTGTCGCGGCCGATGAACAGCGGCCCGGTGATGCCCTGTGCCGTGCGGTACTCGACGATCGCCTGCGTGATGGCGGCGATGTGAGCCTCGTTGAACGCGGCGTCGAGCGACGAGCCGCGGTGACCGGACGTGCCGAACACGACCTTCTGCGAGGGATCGGACACGTCGGGGATCAGCTCGTAATAGGCAGCCGAGACGGCCTCGGGGTTGATGAGGTCTTCGGGGGTGGCGTAGGTGCCGGCGCGATCGGTCATGTGAGCAATAGTGGCACTGACGGCAGACGTGTGTCGTGGTTGTCCACAGGTGGGGCGGCGGATCCTCGTGTCTGTCTTTGCTGGGGAGACAAGGATCCGTGGGCTCGTCGCCCTGCCCTAGGCTCTGAGCCATGTCAGCGATCGACCACGCCCCCGACCCGCTCGAGACTTACAGCTACCTGGGCCCGGCCGGCACCTTCACGGAGGCGGCGCTGAAGCAGGTTCCGGAGGCGCGGGGCAAGAACTGGCGGAGCGTCAACAACGTGGGCGAGGCTCTGGCCGACGTGGTCGCGGGGCGCAGCGTCGCGGCAATGATCGCGATCGAGAATTCGATCGACGGAGGGGTTAGCGCGACGCAGGATGCCCTGGCCAACGTTCCGGGCCTGCGGATCGTCGGGGAGTATCTCGTCAAAGTCGACTTCGTGCTCGTGGCCCGACCCGGCACAAGGCTGGACGACGTCAAGGTCGTCAACGCGCATCCGGTCGCCTACGCGCAGACCCGGCTGTGGCTCGAGAAGGCGCTGCCCGACCACGGTCACCTGCCGGCCACCTCGAACGTCGCGGCCGCCGCCGCCCTGCTGCCACCGGTCGGCGCCGGCGAAGTCGTCGGCGGCCTGGCCGACGCGGCCATCGCCCCACCCGGAATCATCGAGCACTACCCGCTCGAGGTGCTCGCCGACGGGATCGGCGACAACCCGAATGCCGTCACCCGCTTCGTGCTCGTGGGGCGCGTGTCGGCTGTGCCGCCGGCCACCGGCTCCGACAAGACGTCGATCATCGCGGAGCTCCCCGACGACCGAGCCGGAGGTCTGCTCGACATGCTGGAGCAGTTCGCGACGCGCGGCATCAACATGAGCCTGCTCGAGTCTCGCCCCATCGGAGACGCCCTTGGCCGCTACCGATTCGTGATCGACCTCGACGGGCACATCCTCGACGAGCGGGTCGCCGACGCGCTGCTCGGGCTCAAGCGGTTCAGCCCGAACGTCATCTTCCTCGGCTCGTATCCGCGGGCTGATCGACGTGAGGTGACGGTCACGCCGCGGTACGACAACCAGGCGTTCGTCGAGGCGCGCGACTGGCTGCGCGGTCTCGTGGCGGGGGAGCCGGAGCAGCTCTAGTCGCCGCATTCGGCGATGCGAAGCGAAGCGACGCGACGCGACGCGATTCGGCCATAGTGACCCGGCGCGCCAGGACGCTTCGGCCGATCCGCGTCGGATCACGCCGCGGCTCCGCGCCGAGGAGCCCTACGCCGGGACGCGCACCCGCAACGCCAGCGGGTCGATCCACGCGCGGATCGCCACCGCCATGCCGTGGGAGTCGCCGTCGAGCTCGAAATCCTGCGGGGAGTCGAGTCGCACGACGATCTCGGAGCCCTTCATATAGCGGACCGTCTTGAGGTCGGGCGCGAGACGCATGATCTGGCGACCCGCTCGCGAGCGCCGCAGGATCCCGTTCTCCCAGACGATCTTGAGCCAGATGCCGACCCAGTCGATCTTGCGCTCGGGGCGGAGCGCCACGATGTCGAACACGCCGTCGTCCACGGCCGCGTCGGGGAGCAGCATCAGGTTGCCGGGCAGCAGCCCGCAGTTGCCGATGATGATCGTGTGGGTCTTCATCGTCTTCCGGCCGAGTCCGTCGAGGTCGTAGCGGATCGAGATGGAGTTGTTGTCGCGGAGGCTTTTCGCGATGGCGTCGACGTAGGCCAGCCAGCCGACGCGCGCCTTGAGCTTGTCGTTCGTGTTCGCCAGCATCTGCGCGTCGAGCCCGAGACCGGCCATCACGACGAAGCAGGAGCGGTCGCGCGTGCCATCGGGATTCTCGATGTCGACGACCCCGAGGTCGATCTGGCGTTCGACGCCGTTGAACGCAGTCGAGATCGCGTTGTCGAGGTGGTCGAGACTGAGCTTGAGATTGCGCGCCAGCAGGTTGCCGGTGCCCGAGGGGAGCAACCCCAAAGCCGTCGAGGATCCGCGGAGCGCCTCGGCGACACAGCGCACCGTGCCGTCTCCGCCCGCCGCTATCACCATGTCGGCGCCGGCCTCGACCGCCTGGCGCGTGATGCCGCCGCCCGGGTCGTCGATCGAGGTCTCGTAATAGAGGGTTTCGCCCCAGCCGGCTTTCTGCTGGTGACGGCGCACCGACTTCTTGATGTCGGCGAGCGACACCTTGACGGGGTTGTACACGACTGCGGCGACCGGTCGGGGCGAGGCCGGGTGCATCTCGTCATCCCTTTCAGCGGTGGCGGGGGATGGGTGGCTCATGGCACAACCGTATTCGACGGGCGCCTCCGTCGTGTGGCGGGGGTGTTAACAGCGGCCAAGACCACGACTTGTCCACAGGTCGATCGTCTCCGCCTCGACGCCGGGCGAGGACTCCTTAGACTGACTGGGTGATCGATCCCCAGCTCCTCCGCGACGCCCCCGACCGCATCAAGCAGAGCCAGCTCGCCCGCGGCGACTCCACCGAGGCCGTCGACGTCGCGCTCGCCGCCGACGTCGCGCGTCGGGCCGCGATCGCCGTCTACGAAGACCTCCGCGCCGAGCAGAACGCTTTCGGCAAGACGGTTGCGAAGGCGCCCAAGGAGGAGAAGAAAGAGCTCGTCGCCGAAGCGCAGAAGTTGGCTGCGCGCGTCAAGGAGGCCCAGGCGGCCTCGACCGCGGCCGACGAGGCGTTCGACGTCGCGATGCGCGGGGTCGCCAATCCGATCATCGAGGGTGTTCCTGCCGGGGGCGAAGAGAACTTCGTCACGCTCCGCACTCACGGCGAACCGAAGGCCTTCGACTTCGAGCCGCTCGACCACGCCGACCTCGGCGAGAAGCTCGGCGCGATCGACATCAAGCGCGGCACCAAGGTGTCGGGGTCGCGCTTCTACTTCCTGCGCGGCGTGGGCGCCCGCCTCGAGATCGGCCTCATGCACATGGCCCTCGACAAGGCCATCGCCGAAGACTTCACCCCCCTCATCACACCCACGCTGGTGCGGCCCGAGGTCATGGCGGGCACCGGGTTCCTCGGTTCGCACGCCGACGAGATCTACTACCTGCCCGCCGACGACCTCTATCTGACGGGCACCAGCGAGGTGGCTCTCGCCGGTTATCACGCCGACGAGATCCTCGACGTCTCGAACGGGCCGATCCGGTACGCCGGGTGGTCGACCTGCTACCGGCGCGAGGCCGGTGCTGCTGGCAAAGACAACCGCGGGATCCTGCGGGTTCACCAGTTCAACAAGCTCGAGATGTTCAGCTACATCCACCCCGATCAGGCGGAGGCCGAGCACGAGCGCTTGGTGTCGTTCCAAGAGCAGATGCTGCAGGCCTGCGAGCTCAGCTACCGAGTGATCGACGTCGCTGCCGGCGACCTCGGGTCGAGTGCCGCCCGCAAGTTCGACATCGAGGCCTGGGTGCCCACGCAGGGCACGTACCGCGAGCTGACCTCGACTTCGAACTGCACGACATTCCAGGCGCGACGCCTCGACACGCGCTACCGCACGGAGTCGGGCAAGACGGCTCCGGTGTCGACGCTCAATGGCACTCTGGCGACGACCCGATGGATGGTGGCGATCCTCGAGACGCACCAGCAGAAAGACGGGTCGGTCGTCGTGCCGGCAGCGCTGCAGCCCTACCTGGGCGGTCTCGAAGTCTTGGAGCCGGTCGCGTGAGCCACGATTCGTCAGAGCCCCAGCTTTCGTTCTCCGTGCCCACTATTTCACCAGCTCCTCGGCCGCGTCGTGACGATGCCTGGCTGGTCGCACTCGACGTCGACGGCACGATCATGACCGAGGGCGGGCAGATCAGCGATGCGGTGGCCGACGAGATCACGCGTCTCCGGCTCGACGGGCACGAAGTGATGATCGCCACAGGGCGCTCCGTCGCAATGACCCTGCCCGTGATCGAGCGTCTCGGATTCGACTCCGACTTCGTCGTCTGCTCGAACGGTGCCATGACCCTGGGGCGCGACGACACCTCTTCCGACGGTTACAAGACCGTCTTTGTCGAGGAGTTCGACCCGACCGAGGTGTTGACCACCATCGACGGTCGACTCGAAGGTGCGGGCTATGCCGTCGAAGACGCCCACGGCAACATGCTCTACCTTGGCGCGTTCCCCGAGATCGCCCTCACCCCGACCAGCCGCGAGGCCACGTTCGCTGAGCTCTGCGGCGTAGCGGCAACCCGTGTCGTCGTGATGTCGCCGTCTCACAGCCTCGACGACTTTCTCGAGATAGTCGAGAGCATGGGCCTTCACAAGGTCAGCTACAACGTCGGGTGGACTGCCTGGCTCGACATCGCGCCCTTCGGCGTCACCAAGGCGACCGCGCTCGAGCGTGTGCGCACCTGGCTCGACATCCCGGCCGAGCGCGTCATGGCGGTCGGTGACGGCCGCAACGACATCGACATGCTCACCTGGGCCTCCCGTGCCGGCCGCGGTGTCGCCATGGGCCAAGCACCCGACGACGTGCTCGCCGTGGCCTCCGAGCGCACGGGCAGCGACGTCGACGACGGTCTCGCGTCGGCGCTTGCCACCCTGCGCTAGTCGGTCCTTTCGAAAGGCCCCGCGGTGAGGTGCTCCTGTCAAAAGGAACGTCGCGGCCGTGTCTTCCTGCCTGCAAGGTCAGACCTGCTGCGATCTCCTCCTGGGCCGAACACTGGTCCTCTTGAAGGGAGCAGCGGGCACGTCGGATAAGATCGTCATGGTCGCGACTCGAGGGTCGCGCCCGGGAGGGCTGTCCGAGCGGCCGATGGAGCTTGTCTTGAAAACAAGTGGGCAGAGATGTCTCGTGGGTTCGAATCCCACGCCCTCCGCACCAGCAGACCAGAAGCCGGAGTCGATCAAATGGCCACAGTGATCCTCGTGCGGCACGGGCGCACCACCGCGAACGCGAGCGGCATCCTCGCCGGGCGCACCGCTGGCGTGCGACTCGACGATGTAGGACGCAAGCAGGCCTTCCGCACCGCCGAGCGCCTGTCTGATGTTCCCCTCGTCGGCGTGGTCTCGAGCCCTCTCGAGCGGTGTCGTCAGACGACCAAGTTCGTCGTAGAGGCGCAGCGAGCCCAGGGTTTCGACCCGCAGACGCCGCTCGACCGAGCGATCACCGAGTGCGACTACGGCGACTGGCAGGGCAGGCCGCTCAAAGAGCTGGCGGGCGAGAAGCTGTGGTCGGTCGTGCAGTCGCAGCCGTCGGCAGCCGTGTTCCCCGGCGGGGAGTCGATGCAGGTGATGCAGGCGCGATCGGTGGCGGCGATCCGTCGGCACGACGCCGCGTTCGAGGCTGAGTTCGGGCCGCAGGCGGTGTGGGCGGCGGTGAGTCACGGCGACATCATCAAGTCGATCCTGGCGGATGCCCTCGGTATGCATCTCGACCTGTTCCAGCGCATCAGCGTGGGCCCGGCCTCGGTCTCGATCATTCGCTACGGATCGAGCCGACCCGAAGTCATGGCGACGAACACCGACTCCGGCGATCTGAGTTGGCTGCGCGTCGCCAAGCCGGACGCCGACGCCGCAGTCGGCGGCGGCGCGGGGCACCCGGCCGCCTGAGACAGGCCGTTCGGCCAGCGCGGCGGGCCACTCGCGCACCCGCCAATCACGCTGCAGGTGCTCGTGAAACTCGACCGTCAACCCGACTGCGAACCAGTGTCGGCGGACGCTCGTAGGATGACAGCATGCCCACAATCGTCCACGGATTCGACTGGCCCGACCGGCTGGTGGTCGGCACAATCGGCCAGCCCGGAGCCCGTTCGTTCTACCTCCAGGCCCGCGCCGGTTCGCGAGTCACCAGTGTCGCGCTCGAAAAGCAGCAGTCCGAGCTTCTCGCGGCGAAGATCGACGAGATCCTCGACGAGCTGATGGTCGCCGAGGGCAACCCGATCACGATCCCCGCCACAACGCCGATCGAGCTCGTCGACAACGAGCCGCTCGACCAGCCCGTCGAGCCCGAGTTCCGCATCGGGGCGATCACATTGGGGTGGGATCCCTCGACCGCTCAGGTCGTCATCGAGGCGTACCCCTACGACGATTCCGAAGACGGCTTCGACGACAGCGACGAGTTCGGCGAGGCGACACCGCCGAGCGAGGTGCTGCGGGTCAAGATCCCCGTGGGCACTGCGCGGGCATTCGCCAAGCGCACGATCGAAGTCGTGGGTGCGGGTCGGCCGCTCTGTCCTCTGTGCGCAACCCCGATGGATCCTGAAGGGCACACCTGCCCTCCGCTCGACGACCTGCTGTGACCACGAACGCCGTCGAACCGCCGGTCGGTGAGCTCGAGCTCGCCGGCCGCATCCGAACGGCGTCGAACGCCACCTTCCTCGGCACAATCGGCGAGACGGCCGTCGTCTACAAGCCCATCGCCGGCGAAAAACCGCTATGGGACTTCCCCGACGGCAACCTCGCCCACCGAGAAGTCGCGGCCTATGTGGTGTCAGAGGCACTCGGCTGGAACATCGTGCCGCACACGTGGCTGGGCCAGGGCCCGCTCGGCGAAGGTATGGTGCAGCTCTGGCAAGACATCGATCCTGAGCAAGACCCGGTCGATCTTGTTCCGACCGACGCCGTGCCGGGCGACGGGTGGCGTCACGTCTTCGACGGTGACGACGAAGAAGACCGGCCGGTGTCGCTGATCCACGAAGACACTGTTGCGCTCCGTCGCATGGCTGTGTTCGACGTGCTCGTCAACAACGCCGACCGCAAGGGGGCGCACGTCCTGGCGATGCCGGGCGGCCACCGGTACGGCGTCGACCACGGCCTCACCTTTCACGTCGAGCACAAGCTCCGCACGGTGCTGTGGGGGTGGATCGACGACGAACTCAGCGACGACGAGCGGGCAGGCGCCACGAGGATCCGCGAGGGTCTCGGCGGCGAACTCCGCACAGCGCTCGACGGGCTGCTCAGCGTGCGAGAAGTCGAAGCGCTGGCCGCCCGCTGCGATGGTCTTCTCGCCCGGGGTCGGTTCCCGGCGCCGCACGGGCACATGCCGGCCGTGCCCTGGCCTCTGTTCTAGCCCCTCTGGCGCGGCGGCGGTCTCGGCACCGGGCCTCGACGGTTCCGTTTGGCGCGGCGGCGGTCGCGGCACCGGGCCTCGTGCGAGCCTCGGCCGCCCGGCGCTGCGACCGCCGCCACGCCGGGCCTCGGCCGCCCGGCGCGGGGACTGCCGCCGCGCCGTGCCGCGAGTGGCGGCAAATGTCGGGCGGGGTCTGTCCGCTGCAGCATTAGGCGGCACTCGGCGCCGCGCAGACCCGCGCGAGCGGCTCAGACCCGCGCGAGCGGCACAAACGTCGCGCCTAGGGTGCGGGTTGAGGCCGACGAGGCGGGTCTGTGCCGATCGGGCGGTTCTCAGCGCCGCACGCGGCTAGAACAGCCCACCAAAACGGCCGGGATAGTCGCTGAGGCCGCCAGCCCCGAACCCGCCAGCCCCGAACCCGCCAGCCCCGTACCCGCCCGCACCACCCGCCTGCCGCGACCCGAGGTACGACCCGACCACCGCGGCGCCGAGGTCGTCGGCCTCCGGCGCGATGACGGAGCCGCCGACGCGCTTGGCCATCGACGCGATGAAGCGCGCCAGGCCGGGGTCGTTGCCGAGCCGGAAGAACGTCGTGTGGGCGCCCAGCCGCATCGAGTTGTCAAGCTCGCGGACGGCGTAGGCGACGGTGAGCGGATCGGGCGGGTAGTTGAAGTAGACCTCGCCGTCGGGCTCTAGGTGCGAGGTCGGCTCGCCGTCGGTGACGATCAGCAGCACCGGTTGGGCATTCGGATGCTTGCGGAAGTGGCGGTTCGCGAGCAGGAGCGCGTGGTGGAGGTTCGTGCCCTTGTCCCACATGGCCTCGAGCCCGACGAGCTTCTCGATCTCCATCACCTCGGCCTGGCGCCCGAAGCCGATCAGCTGCAGGTCGTCGCCGCGGAACCGGCTCGTGATGAGCGTGTGAAGCGCGAGAGCGGTGCGCTTCATCGGCACCCAGCGGTCTTCCATCGCCATCGAGAACGACGTGTCGACGAGGAGGGCGACACAGGCCTGAGTGCGAGCCTCGGTCTCGAGCACCTCGATGTCGCCGACCTCGATTCGCACGTGCGAGCCGGCAGGGAGCCCCGCACCGGCCGTGCGGGTAATTGAGTTCGTGATCGTGCGGGTGACGTTCCATGGTTCGGTGTCGCCGAACTCCCACTCGCGCGAGGCGCCCGAGAGGTCGCCCGCTGCGCCGGCGCGTCGAACGTCGCGGTTGCCGCGACGCCCCGAGAGCGCCTCCGAGACGTCACGGAGCAGAGCCTTGCCGAGTTGGCGCATGGCCTTCGGGGTGAGTCGAAGCTGGCCGTCGGTGCCGCGTTGGATCGCGCCCGAGTCGCGCAGTGCTTTCTCGAGTTGCTGGAGGGCGCGGGCATCGACCGATGCGGCATCGCCGAGCTGACGGGCGAGCGCGTCGAGGTCGAGGTCGTCGAGCTGTGAGCCGTTCGACGACTGGGCCAGCTGGTCGGCCAGGGCGTCGAGGTCGGCGATGTCTTGGAAGACGCCCGTGCCGTCGCCGAGCCCCAGCCCTTCGGAGCCTTCCATCCGCTCGGAGCCGCCCCAGTCTTCGCCGGGTCGGAGTGACTGGAGGTTGCCGTCGAGCTGCCCGAGTGCCTGCATCAAATCGGGGGAGCCGAACGCCTGCTGCGCTAGGGCGTCGAGCTCGTCTCGTTGTTCCTGCGTCATTGAGTTGCGCATGCGCTGAGCAGCGGCGGCGCGCGCGGCCAGAGCGTCGATCAGTTCGTCGACGTTCTGCGGCCCCTCAGGAAAGAACGCGCCGTGCTTTGCCATGAAGTCGTCGAACATCTCGGGGGTGTCGTTGCCCTCGCGGTGAGCGTCGAGCAGAGCGTTGAGGTCGCCGAGCATCGCGGTGATCGCTTCGCGGTCGGCTTCGGTGGCGCCTTCGAGCGCCTGCTTCATGCCGGCGAACCGCTGGTCGAGCATTTCGCGGCCGAGTAGCTCTTTGATCTTGTCGTAGCTCTGACGGGCCTCGGCGCTCTGCCAAGAGTAGTCGCTGAGCTCGCTGACAGCCGCGGCCGGCGAGGGCGACAGGCTGTCGAGCTGCATCTCGGCGAGGGTGCGGTCGGTGTCGTCGAGTAGGGCGTCGCGGGCGAGTTGCTTTCGCTCGGCCAGGACGGCCCTGTCGAGCAGCTCCTTGACCTCGCGCAGCGTGCCGTCGAGGTTGTTCTTCTGGGTGAGCTCACGGCGTCGCTCGGCCACCCGGCGGGCTAGGTCGTCGAGCCCGGGTCGGTCGGCCCCACCACGGCGCAGGAACTCGCGGAGGGCCCGCTCGGGCGAGTAGCCGGCCATCACGTCTTGCCCGATCGCGTCGAGTGCCTCGGTCAGGTCGGCCGGGGGAGCCAAAGGATCCGGCCCACCCGTGTAGCGACCATAGCGAGAGTCGCGCGTGAGACGCCGATTTGCTCTAGGCATGCGGTACCGTCCGCACCTGGTCAACGGGAGTGAGCAGGGTGTCAGCCATAGATCGTCTCGCCCCCGCCTGACTCCTTGCTCACGCGACGGCCGAGATACAGGCCCTCGAGGGCTAGCTCGATGGCGCCGGCGCGCTGGCCGTCGGTAGTGGCGTCAAGGCGTGCGCTGATGTCGTCGTAGATCTCGGATTCGCCGAGCGACGGCAACCCCGCCAGGAAGTCGCGAGCGGCTACCTGCTCGCCGGTCGTGACCATGACGCCGTTCTCGATCGCCGAGACGAGCACGTCGAAGTCGAGCCCGCGGAAGTGCGCTCGAACCGTCTCGGCCGTGGCCGTGCGCAGCAGGTGGTCGAGGATCTCATCTTCGCGCCCCTCTTCGCCCGATTCGAACTCGATCTTGCCGCCGAGCACGTCGACGGCCGTTTCGAGATCGACCGGTCGAGCGACCGCTTCGGGCTCGCCCTGCCGGGTCGCCCGGTGGAGAGCGGCTGCGGCGATGGTCTCGGCGCCCGCGATGGAGAACCGGGCGCTCACCCCCGACCGCTGGTCGACGGCGCTCGAGTCGCGGAGGTTGCGGGTGAATCGGGCGAGGATTTCGATCAGGTAGTCGGGCACCTCGGCGGCCAGCTCGGCCTCCTGCCGGATCACGGCGATCTCGTCGTCGAGCTCGGTCGGGTAGTGCGTGCGGATCTCAGCGCCGAACCGGTCTTTCAGCGGCGTGATGATGCGGCCGCGGTTCGTATAGTCTTCGGGGTTCGCACTGGCCACGACGAGGACGTCCAGGGGCAGGCGCAGCACGTAACCGCGAATCTGCACGTCGCGCTCTTCCATCACGTTGAGCATTGCGACCTGGATGCGCTCGGCGAGGTCGGGCAGCTCGTTGATCGCGACGATGCCTCGGTGGCTCCGCGGGATCAGCCCGAAGTGGATCGTCTCGGGGTCGCCGAGACTGCGGCCCTCGGCCACCTTCATAGGGTCGACGTCGCCGATCAGGTCGGCAACGCTCGTGTCGGGCGTCGCGAGCTTTTCGACGTAGCGCTCGCTGCGGTGCTTCCACTCGATGGGCAGAGTGTCGCCGAGCTCCGCGGCTCGACGGATGCTCACCGTGGTGATCGGCTCGTAGGGGTGCTCGCCCAGCTCGGAGCCGGCAATGACCGGCGCCCACTCGTCGAGGAGACCAGACAGGGTCCGCAGGATCCTCGTCTTGCCCTGCCCTCTCTCGCCCAGAAGCACGATGTCGTGCCCCGCGATGAGCGCTCGCTCGAGCTGGGGGATCACGGTCGACTCGAAGCCGTGCAACCCCGGCCACGGGTCTCGGCCCTCGCGGAGGGCGTCTAGGAGGTTGTCTCGGATCTCGGCACGGACGGTCTTCTGGGCGTGGCCCGAAGCACGGAGCTCGCCGACCGTTGTGAGCGAAGGGCTGGTCATGCGCGCAACGGTACGCCCGACCCCCGACAACGACCTAGCGGGCGAGGGGGACCGGCTCAGGATCGGGCAGCACCGGCACCGCTGCCACGCGCCGGGTGTGCGCCCAGACGAAGAATCCGGTCAGCGTGAAGGCCCCGTAGAAGACGTACATGATCGCCGACGCCCAGTAGCCGGCGCCGAGAAGCAGAGGCACGCCGACCACGTCGACGGCGACCCAGATGAGCCAGAACTCGACCCAGCCCTTCGCCATGCCGTAGGTGGCGAGCAGCGAGCCGACGAAGATCCACGCGTCGGCCCAGACCGGCGAGTACGAGCCGAGAGCGGTGAAGACCGGTGTCACGACCGCGGTGCCGCCGATGAGGGCGACGACGAGAAGGATCCGCGCCCGGCCACCTGCCCACCGGGGTTCGACCGCGTCTCCGCCGCCGTCGCGCGCGTGCTTCCAGCGGTACCAGCCGTAGATCGAGACGACGATGAACATGATCTGCCGACTGGCCTGCCCGAGCAGGTTGACCGGGTTGGGCGTCTCGAAGACCGCACCGAGAAAGACGGTGAAGAGAAGGGCGTTGCCCGCGATTCCGATCGGCCAGGCCCACACTTTGCGACGCATGCCGCCGAGGGCAGAGAAGAGGCCGAACAGGTTGCCGATCACCTCGCGCCAGAGGACGGTCTGATCGTGGATCGTGAATGTGGCGTCGAACAGCCAGTGGATGGCGCTCATGGTTCTCCTGTGGGGGAGCTTCTCTCATCCAGACTGTCTGAGCCGGACGGCCTCGAAAAGGTCGTCCGCCCCACTGTCGGCACCGGAATGATCGCCCCCGCGAACGAGAGCGACTGACCGATTCGGCCCCGTGATCGCACGGGGTTCGCGGGCTGTCACCGCCGGTACGGAATCACACCGTCCCTGAAGCTTCTGACGAAACACTAACGGGCCCCGTGCCATTCCCATCGGGCGAGGTCATACCGGGTAATGCGCGCTTGGTCCGGCGCCGGTAGCTGGCGAAGAGCACTCCACCGACCACGAACGCCCCGGCGAAGAGTTCGATCCCGTCGGGGATCTCGCCGAAGACGAGCCAGGAGGCCAGCACGCCGATCACCGGCACCAGCATGGAGAACGGGGCGACCGTGCTGGAGGGGTACTTCGACAGCAGTGTGTTCCAGATGCCGTAGCCGACGATCGTCGCGATGATCACGACGTAGAGGAGGCCGCCGAGGGCCGGAAGCGCCTCCGCCGTGAACGCGGTCGCCAGCGACTCGGCGATGCGGCGAGGGCCCTCGAACAGCAGCGAGAGGGCGAGCATCGGCAGTGGCGGAACGACCGACATCCACAGGGTGAGGTGCAGAGGATTCGGTGCGGCGGCCCGGCGAGAGGCGACGTTGCCGAGCGCCCAGCCGAGGGCGGCGCAGAGCGCGAGCAGCACGGGCAGGATCGCCGCGACCTGCGCCCGGTGCAGGGCGATCGCCAGAAGCCCGAGCACGGCGATGCCGATGCCGATCGCCTGGCGCTTCGTGATGCGCTCGCCGAGGAGGAACCCGGCGAGCACCACGGTGAACGGCGCCGACGCCTGCAGCACGATCGAGGCGAGGCCACTCGCGAGCCCGGCATTCATCGCCAGGTACAGGAAAGCGAACTGCAGGATCCCGAGGCAGCCGCCAACCGCAAGGAGCCAGCGAACCGGAATGGCCGGTCTCGGGATCAGGAAGATCGTCGGCACGGCGAGAAGCGCGAACCGGAGCGCCACCATGAAGAAGGGCGGGTAGTGCTCGAGGGCCAGTGCCGTGGCCGGGAAGTTGAGACCCCACGCGACGGCGACGAGAGCGGCGAGAAGGCGGTCGCGGGGAGACATGCCCTCATCATGTCGTCCTCGGGCAGGCGATGACAGCGCCAATGGCGACCAATTGGATTGGAGGGCTCGACAGGACGCCAGGCCCTCCCGCTACAATCGCAACCCTTGCCGCCACCGAGCGGCGCGACTTCTGCGGTACGGATTCGGGTCCGGCCACAGCATCAGGGCCCCCGGGCTCCGGAGCGCGCCGCCGCCGAAGGAAAGGACCCCTGTGAGCGACAACCACCGCTCCGAGAGCCCCCGTCGGGCCGCTCGCCGAGCGCATGAAGAAGCCGCAGCCCGCCAGGCTGCCGCCGCCTCGCCGGGCCTCCCCGCTGCCACCGACGGCCTCGCCCGTCACGGTCGCCTCCGCCGGCGTGGCCCGGCCGGCTTCGTGCTCAAGACGATCGCCGTCGGCGCGGCCGTCGTCCTGGTCAGCGGCGTCTCGGTCGGCGCGATCGCCCTCCAGCAGATCCAGAGCGACATCGGCGACGGCGTCGCACTTACCGGAGAAGAAACCGAGCCCGCGCTCCAGGGCACCGGCATCGGAGCGTACGAGGGCGGCTTCAACATTCTAGTCGTAGGCACCGACAACGACGCCAAGCAGAGCACGGCCGAGTTCGGCAAGCGTGACGCGACCCTCAACGACGTCAACATCCTGCTGCACGTCTCGGCCGACCACACGAACGCGACGGCCGTGAGCATCCCGCGCGACCTCGTCGTACCGATCCCCGCTTGCGAGAAAGAAGACGGCAGCGGCACGAACAGCGCGATGAGCGCTCAGCCGATCAACTCCGCCTACTCGTACGGCGGGCTCAACTGCGTCGTGCAGACGGTCAAGGGCCTCACCGGCCTCGACATCCCCTTCGCGGGGCTCATTTCGTTCAACGGCGTCATCGAGATGTCGAACGCGATCGGCGGGGTGCCGGTCTGCGTCAACAAGCCGATCTCCGACCCCTACACCGACCTGAACCTCCCTGCCGGAACCTCGACCCTCCAGGGCGACGAGGCACTCGCCTTCCTCCGGACCCGCCACGGAATCGGCGACGGCTCCGACCTCGGCCGCATCTCGAGCCAGCAGGTCTACCTCTCGTCGATGCTCCGCACGATCAAGTCGGCGGGCACCCTGTCGAGCCCGACGAAGCTGTACAAGCTCGCTCGCGCCGCGACGAGCAACATGGTCCTCTCCAACAGCCTGAAAAACCCCAGCACGCTCATCGAGATCGGGCTGGCGCTCAAAGACCTCCCGCTCGGCAACGTGAACTTCGTGCAGTACCCCGGGTCGACCGGCGGCACGGGTGTCTACGCCGGCAAGGTCCAGCCCGATGTCGCCACGGCCGGGCTGCTCTTCGACTCGATCAGAGCCGACAAGCAATTCACGATTCCGAAGGGCTCCACCGGCATCGGGTCGGAGTCGTCGGGAGCCGCAGGGTCGACGGGTTCCTCGGGCGGGGCGGCCGGATCCTCGTCACCACCGGCTCCGTCGACGCCATCGAGCACCCCCACCACCCCGGCGACGAAAGCACCGGCTGCGACCGAGATCTCGGGCCTCACCGGGCAGACGGCAGCCGACCAGACCTGCTCGGTGGCCTACAAGTTCTAGGCGAAGTTCTCGAGAGAAGGCCGCCCCGCGAGTAACCAACTCGCGGGGCGGCCCGGTGTCTCACTCAACCGCCCGGGGGAGGCGGGAGCGAAGACCCTGCGAGGCCGAGATCAGGGGTGAACGGCCTCGCAGGGCGCTATGCGCCGACAGCATCGTTGCTGAGCGAACCAGCCGTTCTGGTGGGCCTCGACCGATTCGGGCGGTCATGGCCTTGGGGTTCACCATCGGGGTGAACAGCTGGTAACCAAAACTCTATGGGTCCGCATAAAGGAGGACAAGGGGACAATCGCACCCAAATCGGGGGGCAAAATTGTGGGCATAAGTGCGGACACGGCTCCGAGGATCCGATGGGCTCGGTTCGCGCTCGGCACCCGGTATAGTGGAGGCCGTGCGTTCGCGAAGCGGGCGTCAAGGAGCTGTCGCATAGTTCGGCCTAGTGCACCACCCTGCTAAGGTGGAGTGCCCTTTTTGGGCACCGTGGGTTCAAATCCCACCGGCTCCGCACTGGATTCTCCGTGTAAGGGTGCAAGCACCCATACCTCTCGCCAGCGCTAGTTTCTTCGGGCGCCTCGCGGCGCCGCGCGCCTTCGGCGCTGTGCGTGCTGGTTTGGTCCGCTCCGCGGACGTGCGGCCGCGGCCGTGCATCCACTTGCCGCTCCCGCCGCGTTGAAGCCTGCCGCGGTGGGTGAGTGTCCTTGATGTGCTGATGTGGGTGGCCTCGGACTCGCAGAAAGGGGACAGTCACGCGGCGACACGGGGCAGCGCGGCTGACAAGATGTGAGCATGGAATACAGCGCCGTACTCTTCGACCTCTTCGGCACTCTCGCCCCGGGAGGCACCCGCGAACTCCGCGACAACGTGTCACTCGAAGTGGCCCGCGATCTCGGCGTCGACCCCGACGCATTCTCAACCGCCATTGCCGAGACATTCCGCGAACGCACCCTCGGTCAGCTGGGCACTCTCGAAGAGACCCTGGCCACTCTCGCATCGAGGCTCGGCGGGTCGCCGAGCGCTGACGACCTCACTCGCGCCGCCGGGCGACGCACCGAGATGACCGCCGGACTGCTCGCCGACACCTGGGCACTCGACGTGCTCGACGAGCTTCGCGCCCGCGGCTACTCGCTCGGGCTGGTCAGCGACTGCTCGATCGAAACGGCGCTGATCTGGCCGGAGAGCGCCCTCTCCGAGCGCTTCGACGTGGCGGCGTTCTCGGCGGTGCACCACATCAAAAAACCCGCAGCCGAGCTGTATCGCGTGGCAACCGATGCCCTCGGGGTGGCGCCGGAGCAGTGCGTCTATGTCGGTGATGGCGGAAGCACCGAGCTGCCCGGGGCGGCCGACCTCGGCATGCGAGCTGTCTGGCTCAACCACCCGGGCAATCAGGGCGGTGCCGCGGATCCTGAGTGGTCTGGAGAGACGGTCACCGAACTCGCCGAAATCCTCGCGATGTTGCCCTCACGTCACCCGCGGGGCACAACCGCTCTCACCCGCTCGGGGGATAGCTGATTCTCAGCAGTTCAATAGAATCAGCGGCATGTACCTCGTGCTTTCCGCGTTCTATTTTCTACTGGTCGCGGCCGCCCTCATCGACATCATCACGCGTGCCGACTCGCAGGTGCAGCATCTGCCGAAGCTGATCTGGATCCTCCTGGTGGTCGTGCTGCCCGTGATCGGGAGCATCGCGTGGTTCGTCGCGGGGCGGGATTACGGGCCGCGCCCCGAATACGTGCCGCTGGGCGACGCACGCCGTCACTCGCCCGGATCGGGCGCGACTGCGGTCGACGTGAGGCACCACCGGGTTTCGACGACCGAGCAGCAGCTTGCCGACCTCGACCGCGAGATCGAGTTCTACGAGAAGCAGGCCAAGCTGCAGAAGCTCCAGGCCGAACTCGACCCCAAGGATCCGGCCTAGCCCCGCTCGCCACGTCCCCATCGGGCGCTGGCGCCATCCTCGGCTCCACAGCCGCTCGGCTCGGCCAGTTTGGACGAAATCTGTGGAGGGGCTACCCGCGGTTCACCCTGAGGCGCTTTGATCGTCTGTAACCAGCACGTTCGAGGTTCTCAGGGGAGAGTCATGCGACAACCACAGGTCGGTTTCGATTCGATGGCCGGCGCGACTCCGGTCGAGCCCGGCCCCACGGTGCGTCATGTGGCGCGCAAGGGGGCAACGGTTGCCGGCGCGGTGATCGGGGCGGTGGCTCTCGTCGGGGGTGTGTTCGTCGGAGCGGCGCCCGGCGGCGATCCCGCATCGGCTGCCACCGTGCCGGGTAGCGTCCGTATCCACGACATCCAGGGCGCCTCCTGGATCTCGCCTCTCGACGGGCAAAAAGTCGACAATGTTCCCGGCATCGTCACGGCCATCAGGGCGACCGGTTTGAGCAGGGGCTATTGGGTGCAGGATCCCGCACCAGACGCTGATCCCCTTACGAGCGAGGGCGTGTTCGTGTATACCGGCAAGGCCCCCACGGTCAGCGTCGGCGACTCGGTTCTCGTCTCGGCCACTGTGAAAGACTTTCGCGCGATCGCCTCGGGCACCACGCTCGCCACCACCTCGTACCTCTCGGTCACCGAGCTGACCTCGGCGACGGCCACTGTCGTCTCCTCGGGCAACGAGCTTCCGGCACCGATCGTCATCACGCCGACGACCGTCCCCGCCACCTACGCGCCCGACCTCGGCGGGGCGAACATCGAGACGACAGCGCTGACGCCGTCGCGCTCCGCACTCGACTACTACGAGTCGGTCGAGGGAATGCGGGTCCGGGTCGACGACGCCCGCGTCATCGGTCCGTCCGACGCCTACGGAGAGCAGTACATCACCACGAAGCCCGATCAACTGCGCTCGAAGCGCGGCGGCGCGCTGCTCACGGCGGAGAACGCGACGCCGTCCGGCCGACTCGAGGTCGTCCCGACCGACGGCAGCAACCCGGGTGTGAGTGTCGGCGACGTCTTCACCGGCGAGACCGTCGGGCCGATCGACTACTCGCAGTACGGCGGGTACCTCATCGCGGCGACGACCCTCGGCCCGGTCGCTTCGGCGAACCTGAAGCCGACCGTCGCCTCGAAGCCGAAGAGCGACCAGCTGTCGATCGCGACCTACAATGTCGAGAACCTCACCCCCACCGACTCCGCAGCGAAGTACGCCGCGCTCGGCAGGGGAATCGTCACGAACCTCGCCTCGCCCGACATCGTCACGGTCGAAGAGGTGCAAGATAACACCGGAGCGACCGACGACGGCACAGTGGCGTCCGACCAGACCCTGGCCAAGCTCACCGCCGCGATCACGGCGGCTGGCGGGCCGGCCTATTCGACCCGCTCCATCGACCCCGTGAACGACGCCGACGGCGGGCAGCCGGGCGGCAACATTCGTATCGTGTTTCTCTTCAACCCGAAGCGGGTCAGCTTCGTCGATTCCGGCCGACGCGGCATCGACCGAGCGACGACGGCGACAGCGGTGACGAGCACGCACGGCAAGCCAGGTCTCTCCTTCTCACCGGGGCGCATCGACCCGGGGAGCGCGGCCTGGAAGTCGAGCCGCAAGCCGCTCGTCGGGCAGTTCACCTTCCGGGGCAAGAGCGTGTTCGTCGTCGGCAACCACTTCGCCTCGAAAGGCGGCGACCAGAGCCAAGACGGGCGGTTCCAGTACCCCGAGCAGTCATCGGCGGTGCAGCGCAAGGCCCAGGCCGCTGAGGTGAACTCCTTCGTCGACGCCGTGCTCGCCCGCGACAAGCGCGCCGCGGTCGTAGTCGCCGGCGATCTGAACGACTACCAGTTCAGCCCGGCGATGAAGACGCTGACGGGCCAGGCCGACGGCAAGACTGTGCTGACCGACCTCATCACCACGCTGCCCGCCAACGAGCAGTACACCTACGACTACCAGGGTGTCAGCGAGGTGCTCGACCACATCCTGGTCAGCAAGGGCGTCGGCACCCCGCAATACGAAGTGATCCACACCAACTCCGAGTACGCCGACCAGGTCAGCGACCACGACCCGCAGGTCGTTCGACTCTTCGGTACCCCGAAGCCGCAGTCGGCCGTCATTCCGCCGAAGGGTGTCGCGACGGGGTACTCCGACGCACTCGACAAGCTCAACTACCAGGGCGCGACCGTGGGCGGGCTGTCGTCGCTGGCGTACGACTCGCGCTCGAAGTCGTGGATCTCTGCCGTCGACAACCACGCCTCCGACCCGTCGCGCATCTGGTTCATCGGGCGGAACCTCGCGAAGCCCGCCGTCGTTCGGGCCCCACTGGTGCTCAAGACTCCGACCGGCGACCCGTACACGGGGCTGACCGCCGACAACGAGGGCCTCGCGGTGCTGCCGAATGGTGACTACCTCGTCAGCTCCGAGACCGAGCCCTCCATCCGAATCTTCGGCCGCGATGGAGTCCAGAAGTCGCAACTGCGGGTGCCTGGGCGCTTCGCAGTGACGGGGACGACCCTCAGCGGTGCCGGACTGGCCGGTGCCGCCGTCGCCGGAGAGGCGACCTCGAACGCCACCCTCGAGGGGCTGAGCATCTCGCCCTCGGGGCGCACGATCGTGGCCGCAATGGAGGGGGCGCTGTCGGGCGACGTGTCGGCGAACGGCGACACCCGATCGCACCGGTTGCTGGTGTACAAGGCGAGCAGCCACGGATCCTGGTCTCTGACGAAGCAGGTCGGCTACCGCGCCGGCGCGGGCCAGAGGATTCCCGAGATCGTCGCCGTCGACGACGACCGCCTGGTCGTCGAGGAGGCCTCGTTCGCGGCTGACAGCGGCAATGCGGTGAAGCTCTACGCGGTGTCAGGGCTTGCGCGGGCGACCGATGTCAGCCGGGTCGCGAACCTGTCGACGGCGCCTGCCTCGGCGGTCCTGTCGAAGACGCTTGTGGCCGATCTCGTCAAGGGGCCGACGTTGGGCGCAACGGCGCTCGAGTCACAGGCCAACCCGCTGCTCGACAACTTCGAGGGCATGGCGCTGAGCGGTCGCGGCCCCGGCGGCACCATCAAGATCAGTCTCATCAGCGACGACAATTTCGGGCCGCTGCAGACGACGCGGGTGCTGAACACCCTGGTGAAGCTGCCCCGCTAGGTGCCGGTGCCGGTGCCCGTGCCCGGTACCCGTGCACGGCCGTGACGCACCCCCGGATGGCCAGAATGAGCCTGGCATCCGGGGGTTGTCTGGCCAGCCGGGGGTGCCTCGAGCCCCCTCGCGCTACTAGGGGAGGTGGTGGCCGAGGTGAGCGATCTGGGCGGGAGCCATGCGCCGCCAATAGTCGAGATCGTGCCCACCCGGCTCGAAGCCGCCGGCAGGAGGCGACGCGAACCCGGCCACGTAATCGCGCGCGGCCGGAAAGAAGCCGTCGCCCGTTCCGCAGTCCACACGCACGGCGATCCCGTCGAGTGACGATTGGCGACCGAACACGGTGTGCGCCGCGAAATCCGCTGCACCGTCGAACGCGATCGAGGCGGCCTGCGACGCCTCATGCCAGATAGCCGGGCTGTCCGCGGCGATCGCGGCGACCCTCGTCCGACCGAGTTGCGACCCGAGGAGGAGCGCGCCAAAGGCTCCCATCGACCAGCCGAGAAGTCCGATCCGCGACACGTCCAGACCGCGGGCGGCGAGCAGGGGCAGGAACTCGTCCACCACCATCGCGCCGGCGTCCTCGCCAGTCGAACGTCGGTGCCAATAAGTGTCGCCGCCGTCGATCGAGGCGAGAGCGAACGGGCGCCCACCGCCATCGACGTGAGCCGCCAGAAAGCGGTCGAGCCCTAGATGGCCGGCGCCGAAGGCGTTGGCGTGCGTGCCGCTGTATCCGTGAAGCACTATGGCCACGGGGAGCTCTGCGCTCGCTGACGAGCCCGGGGGGTACGCCACCGACCAGCCGACCTCCCGCCCAAGCCGAGCCTTCGACCGGAACGAACCGCTGACGACCTGGCCTGTCTCGACTGCCGGCACGACTCCCGGCTGACCGTTCAATCCGAGCACCCGGTGCAACGTCGACCGCCCGGGCAGAAGGCGTTCCTCGACGGCAGCTCCGCTCGCGACCACGAGCGCGGCGGTCGATCCTGCGCCGACAAGCAGCGTTCTCCTGGTGATTCCCACGTCTCGACGCTAGCGATCAGGATCCGGCCCGAACGTCATCCGCCAGGACGAAACCAGCCGTCCCTCCGGCCCCTCCTCACGCCCCTCCTCACGCCCCCTTGCGCGCCACCACCGAGAACGCCAACGGCAGGCGATCGCTATTCGCCGGGAGCACGTAGGCGCCGGCCTCTTCGACCATCTGGGGGAGCGCTTGCCAGGGCAGCGTGCGGTGCTCCGCGAAGTCCACCATCGTGAAGCCCACGCCGAGAAGCGCCTGCACGATCTCGGCGATCGAGTGCGGCCACTCAAAGGTCACACTGTGCTCGACGCGGGCGCCCTCCGCTCCGGCGTAGGTGCTCGGATCGTCGTAGCGAAGCGGCTCGCCGGTCGCGAAGTAGGGCCGCGTGATCACGAGAGCGTCGTCGGTGCGCTCGTCGTCGAGCGCATTGAGGAGCGGATGCGCGTCGCGCACGAAGAACACGCCGCCCGGTGCGAGGAGCGCATCGATCGTGCGAGCCCAGGCATCGAGATCGCGGAGCCAGCAGAGCACCCCGATGCTCGTATAGACGACGTCGAAGGTGCCGCCCACATGGGCGGGAGCCTCGTCGACCGTCGACTCGACGAACGAGCTGCGGTCGCTGAGCCCCGACGCGTCGGCGAGACGCCGGGCCGCCCCGATCGACTCGGAGGAGAAGTCGACGCCCACCACCTCGGCGCCGAGTCGCGCCCAGCTCAGAGTGTCGGTGCCGATGTGGCACTGCAGGTGCGCCAGCCGGAGACCCGCGACGCTGCCACCCGGCAGGTGTGGTTCGAGAAGCGGCCGGTCTTCGAGTACGACGTCCGAGATCCGGTCGGGCTCTGCGGCGAAGCGGTCGACGCGATACCCCTCGAGATGCGGCTCGACCCGGTCATCCCAGTTCGCTCGGTTGGCGGCGGTCCACTCGCTATCGGCAGTGGCGTCCATGGTCTCTCCCCTCGGTGCGGCCCGAGAGGGCAGCCGACCAGGATCCCAGGGGCTGGCCCCCAACGCAAGGTCGACTCCTGAGGCGGGCCGAGCGGCGGGACGGGGCGAATTCGGTCGGTGCGGCCTTGGGGTTGTCTGGGGAACGGGGCCGCCGGATCCTTTGGTCTCTGGCGTGCCGGGGGTGCGGTCTAGGCTTTGGACCGTGGAATCCGGAGGAGCGCGCAAGGTCGGTCGGCCTCGCGACCCTCTCGTCGAAGAGCGGCTGTTGCGTGTGACGCAGGAGTTAATCGCCGAAATCGGCATCGAGGCTCTCACCATGAACCGGGTTGCGGAGCGGGCCGGGGCGAGTAAAGCGACCATCTTCCGGCGATGGGACGACAAGCGGTCGCTGGTCCGTGACGCGGTGGCGGCGTTCGACGTCGACACGACGATCCCGAACACGGGTGCGCTCCGCACCGACCTCGAAGCCCTCGTGCGCACCTGGGTGAGCCCGATCGGATACCCGCCAGCCGAGTTCCGCCACGTCATCGCCGCGATCTCGCGCGATCCCGACATCTGGCGTGCCTACGACGCGGCGACTCACACCGAGCGCACCCGCTCGTTGACCGTGGTCGTGCGACGCGGGGTGGCGCGCGGCGAGGCAGAACCGGTGCGGTACGACGCGGCGTTCGTCACCCGTGCCGTGCACGCGCTCGCCGTCGAGCACGCCGCCCAGCGCGAGTTGCCGCTCGACGAGGCGTTCGTCGCACGCGTGATCGACAGCGTGGTGGAGCCGATCCTCGGCATCGGGCGTGATGCCGAGGCGGATGCGCGCGACGTCGCGGCGGGGATTCCGCTGCACGTGCGTCGCTGACGCGACCGTACGTATTCTCGCGAGCCTGCTCCGGGGTTGTGGCGCCCCTGTGGAAAGTCGTAGCGGTCATTAGCGGCTACAATTTATGTTGCACGGCATGGCACCCCGTTGAACGAACTCTGCAGACAAACACGGCATACCCCGCACTGATCAAATCTTCGCTCTCGTCAACGCGACCTATACCGAGCGATTGCCGGGAGAGAGTCTCGACGAGGGTGAAGTCTGGTTATACCTGGGCCATCCGCACGCCCACACCGATCGAGAGATCGAGATTTTGGTCACTGTTTACGACGACGGACGCGAGGCCGTCGTGTTTCACGCGATGGAGCTCGGCCCCAAGTTTCGTCGTCGGCGAGAGGAGCATGGCAATGCCTGAAGTCACCGACAATGAATTCGATGCGCTCGCGAGTCGTCTCACCGATCCCTCGATGCCCATGCCTGCGGCGGCTGACACGGCGACGGGCGCCGCGGCGGCCCGGCGGGGCCGGTCCCTGATGCTGAAGCAGTACGGCAGCGAAAGCGCGCTCGAAGAAGCGATGCGTAGATCAGGCCGGCCGCGAGTCGGTACCGCGCCGAAAGGAGCGTCCCCCACGGTTCGGGCGCGGATCTCCGAGGCTGAGTTCGACGCGTTCACCCGGTTGGGAGAAGAGAGCGGTCGGAGTCAGAGCGAACTGGTTCGAGAAGCGATCCATCGACTGCTCGTCGAGCACAAGTTGGTCAGCTAGCCCGCACCTGTGGAAAACCGCCCCGGCGTTCCCGCCCGGGATGGGACGATAGATCCATGACCGCAACACTCGTCGCCAAGGGGCTGGCCGGAGGCTATGCCGCCCGCACGCTCTTCGACTCTCTCGACCTGACCGTCGCTCCCGGCGATGTGATCGGGGTGGTCGGCGTCAACGGCGCCGGCAAGTCGACGCTGCTCAAATTGCTCGGCGGCGTCGAGCAACCTCTCGCGGGCACGGTATCGCTCGCGCCGGCCGACGCGTTCATCGGCTGGTTGCCGCAAGAGCACGAGCGGGTTCCGCACGAGACTGTGGCCGACTACATCGGCAGGCGGACGGGATGCTCGACGGCGACAGCGGAGATGGATGCTGCTGCGGTCGCGCTCGCGGATCCTGCGGTTTCCGACGCGGCAGCCGACACCTATTCGACCGCCTTCGACCGCTGGCTGGCATCAGGGGCCGCCGACCTCGACGAGCGCATTCCCGTCGTGCTGGCCGAGCTGGGCCTCGCGATCGGCGGGAGCGGAAGTGGCAGTGGCAGTGGCAGCGGCACGTCGACCACTGTCACCACCGACTCCCTGATGACGTCGCTCTCAGGAGGCCAGGCGGCCCGAGTGGGGCTGGCGGCCCTCCTTCTCTCGCGCTTCGACATCGTGCTGCTCGACGAGCCCACCAACGATCTCGACCTCGACGGGTTGGCTCGGCTGGAGGAGTTCGTGCGCGGGCTCCGCGGTGGCGTCGTGCTGGTCAGCCACGACCGCGAGTTCCTCGCCCGCTCGGTCACGAGCGTGCTCGAGCTCGATCTCGCGCAGGCGTCGAACCGGCTGTTCGGCGGTGGCTACGACTCCTATCTCGACGAGCGCGAGATCGACCGTCAGCACAAGCGCGACGCCTACGACGAGTTCGCGGCGACGAAAGCCGACCTCGTCGGCCGCGCAAGAACGCAGCGCGAGTGGTCGAGTCAGGGCGTCCGCAACGCGATGAAGAAATCACCCGACAACGACAAGATCCGGCGCAAGGCGGCGTCCGAGTCGAGCGAGAAGCAGGCGCAGAAGGTACGCCAGATGGAGAGCCGAATCGCCCGCCTCGACGAGGTCGACGAGCCCCGCAAAGAGTGGCAGCTCGAATTCACGATCGGTCAGGCGCCGCGGTCGTCAGCGGTCGTCTCGACGCTCTCCGAAGCGACGTTCACCCAGGGCGACTTCACGCTCGGCCCGGTCTCGCTCCAGATCAACGGCGGCGATCGCATCGGTATCACCGGGCCCAACGGCGCCGGCAAGTCGACGCTGCTGCGCGCGCTGCTAGGCACGCAGGAGCCCACGTCCGGCACCGCGTCACTCGGCTCCTCCGTCGCTGTCGGTGAAATCGATCAGGCGCGCAGCGTGTTTACCGGCCCACGCCCTCTGGCTGACGTCTTCGAGGGTCTCGTGCCCGATCTCACCCAGGCGGAGGTCCGCACACTCCTGGCGAAGTTCGGCCTCAAAGCCGACCACGTGGGGCGTCCCGTCGACGAGCTGTCACCCGGCGAGCGGACTCGCGCCGGCCTCGCCCTGCTCCAAGCGCGCGGCGTAAACGTGCTCGTGCTCGACGAGCCGACGAACCACCTCGACCTCGCCGCGATCGAGCAGCTGGAGCAGGCCCTCGACACGTACGAGGGCACGCTGCTGCTCGTCACGCACGATCGCCGCATGCTCGAGACGGTTCGGCTCGACCGGCAGTGGCGGGTGGAAGCCGGGCAGGTGTCGGAGGCGCGAGCGTGTGTGCCGGGGCCGATTTCAGGGTGATCCGCCGCCACAGTGCGCTGCCAGGTGGAACGGGTGTGACCGCGACCCCGGATCGCTCGCAAATGGGTAGACGCAGTCCGACCGCAGTCGCTTCCAGGCCAGATCCCGTGCGCTTTGCGGCCAGACGAGCCTGTCGACTCCGCGCGCCGCGCTAGCCTCAGACCATGACGTGGAAGAGCCTCGGTAAGACCATCGCCAAGATCGTCGTCGGGATCAACTTTTTCTTGCGCGTGACCTCGGTGATGCAGGTACCACGCAACCGTCGCCCCACGACTGCGCTGGCCTGGTTGCTCGCGATCTTCGCGGCGCCGATCCCCGGCGTGATGGCGCTCAACCTCTTCGGTTCGACCCTCCTGCCGAAGGGGCGCCGCGAAAAGCAGGCCGAGATCAACGGCTTCATCATCGACACGACATCGGGCCTCGACCTCGTGACGAAAGAGGAGAGCTGGCCGCGCTGGTTCGGCTCCGTCGTCGACCTGAACCGCAAGCTCGGCGCCATGCCCCTCGTCGGCGGCAATGACGCGCACATCCTGGCCGACTTCGGCACCACGATGCGCGCCATGACCGATGCCGTCGGCAAGGCCGAGCGCTACGTGCACGTCGAGTTCTACCTCTTCGCCTACGACAAGGCCACGGTCGAGTTCTGTAAGGCGCTGGAAGATGCGCACAAGCGGGGAGTCACCGTCCGCGTGCTGTACGACCACTGGACGACGATGCGAAACCCCGCCTCGAAAGACACCCTCGCGTGGCTCGAGCGCACCGGCATCCCCAACCGCGCGATGCTGCCGGTGAACGCGCGAACCGTCCTCCGGCGCCGCCCCGACCTCCGCAACCACCGCAAGGTGGTCGTGATCGACGGCACCGTCGGCTTCATGGGATCGCAGAACCTCGTCGACCCCGACTACAACAAGGCCTCCAACAAGCGACGCCACCTTCGGTGGAAAGACCTCATGCTAAAGCTCGAAGGCCCCGTGGTCGCCGGTGTGAACGCCATCTTCATCACCGACTGGTTCGCCGAGACCGAAGAACTCCTGCAGCGCGAAGCCGACCCGATCCACAACGTGGCAGAGCCTGACACGCTCGACTGCCAGATCGTGCCCTCCGGCCCGGGCTTCGAGGGCGAAAACAACCTCCGCCTGTTCAACGCGCTCGTCTACGGCGCGCAAGAACGCCTCGTCATCGTCAGCCCCTACTTCGTGCCCGACGACTCGATGCTTTATGCGATCACGACGGCGGCCCAGCGCGGAGTCGAGGTGCAGCTCTTCGCGTGCGAAATCGGCGACCAGTTCATGGTCTATCACGCCCAGCGCTCGTACTACGAGACGCTGCTGCGCGCGGGCGTCCGCATCTTCCTGTACCGCAAGCCCATCGTGCTCCACGCCAAGCACTTCACCGTCGACTCCGATGTCGCCGTCGTCGGATCGAGCAACATGGACATGCGCTCTTTCAGCCTCGACTTCGAGGTGTCGGTGATGATCCGCGGCCGCCGCTTCGTCTCGGAACTCGCGCGGGTGCAAGACGACTACCGGGCTCAGTCGCGAGAGCTGTCGCTCGTCGAGTGGCTCGACCGGCCCCTGCTCTCGAGGATCCTGGACAACGTCTGCCGACTCACCGCCGCGGTCCAGTAGGGCCGGCTCCGGCCCGCCCGCCAGCGTTTAGTCGCGTTTCGCCCATTTAGTCGCGCTTTATCGCGACTAAACCTGCGAAACGCGACTAGTTGGAAGGCAAGCAGCGTCGCTCACCGTTTTACGCACGACCAACCGAAAAAACGGTGAGCGATGCGTGAAACGGTTAGCGAAGCCAAACGAGACGGCGCCAGCACCGGCGTACCGAAGCGAGCTAGCGCGCGAGCGACCGGTAGCAGGCGACGAGCCCATCGGCCGAGTGCGCCCAACTGAGCCCGGCGGCCCGCACGCGGGCGGCGGTCGAGAGGGCGGCGGCATAGACCGGTTCGCCGAGGATCCCCGCGATCGCGTCTGCCCACACGGCCGGTTCGCGCGACCGCAGCACGATCCCGGTCACCCCGTCGACGACGGCTTCGCGCAGGCCTCCGGCGGCCGCCGCCACGACCGGTGTGCCGCTGGCAGCAGCCTCGAGGGCGACGAGACCGTACGTCTCGGAGTGCGACGGCACCACGGCGACCCGTGCCTCTCGGAGGAGTGCGGCGAGAGCCGAGCGCGACTGCGGGCCGACGAACCGGACCCGGTCGGCGACGCCGAGCGACTCGGCGAGGGCGCGGAGCTCGTCGGGATAGCTGCGGTAGTCGACCGACTCCTCGCCGGCGATCACGAGATCGGGACGAATGCTCTCGGGGATCGCCGCGACCGCCGCGATGGCCAGGTCGAAGCCCTTGAGCGGGTCGAGGCGACCGGCGGCGACGACGTAGGGCGAGGGGGCAACCGAGCCCGGCGTGGCCGGACGGAACACGGTGGCATCGACTCCGGGCGAGACGACGTGCACGTTCTCGGCGTCGGCTCCGAGCCGGTGTACGACGGTCTCGGCTTCCGCGGCGCTGATGGCGATGACCCCGTCGGATTCTTTCGCGAGCCAGGCCTCGCCGGTGAGGCGACCGGGCGATTCGGGCCGTTCGCCCTCCGAGAGGGGCGTCGAGTGGTCGGCGGCGATCGAATGGAAGCTCTGCAGGTGCGCCAGGCCTCGCGCCCGCGCGAAGGGCAGAGCGGCCATGCCCGAGAACCAGTGGTGCGAGTGGACGATGTCGTAGGGACCGAACGGCTCCATGGCTTGCTGGAACTCACCGATGAAGTTCTCGTGCACGCCCTTCGCGACGGCTTCGGGCGGCCCGGCGTCGAGAAACCTAAGGACGACGTTCTCGCCGAGGTCACTGGTGGCGGGCTGATCGGGTGACGATCGGCGTGTGAGAACGTCGACGTGGTGGCCGAGTGCGCCGAGCGCTGCGGCCTGGTTGCGCACGACGACGTTCATGCCGCCGGCGTCTCCGATGCCGGGGTCGGACGCCGGCGAGGTGTGCAGACACACGAGAGCGATGCGGAGGGCGTCCGGCCGAGAGTCAGGCATCAGATGAGCGTATCGCTCGGTGACGCTGAAGGATCTCAGCGGGCGACCGCGCTAGCCGCCCTCGGAGCAGCCCAATAGAAGGCTGCAGAGCCGAATCTCAGAGCGCCGCTGAGCCACCCTCGTCGAGCAGTGCGCGAAGCTCGTGGAGGTCGATCGGCACGGTGTCGGCGAGTACGGGGCCATCACTCGAGAAGGAACTGTCTTTGCTCATGCCCCGAGAGTGGCACGATCGGGTCGGAGGTACCTCGGAATGGGGGCATTTCGGGGGACAAGCCGGCGTTCCGATGCACAGCCGTTACCCGTAGAACTAAAGGCATGACCCTCTCACAGCCTTATCCCCTTGGCGTCTCCGTCGTCGACGGTGGCGTCACCGTCGCCGTCTACTCCGAGACCGCGACCGCCATCTACTTCTGCACCTTCGATTCTGCGGGCGAAGGATCCGACGCGGCCGGCTCCGAGACCCGGCACGAGCTCGATGAGCGCACGGGCTACGTGTTCCACGCGTTCGTGCCCGGCATCGAAGTGGGCACCCGGTACGGTCTGCGGGTCGACGGTGAGTGGGATCCTGCGAACGGTCTTCGCCACGACGTGGCCAAGCTGCTGCTCGACCCGCACGCGCGGGCCATCGAGGGTGGCTTCGAGTGGGGTCAGGCGCTGTTCTCGCATGAGTTCGACGACGCGTTCACGCGCAACGACGACGACTCCGCATCGGCGATGCCGAAGTGCATCGTCACCGATGCGTCGTTCGACTGGGAGGGCGACAAGGCTCCGCGCGTCCCGCTCGACGAGACCGTGATCTACGAGGTGCATGTGAAGGGCTTCACGAAGCAGCACCCCGAGGTTCCCGAGAGCATTCGGGGTACGTATGCGGGTCTCGCCGACCCCGCGGCCATCAAGCACTTCGTCGACCTGGGGGTCACCAGTGTCGAGCTGCTGCCGATCCACCAGTTCGCCCAGGAAGACACCCTTGCCGAGAAGGGGCTGCGCAACTACTGGGGCTACAACTCGATCGGATTCTTCGCGCCGCACAACGAGTACTCGTCGTCGGGTCAGGCGGGGGAGCAGGTCGCCGAGTTCAAGGCCATGGTCAAGGCGTTCCACGCCGCCGGCCTCGAGGTGATCCTCGACGTGGTGTTCAACCACACGGCCGAGGGCAACCACCAGGGCCCGACGCTGTCGTTCAAGGGCATCGACAACGCCTCGTATTACCGTCTGGTCGAAGACGACCGCGGCAGCTACTTCGACACCACGGGCACCGGCAACTCGCTCAACGTCGGGCACCCGGCCGCCCTCCGCCTCATCATGGACTCGCTCCGCTACTGGGTCACCGAGATGCACGTCGACGGTTTCCGCTTCGACCTCGCCACGACCCTCACCCGCCAGGACGGCGACGCCGAAAAGCACTCCGCGTTCCTCGATCTGTGCCACCAGGATCCCGTGCTCGCCCCGGTCAAGCTCATCGCCGAGCCGTGGGACACCGCGGGGTACCAGGTCGGAGGATTCCCGGCCGACTGGTCGGAGTGGAACGGGAAGTTCCGCGACGACACCCGCGAGTACTGGGGCTCGGGCGACGTGCTCGGCACCTTCACGCAGCGTGTGCTGGGCAGCCCCGACGTCTACGAGGGCGACCGCCGTTCGCCGCTGTCGAGCGTGAACTTCGTCACCGCGCACGACGGCTTCACGCTCCGCGACCTCACCTCGTACGCCGAGAAGCACAACGAGGCCAACGGTGAAGACAACAACGACGGCGAGAGCAACAACGCGTCGTTCAACGGCGGCATCGAGGGCGACACCGACGACGCGGCCGTGCTCGAGTGGCGTGGCCGTCAGCAGCGAAACCTGCTCGCGACGCTGCTGCTGTCGGCCGGCGTGCCGATGATCCTCGGTGGCGACGAGATGGGCCGTACCCAGGGCGGCAACAACAACGCCTACTGCCAAGACGACGAAATCTCGTGGTTCGACTGGAAGGCCGTCGACCGCGACCTGCTCGAGTTCACCACGTCGCTGATCGCGCTCCGCCAGTCGGCGCCGGCGCTGCGCCCGTCGTGGTTCCGCACCGCGCCCGGCGACTCGCCCCGCACTGTCGAGATCCTGCGGGCCGACGCTCGTCCGTTCGAAGAGGCCGACTGGCAGGATCCGGAGAACCGCGCGGTCATGTTCGTGCTCGGGCACGAGGGAGCCGACTCCTTTGCCGTGCTGATGAACGCTGCGCAGAACGGTGTCGAGTTCACCGTGCCCGAGGCGCCCTTCGGCGAGTGGGAGCTCGCATCGTCGAGCGACCCGGAGCAGCAGGTGGCCTCGCCGGTGTCGACACTGATCGTGCGCGACGCCTCGTTCACGGTTCTCCGCTCGAAGGCCTAGCCCGACCCGCCTAGCCCGACCTGCCACAGCGGCACAGACCCGCTCGATCGGCACGAACACCCCGCCTAGCCGGGCTGTTTCTGCCGGCCGGGCGGGTTTGTGCCGTTCGAGGGGGTGGGCGCGGGTGGAGTACGTCGGCCCCCGCCTAGGCTGAACGCATGGCCAGCACCACCGTCACCATCCGCCCCGTCACCGAAGCCGATTGGCGGGAGGTCCGGACGTTGCGGCTCGAGATGCTCCGAGACACGCCGATCGCGTTCGGCGAGACCCTGGCGACGGCCGAGAATCACCCCGAGGCCGAATGGCGCCTGCGGGGTCGCCGAGGAACGGACGAGGGGTCGGCATCGTTCGCTGCCATCGACGAGTCGACCGGATCCTGGGTCGGAACGATGGGCGGCTACCTGCCCAAGACGGGATTCCCACTGCTCGTCGGCGTCTACGTGGCGCCGTCGCATCGGGGCCGCGCCGCCGGAGTGACCGATGCGCTGCTCGACGAGGTGGAGGCCTGGGCGAAGGGGCATGCGAATGCGATGGCGCTGCACGTGCACGAAGACAACGCGCGGGCGATCCGCTACTACGCGGGGCGCGGCTTCACCGAGACGGGGCGGAAGCTGCCGTACGAACTGGCGCCGCACGGCTTCGAGAACGAGATGATCAAGGCGCTGTAGCGGCCAGGGCCGAGCGCCGCGACGCTACGGCAGACGCTGCGACGGGCGGCACGGCGCGACGAGCGTTGCCGGTCGGCCCGAGGGATCCTTCGGTTCGTCCCGCCCGAGCACCTGCACCCGCGACAGCCCGTGCCGGTGCCAGATCGAAGCCGTCCAGGCGCACAGGGCTGCGTCGAGCAGGTCTTCGCGGTGCTTGTGCCCGGGGCCGGAGAGCGGTGACGGCTCGTCGAGCAGCGCCCTCGTGACCGGGTGCGACGCGAGGTCGAGGGGCGGATCGAACGTATCGAGCAGCCCGATGCGGCGCACCAGCTCGTCTGTCGCCACAGCACGCGCAGCCCTTGCTTCAGCGGCCGGCAGCGCCTTGTCGAGCCGCTTGTAGCGCGGGCGTTCGACGTCGTAGCCGAGTTCTTCGACCCCGACGAGAGTCGTGTAGGGATAGCACTCGAACATCACGCGGTCACGAGGCTCAGGATCCGGCACACCCGACACCACCACGAACCCTGCCTGCTCGAGAGCGTCGCGAAGCCGCACCCCGGCCAGCCAGCCGAGCGCCTGGTTCGTGGGGTTGGCCGCCACCTTCCACCGGCCGTAGGCACGACCGACCTGCTTCTCGGACTCGCGCATGCCAACCGCGTTCGGAACGACCAGCGGGGCGTCGACGGCGATGGCGATGCCCGGGCCGGCTGCTGCCTCTGCCTCAGTGACGACCCCGAGGATCCACTGGACCACGCCCGCGACACCGCGTTCCCACCCGGCCGCCACGATGCGTCCTTCTGCGGTGAGTGCGCACAGCCCGGTCTCGTTCGCCGGTTTGGCGTCGCTGCCCTCGCCCCAGGCCAGGTCGACTCCTACGTACAGCATCAGTTGAGCGTAGGCGCTGGCGGTGGGCGCGGGGCGTGCCGCGGCTTCGGCGTCGCCGAGATCGCAGTAGGGGTCGCCTGCACCCGACCGCAACTGCGATCTCGGCGGTCGGCGCGCGCGAGGTGGCCCCATCTCCGCCGAATCGTGCGCTGGGCGGAGGTTTCGGCTATCTCGCGAGCGAGCGGCGTGACGAGCCCGCCCGCAACGACGAAAGGGCCCGCCCCGCGCGAACGCGCGAGACGGGCCCTTGGGGAATCAGTGCGACCGACTACACCTCGAGCGAGCGGCGACGGCGAGCCGCCAGCAGCAGGCCGGCGCCGGCGAGCAGGACGAGGCTGCCACCGATTGCGAGCGGCGCGGTGTCGGAGCCCGTGTAGGCCAGCGTCGTCGTTCCGTTGCCGTCCACGCCCGTGCCAGCGGCGGCCGGCGTGACGACCGCAGCGGTCAGCGTGAACTCGACCGGAGCGCTCGGGCCGGCCGCGACCGGTGTGCCCGCGGCGTCGACGACCGGGTCGCCGTTCGCGTCGAGCAGAGCGGCGATCGCGACGGCGGTGTAGTCGCCAGGCTTGGCGGCGAGGGTGACGCTCCAGCGGCCGTTCGCGCCGACGATGATGCGAGCGGTCGGGTCGGCGGGCGTCGCGGTGGTTCCGGCGCGCGGCGAGGCCAGACGCGAAGCCGATGCGGACGACTTGGCTTCAGCGGCCTTCGCCTGGGCGAGAGCGGCCTTGTACGCCTTCGTGGTGAGGACGATCACGCCGATGTCGGATCCTGGGGTTCCGGTTCCGGCGAAGGTGACCGTCGAGCCGACGAGCTTCTGGCCGTTGGTCGGAGAGGTGATCGTCGGGGCGCCGAGAGCGTAGAACGACGACTTGACGGAGACGCCGCTGCGGACGCCGACGATGGTGACCGTGTAGGTGCCGCCCACGAGGTTGGCAGGCAGACGCAGAACGTCGGTGTACGAGCCGTCGGTGTCGCTGGCGAATGTCTGAGCGGGGCGATCGCCGGCGAGGGGGATCACGGTGCCCTTGGCATCGGTGACGGCGACGACGACCTGCTCGTCGGGGCTGAAGCCCTTGGCCGAGACGGCGACTCCGGTGGTCGACGCTTCGAGCACGCTGGTCTTGGTCGGCGTCACGGCGATCGACGCGGGCACGGCGGCAGCGGGGGCCGACGGGAACACGAAGTTGATCCGCTTCTGGTCGGCACCGGGGACAGGGTTGCCGGCGGGGTCGGTCTCGTTGACGAGAGCGCTGCCCTCGGTCGCGCCCGGCTCGAGCTGGCTGAAGTCGGTCGTGGTCGACCAGGTGTTGTCGGCCTTCACGACTGTGGTCGCGGCGACGCCGGTCTTCGCGGCGCGGGCGCCGTAGGTGATCGTGATGGTGTCACCGGCCTGGCCGGCTCCCTCGAAGGTCGGAGTCGTGCTCTCGACCGGGGTGGTCGAGTTCGACACGGGCTTCGTGACCGTGAACGGCGTCAACGAGTTCGGCGCGACGGCGAGTTCGAACGAAGTCGTCGTGGTCAAATCGACGGTGCCGCCCGCGTTGACGGCGGTAACCGTCGCCACCACGGCGGTCTGGCCGGGGCTGAGCTGGTCGAAGTTCTCGTTGCCGCTCCATTGTCCCGTGGCGGCGTCCACGGTCGAGCCGCCGAAGGTCGCGTTGTGGCTGGCGCCGTCGGCGTCGAGGTAGCTGACGGTCACGTTGTCGCCAGCGGGAGCGCCGGTGCCTTCAAAGGGAACGACGTTCGGGAACGTCTGCGCCACTCCGGTCGCACCGGGAGCGGGCGTCGTGACGGCGAAGGCGTCAGCGGCGTGGGCCGGCGCCGCGAGCAACAGCCCACCGAATGTCATGGCGAGAACGGTCGGAACGGCGAACGCCGTGCCTCGAGACAAAGATTTCACAGAGTGATCCTTCAGTGGAGATGAGCGTCGTTGCGTCGTCGTCCTCCCCCCAGATGGAAGGGCTACAGGCGGGCCCGTTCGGGTGGGCCTCGGGCAACGTAGCACCGAAGCTGGGCGTTCGGCAAGAAGGTGCACGAAACGCAAAAACTAGAGGATCCGCGACGCCGACCCCCGCACCACCCCTCCCGCGCACCGCTACCCTGACCCCATGAGCGCGACCACGCCCGCGAGGGAACCCAGCCCCGCCGACCTCCGGCGGTGGCGCCGTTACCTCGCCGACGAACGGGCCGAGGGCGCCGTCTACCGCGACCTCGCCGCGCGCCGAACCGGCGAGGAGCGCGACATTCTGCTGGCGCTCGCCGACGCCGAGGGGCGGCACGAGCAGCACTGGCGCGACCTGCTGGGGGACCGCGTGGGGCGGTCCGTGCGGACGGACTTGCGCACTCGGATCCTCGGGTTTCTCGCCCGGCGCTTCGGCTCGATCTTCGTGCTCGCCCTCGTGCAGAGCGCCGAGGCGCGATCGCCGTACGCGACCGACGCCGACGCGACCGAGGCGATGGCCGCCGACGAGCGCATCCACGGCGAGGTCGTGCGCGGTCTCGCCGAGCGGGGTCGATCGCGGCTGTCGGGCACGTTCCGTGCGGCGGTCTTCGGAGCGAACGACGGGCTCGTGTCGAACCTGGCGTTGATCCTCGGGGTCACCGCGAGCGGGGCGTCGCACGCGGTCGTGCTCGTGACCGGGCTCTCGGGGCTGCTGGCCGGCGCACTGTCGATGGGCGCGGGGGAGTACGTGTCGGTGAGCTCGCAGCGCGAACTCCTCGCGGCGTCGACCCCCGACCCCGAAGCCGAGCAGGTGCTGCCCGACCTCGACGTCGATGCCAACGAGCTCGCGCTCGTGTACCGGGCGCGAGGACTGGCTCCCGACGAGGCGGAGGCGCACGCGCGGGACGTGCTCGGCGCACTGCAGGTGCGGACCGGGGCGATCGGGGTTGTGCCGGATCCTGGGGTCGATGTGCTGGTTGCGCCCGTCGTGGCACCGTCTGTCGGTGGTGCTTCTGCTTCTGCGCCGCGGGCGTCCGCCGACTCGCCCGTCGATGAGCACGAGGCCATCGGGTCGGGACTCGGCGCTGCGGTGTCGAGCTTCTGCTTCTTCGCGTCGGGGGCGATCATCCCGTTGATCCCGCTGTTCTTCGGGGCGTCCGGCCTCACGGTGATCGTGGTCGCTGCGGTGCTCGTCGGGCTGGCTCTGCTCGGCACCGGCGCCGTGGTCGGGCTGCTCTCGGGAACGTCGCCGCTCCGCCGGGCGCTGCGGCAGCTCGCGATCGGCTACGGGGCCGCCGCTGTGACATACGCGCTCGGATTGCTGTTCGGGGCTGCATAGAGCTCAGGCTCCTTCCGTCCGCGCGAGGTGGCCCGATCTACGACGCGGGGCCGCTATTCACGTAGATGTGGCCATCTCGCGAGGCTCGGGCTGCCGAGATCACACTACCGGTCGGGTCGACCCGACCACTAGTGCGATCTCGGCGAGCCCGTGCCGGCAGCGAGCCGGTCGCAAGCTAGCACGCCGGCAGAGTAGCAGAAAGGCAAGCCAGAGCGGCCAGCGACCTACACCGACCGATCGAGCTTCCAGGCCAGCCAGGCGGTCGCGATGACGACGCCGGCCGAGAGAAGTCGCGCCCCGACGAGCACCCCTGGCCCGGTCGACATGGTGACGGTCATGTCGGCACCGATGCCGATCGAGAAGATCGCGCCGGCGGCAGCCAGTGTCGCAACGAGTGCCAGCCCGAGAACGGCCGAGGTGAAGCCGTGCGCCTTCTTGCCCACGGTGTCGCGGCGGTCGCGCGACCAGACGGCCGCGGCGCTCCGCACGATGCCGAGCCACAGCAGAGCGACCGCGCATGCCCCGCAGACGTCGCTGACGCGGTGCCAGCCGTAGGCGACGGTCTGCTCGGCGACGAGGGCGGCGAAAGCGGTCCCGACCACCATGATGAGCGGCCGGAGGTGACGCCCAAATGCAGTGGAGAGAGCCAGGAGACCGGCCACGGCGATCGTGACATGGCCGCTGGGAAAGCTGTTGCTGAGGGTCGACTCGGTGAGCTCGGGGCGCGGTGCGATGGCCTTGATGATCTGGGCGGTCGCGATGGATCCTACGATCAGGGTCGCCGACTGAAAGGCCGCTCCGGGCCGGCGGCGCACAAAAGCGATGAGCACGACGACGCCGACGACCACGAGGATCGCCGGAATCGAGATCGCATCGAGCGCACGACCGGATTTGAGGAGCGTGCCGCCATCAACCGATCGAAGGATGGAGTCTTCGATCTCTTGACCGGGCTTCGTCAGGACCGCGACGGCGTAGACGCCACCGAGCGCGACGGCCGATCCGATGCTCGTGAGCATCCACCGAGCCGGAACCGGGCGACGGGCAGTCGTCGAGGCAGGCAGAGTGGTGGCGTTCACTGTCTCATCCAATCGCACGCCCCCTGACAACTGCCTCTGCCCGGACCCCCAATGCTCGGTGAGCAACTGCACCGCCTACGTTCAGGTAAAACGCAAGGATCCGACCGCCCGGCCACACGCGCAGGCCCGCCTGGTCGACTCGATTGGCGTCGGGGGCAGGCCTCGTGTAATGTTTCCTCTGGCCAATCGGCCGAAAGTAATGCGCGCTCGTAGCTCAACGGATAGAGCATCTGACTACGGATCAGAAGGTTGGGGGTTCGAGTCCCTTCGAGCGCACAGTGTCTGAGTGACACAGAAGAACTGAGTTGAGACAGCAGTAAGGCAAAGCCCCGCATTCCAAGGAGTGCGGGGCTTCGCTTTTTCCTCCCCTCTTTGCTTTTTCTCTCCCGACAGCGCTTTCCTCCCGACACTGCCGCGGGTCGCCTACTGGTGGAGTCGACTTCCTGGGTCTGTGGCCGGTGTAGTGACGATAGGTCGGGCGACGATCGCATCCGCGTTGTCGAGAATCCAGTCCATCAGCGGGAGGAGCCGGGCAGCAAGTTCGGTTCCGGTCTCGGTCAGGGATTAGTCGACGCGTGGCGGGATGCTCGCCTGGGCGGCGCGATGGACGATGCCGTCCTGTTCGAGGGTGCGGAGTGTGGAGGCGAGCATCTTCTCGCTGATTCCCTCGATGGTGCGGCGCAGTTCACCCCATCGCATGCTTCCCGGCTCCAGGGCGAGCAGGACGAGCACGCCCCAACGGCTCGTGACATGACTGAGGACGACTCGACTCGGACACGCCGCGGGGAACCGCGCGAAAGTCTGCAATTTTGATTCCGTCGATGCCCGCGATGCCGTGTTTCCAACATCCATGTCAGTAGCTTACGAAAAGGTACGTACCTTCCGCGGGGGAGGCGTCGCGCTCTATCGTCGTCGCGATGGCCCGGGGTTCTGCGGCCGCTGCCAATCAGCGAGACCGGATCCCTCCCTCCGAGCCACACGAGAGAAGGAAGAGTCCATGATCAAGCACCGCTTCCGCGCGTACGGCACCGCCGTGATTACGAGTGCCGCCCTCCTCTCCGGATTGGGCGTCTCCGGAACCGCGATTGCCGCACCTGCCGTGGCTCATTCGTCCGGCGCAGCCTCCCTCGATTTCGCGCGCGGTGGAACGAGCGGCGATCGGCAGGACGCCGCGGCCGAGCGGCGAAACGCCTGCGCCATTCGCACTCTCCTGTCGCGGGGATTCGCGGATCCTTCCAGCTCGAGCGCTCGGCGTCTTGCGGCCGCGCTCGTAGCCTCCGGCGCAGTCGGCCACGGGACCGGCGCGACGTCGGGGCCGGAAGGTCTCCTCGCGCAATTCGCCGCAGACCGAAAGCGCGTCCCCGGCGCGCACGCGGTCGTCAAACACCTGGCAGCCGACGGCGACCTGGTCGCGGTGCACTGGCAGATCGCTCCCGACCCGCGAGACGAGGGGCGGGGCGAGGCTGCCGTCGACCTCTTCCGGATGCGCCACGGAAAGGTCGTCGAGCACTGGTCGCTCGACCAGCCGATTGCCACCGGCACGCCCGCCAGTGGCAACACGAACACCATGTTCAGCGACCTCTACCGACCTGCGAAGCCGACCAAGGCGCCGTCGGAGCGGCAGGAGGAGCGCAACCGGGATTTCGCCGTCTCGGCTTACAACACGCTGTTCCGTGACCACGACGTCTCCGTGCTCGACCGTTCTTTCGACCCGGCCTACCTGCAGCACAATCCCGTGGCACCGAACGGTACTGCGGCCCTCAAGCAGCTGTTCGGCAGCGGTGCGGAGTTCCCGGCGCAGCAGTCGGTCATCTCGCTCTCCGACGGCGATATCGTGTGGACCTTCTCGCAGACGGTCGGGGCCAAGCCGGGCGATCCCCTGCTCGCGGCCGATCTGTTTCGGGTCGACGCCGGTCTGATCCGCGAGCACTGGGATGTGGTTCCGACCAGCTGAGCGCGGCGTGCATCGGGCTGCCGTCCTAGGACAGTTTCAGGAAGGGCAGCAGGTGCTCGAGGAGCTGCTCGCGCAGTTGCCGTGACGACCAGGCGTGGTCGGCGCCCGGAATGGCGGTGAAGGAGGCCCCGGGGAGGAGCTCCGCGTAACGCCGCCCGTATTCGAGCGGCACGATCTGGTCGGCAGTGCCGTGGAGTACCTCGACGGGGCCGCTGTAGCCTGCCGCTTCGGCGTAGACGTCGAGGTCATTCCGGACATCGTCGATGAAGGCTTGCCCGAGCCACAGGCCGCCGAAGTCGAAACCGCCGTTCTCGGCAACGGACTCGAGCGACTGCCCCTGGATCTCGTTTTTCACCGTGATGTCGTCGACCACGACGCCCGCGGGTGACCAGAGCGTGACGCTGGCCACGAGGTCGGGGAGCCGGGCTGCGACGATGGCGGATTCGACGGCGCCAAGACTGTGTGCCACCAGATGAACCGGGGAGGAGCGGTCGTCGGCGAATGCGCGGACCATGACGATCACCTGATCGATCTCGTCGCGGAGGGTGATGTCGTCGAAGTCGCCGTCGCTTGTGCCCTGCCCGAGGCGGTCGTAGGCGCGGACGACCGCGCCGGCGTCTGCCAGGCGCCGGGCGACTTGGACGAAGAGGCGCTGTGGGCCGACGTGGGAGTCGCCGAAGCCGTGCACGATGAGGACGGACGGGGCGTCGGCGGTGGCGTCGCGAGGGCGGAATTCGTGGCCACGGATGACGTGCCCATTGTGCGCGAGCGTGAGGGCGGTCACCTCGGCATCACGGGTGCCCATCTCAGTTGCTCCTGTCTGCGAAGCCGTCCGGCAGGTCACCGGGTGCCGTGTCGATGATGGTCTCGTCGTCGACTCCGACGAACTCGAAGAGGGTGATGTGCGCGAACTCGGGCACGACGTAGATCGGGTAGGTCGGGCCTTCGTCACGGAACCGTCGCATCCGCTCGAGGTGGTCGTTCTGGAAAAGGACTGTCTTGGATCCGTCGAGTTCGACCCAGTGCGGGAAGAAGATAGTGCCGTGCAGAACCCTGTCTTCCGGTACGACGTTCACCACCACGCTGGTGCCGGTCGGCTCATTCCACGACACCTTGAACACCCCGCGGCCGAGGCCGACGAGGTCCACCTGCTGGTTTTTGACCCACCGACCGCCCACCATGCCGGAGTGGATCCTGTAGTCGATCGTGGTGGCGTTTTTGACGTACATCTCGTACTGCCATCCGTTGGCGTAGGTGTAGATGAACCGGTGGCCGATGATTGCGTCCAGACCCTGCTCGGGGGTGGGGTTGGCGACGCTGGTGTGAGTGCTCATAAATCCACTATTACCCAGAAATGCGTTTGTTGCAAACCTATTTGGTCGTGGTCGCCTATTCTTTCTGTGTGGACGATTCCGGAGACCCGACGGGCCTGAGCGCGATTGCGCGGAGCCTCAGTGACGAGATCGGTCCTTTCCGCCGGACGCTTCTGAACAGCTCCCGGGCCCGCGCCGGCCTGCCGTTGATTCCTGACGCCCAGATCGAGGTGCTCCGCCGGCTCTTCCCCGACAAGTGGGTGAGCCCCACAGTGCTCGGGCGGCAATTGGGACTCGCGCGCCCGACGGTCAGCAACCTCGTCGTTGCCATGGAAAGGAGCGGTCTGGTCTCGCGACGCACAGACGAACTGGATGCCCGCAGCACCAAAGTGGGCCTGACGGATCTTGCGCGGGAGCAACTCCATGTCTACGACTCGGCGGCCGAAGGTCTCCTCACGAGCATTTTGCGCGACCTGACTGCGGCGCAACAGGGCACGCTTCGAGATGCCCTTCCCCTGCTCGGCTACATCCGCACGGCGCTGGAGCAGGGCAAAGAAGCGACTGTAAACGCGCCGTCCGGCCCGGGGAACGCTTAGGAGGGCCCCGGCCACCCTCCAACTGGGTGGGCGGTCGACCTTGTCGTCGCGTCGGGAGGGTTCTAGCGTTGGGTGCCGTCCGGCTCGCGCGAGCGCGGCGGCACAGGGGGAGGGGCGATCGACATGGTCTCTTCTGCCGAGCCTTCCGGGTCGATCGACCGTGCGATCCGTTCCGCCGTTCTCGACGCGGCAATCGTGGTCGTCGAGCGCGAGGGGACTCCAGCGGTTACTGCGAGAGAGATTGCCGCCGCTGCCGGTGTCGATGAAGCGACTGTCGTCGACGCCTTCGCCTCGACCGATGAACTCCTCGTGGAGGCTGCCCTCGACGCGTGCGCCCGCGACCTCTCGACGTTCGAGATCGGGGCCTCCGACACGCCCCCTCTCAGCGCCTTCGCTCACCACTACGCGAAGCGGCGTCTGTTCTATCGGGCTCTGCGCATCGGCGCGATGGCCCAGAAGATCGATGCCCGCATGGGGCCGTTCATCGTCTCCCGAGTGGAATCGAGGATCCGGCTGTTCTTCGGCACCCGACTCGGCGAGGCGCAGATCACCCGTGAAGCTCGCCGGATCACCAGCGAGGCGACCCACATCACCCACTCCAGGATCGTCGACGAGACCTGGGATGGCAATCCCGACGACCTGTACCGTGCCCTCGACGCTCTCCTGATGGAGAACGTGACGAGCATTCGGCCGTCGTCCCTTTCGTAATCGTCGTTCGGCACTTTGCCTCTCCTCGGGGCATGCTGGGCTGACGCCTAGGAAGGGCCTCTCGTGAACGGATCAGGGTCAGAAAGCTTTTCACCCGAAGAGAAAGCCGCCATCACACAGCGGGCCGCTGAGAACAGGGCAGACGCTCGTCGGCTCAGCGCCGAAGCACGAGCCGCCGCTAACTCCAATGCAGTGGCCGAGAAGATAGCGGCGATGAGCGATCCTGACCGGTCCCTCGCCGAGAGGCTCGGCGCCATCGTCGGTGAAGTCGCCCCGGATCTCGTGCCCAAGCTGTACTACGGCCAACCCAGATGGGCAAAGGCCGGCAAGGTGGTCGTGTTCTTTCGAAGTGGAATCGACGACAAGGCCCGATACTCGACCCTGGGCTTCAGTGGGATGGCTGCGCTCGACGACGAGTCCGGTCTGTGGCCGACGTCGTACGCGGTGACAGAGATCACCGATGCGTCGGCGGTGCTGATCGCCGAGTGGGTAGCGCGCGCGGCCCGGTGGTCGTTGGCTTCGGCTTCGGCTTCGGCTTCGGCAGCGGCGCAGCAGCGATACGAGCCCGCACGCGGCGTGATACCACGGCCTTGACCTTCTCGACTCGGCGGTAGGCGGTCCGGCTGGGGTCGGGTGTGCGCTACGGCGCCCCAGCCGCAGGTGCGTTCTCGTCGCCCGGCTCCCGCCGGTGATCCGTGCCGGTGGGGAGGATGGCCGCAAATCGCTCTAGAAAGCTCCGCACCGTTTCGAGAACCTCCGGCGTGTACTCGTCGAGGGCGGATTCGAGTTCTCTGGCAGGGTTGCGAATGAAGCCGTCGCTGCGGTCTCGCGCCTTCTGCGTGACCCGGAGGCTGACGATCCTCCGGTCAGTGCTTTCTCGGCTGCGGGTGACGAGGTCGAGTGCCTCCAGCCGGTTGACGAGCGCGTTGGTGGCTCCGGATGTCAGCCCGATTCGGTCTTTGAGTTGTGCCGGAAAGAGGGGGCGCCCTGCGTTTTCCGCCCAGAGGATCTCTCCGAGTGCGGCGCCGTCGGTGCTGGGGAGGTCCATCCATTCTGCGAGGTGGTGTGCGGATTCCTGGTAGCTCACCGCGTAGTGGCGCAACGCCTCGAGAACGTGGGCTTTGACATCAGTCATGCCGTTGATTCTTCCGGTTTCTGTGGGTGGGAGGTCGATGTCACGGCCATCGCGACGAGGAGGACCTCCGCAGAGACGCTGTCAGTGGGTCGGTAGCCGGCGCGCACGGTCAGAGTCGAAGTGACGGGTAATTCGGCAGCTCCGGGACGTTCTTCTCGCTGGTGAGAAGGTGGTTTGTCGCGAACCGGCGGACCGGTTTCGACGCAGCGATCCGATGCGCGGTCTGCATGGCCCTGACGCCTGCCCTGGTGGACGGGTGCAGTAGTTTTGCCCCACCGCGAGGAAGACCCTGAGCGCTGTCGGCGTAGCCGCGGAGGAGTCGTTCATAGCGGGCGAAGGCGAGCTGCGGGGTGTCGGCACGGTTGTCGAGTGTCTTGGCGAGTTCGCCCGCGAGGATGTGAGCGCCGACGAGAGACAGGGTGGTGCCCATGCCCGTCGGACCGGAACCCCACGCAGCGTCGCCGAGGAGCACGACTCTGCCTTTGTTCCACCGGGAGACGACGACCTGCTCCATTCGCTGCGTGTAGAACTCGTTGAACCGAGCGTCGAACCCGTCGAGAATCCGTTCCGTTTTCCACGCGGCTCCCCGGAAGCGCTCCCGGAGAATGGAGAGCTGCGCCTCGACGGGGAGCTTCTCGAAGCCCATCGGTTCGGATTCGAACGACATGCTCGCGCGCATGGTGCCTTCGTTGTCAGGGCGGATCGAGGCGACCCGACCCCGGGGTGCGGTGTACCAGTCCCACTGATCGACGTCGTCCGCCACCCGGTCGAGAGTGCCGTAAGCGATGCTGACGCCGAAGTCTCGATACTCGGTCTCGTCGGCGAACAGAAGGCGGCGTGTTCGTGAGCTTCGCCCCTCGGCCGAGACGACGACATCAAATCGCTCTGTGGCACCGCCGTGGAATGTCACGTCGACGCCCGAGGCGTCTTGCTCGACGCCGACAATGTAGTCGCCGTAGCGCAGCTCCACAGTGGACGGGAGGAGCTCGACGAGAATTTGGGCGAACTTTCCACGAAGAATCTCGATCTCCGCGGTGGGGCCGTCTTCGCCCTCCTCTTTCGCGAAGCGCGCGTACGGGTGTCCGTCGTCGTCCACGTAGCGGGTGCCCTCTTCCCCGGTGAGGTTGGCCATCACGGTGTCTCGGATGCCCATTCGCGCAATGACGTCTCGGCCGGTACCTCGGATGTCGATGTTCTGTCCGGTCTCTCGTTGCTGGGGCGATCGCTCGAGAAGGGTCACCTCGAAGCCAGATCTTTCTAGCCCCCAAGCGAGGGTTGGGCCGGCAATGCTCGCTCCTGTGATCAGGACTCGGGGCTTGGGCTGGTGGCGTGATGTCATCTCGGATCGCTTTCGTTTGGGCAGGGACTCAGCATCACCCGTGTCGAGCACATTAGCTTCACTATGAGAACACTTCACAGTGAATTAACAACAGTGGCTCCTGCGCGCGACTTCTTTGTGCTCCTCGGCAGGTGCATCTCGCCGTCTGAACGCCCCATGGCCCACGATGGATCTATGACCACTCCCCATGAGACCGACGTCGCCCGCGAACTCCAGCAGGTCAACGCGCACTGGACCCCGCGCGTCGTGGGCAAGGTGAACGATCAATACGTCAAGGTCGCGAAACTCCTCGGCGAGTTGGTCTGGCACGCCCACGACGCCGAAGACGAGATGTTCCTCGTCGTGTCAGGCACCCTCCGCATTCAGCTTCCCGACGACCAGGAGGTCGTGCTCACCCCGGGCCAGTTCTACGTCGTGCCCCGAGGCGTGCAGCACAACCCCGTCGCCGACGAGGAGGTCGAGATCGTGCTCATCGAAACCGTCACCACCGCACACACGGGCGATGTCATCGTCGAGGGCACGGTGCCCATCGAGCGCCAGCTCGGTGAGGCCCTGTGACTCAGCCTCTTTTCTAGAGACACAAGGATCCCGGCACCCGAGCTCCGGCCCGCCGGGCGCTGATTTCCGACCTCGCTCGTCTCCGGCCGCTCTACTCGGCGTCGGCCAGGCAAGTCCGGAGCGCTGCGATCTCGGAGCACTCGTTCTCGCTCCACCCGCCCTGGCCGAAGCTGTCGTATGCCGAGGACGACACAATAGTCAGGCCCGAATTCTCGGTCTTGGCGAAGTAGGGAACCGGTTCACCCTCCGTCGTCAGCTCGATCCACGCGAGACGAGCCTCGTCGCCCGCGCCTCGCGCATCGGAAAGGCACTGGAGGGCCTTATCGGGAAGGCTGCGATCGGCCGTCAGATCAATGTCATCGCAGTTAGTGCCGGTCGGCGCACTGACTCAGCCGGGGGCATCCGCGAGAGTGCGGGCCGCCGCGATGGGGTCGGCGGGGGTGCTGCTGCATGCCGAGAGGAGAGGCAGGAAAGCCAGCGAGAGCCCTGCAGCAGCGATCAGTCGCGTATGTCGTTTCGGCACAGCACCATCGTCACCTATCGGCGCTCTCGCTCGAGTCACGATCCCGCAACGAGGACTCCCCTACTTGTACAAAGGGGTCATCATTTTGTACAGTGTGGACGTGTCGACGATCAGCGTGAGTGATGCCCGAGGGAAGCTGTCCGAAGTAATAGAAACCGCCCGCACGGAGGCGGTGTTTTTGGAACGGCATGGCAGACCTGCTGCGGTGTTGATCAGCCCGGCGCAGTACGACCGATTGATGGACGCCCTCGAAGACGTCGAGGATGTGCACGCGTTCGATGAGGCCATGGCTGATGAGGGGCCGAACATACCCTGGCATCAGGTCAAGGCCGACCTCGGTTGGCAATGAGCACGTACCGGATCGAATTGCGGCCGGCCGCCGTCACAGCGCTTCGCAATATTGACCCTCAAGACGCCCGTCGCGTTCAGGGCGCCATCGCGCTCCTGGGGCAAAACCCGAGACCACCGGGGGCAAAAGCGTTGCAGGGTCGGGTGGGGCTGCGGGTGCGGGTGGGTAACTACCGGATCATCTACACAATCAAGGACGACGTCCTGTTGGTTGTCGTGGTCACCGTCGGTCACCGCCGTGACGTCTACGACACCCATTGACGCCTGTATAGGCCCAACAGCGATGGCTGGCTGCCCGGGGGTGAACCGGTACTTCGCGTGATCGATGCGGATGGTGGACTAAAAATGGACGCTAAGCCAACAATTCCCACCGTGGGCAACCCAGATCTGTAGGGCCTGTGGCACTCACGGGGAGAAGGTGATCTCTGGCGCTGCGCCTTCGCCGAGAAGGAAATAGCCGAGAAAGACCACAGCCTCGTCGGCGGTGTCAAACTTGGAGATGACGACATCGGCGGGTTCGTAGAAGACGTCACCGGCCCGCAGGGTCGTCTCGTCTCCCTGGCCGATCTGGAAAGTGGCGGAACCGCTTTCGATCACTCCGAACACGGGGCCGTTGTGCTTGTGCGCGCCGCCAACTGTGAAGGGCGAGATCGAGATTCGGCGCACTTCAACGTGAGACACGTCTGTGGCCGAGCCGAGGTGTTGATCCAACAGGGTTGATCGGGCGATGGGAGAGCCGTTCATGGTCGCAGCTTGCCACGCCCTTGGCGCGTCACGGCAGCGTGACGGAGCGCGGGTGTAACGCTTTCGTAAATACTCAGGACGAGTCGATCTCGGCGCCCCAGCACGCCCGGATCGTTGCGGCGGCGGGGCGCCGAACGCATACGAGGCGCCCTCTGTGGCACGCGCACGCCTCAACGTCGGCTGGTGACGGGTGCTCATGTCATCTATCGTTCACAAGAACGATTGACAGGAGGGGTTCTCCCCAATGCCACCCATCGTCCCTTCCCCGATGAATGACCACGAGCGCGGCCCGAGTCGCCGAACCCTGCTGACCGGTGCCGCAGGTCTTGCCGGTCTCGGTCTTCTCACGCTCACCGGTTGCACCAGCGGTGCCCGGTCCACCACCATCCCCGAGGCTGCCGCGACCGGTATCGCTGCCCGTGGCGGCCGCCTCCGCATCGCGCGCCCCGCCGCGTCTGCTGCCGAGACTCTCGACTCCGCGAGCAGCCTCTCCGCGTACGAGTACCTCGGCGCGCTCTACAACCGCCTCGTCAAGCAGAACCAGGCGGGTGAAACGGTCGCCGACCTCGCCGAGGAGTGGAGCGCGACCCCCGACGGGACGACCTGGACGTTCCGGCTCCGCAAGGGCGTCCGCTTCCACAACGGCAAAATTTTCACGGCCGCCGACGCGATCGCCTCGATCGAGCACATCCTCGACCCGAAGACCGCGTCGCCGCAGGGTGGCGTGCTCGGCGACATGCTCGACAAGAACAGCTTGTCGGCGCCCGATCCGTACACGCTCCGGTTCGACCTGACCAAGCCGAACGCGGAGTTCCCGTCGCTCCTCACGGCCTACCAGTGCTACATCGTGCCGGCTGGCGAGATCGCGACGATCGGTACGACTGGCATCGGCACGGGGCCGTTCAAGCTCTCGTCGTTCGCGCCGGCCGGCTCCGGCAGCGTCGAGGCGTTCGACGACCACTTCGCAGGCCGCCCCGCGCTCGACGGCATCGACTTCTCGTCGATCCAAGACACCACCGCCCGGGTAAATGCCCTGCTCGCCGGGCAGATCGACCTGATCTCGCAGACGAACCTCGACTTCGCCACGGCCCGGGTCGTCTCGGCGTCGAGCCGCGCGACAGTGGCCCGCGTCAAGAACGCCCAGTGGTACACGATCCCGATGCTCGCGACGAGCACCGAATTCAAGGATCCGATGGTCCGGCAGGCGATGAAATTCGCCTACGACCCGAAGGTGATCGTCGCGACGGCACTCCAGGGCACCGGCTCACCTGGGTGGGACAACCCGGTGCCGCCCACCCTCGCGGCGTTCGACGATGACCGGCGCGTCTACGATCCGGACAAAGCGAGGGCGCTGCTCAAGAAAGCTGGGCGCTCCGACATGAAGACGTCGATCTACACGTCGAGCTACGAGTCGGTGTTCACGCCGATGGCCGTGGCGTACCGCGACCAGGTGAAGGCGGCGGGTATCGACCTGACCGTCCGGAACGCCTCGTCGGATTCGTACTACACCGAGATATGGATGCAGAAGCCGCTCATGGTGAGCTACTGGTTCACCGGCCGGCCGATCGACCAGCTGCTCAACCAGATCTTCCGCACGGGCTCCAGCTACAACGAGTCGGCGTGGTCGAACGCGACTTTCGACGGTTTGCTCGACGACGCCCGCGCCACCATGAACGACGATCGTCGACGGATGCTCTACCAGGACGCCCAGCGAGTGATCATCGAGGACGGGGCCGACATGACCCCGATGTTCGGTGACCGGCTGGTGGGGATATCCCGGGACGTCGTCAACTACCGGGAGTTCGGCTTCGAGTTCGACTACCTCCGGATCGGACTGCGCAAATGACCGTACTGACAACTGTCCTCCGACGAATCGGCACCGCGATCCTCACGGTCGTTCTCGCCTCGCTCTTCGTCTTTCTCGCGATCCAGTTGCTCCCCGGCGACGTCGCGCAGCAGCTCCTCGGCCAGAACGCCACGCCGGACGCGGTCAAGGCGCTCCGCGAGTCGCTCGGGCTCGACCAGAACGTCTGGCTCCGCTACGGTGACTGGCTGATCGGCGCCGCCCACGGCGACTTCGGCACGTCGCTCGTGAGCGGCGACCCCGTCGGGCCCTCCCTCTTCGTCGCGTTCCGCAACAGCATGCTTATCGCCGTCCCCGCGATGCTCATTGGCGTCACCGTGTCGTTGACCCTCGGCGTCGTCGCGGGGGTCCGTCGGGGCCGAGCGAGCGACCACGTGATCTCGCTCATCAGCCTCGTGGTCATGAGCGTGCCGGAGTTCATGGTCGCCACCGTCCTCGTGCTGGTGTTCGCGATCGCAATTCCGGTGTTCCCCGCGGTGGTCCTGCGGGGGAGTGACGCGACCGTGCTGCAGCTCCTGCCGTCGGTGTGGCTCCCGATGATCGTTCTGACACTGGCGATGGCGGCGTACATCGTGCGCACCGCCCGGAGTTCGACCATCGACGTGATGGCGTCGGAGTTCATCACGACAGCCGAGCTCAAGGGCCTGTCGACGCGGCAGATCGTCTGGCGGCACGCGGTCCCGAGCGCCCTCCTGCCGACGCTCAACGTCGTCGCGCTGAACGTCGCCTGGCTGCTCGGCGGCGTGGTCGTCGTCGAGAACGTCTTCAACTACCCGGGCATGGGCAAGCTCATGCTCGAGTCGGTCTTCAACCGAGACCTCCCGACGATCCAGGCGATCGCGCTGCTGAGCGCCCTGATCTACGTCGTCTGCAACCTGGCGGCGGACCTCGTCGCGCTCGCCCTTGATCCTCGGCTTCGCACCAGGCAGCGGGGGCGCCGTGCGCGACCACGCGGTACCGCTCGACGCCCGGCCGCCCTCGCCGCAGCCAGCGCAGACACCGCTACCGCAGACAACGCCACCGCCCGGAAGGATCGCGCATGACCGCCGCACTTCAGTCATCACCGCTGACCCGCTTCCGCGGCCGTCTCCGCGGATGGACGACTCCGCTTCGCGCCTCGACCGCGCTGTCGATCGGCCTCGCCCTCATTGCGCTCCACGTCGTCCTCGCGCTCCTCGCGCCGGTGATCGCCGGGCACGATCCCGTCGTGACCGACTCCACGAACGTGCTCTCGGGCACGACGTGGTCGCACTGGCTCGGCACCGACCAGTACGGCCGCGACATCCTGTCGCGCGTGCTGAACGGCGGACGGTACGCGTTGCTCGTCACGTTCCTCGCCACGACCATCGCGGTCGCCATCGGAACGGTGCTCGGTGCCGTCACCGCCTATGCGGACAACTGGTTCGACGAAGTCGTCATGCGCGTCGTCGACGCCCTGTTGAGCGTGCCTTCGATCCTCGCACTCCTCGTCGTCGTGACGGTGTTCGACTCCGGTCTCTGGGTGATCGTGCTCGCGGTGACGGTCGTCTACGCGCCCGCCGTGACCCGGGTGGTCCGCGGGGCGGCCCGAACCGTGATCACGCAGGACTACGTCACCGCCGCCAGGGCGCGCGGCGAGAAACCGCTGAGCATCGTGTTCCGCGAGATCCTCCCCAACGTCCTCGACGTCGTGCTCGTCGAGTACGCCATGCGGGCGTCGTGGATCGTCCTCCTCATCTCCACGCTCTCGTTCCTCGGCTTCGGGGCGAACCCGCCGACGCCCGACTGGGGTCTCATGGTGCAGGAGAACCGCACCGCGCTCACCGTGGTTCCGATGGGCACGCTGGCACCTATCGTCGCTCTGGCGACTCTCGTCATCGGCCTGAACCTCAGCGCCGACGGTCTCAGCAAGGCTCTCGGCATCGACCGCGCACAGCAGGGGGCCGCGTCATGACGACGACCGTCGACGACGTACCGACCACGACCGGCTTTGTCGTGCGGGTGAATGACCTCGCGATCTCGTACACGGCCGGACGCACCGACGTGCCAGTGGTGCGCGGGGTGAGCTTCGACATCCGTCCTGGTCGGGCCCTCGGCCTCGTGGGGGAGTCGGGCAGCGGCAAATCGACCGTCGCCCGCGCACTGCTCGCGCACCTCCGTCGCGGCTCGCGGATCGTCTCCGGCACCGTGGAGGTCGCCGGAGATGACGTCTTCGCGCTCTCCCCCGTCGACACCAGGGCACTCCGGGGCGGCACGGCTGCTCTCATCGCTCAGAACGCCGGGCAAGCGCTGACGCCGTCCATGCGCGTGGGCCGTCAGCTTCGTGAAGCGCTTGAAAGCCACGGGCTGCCGAGCGGCGACGATCGGGTGCAGGAGCTCGTGCGACGAGTGCGGCTCCCGGATCCTGAATCCATCGTCCTGCGGTACCCGCACCAGCTCTCGGGCGGCCAGCAGCAGCGCATCGCGATCGCGATGGCCATCGCCGCGCGGCCGCAGGTGCTCGTCCTCGACGAGCCGACGACCGCGCTCGACGTCGTGACTCAGGCCGCGGTGCTCGAGCTGATCCGTGACCTCGCGGTGGAGCTCGAGATGGCGATCCTGCTGGTGAGTCACGACCTGGGCGTCGTCTCGAGCATGGCCGACGAGATCGCCGTGATGCGCGACGGGCTCGTCGTCGAGCACCGCCCGACGGCCGACCTCTTCGCCACACCGAAGCACGCCTACACCCGGGAGCTTTTGGCGGCCATCCCCGGGGCGGCCCTCGCGCCGACGCCGACTCCGGCCGACGGCTTCGCCGAGAGCGCAGGATCCGCGGAGCCCGACGAGGCAACCGTCGTTCCCGCACCTCCGGTCGTGCAGGCCGACGGCCTCGTCATCAGATACGCCCGGCATCTGCCCGCGGCGGTGCAGGACGTGTCGTTCACCATCGCGCCGCGCGAGACGCTCGCCGTCGTCGGCGAGTCGGGCAGCGGCAAGTCGACGCTCGCGACCGCGCTGGCGGGGCTCATCCCGACCGAGTCCGGCACCTTCCGATTCGCCGGCGACGGGGTGTCCGGAGATCTGGCCGAACCGGTGTCTGGGCGGTCTCTCGACCTCCGCCGCGCCGTGCAGCTGGTGTTCCAGAACGCTGACACCTCCTTGAACCCGCGCCGAACCGTCGGAGCGGCCATCGCCAGGCCGCTGAAGCTCTTCACCGGCACGACGTCTGCGGAGCGCGTGGGCGAGATCCTCACCGAGGTCGGGCTCTCTCCGTCGTTCGCCGCTCGGCTCCCCGCGCAGCTGTCGGGTGGGCAACGCCAGCGCGTCGGTATCGCCCGCGCACTCGCCGCCGGGCCGCAGCTCGTGATCGCCGACGAGATCACGACCGCGCTCGACGTCCGGGTGCAGGCCGAGATCCTGCAGCTGCTCGCCGACCTGCAGCGCGACAAGGGCCTCAGCTGCCTGTTCATCAGCCACGACCTGGCTGTCGTGCGCGGCGTCGCCGATCGAGTGGCCGTGATGACCGGCGGTCGCATCGTCGAGATCGGACCGACCGGTCGTGTCTTCGCCGGACCGAACCACCCCTACACTCGGCAGCTGCTCGACGCGACGCTCGAACCCGGCACGACCGAGCTGCCGGACGTGCAAGACGCCGTGGCGACCTGGCGCGACGCCGCCGGCGGCGGTTGGCGGGATCTCGGCGACGGGCACAGGATCAGGAACTGGGAGGACGCATGACCGACGCGACCTCGTCGCCGACGGTGACGGAACGCGACGTCTGGATTCCGATGCCGGACGGAGTGCGCCTCCATGCCAGAATTTGGGCTCCCTCGTCGGGGGCGCCCGTCCCGGCGCTCCTCGAATACCTGCCGTACCGGCTCGACGACTGGACGGCCCCGCGCGACAGCGAACGGCACCCGTGGTACGCCGAGCACGGGTACGCGTCGATACGCGTCGACATCCGCGGATCCGGCTCGTCGGACGGCCTCTTCGATGACGAGTACTCCGTGCAAGAACTCGACGACGGGGTCGCGGTCATCGAGTGGATCGCCGCCCAGGAATGGTGCACCGGCGCAGTCGGGGTCTTCGGGATCTCGTGGGGCGGGTTCAACGGGCTGCAGCTCGCGGCCAGAGCCCCCTCGGCGCTCAAGGCCGTCGTGACGGTGTGCTCGACCGACGACCGCTACGACAACGACGTGCACTACATGGGTGGCGCAGTGCTCGGCATCGACATGGCCGCCTGGGGCGGCACGATGTTCGCGTTCAACTCGCGGCCGCCGCGACCCGAGGTCGTCGGCGACTACTGGGTCGACCGGTGGCGCGAGCGGCTCGAGTCCAACCGGCCCATGACGCCGACGTGGCTTGCGCACCAGGAACGCGACGACTACTGGAGACACGGGAGCGTCGCCGAGGACTACTCCGCGATCTCTGCCGCCGTGCTCACCGTCGGGGGATGGGCCGACCCCTACCGCGACGCCGTGCTGCGGCTCGTCGCCAACCTCTCCGCGCCCGTCAAGGGCATCATCGGGCCCTGGTCGCACCAGTACCCCGACCGCGGGTTCGCGCCCGGACCGTCGATCGGTTTTCTCCAGGAGACACTCCGCTGGTGGGACCAGTGGCTGAAAGGTATCGATACCGGCGTCACCCGCGAGCCGGCGCTCCGAGCGTGGATCAACGACTCCGAGCCGCCGTCGACGTACTACGCAGAGCGGACCGGGCGCTGGGTCGGTTCCCCCTCGTGGCCGGCACCGGCGTCGTGCGCGTCACCTCGAATCGTCGGGCTGTCGTCGTTCGCCGGCCCCGCGCCCGTGCGTCTTGACGCGGGGGCTCGCGCCACCTCGGATGTCGTGGTGCGCTCGCCGCAGCAGACCGGTGCCGACGCCGGACGCTTCTTCCCGTTCGGCAATGCGACCGATCTGCCACCGGATCAGCGGGCCGAGGACGGCCGTTCGGTGTGCTTCGACCTGCCCCTCGACGGCCGGCTCGACATCCTGGGCAACGTGCTCGTCGACATAGCTGTATCGAGCGACGTGCCCGACGCCAACATCGTCGTGCGGCTCTGCGATGTGGCCCCGGACGGCAGCTCGACCCTCGTCACGCGCGGGGTCCTGAACCTCAACAAGCGACGCGGCCGAGCAGGGAACACCCCGATGGTTCCCGGCGTCGAGGAGGTCGTGCGAGTGTCGCTCGTCTCGACAGGGCACTCCTTCCCTGCGGCGCATCGGCTGCGCATCGCGCTGTCGAGCGCCTACTGGCCGTGGATCTGGCCGCACGCCGCGGAGGCGACACTGATCGTGTCGCCGGACCGCAGCAGCGTGACGATCCCCGAATGGACTCGTACCGACGACGACGGCGTGGAGTTCGAGCCCGCGATCCGCTCCACGCCGATGGCGATCCGCGCGGTGCCGCCGACCGAGGCCGAGGCTGCTGCTCCGCCCCTGTCGCAGCGAAGCGTCACGCACGACGTCGAGACGGGAGAGTGGGTGCTCGATGTCGACCCGGGCTATGGCGGCTCCCGCCTCTATCCCGACGGTCTCGTCTTCACCGAGAGCAGTCGAGAGACCTACCGGATCACCGAGGGCGACCCTACATCCGCGGTGGCCGAGTCGCGATGGGCGATCGGCCTCGAGAAGCCGTCGTGGCGGGCCCGCCTCGAGACGACCTCGCGAGTGACGGCGGACGCCGATGCCTACCGCGTCGTCAACACCGTGCGGGCCTGGGCGCGCGACGGCGGTCCCGATGTGACGGAGGTGCTCGTCGCCGATCGCTCGTTCGACGAGGTCGTTCCCCGGACGTCCGCGTGAGCGTGGCACGGCGGGAAAAGCCTGCCGTTCGCCGCGCGATGATCGTCGAGGCGGCGCGGGAGGTCATCCTCCAGAAGAGCCTCGGAGCGACCACGCTCCGTGACATCGCCGCCGAGGCGCAGGTCTCGGTCGGCACCGTCACGTATCACTTCGGAAGCGTCGCCGAGATCCTCAACGAGGTCGTCGTGCTCGAGACGGATCGGTTCTACGCGTCGATCATCAAGGCAGTCGACGCCGAGCCGGACCCCGTGCGCGGTGTGCGGATGCTGGTCGAGCCGCTCTTCGAAGACAGCGACGAGGCCGACGCGCACTGGCGGCTCTGGTCGGACTACTGGACGGCGGTGGCTCGGAAGCCGGCCGTCGCTGAGGAGTACTCCGAGCGCATCCGTATCTGGGAGGCATGTCTCGTACGGGCCATCCGGCGCGGTATCGACCTCGGGGTGTTTGCGACCGAGGACGCCTCCGAGGTCGCCCTCAAGCTCGCCGCGTACAGCGACGGTGTCGCGACACAGCTCGCGCAGAAGGCCCCCGGGCTGACCCGGGCGCGGGCGCTCGGCTGGATGTGGACCTTCCTGGACCAGGAGCTCGCACCTGACCTTCCACTGTTCGCCTGAGCGGCCGTGGCCGTGGCCGTGGCCTCGTCGACGTAGTGGCGCTCACAACATGATGAGGGTGAGGCCGAGTGCAAGCAGAGCCACGCCCTGCAGGGCCGCACGGAGCACGATGATCCGATCCCAGCCCGCCTGCAGCGCGCGAGCGTTGGACGGCGTCTCGCCTCGGTCTGCCGCCTCGGTCAACGTGCGGTTGATCGCCGCGCTGACGCGCGCGTAGAGCACGAGCCAGACGACGAGCAGCACGAGTGCCGCACCAGCCAACGCCGCAGCCGCGGCCTGGCCCGCGAACGCTGCCAGCACAGCAGCAGCCAAGGATCCGACAAGGCCCACGACCCCGGGGACGGGCATCCGTTGGTCACCAAAACGGTGCACATTGCCCATGACGGCAGTGAGTGCTGCGTCGTCGACGCGGGCGAGTGCGGGGCGCTGCACCAGGGCGCAGAACGCGTCCGTGCCCCAGACGAGCCCGACGCCGAGGATGGCCAGGAGTGCCGCAACCTGAATAAGGGCGATCATGCTGCCGCCGCCTCGGAGCCGCCGAGCTGGGGGAGGACGCCGACCTGCTGGAAGACCTCCATGAGGTTGAGTTCGTCCCAGTGCTCGACGAGGAGGCCGTTCGCGACGCGCCAGATGTCGATGCTCCGCATCTCGACGGCGGCGCCGGTGGCCGGAATGCCCAGCAGGTCGCCGGTGTGGGTACCTCGATAGACGAATCGACCGACGACACGGTCGCCCGAGACGATGACGTCTTCCATCGTCACGACGACATCGGGGAGCCCCGCGAAGAAGTTCTTCCAGAAAGCTCGGTTCGCCTCGCGGCCGTCCGCGACGACGACGTTGTGGTTGACGTAGTCGTCGGCGATGAACGCGTCGACGAGGTCTGCGTTGTGGGTGTTCAGCATTTCGAGGTACGTCTCGACGAGTGTGCGTGATTCCATCTATCTGCTCCTTCATTAGGGCTAGCGCTGCTAACCGTTAGCGACGCTAGCTCCGCGGCAACGCCGTGTCAAGACTGGTGCTCGCATTGCTAGCACTGCTACGGTTGACTATGACAATCGAAGAGCGTCGAGCCCGCGACCGATCGGCGCGACGTCGCCTGATCGCGACGACGGCTCGCTCGATCGCCGAAAGCGAAGGCTGGGAGGCCGTCACGACCAGGCGCCTGTCGACCGAGATCGAATACAGCCAGCCGGTCATCTACAAGCACTTCGCCTCGCTCGACGACATCGCCGATGCCGTCGCCCTCGAGGGCTTCGAGGAGCTCGCCGAGGCCCTTCATGAGGCGCGCGTCACCGCCGCCTCGGGCGATGCGCTGTCAGCCGTGGCCCATCGCTACGCCGCCTTTGCGACCGATGCGCCCGCCGTCTACGACGCGATGTTCAGCCGAACCTCCCGCCTGCACTTCGGAAGCGGTTCGGCCTCGTCGCTGTCGCCGGCGCCGTCGTCTGCCTTCGCCGAGTTGAGGGCGGCGGTGGAACCTCACGCCGGCGATGCCGACGTCGAAATGCTGACCGAGGTGCTCTGGGCGAGCCTGCACGGCCTCGTGGAGCTACAGCGAGGCGCCCGATTGCGGCCGGATCACCAGAAGGCCCGGATCCTTCTTTTGGTGGACAGGATCGTTCCGAATCGGCTTCTCGCGGAGCCTGGGCCGGTGAGCGGCTCTCTAGAAAGCTAATTGACTCTGGAATCAAGCGTGACTCTCGGTACTAGTTCATGTGCTATTTCGAGCCCCGCCGAGCCGCCGAGCGGGGCGGGTTCGTGCGGAGTCGCTCGCTGATACGACCGAGGATGCGGGCGAGATCCCTCGCGTCGTCGTCGGTGATCGGAGCGAACAGCAGGTCGTGCACGGTGCCGATGTGCCCGGGGAACACCGCTGCGAGCACGCTTCGCCCCGCCGCGGTGATCGCGACGACGGTGCTTCGCTCGTCGTCCGGCGAGGGCGATCGCGTCACGAGCCCGCGCTGCTCTAGGAGCTGCGCCTGGTAGGTCAGCCCGCTTCGGCTGTACACGACCCCGTCGGCGAGGTCGGTCATGCGCTGACGGCCGTCGGCGGTGTCGCCGAGCCTCGCCAGGAGCTGGAACTGCACATAGCTCAGCTCACCGACGTCGCGGAGCTGCTTCTCGACGGTCGGTCGCAGCAGTGCGCCCACCTCGGTGAATGCCAGATAGGCGCTGAGCTGAGTCGGGGTGAGGGTGGTGGGCGAATCCGGCATGTGTCCATCGTAGCTGTTGCTTCGAGTTCGAAGCAGTGGTAGCTTTCTGGTATTCGCTTCGAATTCGAAGCAATCGACGAAAGGATCCATCATGAAGGCAGTGCAGTACCGCGAAGTCGGCGGACCCGAGGTTCTCCGCTACAGCGACATCGAGCAGCCCGCTCCCGGCCCTGGCGAGGTCCGGTTGCGCGTCGCGGCATCCGCCTACAGCGCAGCCGACAACGGCATGCGCGCCGGGTTCCTGCCGATCCCGATCGAACTCCCGCACGTGCCGGGCTACGACGTCTCCGGAACGGTCGATGCTCTCGGGGAGGGTGTCGCGGGCCTGGCTATCGGTGACCCGGTGATCTCATTCCTGCCGATGGAACGCGACGGCGGCGCGGCAGAGTACGTCGTCGCCCCCGCCGACGCGGTCGTGCCGGCGCCCACGAGTATCCCTCTGCCCGATGCCGCCGCACTGCCGTCGGTCGCGCTGACGGCGTGGCAGGCGCTCTTCGACGAGGGGCGGCTCGAGGCGGGTCAGCGGGTGCTCATCGTCGGTGCTGGCGGCGTGGTCGGCAAATACGCCATCCAGCTCGCGAAGCGTGCCGGCGTGCACGTCATCGCGACCAGCAGCCCGCGCAGCGCAGCGGCTGTGCAGGCCGCCGGTGCCGATCAGGTGATCGACCACACCGAGACCGACGTTCTCCAGGCCGTCGAGGGGCAGATCGACGTTCTGCTGAACCTCGCTCCCATCGAACCCGACGAATTTGCCGCCGCCGTGGCAATGGTCCGAGACGGCGGAGCGGTCGTGAGCACGACCGCATTCATGCCGACGCCCGGTGACGACTCCCGAGGGGTGCGGGCCGCGACAGTGTTCGTGCTCCCGAATCGACAGCGCCTTACTGAGCTCGTGTCCCTCGTCGATTCGGGAGCGATCACGGTCGAGGTCACCCGTCGGATTCCGCTGACCGAGCTGCAGTCGCTGCATGCCGAGGGTGCGGCCGGGCGAGTTTCGGGCAAGGTCATCGTCCTGCCGTAGTGATGGTTTTGATTGTTGCCAGCTTGTCGCGAATTCTGGCGGGGAGGCGGCTCTCTAAGAACCTAATTGACTCTGGAGTCAATGACGACTTTCGACAGGTGCCCCACCGTGCGCCTGAGTCGACTCGGCGCGCGTCCCGTCAGCCCCGCCCCACCTGCAGCGCGGGAAGCACGACATCGTCGATGACGGCGACGAAGAACTTGCGCTGCGCCGGCCTGTCCGCGGCGGTCAGGTAGTGGGTACTCATCGCCGGGATCACGTTGGCGACGATCGGCACGCGCGCGGCCATCTCGGCGGAGACCTCTCCCCGGTCGATCGCGCGGGTCAGCAGTCGACGGTAGATCTCGCCGTACGGCTCGGTCACCTCCGCCCGGACGGCGCCGGCGATGCGCTCCGAAGCTCGTGCCGCCGAGGTGAGGCCGGAGAACAGGGCGAGGCGCCGATCGGGCCCGCCGAGCCAGGGGGAATCGACTACGGCGAGCAGGTCGGAACGCAAGGATCCCAAGTCGGGTAGCCGTTCGATCTCAGGAGGGGGCCCGATGGAGTGGATCGCCGCGAGAACGAGATCGTCTTTCGTCGCCCATCGGCGGTACAGCGTCGTCTTGGCCTTGCTCGTGCGTGCGGCGACGTCATCCAGGGTGACTCGGTCGTAGTCCCGCTCGGCCAGGAGATCGAGGGTCACCTCGAGAATCAGCGCGTCGCGCGAACGATCGAAGGGGCGGCCGACCTGTGTGGCGTCAGGGGGGCGGTTCGAATCGGTCACGAGCCAAGCCTAGGCGGTGGCGAGACGTTACGCTACTAATGAGTAGCGTAATTACAAGCAGGCCGCTAGGCGGTCGAGAAGGAGGAGACGATGAAGATCGACAACTCGGTGGTCATCATCACGGGTGCGTCGTCCGGTATCGGGGCGGCGACGGCGCGAGCGGCGGCGGCGGCCGGCGCGAGGGTCGTCTTGGCAGCTCGGCGCGAGGATCGCATCAGCGCCCTCGCCGATGAGCTGGATGGCGCAATTGCCGTTCGATGCGACGTGACCGACCAGGAGCAGGTGGCGGCGATGGTGAAGACCACCCTGGATGCGTTCGGTCGCGTCGACGTTCTCGTCAACAACGCCGGTCAAGGGCTGCAGGCGACGACGGAGCAGATCTCGCTCGACGATTTCCGCGGGGTGCTCGAGCTGAATCTGGTGGCACCCCTCGCCCTGATGCAAGCGGTGCTTCCGGCGATGCGCCGACAGGGGGCCGGCCGCATCGTCAACGTCAGTTCGGGGACGACCTTTGCGGATGTTCCCGGCACGGGCGGCTACGTCGCATCGAAGATCGCTCTCGAGCGGCTCTCGGCGATCGCTCAGAATGAACTCGAGGGAACGGGCGTGACCGTCTCGACGATGATCCCATTCGCCACGAATACCGAGTTCCTCAGCTCGATTCGAGCAGGCCGAGCCGATGCCGAGGCGATGACCTCCGGTGCGACGTTCGATGCGCCCGAGCAGGTCGCCGACGCGATCCTGGAGTTGATCGAGACGGGCGAGGCCCGCCGGGATCTCGTGCCGGTGGCGTACGGAGGCACCCGCCCATAGGTCAGGGGCAGAGGCCAAGGGGTACCTCGGCTCACCCGGGCTCTCCCTCCCTCCGCGCGGGAGCGGCGAGCGGGGAGCGGGGAGCGACTAGACCTATGCGCGCGAGGTCTTGGCGAGCGCGACGAGGTACCGGCACTCGCTCGAGCCCGAGTTCGAGAAAGTGCAGTCGGCGGCCTCGCCGAGTTGCAGGCAGTCACCCGCCTCGAGTGTGTGGTGGTCGGCGCCCTCGGTGAAGTCGAGAGTGCCGGCGGTGACCCAGATCTGCTGGTCGATGAAGCGGAACGCGTCTGCGGGGTAGTGCACCGATGCGCCCGGCGGAAGCGAGACGTCGACCAGCTCCAGGGCCGCTGCTGTGCCGGGTGACAGTGCTCGCCGCGAGTAGCCCGTCTCGGGGTCTCTCCAGACCTGCTGGTCGACCGCCCGGAGCAGGCGCGACCCCTCGCTTTCGGCGCGCACGATGAGCTCGGAGAGGGTGAGGCCGAGGCCTGCGGAGAGGCGGGCGAGCAGGGCCGCAGTCGGCTGGACGTCACTGCGTTCGATACGGGCGATCATGGCCCGAGAGACCCCGGAGCGCTCTGCTAGGCCGACCAGGGAGAGGTTCTGCTCCGCCCGGGCCACCCGGACGGTGCGGGCAAGGGCGTCGGTGAGATCGTCGACCATCGTGTCTCCTGTTCTTATGGTGCCGCTTTTGGCTACTATATGGCCATGACAGCCTCACGCCTGATTCGACCGGCCCTCGCATCGGATGCCGACGCCTGCGCCGCCATCTACGCGCCGTATGTGCGGGCCACCGCGATCACCTTCGAGACCGAGCCCCCGTCCGCTGACGACATGGCGCGTCGAATCGCCGCGGCGCAGGAGCGGCACACGTGGCTGGTCCTCGAAGAAGACGGAGTCGTGATCGGCTACGCCTACGCGGGCCCCTTCATGTCTCGCGCCGCCTATCAGTGGAGTTGCGAGGTAAGCGTGTATCTCGACAGTGACCGGCGCAGCTCGGGGGGCGGCAGCGCCCTGTATGCGGCGCTGCTTCCCGCCCTGCAGGAGCGCGGGTTCCGGCGCGTCATCGCCGGCGTGACGCAGCCCAACCCGGCCAGCGCCCGACTCCACGATCGCTTCGGCTTCGAGCCGGTGGGCACTCATACCAACATCGGCTGGAAGCTCGACAGTTGGCACGACGTGACCTGGTCGCAACTCGACCTGCCGCACGGTGATGACGTGAAGGCGGCGCCCCTCCCGCTGCGCTGACCGCCTTCCGGTCGCAATGGGTCGGATCCTGGTGTCGCGCCTTGCCGCCGACGTGCGTCAGCTCGTGCCGAGGAGGGCGTCGCGGTGTGCCCGCGCCCACGCTGTCATCGACCGCGCGGGTGTCCCCGTGAGGCGTTCGACCTCGGTCGTGAGTGCGTCCACCCCGTCGAGGCCGTGACGGGCGACCAGGCCGAATTGCCGTCGCAGCCCTTCCGCCTGCCATGACGAGATGCCGGTGAGCCGGAGCAGGCCGGCGAAGGCGTGGCTGGGCAGGTGGAGGTACCGGATGCGCCTCCCGAGGCCGGCCGACAAGGCCTTCGCGACGCCGCGTCCGTCGAGCAGAGTCGGTCCGGTGAGCACGGGCTCGGCGCCGGAGTGCACCCCATCGAGGAGCACCGCGACGGCGACTCGCGCGATGTCGTCGGTGTCGATCCAGGCGATGCGTCCGCGCCCCATGGTCTGCGGGAAGACGCCGCGACGGAACGCCGGCGCTGACGATTCGAGATTCGTCATGAACCCCGACGGATGCAGGATCGTGTAGTCGAGGCCGCTGGTGCGCACCCGTTCGTCGATCTGCCAGATCGCGCTCGCCCAGGGGAGCGGAGAGTGCTCGGCTGCGTCGCCGCCCGAGAGGTGGACGATCGCCCGCACCCCGGCCTCCTTCGCGGCCCGGACGCCGTTCGCCCCGTGCTCGGCCTGCTGCTCGGTCGCCGCCGAAATCAGGAACAGCTGATCCACGCCGTCCAGTGCCTCGACCAGCGTGTCGGGCGCGCCGAGGTTGGCCACTCTGGCGTCGACGCCGCGGGCTCGAAGTCGAGCCGCCTGGTCGTCGCGACGAACGATCGCCCGCACGGGCGCGCCTGCTGCGAGCAGCCTCTCGAGAGTCTTTCCGCCCACGTCGCCGGTCACTCCGGTGAGTGCGATTGTCGATTCCATGATTCCTCCAAGTATCAGCTAACTGATATCTAAGCACTCCTGGATAGAATCGACGCATGGCCGCCGAGATCTCAGTGTCACGAGACGACATCGACGGAATCGCCGCATGGACCGTCATCCGTGCCGCTCGCGAACTCGCCCGGATGCTCGCTCACGAGCTCGCGCCACTCGAGATCAGCCCGGTCGAGTTCGGTGTTCTGGCGCAGTTGGCGGCGGGTGACGGCCTCAGCCAGGCCGAGCTTGCTCGATCTGTCGGCGTCCGCCCTCAGAGCATGACCGCGCTCGTCTCCGGCCTCGAGGGCCGAACTCTCATCGCCCGCGGTTCCGACCGCGGGAGGGGGCGCCTCTCGCAGATCCGCTTGACCAGCGAAGGTCGGGCACTGCTGGCGCGCGCCTACCCCGTCGTCCGGGCGAGCAACGGGTGGTTCGGCGACGACACAGCCGGGGTCGACGCCGTACGAACGACCCTCATGCCCCTGCTCGGTCCGACGAGCGAGCCTGCCAGGGACGTTCCCTAGCGGCGAATGACGTTCTGGAGCGCCGCCCACTGGAGCAGCATGATCGTCTTGCCATCGAGGATCCTGCCGTCCGCGATCATCTCGAGCGCGTCATCGAACGCGAGCTCGACGATCTCGATGTCTTCGCCCTCGTCCGCGACGCCGCCACCCGCGCTGGTCCGGTCGCCGGGGGAGTACGTCGCGGCGTAGAAGTGGACGCGTTCAGTCACCGATCCCGGGCTCATGTACGCATCGAAGACGTGGGTCAACTCTCCGACCTCGACACCGAGCTCTTCGCTCGCCTCGCGCCGAATCGCGGTCTCGGGGTCGTCGTCGTCGAGCAGACCTGCGGCGGTCTCGAGGAGCATGCCGTCGGGGTGGTCGTTGACGTAGGCGGGAAACCGGAACTGCCTGGTCAGGAGGATGGTCTGCCTCGCGGGGTCGTAGAGCAGGATCGTCGCGCCGTTGCCGCGGTCGTAGGTTTCGCGCTGTTGGGTCGACCTTTCGCCGTCCTGCCCGCGGATGTCGAAGGTCGTGCGGCGGAGTACGTGCCAGCCGTCAGAGGTGACCTCGACGTCACGGACCACGACATCCGGGTTCCGATCGAGATCACGGCCGGTTTGATCCAGGCCGGTTCGGCCTCGGGAGTCGGGAAGGGAGACGCCTCGGGAATCGATCACGCCTCGACCGTATCGGACCCGGTCGCGAGACCGAATGCAGGCGCCAGACGACGGTGCAGGGTGTCGCAGAGCCGGGGCGCTAGTGCCGGCGGTGCCGACCGGTCGCCGGAGCGGTGAGAGCGCTGTCGAGTTGTGTCGTGAGGATGCCGGCGAGATCCTCGAGCGTGCGGATGTCGTCGGGGGTCCACTGTCGGGGCCGGTGATCGATGGCACAGAGGGCGCCGACCGCGTGGCCGTCGGCGGTGATGAGGGGGATGCCCGCGTAGGCGATCCAGTCGCTCTCCGAGACGGACGGGCTGGAGGCGACGAGGGGGTGCGTGCTGGTGTCGTCGATGATGAGGGGTTGCCGGGAGGTGATCGCGTATTGGCAGTAGGAGTACTCCAACGGCGCACTGCCGACGGCCGACCAGGGGGGAGTGAGGCCGACGTGGCTGGCGTAGACCTGCCGGTCGTTCTCGATGAAGGTGACGAGGGAGACCGGGGTCCGCAACTGATCGGAAGTGAGTTTCGTGAACTCGTCGAAGTCGACGGCTCCCGAGCTGTCTCGGAGAGCGCGAACGGCGGCAAGCCGATCGACGTCGTTCAGCAGCGAGACAGGAGCGTGGTCCAACCCGCCGGGAAGACCGAGCTGGGTGGCGACCGCTTGTCGCAGGGCGTCTTCGGCGAGGGGCCCGGAGAGCACGTGGGTGGCGCCCGCCTTCTCCGCGGCGAGCCGTTTCTCGGGGGTGTTCGCGATCACCACGACGGGGGTGTCGGCGGTAGTGGGAAGGGAGAACAGCCGTCCGACGAGGGCGAGCCCGAACTCGTGCGTCATCGAGTCGCCGAGGATCACCAGGTCGGGTTCCGCGCGGAGGATCGCAGTGGTGGCCTCGAAAGGGCCCTCCCCGATCAACAACTCGAACCCGTGGGGCAGGAGGGCCTGCATGGCTTCGCGCCGAGTGCTCGGATCGCTGTCGACCAGAAACACCTTGGCGGCGGGGGCCTCGGTGCTGAGTGCCTCTGTGCTGATCGCCTCGGCGGTGGGAGCGGAGGCGACGGTGGCGGCAGTGGTGGGCATGGAAGCTCTCCTCGGACGGCTCGCGTGACAGTGCCGAGTCGCGCCCACGAGGATCCCCGTGGTTGCGAACGAGGCACCCTGAAGCTTTAGCCTCGCAATATCGTGGCTCGATGGTTACACCCAGTGCGGGGGCCGTAGTCGCCCCTGCATGCACCAAAGATTCCGCTCGCACTCAGCGGCAGGCACAAAGATGGCCGGTAGTACATGGTGTGCACCCTCCGCGGGCTGCACGGAAAGCCGGACGAAGGAGACCCCTATGGCGAAGACCACGAAGCTCGAGAAGTCTGCCGAGAAGGCCTACGACAAGGCGAAGGAGGCGGTCAAGGACGCCCGCGATCTCGCCAAGAAGGTGGCGAAGAAGAAGCGCCCGCCCGTCGACGACCTCAAGAAGGATCTGAAGAAGGCGAAGGCCGACCTCGCGACGACCCCGGCCAAGTCGGCCGCGCCGAAGTCGACGGCATCCATGTCGGCGCCGAAGTCGGATGAGGACAAGGCGGGCGCCCTCTACACGCCGCCGCTGCCGCACAGCGCCGAGTCGGACGACCTCCACGCACAGACCATGATCAGCCTGCGCACGACCGCGAAGGCCAAGGGGCTGACGGGTATCTCGCGGCTCAACAAGGCCGGCCTGATCGAGCGGCTTGAGCGCTCCGGCAGCTGACCCGCGGGCTGTAGATCGGCGACGTCGCGCGAATCGGCCAGCGTCACAGCGCCGCGGCGCGTGAGGTTGGCCGATTCGCGTCAGGTCGCGGGCCCTCTTCCGTGAGGTGGCCTCTCCGGCTATGCTTACGGTGATTTATCGATAAAGCGCCCTTGCGGCGTTTGTCACAGGTCACCATCCAGCAGAGTCGCTTGAGAGGATCCGCCCCTATGTCAACCCGATCACCACGCCTACGCACCTCGAGACCGCCACGGTTGGCGGCCATCGTCGGTGCGGCGGCCATCATCCTGGGCTCGCTCGTCGCGGGCACCGCGGCCGCACCGAGAGCCGAGGCCGCAACGACGGCCTCCTGCGACATCTACGCCAGCGGCAACACGCCCTGCGTCGCCGCCTACAGCACGACTCGCGCCCTTTTCGGGGCGTACAACGGCCGGCTCTACCAAGTGAAGCGCGCGTCCGATGGCGCGACGACCGACATCGCCACCACCGCGGCGGGTGGCTACGCCAATGCCGCCGCCCAGGATTCGTTCTGCTCCGGGACGACCTGCACCATTCCGGCCATCTACGACCAGACCTCCCGGCACAACGATCTCTCGGTGGCGCCCGCCGGTGATGCCGGCCCGGCCAATCACGCCGCCTCGGCGACCGCCCTGCCCGTGACCGTTGCCGGACACCAGGCGTACGGCCTGTACATGCCGCCGCAGGTGGCCTATCGCCGAGCGAGCACCATCACGACGGGTACGGCACGGGGTGCTTCTCCCGAGTCGATGTACGAGGTGGCGAGTGGCACCAACAGCAACAACGGCTGCTGCTCCGACTTCGGAAACGTCGAGACGGAAGAGAAAGACACCGGGCAGGGGCACATGGACGCCCTGAACCTGTCGACCCTGAACGGTCCCGGTAGCACGGGTAAAGGGCCGTGGGTGCAAGCGGATCTGGAGAACGGCGTCTTTCAGGGCGGGACGGCCACGTACACCCCCAACGCCGGCAACGGCAGCAAGTTCGTAACGGCAATCCTGAAGAACAACGGAACGAACACCTTCGCCTTGAAGGGCGGCAACTCGCAGTCGGGTTCGTTGTCGACGTGGTACGAAGGCGCAGAACCGGCCGGCGACTACACGCCGATGAAGCTCGAAGGCTCCATCGTCCTCGGTGCGGGCGGCGACAACTCCAACCGCGGAACACAGTCCTTCTACGAAGGGGTGATGACCAGCGGATACGCGTCGACGGCAACGGACAACGCCGTTCAGCAGAACATCGTCGCGCAGAACTACCAGGCTGTGACCACAGGCGGCGGGCCCGGATCGCAGATAGTCGGCCCGGGCGGCAAGTGCGTCGATGTCGCCGGAGACGACACGGGTGGCAACCTCGCGGTTGTCCAGCTCTACGACTGCCAGACGCTCGCCGCCGACCAGCACTGGTCCGGTTCGGCATACGGCAATGGCACCCTCGGCACCCTGGGCCGCTGCCTCGACGCCGACGGCAACGCCACCGCGAATGGCACCAAGCTCGAGCTCTACGACTGCAACGGCTCGGGCGGACAGCAGTGGCGTGTACAGGGAGACGGCTCGATCAAGAACCCCCAGTCGGGACGATGCCTCGACGATCCCTCCGGCAACACCGCCAACGGCACAGCCCTGCAGCTCTACGACTGCAACGGCGCCGCTCCGCAGAAGTTCACGGTGGCCGTGCCCATCATCGGCAACGGCGGAAAATGCGTCGATGTCGCAGGTGACGACCTTCAGCAGAACGGCAGCCAGGTGCAGCTGTTCGACTGCCTGACCATCGAGACTGCGCAGCCGGCCGCCCAGGATCAGCAGTGGACGGTCACGGCATCCGACCACACCATTCGCAGCCTCGGACGATGCTTGGACGCGAACGGCAACGCAACGGCCAACGGGACGCACGTCGAGTTGTACCAGTGCAATGGCGTCGGCGGGCAGCAGTGGATTCCCCAGGCGAACGGATCGATCCTCAACCCGCAGTCCGGTCGCTGCCTCGACGACCCGTCGGGCGCCACGGCCAACCAGACAGCGCTTCAGCTGTACGACTGCAACGGCAACCAGGCTCAGGTGTTCGCCATCAACTGAGCGCGCATCGCCTGCACGTGTGCCCGTGGCCTCTCGGCTGCGGGCACACGCGTGTGAGCGGCGAGCCCTTCCGGCCATGTGTGGCGGGGACGGCCCGACCTAGAGCTCTTTCGGCGTCTCGGTCGCCGAGCAGCCGCACGACTCCCGAGCGATGAACTGCACGTCGAAGTCTCGCCTGGTCCAGCCGGGCACGCCGTCGACGATCTGGAGAAGTCGCTCCGTGGCGTCCCGGGCCATCTCCTCCACCGGAACCCTCACCGTGCTGATTCCCGGGCTGACGACACGGGCCAGGCCGAAGTCGTCGAAACCCACAACCGACATCTCGGTCGGCACGGCGATACCGAGCCGAGTCAGTGCGGTGATGGCGCCGAATGCCATGTCGTCATTGGCGAAAACCATCCCGTCGTAGTCGGCGAGACGGGAGCCGAGTTCGTCGATGACGGTCGCCCCACCCTGCTCGGTGAGGTCGGACTCGACGATGAGGGAGCCTTCCTCGACTCCCGCCTCGCGGACGGCGTCCGCGAACCCGAGGCTGCGATCGAGTCCGGTCTGGTGGTCACGCGGGCCGGCGACATGGATCAGACGCTTCCGGCCGTGGACCTCGAGGAGGTGCCTGGTGGCGAGAGCTGACGCGGCACGGTCGTCGATTCCCACCGTCACCGGCTCGTCGAGGTACGGAAAGTTACCGATGAGGACGACCGGAACGCCTCCCTGTGAGAGGCGCTGAACCGTGGAATCGGTGATCGCCGCGCTCGTGACGACGGCACCGTCGACCATGTTGCCCCGAAGCACGCGTTCGTAGGCGGCGAGCCCATGGGCCTCGTCGGCGTTGGTGGCGAGGAGGGTCTGCACGTCGCGTCGGTTGCAGGCTTCGGTGACACCCTGCAGGACGTGCGTGAAGTAGGAGTGGCCGAACACGTGCGTGGCCGTGAGAGGAACGATGAGCGCGATGGTGTTCGTCTTCTGATTGCGCAGCGCCCTCGCGGCCGACGATCCGACGTACCCCAACTCGGTCGCAGCCTGCCGGATCGCGATCTTCTTCTCGGCGCTGATGCGCCCGTTGTCGAGCAACGCCATCGACACGGCGGCGGGGGTCACGCCGACCTTCTCGGCGACGTCTTTGAGGGTCACCCTTCGCCCGTTCGTGGAGGCCATGAGATCCCTTCTGCTTGATCGATTGACCAGTCGGGCCCCAACCTACTGGACCCGACTCGCTTTCTTCAGACGGGCATCGGCCCGCCCTGCACGATCGCACGAATGACGCCAGGATCCAGCTTGGGTACGCGATCCTCGGTCAGAAGGCCGTTCGCCTCCTGCATGGTGTCGGTGAGCTGGGTGTAGCAGGATCCGACGACCGCGCGCCCAGCCCGGATCCCTTCGTAGACGGCCAAGAGACGAGCCTGGAAATCCTCGGCGGATGTGGCGGAGGAGTAGCCCCACGCGTCCTCGGCCCGAGCACCGGGCGAGTACGTGATGCCGCCGAATTCCGTGACCATCACCGGGGCGTCGTCTCGGATCGATCCGGTGACTGTCACTCGACGCCCGGCAGGACCGAGCCCGTTCATGAGGTTCGCGCGAAGATTGGGGTCGGCGTACCGGTCGGTCAGGACGGCTTGGTCGGAGTCGTAGTCGTGCACGGTGAGGATGTCGGAGTCGACGTGTTCCCACCCATCATTGGAGATCACAGGCCTGGTGGGGTCGATGGCTCTGGTCAGTGCCGTCAGTGCCTGAGCGAACGCGACCTGACGCGGGTCGTGGGCGATGTGCTGAATGCCCCAGCTCTCGTTCATCGGAACCCACGTGACGATCGAGGGGTGCGAGCGATCACGGTCGACGACGTCCAGCCACTCCCGCGTCGTGCGCGAGACTGCCGTCGGCGAGAACTCGTAGGCGGCAGGCGCTTCTGCCCAGAGCATGAGACCCAGGCGGTCCGCCCAATAGAGGAATCTCGGATCCTCCATCTTTTGATGCACGCGGGCGCTGTTGAATCCCAGTCGAAGGATCCACGCGACTTCGTCCCGGAGTGCCTCGGGGCTCGGGGCGGCCAGATGAGAAGTAGGCCAGAAACCCTGGCTGAGAACGGAGCGGATGTAAACGGGGCGTTCGTTCAATAAGAAGGAACGGTTGGCTATCGAGGTCGTCCGCAGTCCGAAGTAGCTGACGACTCGGTCGCGGCCGACTGTGACATCGGCGGTGATGAGGGAGGGATTATCGGGTGACCAGAGCAATCGCTCGTAGTCCTGTCCGTTCGCCTGTCGGGGGAGGTCGAGGGTGACCGTGGCACGTTGCCCGACGAGCGAGGCAGTGATCTCCGCGAGTGCGACCTCACCGTGGGTGAGCGTGATGCGAACAGTGTCGCCTGACAGGGGCGGTGCCGTGAGTCGCAGTTCGCAGACCACCCGTGCCCCGGGCACATCGGCCGTCCAGTGCAGCTTCTCGACGGCGACGGCGGGTGTGGTCTCGAGCCACACGCTCTGCCAGATGCCGGTTGTCCTGCGGTACCAGATGACGTGCGCGTCGCTCTGCCAGTCCTGTTTGCCGCGAGGTTGGCCGACGTCGGCGGCGTAATCCTCGGCGCGGACGGTCACGGTATAGCCGGCGTTCCCAGGCTGGATTGGCACCACGAGCGAAAAGGGGGTGTGACCCCCCTCGTGCTGGGCGACCTGCGCTCCGTCCAGCCACACTGTGGCACGGTAGTCGACCGCACCGAAGTGGAGCACGAGACGGGGCCTGTCGTTCTCGTCGTAGCCGGCGGTTACAACGTCGTCCCACGAGATCTCCCGCTGGTACCAGACGACGTCATGGATTCCGTCGACTCCTATTCCCGAGGCTTTCGACTCCGGCGGGAACGGGACGATGATCGTTTCGGGGAAGGCGTGTTCTGGCAACCACCATTGCTCGGTGAGCCCGCGATCGTCGTCGTCGATGGCGAAACGCCAGACGCCGTCGAGGTTCTGCCAGTCTCGGCGGATGAGCTGCGGGCGGGGGTAGTGCGCATCATGCGCCTGCGCGGCCAGGGCCTCGGCCGAGAGGGTGTCAACCGACACGGACATCTCCGTTCGCCGGCGTCCATTCGGCTTCCTCCTGGAAGCTGCTCGCCGCACTCGTGTTCTGGCGCGTCGACTGCGAGTCGGTGACGGAGACGATGCCCATTCGCCGGAAGAAGAGGCTCGTCTCATCCGTCGAATCGGCGAATCGCTCCTGGTCGGCCGGGAGGTCGCCGCTCGGGTCGAGGACGAACTCCTCCACGTTCCGGCCGCCCGAGGCATACGACCAGTCGACGAAGTCGAGAAGAGGCCACCAGGTGTAGCCGCGGATGTCGCACCCCGCCGCGTTCAGAGTCCGGACGAGGGCTGCCGATTGCTGCAGCCATGACTGGCGTTCCTGCTCGCTGCCCTCGATGCTGGTCTCCGTGATGACGATCGGGAGACCGTACCTTCGCAGGGCGTCCTCCAAAACGTGTTGCAGCCCCGCCGCGCCTCTGTTTTCCGTCACCTGGCGGGAGGAGCCGGGTGAGCCTCGAAGAATGCGCGGGGTGAGATCGGGGTAGTAGTTCACCCCGAGGACGTCGATCGTGGGAACGTCTCGAGTGAGTCGTTCGAGAGTCGACTGAGAGGCGCCGTGGTCGACGAGGTACTTCCTGTACGGGTGTTCCTCGGTGACCCGACCCAGGAGCAACTCCAGGGGGAGCCGAGCGATTGCTTCGTGATGCGCGACATCGGCCTCCAATGCGGGGTCTGACGCCGAATACAGGGCAGACGCCTCGACGTGCACGATCACGGCGTCCGCATTGGCGCGTCGAATCGCGCTGATGCTCTGTCGGATGCCGTCGACGATGGAGACGGTGACCTCGGTCCATCCGTCCCAGCCGGTGAGCGCCGGCGGCCAGACACCCCGAAGGCCGCAGAACGAGGCGGTGGTGAGCGGTTCGTTGAGGGGGGTGATGTGGTCGACGACACCGCGGTAGCGCTCCGCGAATGCGCCGGCGAACTCGGCCACGGTCTCGGCGTAACGATCGTCGGCGAACGACCGGGTCAGCCACGTGGGCGTCCCGTAATGGACCAGGTCGGCTACCACGACGAGACCGAGGGTCTTGACGGCGTAGTCCAGGCGTTCGTCGAGTGACTCCCAGCGGAACTCTCCCGGGGCCGTATGCACGAGTGGCCAGCTGACCCCGTACCGGAACCCTGTTGCCCCGAGCGCCTTGATGCGGTCGAAGTCCTCTCGCCAGTGATCGTCGTGACCGGTGAGGAGGTGCTCGTCGAGTGCTCCCATGGCAGAGCCGACGGGTGGATAGACGCAGGTGTCTTCGATGCCGAGGAGCCAGCGGAGCTCTCCTGAGGCGAAAAAGGGGTCTGTCATGGGGTCTTACTTCAATCCGGTGTTAGAGATGCCCGCGACGAAGAAGCGCTGCGCGAGGAAGAAGGCGATGGCAATGGGGATCAGCGAGATGACCGCGCCGGCGAGCAGAACCGCGTGATCGGTGACGTGCTGCCCGCCGAAGAGGGCGAGCCCTGCCGGCAGTGTCTGCAGGTCGGGCGAACTCGTGACGACGAGGGGCCACAGCAGGTCGTTCCACAGGGCGGTGAAGTTCAGCAGCGCCACGGTCGCGATGGCCGGCTTCGAGAGCGGCAGGATGATGCTTCGGTAGATTTTGAAGTGGCTCGCGCCGTCCAGGCGAGCGGCCTCGTCGAGTTCTCTCGGGATGGAGATGAAGAACTGGCGGAACAGGAAGATCCCGAAGGCGCTCGTGGCACGGGGGATGATGAGCCCGTGATAGGTGTTCAGCCACCCGAGGTGGAAGAGCTCGATGAAGACCGGGATGAGAGTCACCTGGAAGGGCACCATCAACGTGACGAGCACGAGCCAGAACGCGATGGTCTTGCCCCGGAAGTCGAGACGAGCCAGCGCGTAGGCGCACATCGAGTCGAAGAGCAGGGTGAGAATCGTGGTCACGCCGGCGAAGACAACCGTGTTCAGGAGTAGTCGCAGGAACGGCAGCTGGTCCCAGACCCCTTTGTAGCCGTGCAGGGTCCACTGGGTGGGGAGAAGGCTGGCGGGGTGTGCGAAGAGGTCGGCCTCGCTGCGGAACGAGGTGCCGATCATCCAGATGAACGGCACGACGGCGACGATCACGCCGGCGGCGACGGCAACCCATTTGACGACGTCGAGGCCATTGCCCCGGCCTCGGATCGGCTGCCGACGTTGATCGGGGGCGGTCCGGGGCGGCGCGGGTGCGGGGGTCAGAGTCTCAGTCGACATCGTTGTACCTGAAGAATTTCAGTTGAAGAGCGGAGACGATCACGATGAGCAGGAACAGCACCCACGAGATCGCCGACGCGTAACCGGTTTGGAAGTTCACGAATCCGTCGCGGAAGAGGAGGGTCACGAGAGTGTCCGTGGTGAACAGCGGCCCCCCGCCCGTCATCACGTAAACCAGGTCGAAGAGCTGGAGCGACTGGATGGTCAGGATGACGCTGACGAACAGGATCGTGGGGCGGAGGGCTGGCAGTGTGACGAAACGAACCAGCTGACCACGACTGGCACCGTCGAGCCGGGCCGCTTCGTACTGGTCTTCGGGAACCCCCTTGAGGCCTGCCACCAGGATGATCATGACGAAGCCGACGTTCTTCCAGATCGATACGAAGATAATCGTCGGCAGTGCGAGTGTGGTGGAGGCCAACCACGCCGGGGCTCCCCAGCCGAGGGCTTTGGAGAGGCCGTCGACGAGACCGATGTTGGGATCCAGAAGGAATCGCCACACCAGACCTGCCGCGGTCAGTGACACCACGTAGGGAAAGAAGAACGCCGACCGGATGATCCGGGTGATGAGGTTCTCGGAAGCGAGTGCCAGTGCGAGGAAGAAACCGATCACGAGCAGGAGGAGCACGGAGACAGCCGTGATCTCGACCGTGTGGAGCAGCGCTCCCCAGAACTGAGGATCCCGGGTCAGCTGCACGTAGTTGTCGAAGCCGATGAAGGGTTGATCGGTGGCACCGACGGTCCAGGTGTGCAGGCTGTACCAGAAGGAGCGAACAATCGGCCAGAGCACGAACACGCCGAGAATCGCGAGACTCGGGGCCATGAAGAGCCACGCGGGGCGTGACCTCCACCGTGGCGTCCGGGCCGGGGTCCGGGCGTGGGGCGTCGCCTTGACGCCCCACGTGGTGTCTCCGGTGGTCATCAGCTCGAGCAGCCCGTCAACTGGTTGATGGTCGCGGCGGCGCTCGTGGCGTCGGCGGAGACATCGCCGTCGCGGGTGACTTTCTGGATGAAGGGCACGTACCCGTTCGCGTCGACCTGCGTGGCGCTGGGGACCTGCGGGAGGTAGAGCCGCGCATCGGGTACCTGGCTCGCGAACACCGAGACGGTGGGGTCGGCCTTCAAGGTCGCGTTATCGCTCAGGTCGGTTCGCAGCGGCGGAAACCCGGTGCTCTTCGAGAACTTCAGCTGGGTGCTCTTCGAGGTCCAGTAGGCCAGGAACTGCTGCGCCTCGGTCGGGTGCTTCGTCTTTGCCGAGATCGCAAGCGGTGCCGTGCTGCCGAGAGTGACGTTGGTCCCGTCGTCGCCGACGGGGATCTTGGCGATCCCGAGGTCGATCCCCGCCGACTTGTAGCCGGGGGCGGCCCAGGGGCCGTTGATCTCCATAGCCGCCTTGCCTGCGGAGAACAACGAGTCGGCCTCGGCGCCCGACTGGCCCACAGGCGAGATCTTGTCGTCTTTGACGAGGGTGACCCACGGCTGCAGGCTGTCGATGCTGGCCTGCGTCTGGAGGGCACTGCAGTTCTTGCTGTCGGTGACCTCGCCGCCGGACAGCCACTGCAGGATCGGCCACATCTGAATGGTGTTGTTGTCGGCCAGGGAGAGCCCGTAAGTGCCGCCGGTCGTGAGCTTCTTGGCATCGGCCTGAAACTCGGCGACGGTGGTGGGGGCCGAGGCGATGCCAGCTGCCTTGAACAGCTTCTTGTTGTAGTAGAGGCTCAGCGTGGCGTAGTTGGCCGGAACCGCGTAGAGCTTGCCGTTGTAGGTGAACTCCTTCGTCAACGCCGAGGCGAACTTCGAGGTGTTGATCTTCGTGTCTCCCGAGCCCGTGGCTGTGAGCGGCAGAACCGAGTTCGTCTTCACGTACTGAGCGATCACATTGGGATCGGGCGCCGGCGCTGCGATGTCCGGGCCGGTCCCGGTGAGCCAGGCCGACGGCAGCTTCTGCTGGATGGTGTCCCACGGCTGAACCGTCATCGTGACCTTCACCTTGGACTGCGAGGCGTTGAAGTCCTTGACGATCTGCTTGTAGCCCGGGGCGTCGCCGCCGGTGGATCCCGTCCAGACGGTCAAATCGACGGGCCCGGACGATGACGACGAGGAAGAACACCCGGTGAGTCCGGCACCAGCGGCCAGCAGGGCGATCGCTCCGATCGCTACAGACTTCTTCTTTTTCATGACTCTCCTTTGAGCATCCGGATTTCGGGTTTCCGGTCCGCGCTGAAATGCGCTTTATCGTTATAGCACGATGTTGCCAGAGACGCGAGCTTTGCCAAGGATCCCTGCGTTACGCGGTTCCCCCAGGCGCATCGAGGCCGGTTCCCACTCGCTCGCCGAGTTCACCCCGCGTTCACGAGTCGGGCTTACCTTCGCGGCAACCGCTTCGACGTCGTGCCGGAGCCTCCACGTCTGGAGTCATCGATATGAGCGTCCTCGTCATCGTCCTGATGGTCATCGTCATTGCCCTGATCTTCGATTTCACCAACGGTTTCCACGACACTGCCAATGCCATGGCGACGTCGGTCGCTACGGGGGCGCTCAAGCCCAAAGTCGCGGTGCTGCTGTCGGCCGTGCTCAACCTGGTGGGCGCATTCCTTTCGACTCAGGTCGCCAAGACGGTCTCGTCGGGCATCCTCACCGAAGACTCGAAGGGCCTGCCGCACATCACGCCCGTGCTGATCTTCGCCGGCCTCGTCGGTGCCGTGCTCTGGAACCTCGGCACCTGGTGGCTCGGCCTGCCATCGAGTTCGACCCATGCGTTGTTCGGAGGCCTCATCGGTGCGGCCATCATCGGATCCGGCGTCAGCGCTGTCGATTTCTCGGGTGTCCTGTCGAAGATCGTGCTTCCCGCGGTGCTCTCGCCGTTCATCGCGGGTGCCGTTGCGCTCATCGCCACCTACATCGCCTACCGGGTTACAAAGCTCTCTGAGGTGCACGGGGCGAAGCGCGGCTTCCGGCACGCGCAGACCGTGTCGGCTTCGCTGGTTTCGCTGGCTCACGGCACGAACGACGCCCAAAAGACGATGGGCGTCGTCACCCTGACGTTGATCGTGAGCGGCTACCAGGCCTCCAACACGGGCCCGCAGATCTGGGTGATCCTCATCTGCGGCCTGTCGATCGCCCTGGGCACCTACACCGGCGGCTGGCGCATCATGCGAACGGTCGGCAAGAACATCACCGACGTGGAGTCGCCCCAGGGGTTCGCAGCCGAGACGAGCTCGGCTGCCACGCTGCTCATCTCGTCGAACCTCGGTTTTCCCCTGTCGACCACCCAGATCACGTCCGGTGCGGTCGTCGGAGCCGGGCTCGGCAAGCGACTCGCCTCGGTTCACTGGAACACGGTCAGCAAGATCGCCCTCGGGTGGGTTGTGACCCTGCCGGCCGCGGCGCTCGCCGGGGGTGGCGCAGCCTGGCTCGCCGGGACCGGAGCGATCGGGCTCGCAGCGGTGGTGGTCGTCGCGGTCGCGGGTGGCGGCACCTTCGTGCTGCTCGCGAGACGCCACCCGGTCAGCCACGAGAACGTGAACGACGACTCATCGACCGCCACCGGTCGACCGCTCGCCGATGTCTCCACCGGTTCCTCCACCTCGTCTGACTCCTCGAAGGGTTGAAGTCATGAGTACAACCTCCCTCCTCGCCGCAGCGTCATCGTCGTCGGCCGCCGGGTTTCTCGGTGTCGACTGGTCGTCCATCGCCGAGGTCTGTGTCGTCACCCTGGTCGCCACGGTCGCGATCGTGACCATCTTCTCGGTCGGGCTCCGCCTGCTCTCGATCGGATCGCCCGACGACGGTGGTGAGATCGCCGGCCAGGGCGCGCTGACCTCTCGACCGGCGGCCGCGACCCTGGGCGGGTACGTCTGTGTCGGCATCGGCGGTGCGGCGGTGCTGTATGGCATCTACCTCGTGGTGCCGCTGTTCCACTGACGGGCGTCGGTGTTTCCGTGTGCGAGAGCGGTCTGCTCTTGCGCCTCAACACGGTGAAATCGCCCGCTTTTTCGGCGTCACCCGCTACTCACGACCGCACGCGTTCAGTAGCCGGGTCGATGGTTGGATCGAACCATGAGCAGTAGCGCCAACATTGCACTAGTCACCGTCGACGGTTCCGAGGTATCTCGAGACTACGACCTCGATGCGGTGCCCGAATTCGAGTTCGTGACTGACGAGAACGATTCGTATCGTGTCGTCATGGAGGAGACGGAAAGCGAACGAACGTGGACTGTCACTCGGGTCGATTCAGGTCACGAGAGTGAGGCTGGAACGGTGCGACACGAGAAGCCCTGGCTGATCTTCGGGTCGAGCGCGCATCGCTACTTCAAGCCTGGAGCCACCTTCTCGTCGGGTTTCCAAAACGACCTCTGGAATGCGGTTCAGTCTCTCGCTGAGTGAGAGATGCGGGCATCCGGTAGTTGAAGTCGAATAAAACGAGCCCGCATGCTTCCGGAGAACACAGTCATGCGGGCTCGTAGTCAATAAAAGATCAGTGGCTGGTGGCGGATTTCCACCACGCGAGATCGGCATCTATTTCAGTCGATTGGCGCAGCTCCGTGCCGTCGAAGGTGAAGACTTCGAGGTCGACGTCCAGGGTGGTCGTTCCCTCCTTAATCTTCAGGCGGACGGTGGGGTTGAGCCGAGGTGGCGTGTAGTCGAACTCGCTACCGGTTTCGACGTCCACGATTCGGGTGATATCGATTGAGCCGGCATCGAATACAGGGTCGGAGCCAGCGTAGAACTGAACAGCGCGGCTGTTAACGACCGCGACGATGTAGGACTCGCCGACGAGTTTGAGCTCGCGATCCCCTTCGTGCTTTTCAATATCGCGGAGTACAACGCGAGCAGGAAGTGTGGCCCGGAGGTGCCGGCGTTCGAGATCGGGATGAAGTCGAGCGACCTCGGCATCGCGGACTTTGGCTTCTTCGTCATGGGTAGCGGACATGCCGCAACGATACTGAGAAACCTATATTTTTGCAGTGTGCGCATCGACGTCTATTTCTGACAAGGCCACGATCGTGAGAGAAACGGAACAGCCGTTTGCGGTCTCATGAGACTGACCGTCATTCCGGGGTATCGCCCTGGCTGGCCTGTTCCGTCAACGTCTCGTTATAGAGCTCCGTTGCTCTCTGACCCCACTTCCTGGTGAAAAGGATCCGATATCCGCCAGCGAGCAGCCAGACGGCAGCGACAGTGAAATGTCCGAGAGACTCGGTGACGGATTCGAGCGCGCGAGTTCCACCGAGAATAACGTAGACCAGGGCAAGGCTGAAGTAGAGCCAGCCAGCGCCGGCGCTCATGTCGGCCAGTGGCTTGAGAAAACGCAGACGTCGTGACAGGGATACCTGTCTGGGGAGAGGCCCGTCGCGCACCCATTGGCGGAGCATCCAATGCGCCGTGTAGCCGCCCACGCGAGACCACGACCACAGCAGGAGTGCTGAGGCGACGCAGATGAGTGCTCCCGCGACAGCTGCAACGGCTGACGCAGAGGCGCCCGCGAATCCCGGGGGAAACAGGCTCAGCCACAGCACGAGGAAAACCCCTGCCAGGCCCTATATCTGTAGGCACGGCAGTGCGTAGAAGGCCAGACCGCGACGGGCCTTGAGCGGGGCCTCTCGTTGTGAATTGGACGTCGGAGTCTCCTTCGAGCAAAAAGCAGAGTGCAACCGATCTGACATTCGCACGATGCCGCTAGTGGTCGGGGAGCACCCCGGTGACGGCCAGGATCACTATCAAGACCCCGCCGGCGCAGAGACCGATGCCGATCAGTCGAATGTAGGCCGGGCTGAACTGGCGTCCGGTGACACTTCGCCCCATCAGTCTGAGCGCCCAGTCGTTCCAGATGGCGACGATGGCGCCCCAGACTGCGGCGATGGCACCGCCGATGCCGAAGATGAGCTGCGGGTTCACTTCTTGGCCGCCCTATTCTGGCGAATGAGGATCCGCATGAACTGGGTCTCCATGTATGCGCCGATACCGAGAGCGACAAGGGCGACGAGGATCCCAGCGCCCAAGGGGTGCGTTTTCGTGACGGCCGCGATCGGGGCTGCGATGCACAGAAAACCGCACACGATGACGTTGAACCAGGCTCCGATACGGCCCCCGGGTGGGGTCGCCATCCGGTTCAGCGGATCCCATCCTCTAGCCACGGATCTCTCCGGAGTCCACGGCTGAGTTGTGTGTCACGGGCGTGGAGTCCACCTGGGCCAGGAGGACATCGATCTTCCTGACCAAGCGCTTCGCGGCGACAATCGAGAACACCGCGATAGCGACGAAGAAGGCGACGAAGATCCAGGGGACGACCGCAGTCGGATCCTGGACCGCCAACCACACGCCCAGTGCGGTGAAGACGCCGAAGACAATCGGATTCATCCACTGGGCTCGTTCATTTTGCCTCCGGCGCCCCTCGAGTGCAGGCACCCACAGTGACGCATCAGCGCCCTTCGGCACAGAACCCGTTTTGAGGGCCGCGGTGATCTGGACGGTTGTCTCGACACCACCGTCTCGGCGCCGTTGCCGGGCTACGACGGCAGTCATGGCCCCGCCAAAAAGGGCGGCGGTGACGAAGCGAATCAGCGCGGTGACAAGAGTCAGTCTTCCCGTTCCATCGAGGAGGGCGAAGCCGTAGGTCCCGATGAAGTAGACACCGGTGAACCAGGCGAACAGCACGCCGAGAGGAGCGGTCTGGATGTGAGCGCGGAATTCCTTCATCGCTTCGGCAGCTCGTTTACAGGGGCAGGTCGGCACATAGAGGTCTCCTCGGGTGATGGGCCGAGGAAGATTCGGGCGTCTTCGGCCTGCTCATAAGGTAATCCCTCACGGCCACGACGTCCGCCGCAAGCCGCGACGTCAACCTCGCCCGTAAGCACTCCCGTCGCAGGTGTGAACGGCCGAGTCGTCGCTGAGCAAACGCAGGTTGTACGTCGCGCAGTCGACGAACGTGCCGATGCTGATGCGCGAGGAGGACCTCCGGAGTTCGCCCTTCGACGGGCCGTCCGATCCGATACCCGCGCGGTGCACCATCCACTCGATATCGCGCGCCTCGTCGTCGAGGAACCGCATCACCGCCTCATTGTCTTCGTGCTGGCCGATATAGCCGCGAGCTAGGGTGCTCCGCACCGCTCGAAGAACGGGCGAGAGCCGCTTGCCCGGGGCTGCGCTCAGCCCGCCCGCCTGATAGAGGAACCGACGAGTGCCGCTCCGTCGCATCGCGGGCACGAGGGCTCGGACGAGCGCGGTATTGACCTTGCGCTCGCGCTGCGCCGCCGCATCGCCCAACATCGCGACCACCGCGTCGACACCCTGAAGCAGCGCGTCGAGATCGAGGTCGTCGTCGATCGATCCCTGCACGATCTCCAGGTCGTCGTGCACGATGGTCATCTTGCTGGGTGTCCGTGCGAGCACGCGGACGCGGTGGCCGGCGTCGAGAGCGAGCCGGGTGAAGTGCTGCCCGGTCTGCCCGGTGCCGCCGAATACCAAAAGTGTTTGCTGGGTTGTCATGACCCCAATATAGGCACTGTCTAGAAAATAGGCAATGACTAGTTTGGGTTTAGACTGACGTCATGACCGAGCGGCCCTTTCATCACGGAAACCTCCGTGCTGTCTTGCTCGACGAGGCAGCCGGCGTTCTGCGCGAGACCGGCGTGAATGGCCTCTCGCTCCGAGATCTCGCCCGGCGCGCCGGTGTCAGCCACGGCGCCCCGAGGAGTCACTTCGTCGACCGCCAAGCGCTGCTCGACGCTCTGGCCGAGCTTGGCTTCGAACGGCTCACGACCGCGGTTCGTCGAGCACTGGCCGAGGAGGGCGACGTCTCGAAGCGCTTTGATCGCGTCGCGCGGGCCTATGTCGACTTCGCCATCGACGACGCCGCGCTCATGGAGCTGATGTTCCAGACCAAGACGACCGACCGATCCGACCGGGTGAGCGATTCGGCGGGCGCGCTGTTCGCCCTGCTCGACAGCGCGATGGGCCCTCAGCCCGAGGGTGATGACGACGGCTCCCGATCCGACTTCAAGATGCTCTTCGCTGCCACGATGCAGGGGATCGCCTCGCTCGTCGGGTCCCGACGGCTCGAGCGTGCCGCCGCCGATCGTCTGGTCGGTGCGGCGATGGAGACGATGCTCGGGTCCGACCTCGGCGCCCGCGCCGTCACGGCTCGCTGACCTCGGGCGCTCGTCGAGCGGCAGCGTGTGCGCCCCCGGGCCGGTTGGTCAGCGCGTGCGCGCCGGATCCTGAGCCGTCAGAAAGAGCCGGTGGCTCGTGATGAGCACGGACAGCCAGCCGGCCCCGGTCGTCCAACCCACGGCGACGTCGGTGAACCAGTGAGCACCGAGCAGCACCCGAGACAGGCCGACCGTGACGGCAGTCGCCGCGGCCGTGGCGATGACGACGGTCTGCGGTGCGTTCCGTTCCTCATACAGAGCGAAGAGGTAGGCCCCGGCGCCGAGCACGGTGGTGGCGTTGAGGGTGTGACCCGAGGGGAACGAGGGTGACTTCTCGAACGGCGCGATGGCGTCTCGTCGATGAGGGCGGTTGCGGTCGATGATGTTCTTGCCCGCCAGAGTCATGGCCAAGGATCCGACGCCGGCGGCCGTCACAACCACCACCGGCGTCAGCTCGCGGCTGCGGGCCGCCAGGGCTCCCGCCATCGCGAGCCCGAGAACGGGCATGCCGATGGGCCCGAAGAGCCGGGCGATCCCGGCTGCGCCGGCATCGACGGCGGGGGAGCGGAGCCTCTTGGCCAGGGCCAGGGCGGGTCCGTCGAGGCTCTCGATACCGTTGCGGCTGGTGACGCCGTCGTAGATCCACGAGGCGCCGACCGTTGCCGCAACGGCGATGCCGCCGCCCACCGCCAGGGTGGCCGCCAGCGCCGGTCGTGCGCCGACGCGGGAAGCAAGCCGGCCATGGCGGTCTGCCAGCCGTTGCCCGGCCTTCGTGCGCCACTCCCGCACATCACGACTGCCGATCTTCCGGTCGAGGCGGTCGTCGGTGTCAGGCTGGCGCACGTGGGTCACCTGTTCAGTGTGCTCGGGTTCGCCGTGTATGTCCGACGGCGGCTCGCGCGTTCCACGCGGTGACCCGGCGGCACCAGCTCGCCAAAGAAAGACGTAGGAGGCCGGCTCCACAAAAAGCTGGTGGAAAAAGCGACGATCTTTCGAGATCGAGTCGCCGCTTGGCCGCCCGCCTCTACCGGCGATCTGCCAGGTTGCTCTAAGCTCGGCGTCGATCACTAGCCGAAGCAGTCCAGGAGGACAGACGATGTCGTATTCCCAGCCCCCCGCCTACCAGGGCGAGTCGAAGTCGCTCCCGGGCGAACCGCCGCTCAACCAGCCGTACTACGGCGCACCCATCGGTGCGGCCGCCAAGCGGTTCTTCAAGAAGTACGCCACCTTCTCCGGTCGTGCGTCGCGAAGCGAGTTCTGGTGGTGGACCTTGATCGCCGGCATCGTCAGCATCGTGCTGAACATCATCTCTCAGGCTGCCGGTGGAAACACGATGAGCGCCTCAGGAGCGATGACGATGTCGGGCGGCGCAACTGTCGTGTCGGTCATCGCCGGAATCTGGGCCCTCGCCACGATCATCCCGTCGCTGGCGCTGGCATGGCGACGTCTCCACGACACCAACCGCAGCGGCGCCTGGTACCTGCTCATTCTGATTCCCTTCGTGGGCGCCATCATCCTCATCGTGTGGTTCGCGTCGGCGGGCAAGCCCGAAGGCCAGCGCTTCGACCGCTGACAGCGTCGGGCCTCCGCTTCGGTCGGAGTCCTGACAACGAGAGACGCCCCGGCCCGGACACTCGGCCCGGGGCGTCTCCGTGCTCAGGCCTCCTCGCGCCGTCGACAAGTGCGCCCGCACGAGTGAGCGAGAATGGCCGCATGTCGAACACGGTCGGAAGGCCCCGTCTCAAGCAGAGCCAGCGGCCCAGCATGGAGGCCGCCGACGAGATTCTCGATGCCGCCGCCGAGCTCTTCACCACACGCGGCTACTCGGCGACGTCGACCCGGCGGATCGCCGAGAGCGTCGGACTGCAGCAGGCGTCGATCTATCACTACTTCGCCACCAAGCAGTCGATCCTCCGCACGCTGCTGCTGAGCACGGTCGAGACGACCCTCGCAGCACTGCCCGGCTTGCTCGCCAGCGAGGGTCACGCCGCGGCCCGCCTCCACGCGCTCGCCCGGTTCGACTCGGCCCAGCTGCTGGCGTCGACCTGGAACCTGGGTGCGCTCTACCTGCTGCCCGAGGTGCGGGGCAGTGAGTTCGACGACTTCACCAGTGCCCGGCGCGACCTCCGTGACGCCTACGCGACGCTGGTCGACGAGGTCGCGACCGAAGAGGGCCTGGCCCTCTCCACCGTTCAACGCGAGCTCCCATTCCGTGTGGTCGAGACGGTCATCAGCATTCGCATGGATTCCGACGGCTTGCCCCCGACGCTCTCCGGCGAGATCGCGGATGCCGCTCTCCGCGCACTCGGAGTGGCGAGCGATCGCTGGGTCGCAGCCCTCTAAGCGCAGGATCCGGGCGCCCCCTGCAGAATTAACACACCTGCAACCTGGGTCTCACGCGCTCGAAATCTGCCGCGAAAAACGTCGGTTACGTTTCTATCAAGCAATAGAAAGAGACGTGAGATGACGACGATTCCAGCTGCCTCCAGCACCTCGACGACAGCGGGCGCGAAAGCGCATGCCCGCGCCCAGGAGGCCGAAGCGGCGGCTTCGGACGCGCCGGACGCAGTGGTTCCGGCCGAGTCGTGGACCGGCCAGATCACGGCCGACCAAGGCGACGTCGTCTGGGCCGAGACGGTCGCGGGCGGCAGCTACGCCCACCGAGTCCTCGCTGCGGGAACGAGCGTCCGCCTCACCGACATCGCCGGCGACGCCTGCGCCTCCGTGCTTCTCTACAACGCCGACGCCCCTTGGGAGCGCCTCAACGTCGCCGACACGGCGAAGGTGCAGTGGCAGGTGTACACCGCGCCGGGGCAGCTGCTGCTCAGCGATCAGGGGCGTGTGCTCGCGTCGGTCGTCGACGACACCTCGGGCCACCACGACATCCTCTACGGCACGTCCACCGAGGCGCGCAATGTCGAGCGCTACGGTGACGGCGCTCCCGAGGGCGCGAGCCCCGCGGGCCGCGAGCTCTTCGCCGTCGCTGCGGCCAAGAACGGTCTCGGTCGCCGCGACATCGCACCGTCGATCTCGTTCTTCCAGGGCGTGACGATCGACGCCGAAGGATCGCCCACGTTCACCGGATCGTCCGGCCCCGGAGGCTCGATCACGCTTCGCACCGAGATGCCCGTGATCATGCTCGTGGCCAACGCGGCGCACCCGCTCGATCCGCGCGAGGAGTACATCGCGTCGCCGCTCGAGATCGTGGCGTGGCGGGATCGGAGAACGGACCCGTCGGATCCTAGGTGGTCGGCGACGCCCGAGGGGCGACGCGCCTTCGAGAACACGGCCGACTACCTGAAGGGACGGGGAATCGCATGAACGACTTCGGAGTGGAGATCTCGCGCGAGACCGTTGCGGCTCGCGCGCCGTGGTCGGCGACGCTGAAAGCCGGGCAGATCTTGACGATCGTCGACGTCGACGGCAATCAGGCCGTCGACTTCTTGGCCTACGACGCCGCCGACACGAGCCGCGCCTACAGTGCGCAGGCGACGCTGCAGGGGCAGTCGTCGGTCTACCTCACGGTCGGGAGCGTGCTCCGCGACAACGAGTACGACCCGCTGCTCACCCTCATCGCCGACGAGGTCGGCCGGCACGACACCCTCGGCGGCGCCTGCTCGAAAGAGTCGAACACGCTGCGCTACGGCCACCACACCTACGGCCAGCACGCCTGTGCCGAGAACTTCATGCGCGAGATCTCGCGGTACGGCATGGGCAAGCGCGACCACGTGTCGAACGTGAACTGGTACATGAACGTGCCGGTCGACCCCGACGGCGCCCTCGGCATCGTCGACGGCATCTCGGCACCCGGCCTGTCGCTGAGCCTGCGCGCCGAGAAAGACACCCTCGTGCTCGTCTCGAACTGCCCGCAGATCAACAACCCCTGCAACGGCTTCGACCCGAGCCGCGCCGAGATGATCATCTGGAGCGGCGGTGCCGATGTCTGAGCCGGTCGGGGCGCCTCTCGAGACCAGGGCGATCCGTGCGCTGCTGGTCGCCAACCGCGGCGAGATCGCGGTGCGCATCATCCGCTCGGCGCGCGAGCTCGGCATCCGCACGGTGGCCGTCTTCTCGGAGGCCGACCGCGGGGCCGCGCACGTGCACGCCGCCGACGAGTCGGTGTTGCTCGGACCGACGGCTCCGACCGAGAGCTACCTCAACGTCGACGCGGTCGTTCGGGCCTGCCGCGAGACCGGGGCCGATGCCGTGCATCCCGGCTACGGGTTCCTCTCCGAAGACGCCGGTTTCGCCGAGCGCCTCGAGGCCGAGGGCATCGCGTTCGTCGGGCCGACTCCCCAGCAGCTCCGTATCTTCGGCGCGAAGCACACCGCCCGCGAGGCTGCGATGGCGGCGGGCGTGCCCATCTTCCCCGGCACGACCCTGCTCGCCGACGCCGACGATGCGGCACGCCAGGTCGCTCCGATCGGCTGCCCGGTGATGTTGAAGGCGACCGGTGGTGGCGGCGGAATCGGCATGACCGTCTGCCGCGACGAGGCGAGCCTGCGTCTCGCCTACGATCGGGTCAGCCGGATGGCGGCGGCCAACTTCGCCTCGGCCGGCGTCTTCGCCGAGCGCTACGTCGAGCGGGCCCGCCACGTCGAGGTGCAGGTCTTCGGCGACGGGCGCGGCGGCGTCGTGTCACTTGGCGACCGTGACTGTTCACTGCAGCGCCGCAACCAGAAGGTCGTCGAAGAGGCACCCGCCCCGGCGCTGCCCGACGACGTGCGAGAGCGCCTCCACGACTCGGCCCGGCGTCTCGCCGCGTCGCTTCACTACCGGTCGGCGGGCACCGTCGAATTCGTCTACGACGCCGAGCGCAACGAGGCCTCCTTTCTCGAGGTGAACGCGCGCCTGCAGGTCGAGCACCCGGTCACGGAGGCGATCACCGGGGTCGACCTGGTCGCCTGGATGCTCCGGCTCGCGAGCGGCGACCGCGGGATCCTCGAGCCCTACCTCGACCGGGAAAGCGGCCTGGGCTCTGTTCCCGTGTCGGGTCACGCCATCGAGGCACGGGTCTACGCCGAGGATCCGGCCACCGACTTCCGCCCCAGCGCCGGAGTCATCACGGGCGTCACTCTGCCCGGCGGCGATGGCGTGCGGGTCGACGGCTGGGTCGAGCGCGGCATCGAGGTGTCCACCGCCTACGACCCGCTGCTCGCCAAGGTGATCGTCGAGGGGGCCACGCGCGACGAGGCGCTCGAACGGTTCGGCGAGGCGCTGGCCGAGTGCCGGATCGACGGCATCGAGGTCAACCTCGGCATGCTGCGCGCCGTGGCAAGGCTCGAGGCCTTCCACGAAGCCACGCACTCGACGCAGACGCTTGACGGCGTCGGCGACCCCGAGCCCCGGATCACGGTCGAGCGCCCCGGCCTGATGACGACCGTTCAGGACGCCCAGGGGCGGACGGGCCTCTGGCAGGTGGGAGTGCCGCCGAGCGGCGCGATGGACGACCGCTCGCTCCGCCTCGGCAACGTCGCGCTCGGCAACGACGTCGACGCGGCCGGTCTCGAGTGCACGGCGAGCGGGCCGCGACTCGTCTTCACCCACGCCACGGTGGTCTGCGTCACGGGTGCCCCGGCGACCGTGCGAATCGACGGCCGCGACGTTCCGATGTGGGAGCCGATCACCGTTCCGGCGGGCGGTGCCCTCGACGTCGGCGACGCGACGGCGGGCCTCCGCACGTATGTCGCGGTGGCAGGCGGGCTCGACGTGCCCGACTACCTCGGCAGTGCCTCGACCTTCACACTCGGCCAGTTCGGCGGGCACGGCGGTCGCGCACTGCGGCTCGGCGATGTGCTGAGGGCGGTTCCGCAGGATCCTTCCGCCCCGGCTCCGAAGACCGCTGCGGTTCCCGACGCCCAGCGTTCCGTGATGACCTCGCACTGGCGGGTGGCCGTGACCGAGGGGCCGCATGCCGCCCCCGACTTCTTCACCCGCGACGACATCGACGCCCTCTACGCCGCGACCTACGGGGTGCACTTCAACTCGGCCCGGACGGGCGTGCGACTCATCGGGCCAAAGCCGACCTGGGCGCGCCAGGACGGCGGCGAGGCCGGGCTGCACCCCTCCAACATCCACGACAACGCGTATTCGATCGGCGCCCTCGACTTCACCGGCGACACCCCGATCCTGCTCGGCCCCGACGGACCGAGCCTCGGAGGGTTCGTCTGCCCGGTGACGGTCGTGTCGGCCGAGCGCTGGAAGCTGGGCCAGCTGCGGCCCGGCGACACCCTGCAGTTCGTGCCGATCGCCGCGGCCGACGCACCCTCGCGGAGGTCGCTCGACTTCACCTCGTTCGCTCCGGCGCGCGACGGCGACGACGGCGTACTCGCCCGGATCGACGGCGACCCGAACGTCACCTACCGGCGCTCCGGCGACGACAACGTGCTCGTCGAATACGGCGAGATCGTGCTCGACCTCGCACTCCGGGCCCGGGTGCACGCCCTGCACATGCTGCTCGTCGAACGCAACCTCCGCGGTGTCGTCGATCTCACGCCGGGCATCCGCTCGCTGCAGATCCACGTCGACCCGGACGTGCTGCCGATCGCGCGGCTCGTCGGCCTCCTCCGCGAACTCGAGGGCGAGATCCCGCCGGCGGCGCAGCTCGTCGTGCCGAGCCGGCAGGTGCGGCTGCCGCTCAGCTGGGACGACCCGGCGACCCGCGAGGCGATCGCCCGCTACATGGCGGGTGTGCGGAGCGATGCCCCCTGGACGCCCTGGAATATTGAGTTCATCCGCCGCATCAACGGGCTGGAGTCGGTCGACGACGTCTACCGCACCGTCTTCGACGCGGAGTACCTCGTCTTGGGTCTCGGGGACGTCTACCTCGGTGCTCCCGTAGCGACCCCGTTGGATCCTCGTCACCGACTCGTCACGACGAAGTACAACCCGGCGCGCACCTGGACCGCCGAGAACTCCGTCGGCATCGGGGGCGCCTACCTCTGCATCTACGGCATGGAAGGCCCTGGCGGCTACCAGTTCGTTGGCCGGACAACGCAGGTGTGGAGTCGGTACCGCGAGAACGCGCCGTTCGAGAAGGGGTCGCCGTGGCTGCTCCGGTTCTTCGATCGCATCAGCTGGTACCCCGTCGAGCCCGAGGAGCTCCTCGACCTGCGCGCCGACCTCGCGGCCGGCCGGGGGAGTCTCGACATCACCGATGGAAGCTTCTCGCTCGCCGAGCACGAGAGCTTCCTGGCCTCGAACGCCGAGGGGATCGCGAGCTTCCGGGCTCAGCAGGCGATCGCCTTCGCGGCGGAGCGGCACGCCTGGGAGGAGGCGGGGGAGTTCGACCGCGCCGAGCAGGCAGCCGCGACTGTCGTGGCGGATACCGACGAGGTCGTGGTGCCGCCCGGTGGCACTCGCGTGGACGCCCCTTTCGTCGCGAACGTCTGGAAGACCGAGGTTGCTGTCGGCGACACCGTCGCGAAGGGGCAGATGCTCGTCGCCCTGGAGGCCATGAAGATGGAGAGCTACATCGAGGCGCCTCACGGCGGAGTCGTGACGCAGGTGCTCGCCGTGCCCGGATCGCAGGTCAACCCGGGAGACGCGCTCGTCGTGCTCGCTCCCCGAGAAGGAGAAGCAGCATGACCGTCGATCGGGTGAGGGCGGCCTTCACCGCCATCGAGAAGGCCGACCGGCCCGAGGTGTGGATCACGCTCCGGCCCGAAGCGGATGTCGCGCGGGAGTTCGAGGCGGCCAGTGAAGCCGAGGTCGGGCCGCTCGCGGGGCTGCTTCTGGCTGTGAAGAACAACGTCGATGTCGAGGGCATCGAGACCACCGCGGCGTGCCCGGCATTCGGCCGCGGGCCTGCTGCCGCCGACGCGGCCGCGGTCGCGCGCCTTCGCGCAGCCGGGGCCACCGTGATCGGCGCGACGAACCTCGACCAGTTCGCGACCGGCCTCGTCGGCCAGCGGAGCCCCTACGGCCGAGTGCGCGACTCGCGTCGACCCACGCACATCTCGGGTGGCTCGAGCTCGGGGTCGTCGGTCGCGGTGGCCCTCGGGTTCGCCGACATCGCCATCGGCACCGACACGGCCGGGTCGGGCCGCATTCCCGCCGCCCTGCAGGGCCTCGTCGGCATCAAGCCGACCCTCGGTGTCGTCTCGACCGAGGGCGTACTCCCCGCCTGCCGGTCGTGGGACGCCGTCACGATCTTCGCCCGCGACCTCGACACGGCGGCCGCGGCGATGAGTGCCATGGCCGGCGGCGACGAGGCCCGGGCTTTTCCCGCCGATGCCCCGATCGCCGCCCCCAGGGCGGCCCGCATCGCCGTGCCCGAGACACTCGTCGGCATGTCTCCCGAGTGGGAGGCGGCTTTCGCCGAGGCCGCAGACCGCCTCCGCGACGACGGCTGCACGGTCGAGACGATCCCGTTCGAGTCGTTCTTCGAGGCCGCGCGCCTCCTCTACGACGGCGCTCTCGTCGCCGAGCGACATGCGGCCGTCGGCGAGTTCGTCGACGCGCATCCCGACGAGGTCGACCCCACTGTCGGCGCCATCGTCAGCCGTGCCGGCACGGTGCGGGCGAGCGACATGGTCACCGACCTCGAACGCCTCGAGAAGCTCCGCCGCCACAGCCTCGCGCTGCTCGACGGCTTCGACGCCCTCCTCATCCCCACCGCCCCGGGCCACCCGACCGTCGAGGCCGTCGCCGCCGACCCGATCGGCGTCAACTCGTGGATGGGCACCTACACGAACTTCTGCAACCTGTTCGACCTCGCGGCAGTCGCCGTGCCGTCCGGCACCGTCACCGACGCCACCGGCACCGCGCAGTTCGGCGTGACCGTCGTCGCGCGCACGTTCGCCGACGCCGTCGCGCTCGATCTCGCTCGCCGCGTCCAGCTCGAGACACCCTCGGTAGCGAGCCCAGGATCCGCTCCCGCGCTCCCCAGCACCTCGCTCCCGTGGCCGACACGTGCGGGAGCCCCCTCCGTCCCGCTCTTCGTGGTCGGCGCCCATCTTCCCGGGCAGCCGCTCGAGGCCCAGCTCACGGCCCGCGGCGCCCGGTGGCTCGGCGACGCGCACACCGCCGAGGCCTACCGCCTCGTGGCGCTCGACACCGTGCCACCGAAGCCCGGCCTCGTGCGGGTCGGTGAGGGCGGAGCGTCGATCGCGGGCGGGCTGTGGCAGGTGCCGACCGCAGCGCTGGGCACGTTTCTGGCAGAGCTCCCGGCGCCCATGAACCTCGGGCAGATCGAGCTGCGGGCCGGATCCTTGGTCACCGGTTTCGGGTGCGACGCGGCCAGTGCGGTCGGTGCTCGCGACATCACCGAGCACGGCGGCTGGCTCGCCTACCTCGGGGTTTAACGCACCCGTAACAGGGCCGAAATCGCGCACGCGACCTGCGACTCCAGACTGTTTTCACAAATACCTGTCACCCGACAGATACGCAGTCTCGTCCGATCGCGAAAGGCACGTCATGAGCCCGCTCGACCCACTGCCCCAACAGACCTCCGTCCGCCCGTCACCCGCTTCGACCGACTCGGTTTCGACCGACTCGGGCGAGCTCGCCACCTTCGGCTACCGCCAGGATCTCCATCGCAGCGTCGGCACATTCGCGTCGTTCGCCGCCGGCTTCTCGTTCGTGTCGATCTTGACGACGGTGTTCCAGCTGTTCGGCCTCGGCTTCTCGTTCGGCGGCGCGGCCTTCTTCTGGGCCTGGCCGGTCGTCTTCGCGGGGCAGCTGCTCGTGGCGCTCAACTTCGCCCAGCTCGCCGCCTGGTGGCCGATCTCGGGAGCGATCTTCCAGTGGTCGAGCCGGCTCGCGGGCTCGATCGTCGGCTGGTTCACCGGCTGGACCATGATCATCGGGCAGATCCTCACCGTGGCCGTCGCGGCGGTCGCGGTGCAGGCGGTGCTGCCGGCGATCTGGTCCGGATTCCAGATCGTCGGCGGCCCGGACGCCGACCCGGCACCCCTGTCGCCGACGGGTGCAGCCAACTCGGTCGTACTCGGCTGCATCCTCCTCGTCGTCACCACCGTCGTCAACGTGGTGTCGGTGCGACTCATGGCGCGCGTCACCAGCGTCGGCGTCGTGATCGAGATCGTCGGCGTCGTCGTGCTGATCGCGTGCCTCTTCTTCCTCCCCGAGCGCTCGGCCAGTGTGGTGTTCACCACGGAGGGCCGGGAGCCTGGCGGTGCCTACATCTGGGTCTGGCTGGCCTCCGCGCTCATGGCGGCGTACGTGATGGTCGGCTTCGACTCGGCCGGCGAGCTCTCGGAGGAGACGCACGCCCCACGCCGCACGACACCGAAGACGATCATCCGGGCCCTCACGGTCTCGGGGCTCGGCGGTGCGCTCCTGATCATCGCGGCGCTGGTGGCTGCTCCGAGCCTCACCGACGGATCCCTCGTCTCCGGCGGTCTCGCCGGTGTCGTCGACGCTCGCCTCGGCCCGGTACTCGGCCGCTTGCTCCTCTGCGCCGTCGCTGTCGCCGTGTTCGCCTGCACGCTCGCCGTTCAGACCTCCGGTTCGCGGATGATGTACTCCATGGCCCGGGAGCGCGCGCTGCCCTTCTCCGCGGCACTGTCGCGGGTCTCGGTGCGCACCGGCACACCGATCGTCACCTCGGTCGTCGTCGGCGTCGGGGCGGCTCTGGTGTTGCTCGCCAACGTCGGCCAGTCGGCGCTGTTCACCGCCCTGTCGAGCCTCTGCATCGCCATGCTCTACCTGGCGTACCTCGGCGTGACGGTGCCGCTGCTGGTGCGGCGCATTCAGGGCCGGACTCGCGTCGAAGAGTCGGGCGTCGACGAAGAGGGCAAGCCCCTCTTCTCGCTCGGGCGCTGGGCGATCCCCGTCAACGCGGTGGCGGTCGTCTACCAGGTGCTCATGGTGGTCAACCTCGCGTGGCCTCGGTCGGCGATCTACGACTTGACGGGGCACACCTGGTGGCTGCAGTGGTCGGCGCTGCTGTTCATCGGCGCGTCGCTGCTCGTCGGCGGGGCGTACTACCGCTTCAGCCACCGCCGGCACCGATCGCTCGGGGTCATCGCGGCCGAGCCTGCTGCCGTGTCTGCTTCCGCCGGCGTCGGCGTCGCGTGAGGTGACGCGGATCGGCCGATGTCACAGCGCCGCGGCGCGCGATGTCGGCCGATTTGCCGGGCCCGGGCGAATCCGAGCCCGGGGCCCCCGTACTGAGGGTGGCCCAGGGCCGCGTGCGGGGGTAGAAAGGTCAGACCCGTGCAAATGGCAGGGTGCCAGGAGTCGGGGGTGTGCATGCGAGTTCGCGCGAGCCGCCTGCTGCTGGCCGGGGTCCGCGGATCCTCGAATTCCGACCGTTCTGCGCGGTACCTGATCAGCTCGGCCCTGGTCGAGAAAGTCGTCGGCCGGTGCCTGGCCGCGTACTGCCTCATCTTCGGCGGCCTGGCGATCCCGGACGCGTTCGTCGGACAACCCCTGATGAACCAGGTTTGGGCGTGGATCGCCGGCGTTGCCCTGTTCGGCAGTCTGGCCGCAACCGTCGTCACGGGAGTGCTCGAGTGGCATCCCCGGATCGCGGCGGCGTCGTTCAGCGTCGTCTATCTGGCGATCCTCGTCACCTGGCAGCTCGCGGCGTCCGACCCGTCTGTGGTGGCATCGGGCGCGCCCTGGCCGAGCCCGCTCTCGACGATCGCGTTCGCCGCGGCATCTTTCGCTTTTCGGCAGGCCGGGGCGCTCGTCTACATGGGCAGCGTCTACGTGGTGTACATCATCGTCCGCCAGACACCGGCCGGCGGTGGCGCACCCCTGCTGCAATCGCTAGCGGAGGCCGGGTACGGAGTGATCATCGGCCTGGTCGTGCTGTTGCTGATCACGATGTTCCGTCGGGCCGCCGCCTCGGTCGACTCGGCCCACGGTACAGCGACCGGACGTTACGCCAAGACGGTGCGCGACCACCGAACCGAGATGGAGCGGATCCAGGTCGACTCGATCCTGCACGACAGCGTGCTCACGACCTTTCTCACCGCTGCGCGATCACACACGCCGGAGGAGCGCGACCTCGCCGTTGCCATGGCGAAGCACGCCCTCGCCGAGGTCGCGTCGGCGGGGCCGATGCCCGAGACTCTCGACGATCTCGTCCCGCTGAACGGTCTGCGCCGCCGGTTCACCGAGACCTGCGCCGAGCTCGGCATCAGGGCCACGTTCACGGCGGAGGGCCTGCAGAACTACTCCGTGCCGGGATCCGTTGTCGAGGCGCTGTTCTCCGCCGTGATGCAGGCTCTGACCAACAGCATCCAGCATGCCGGGCCGGGCGATGTGAAGCGCCACGTCCACATCCGCTGGGCCCACGCGGTGCTCACGGTCACCACGACCGACGACGGTGTCGGGTTCGACGTCGATCACATGACGCCGAACCGCCTCGGAGTGCGCGTCTCGATCATCGAGCGCGTCCACAACGTCGGTGGGCACGCCGAGATCGCCTCGCAACCCGGGCACGGCACGACGGTCACGATGACGTGGCCGCGAGCAGAGGGCGACTGAAGGATCCGGCACCGCGCCGCTCTCACACCGCGCTCAGGGCTGGCGCCTCAGCAGGGCCGTCTAAATGCCGGCGACCAAGCGGATGCCAGAGGCGATCTTCGTGGTGATGAAGGAGGGAAGATGCCCGACCGGGTAGGGGTCGAGAAACTCGCGGCTGACGGGCCCGACCTGCGAGACGACCGCCACCGAGTCTCGATCGAGACCAGACGTCTCGACGGGGACGAGGACGTTCCCCGGGAAGGCCTCGAGGGCGGTGTTGGAGGTCAGTGGCACCACGAGCACGGTGGAGATGTCGGTAGCCAGGAGCCAGTTCTCCTGGGTCACCACAGCCGGCCGGATCTTTGCCGGCTCCGAGCCCCGGGGTGATCCGAAATCGACCCAGACGACGTCGCCGTGAGCGATCACCAGTCAGTTCCGCGGAGAACGGTTTGCTCAGCCTCGCGCAGGAACGCGCCGTCGCCCGCCGGCTGACCTGCCCGCGCAATAACGGCATTGGCGAGTGCCGTGAGCTCTGCTTCGCCTTCGAGCTCGCGCGCGAGCTTGTCGGCGGCGAGCCGGTAGAACTCGGAGCGGTTCATGCCGTTCCGCGCTGCGACGCGCTCGAATCGGTCGAAATCGACGTCGGGGAGGGAGATCGCTGTCCTCATGAGACGAGTATAACTAGTTATACCTCCTACGATCTGGCGAATCGGGGCAGTCATCCGCGACCCGGCCTCGATGACCCTCGCAGTGGGGCCAAATGCGGACTTGATGAGATCCGCTCAGCGACATACCTTCTTAGGAGCACATAGGGGCTTCGCACTTCACCACCGCGAACCCCGACGATGGAGTCTCTCGGCGTCTCACCAACGGCCGTTCCGCCCGTCGCAGCACCTGAAGAGTCGCGTCAGCCGACGCGTTCCGGATCAGCCCCACCTGGGAGTTCAGCCATGCCTTTCGTCACCCCGTTTCGCGCCAAGATCGCCGCCTGGATCACCATTCCCGCGGCTCTCGTCGGCTCCGGCCTCGTCGTCGGGACGGCCTCGTACTCGGCGTTCTCGGCCACGACCGTGAACCCCGCCAGCAACTGGAGCGCCGGATCGGTGGCGCTCACCGACGACGACTCGAACACGGCGCTCTTCAACGCCACGGCGCTCAAGCCCGGTTCGACCGGCACGAAGTGCATCGCGGTGACGTCGACCGGCACCCTGCCCTCGACCGTGACCCTGTACGGAACCTCGCCGTCGACCACCAACGCCCTCTCGACCTACATCAACCTGACCGTGACGCAGGGTACCGGCGGTGGATTCGGCTCCTGCTCCGGTTTCACGGCGCAGGCAACGGGAAGCTCGGTCTACACCGGCACCCTCCTCAACTTCGGTTCGACGAGCACGAACTTCGCGACCGGCGTCGGCAGCTGGGCGCCGACCGGCACCGCGTCTGAGACCAAGGTCTTCCAGTTCACCTACACCGTCAACGCCGCGGCACCCAGTACGGTCATGGGCGGCACCGCTCAGCTCGGCCTGACCTGGGAGGCCCAGAACAGCTGATCCGACCTGGTCGGGAGCCCCACTCATGAGCCGATCGAGGATCCGGCCGAGCGTGCCAGCGCTCGGCCAGCAGTCGGCGGTGTCGGCCGATCTCCTCCGCGAGATCGTCGATCCGCACGGCCGGCACGTGTTGGCACGGACGGGCGGCGCGCACAAGAGCCGCGGGCAGAACACCCGTGACTGGGCCCGGGTCATCGTCGCGTCGATCGCCCGCGGCGTGCTCGCGACCGTTCTCGGTTTGGCGTTCTACGCAGCGGCTCCGGCCGTGATCGGCTGGCATCCCACGACCGAGATGACCGCCTCGATGATGCCGCGGATCCGCACCGGCGATGTGGTGGTGTCCGTTCCCGTCGCCGCCGAGGCGGTGCAGGTGGGCAAGGTGATCCTCTTCGACGATCCCGACCACCCGGGCAAACTGCGTCTGCACCGGTTCGTCGAGTGGGGTGACGGCGGCATGCTCCGCACGGCGGGCGACGCGAATCCGCAGCCCGATTCGACTCCCGTCCACCCGTCGGCCGTGTGGGGCGTCGGCATGCTCCGGGTGCCCTGGGTCGGACTCCCGATCCTCTGGATTCGCGAGGGGCAGTGGCTCTTCGTCGCGCTCGTCTCGGCGGGGCTCACCTTGCTAATCGGCCTGACCGGTCTCGACAGACGTCTTCGCACGCGAGTGCAGGATCCGGCGGCAGGCCCGCCTGACACACCCCCGCGGGCGCGCCCCGCCTGGCCTTTCCGCGCGGGAGCAGCCGCCGCGGCGACACTCTTCGTCGCGGGCTCCCTCGTCTCGTTTGGCCCGACCCCGGCAGCGCTGGCGGCGGGATTTACTGGCACGACCGTCAATTCGACCTCGCGATTCACCGCGGGCACGGTGCCTCTGGCGACGGGCCTCACCTGTACCGACAACGCCGACGGGCGTACCGTCACGATCGGCTGGACCTACGGCGGCACCGTCGTTCCGGACAGCTTCGACGTGCTGAACGGCAACCAGGTCGTGGCCTCCACGACGACGGGCTCCACGACGTCGGCGGTAGTGACGACCAACGCGATCCTGAGCCTGTTCCCCAGCTACACGCTGACGGTCCGCGCGAACATCACCGCGAACACCGCCTGGTCATCGACGTCGACCAGCACCACGTCGGTCAAGCTCACCGGGCTATTGCTGTCGCCCGTGCGCTGCAACACCTGACGTAGGCTCGGTGGGCCCGCGCCATCAGGCGGAGGCGAACTCCAGGCCGAGCGCCGCGGCGACCCCGGCGTTGGTCACTCGGCCGGCCGTGACGTTGAGCCCCTTTGCCAGCGCCTCGTCCGCCTCGGTTGCGGCCTTCCAACCGCGGTCGGCCAGCGCCACCACGTACGGCAGGGTCGCGTTCGTCAGCGCCCGGGTCGACGTCTCGGGCACGGCGCCCGGCATGTTGGCGACGCAGTAGTACACGGCGTCGTGCACGGAGAAGATCGGGTCGTCGTGGGTCGTCGGGTGCGATCCCTCGAAGCAGCCGCCCTGGTCGATCGCGATGTCGACGAGCACGGCGCCGGGCTTCATCGTGGCGACCATCTCGTCGGTGACGAGCTTCGGGGCAGCGGCCCCCGGGATCAGCACCGACCCGATCACGAGGTCGGCGTCGCGGAGCTGCTCGGCAATCGCGAACGGTGTCGAGTGCCGGGTCTGGATGCGCCCGCCGAACTGCACCTCGAGGGCGCGAAGGCGGGGGAGCGACACGTCGATCACCGTCACGTCGGCGCCGAGCCCGAGGGCGTTCGCCGCCGCGTGCTCGCCGGCGACACCGCCGCCGATCACGACGACCTTGGCCTTCGGGGTGCCGGGCACACCACCCAGCAAGGATCCGCGCCCACCGTTCGACCGCATCAGCTGGTACGCGCCGACTGTGATCGACAACCGCCCGGCGACCTCGCTCATCGGCGACAGCAGCGGCAGCGAACGGTCGGGCAGCTGCACCGTCTCGTAGGCGATCGCGGTCGTGCCGGAGGCGACGAGGGCTTCGGTGAGGGCCCTGTCGGCGGCGAGGTGGAGGTAGGTGAACACCGTCTGGTCGGGGCGGAGGTAGCCGTATTCGGCGGCGATCGGCTCCTTCACCTTGAGGAGGAGATCGGCGCTCGCCCACACGGCGTCGGCGGTGGGGAGGATCGTGGCGCCGGCTTTGGAGTAGTCGGAGTCGGAGATACGCGAGCCGGATCCTGCGCCCTGTTGCACGACCACCTCGTGGCCGTGACGCACCAGCGTGTCGACCCCGGCGGCGCTGATGGCGACGCGGTTCTCGTTGTTCTTGATCTCGGTGGGGATGCCTACGCGCATGTCGTTCTCCGATCGAAGGGGCGGCTCCTGCGCCGCACCAACCAGAATGGACAGGGTTCGTTACACACGTGTTTCAGACGAAGAACATTCGGTAGATTGACGGAGGTGCAGGATCAGAGCCTGCTGAAGGAGACGAAGTGAGCGATTCGCCGAACGATCTTTCGGGCCCCCCGCCACTCGACGACATCGACAGGCGGCTCATCGCGCTGCTGACGAGCGACGGGCGCATCTCGAACGCCGCGCTCGCCGAAGGGGCGGGTATCGCACCCTCGACCGCACACGTGCGACTGCGGTCGCTGCAGGATCGCGGTGTCGTGACCGGGTTTCTCACGAGCGTCGATCAGAAGGCCCTCGGGCTGGGGCTCCAGGCGATCGTCGGCGTGACCCTCCGGCCCGGCTCGCGCCAGGAGAGCATCGTGCGCTTCTCGGAGGAGGTGCGCGACCTGCCCCAGGTACTGCAGGTGTTCTTTCTCGGCGGTGCTGACGACTTCCTGGTGCACATCGCCGTGGCCGACTCGTCGGCCGTGCGCGAGTTCGTGGTCGAGCACCTCTCGGCCCAGCCGAGCGTCGCCTCGACCCGCACGAGCATCATCTTCGACTACCACCGCAACGGGGTCGCGGCCTCGTTCCAGTAAGGCTCCGGTTAGCCTGTGGGGGTGACCGACGAGAATCCGACGCCGCCCGAGCCGAAGTACCGGCGCCCGCCCGCGCGCCACGCCCGGCGCGATCGGCGTCATCCGCTGCGCTGGATCGCGCTCGGCCTCGTCGGCGTTCTCGTGCTCGGCGGCGGCTACGTCGCCTACAGCTACGAGCGGTTCCAATCGGGTGTGACCAAGATCGACGCCCTCCCGGCCCCGGGCAAGAGCGGGGGGAGCGACGTCGACGGGCAGGACGAGAACATCCTGTTGGTCGGCGACGACCACCGCCCGGCCGGCGCCACTGCGGAGCAGCTGGCCGAACTCGGCACGACGAGCGACGGCGGCAGCAGCAACACCGACACCATGATCGTGCTGCATGTCAGCGGCGACCGGAAGAGCGCGACGATGATCTCGTTGCCGCGCGACTCGTACGTCGACATTCCCGGGCACGGCAAGAACAAGCTGAACTCGGCGTTCTCGGCAGGGAGCGCCACGGGCGGGCCGTCCGGCGGCGCCAAACTGCTCATCTCGACCGTGCAGAATCTCACCGGCCTCACGATCGACCACTTCATGCGCGTATCGCTGCTCGGTTTCTACGAGGTCGTAAAAGCCCTCGGCCCGGTCGAGGTGTGCCTCAACAACGCCGTCCAGGACGACTTCTCGAAGATCGACCTGCCGGCCGGCAAATCCACCCTGAGCCCCAAAGAAGCCGTGGCGTTCGTCCGCCAGCGGCATGGCCTTCCGCGCGGTGACTTCGATCGCGAGGTGCGCCAGCAGTACTTCCTGTCGGTCGAGGCCAAGCGGATCCTGTCCGCGGGCACCCTGCTCAACCCCGTCAAATCGGGCCGCATCATCGACGCCGTCAGCAAGTCGATCGAGACCGACGAGGGGTTCGACCTGGTGTCGTTCGCGACGAGTGTGCGCGACCTGCGCCCGGCGAACATCCGCTCGGCGACCATCCCCGTGCTCGGCACGCCCACCATCGACGTCAACGGCACGCCGCTCTCGATCGTCGAGGTCGACACCGCCGGCATGCCGGGCTTCATCACCAACGTCGTCGGGCAGCCGGAGGCCTACACGAAGGCGACAGCGGCGAAACCCGCGGCCGTCAGCGCGCTCGTCGTCAACGCGAGCGGCGTCGAGGGCGCGGCGGTCACCGCATCGACCCGCCTGACCGCGCTCGGGTTCACGGTCGGCGCGCCGGAGTCGGGCGCGCTCACCCAGCAGACGACGGTCCAGTACGCCAAGGGAGCGGAGCGAGCCGCAAAGGCACTCGTCGCGAAGGTGCCCGGGGCCGAGGCCGTGCTGACCCCGGGGATCGTCGGGGTGCGCCTGGTGCTCGGCTCCGACGGACGCACCGTGCGCGACCCGGCGGCAACCGCGACGCCGAAACCATCGACCTCCACTGCCCCGGCGGCACCGGCGACGCCGAAGCCCACGGTCACCAAGCAGTCGACCGCGTACGCCGGCACCTGCATCAACTGACCCTGCCTGCCGCCGGGCCCTACCCGTTCGGGTAGGCAGAACCGGTCGGTCGGGTGGCGCCGCCCCCGGATCCTTCGGCGCACCATGGGGTATGACCGAAACGCCGTCGTCTGTCGCGACATCTCTCCGCTCCATCGAGTCCGAGCTGCGGGCCACGGTCGACACGATCGCCCAGCACGACCTCGACTCGTTCGCCGACGCCCTGTCGAAGGCTGACCGGGTCTTCGTCTACGGCGCCGGTCGCTCGGGCCTCGCCCTGCAGATGACCGCGATGCGGCTCATGCACCTCGGGCTTACGGTGCACGTCGTCGGCGAGACCACCACACCCGCGGCGGGCCCGGGCGACGTGCTGCTGACCGCCAGCGGCTCCGGCACGACGGCCAGCATCGTGCGCGCCGCCGAGACCGCAAAGAGCGCAGGATCCACGGTGGTCGCCATCACGACCGCCACCGACTCGCCGCTCGGGCAGCTGTCGGCAGAGGTGCTCGTCGTGCCGGCCGCGGCGAAGCTCGACCGCTCCGGCACCGCCTCGGCGCAGTACGCCGGTTCGCTGTTCGAGCAGACCGTCGTGCTGCTCGGCGACGCCCTCTTCGACGCGCTTTGGAAGCGGTCCGGCCTCACCGCCGACGACATCTGGCCGCGTCACACAAATCTCGAATGACCTCCGCTCACCCAACGAAAGGCACCACCATGAAGCTCCAGTTCGCCATGGACACCCTCACCACCGAAGCCGCCCTCGAGCTGGCCGCCGCGGCCGCGCCGCACGTCGACATCCTCGAGCTCGGCACCCCGCTCATCAAGAGCGCCGGAGTCTCGGCGATCACCGCCATCAAAGAGGCTCACCCCGACAAAATCGTCTTCGCCGACCTCAAGACGATGGATGCCGGCGAGCTCGAGGCCGACGTTGCGTTCAAGGCCGGAGCCGACCTCGTTACCGTGCTCGGCGTCGCCGGTGACAGCACCATCGCTGGTGCCGTCGCCGCTGCGAAGAAGCACGGCAAGGGCATCGTCGCCGACCTCATCGGTGTGAAAGACAAGGCCGCCCGCGCCAAGGAGGTCACTGAGCTCGGCGTGCAGTTCGTCGAGATGCACGCCGGTCTCGACGAGCAGGCCGAAGAGGGCTTCACCTTCTCGACGCTGCTCGACGACGGCAAGGCGTCCGGTGTGGCGTTCTCCGTCGCCGGTGGCATCAACGCCTCGACGATCAAGGCCGTCCAGGAGTCGGGCGCCGAGGTGGCCGTCGCCGGTGGCGCGATCTACGGTGCGCCCGACGTCGGTGCTGCTGCCGCTGAGCTGCGCGCTGCCATCGTCTGACCTGTCTGACCCGGCCCGCCTCCGAATTTGAAGGAGAAACGCGGGCAGCACCCCCGCCGATCGGCATAAAGCCGTCGGCGGGGGTGCTTTTTTCCTTCAAATTCGGCGGCGGCGAGGCGAGACCGGTACCCCAGTACCATGCACTCTCAGCGTAAGAGTGCAATCCTCTACGGGTGGCACTCGACGGAACCGGCAAGCGGCAGCTGCGCACTCGCGCGGCCCTCGTCGCGCGCGCCCGGCACCTGACCGCCCGCGAGGGGCTCACCGGCTTCACGATCCAAGAGCTCTGCGACCAGGTGGGCGTCTCGCGTCGCACCTTCTTCAACTACTTCCCGACGAAGGAGTCGGCGGTGCTCGGCGTCGAGAACGGGCTCGACAGCGCCCTCGTCGACGACTTCCTCGCGGCTCGCGCGGTAGACCCCGAGGAGCGCCGCCCGCTCGTCGACGACCTCGTCGAGGTAGCCATCGGGCACTTCGAGGCCATGGGCCCGACGGCGTCCGACCTCGCCGACTTCGTCGGATCGATGCAGCGCGAGCCGAAGCTGATCGCGGCCATGATCGATTCCGGCCGCAGCGAGCAGGAGCGGTTCATCGCCCGTCTGGCCGAGAGTCAGGGCGACGCCGATCTCCTGCCGATCCGGGTCGCCATTGTCACGTTCGAGGCGCTCGTCCGCCTGAGCATCGACACCTATCTTCACGGGGCCGACGTCGTTCCCTTCGCCGACATCCTTCGCGAGCGGGTCCGAGCGGCCCGCGAGCTCTTCGCCCCCCTCCCCACGAAAAGACTGGTGCCCAGCCCATGACCACCGAGAAGACCGCCCCTCCGAAGAGCGGTGACGGCCCGCTGCTGTTGACGCAGCGCCGTATCTGGATCATCTTCGCCGCGCTGATCGCCGGCATGCTCCTCTCGAGCCTCGATCAGACGATCGTGTCGACGGCCATGCCGACGATCGTCGGGCAGCTCGGCGGCGTCGAGCACCAGGCCTGGATCACGACGGCCTACCTGCTCGCGACGACCATCGTCATGCCGATCTACGGCAAGTTCGGTGACGTGCTCGGGCGACGCAACCTCTTCCTGACGGCGATCGCGCTGTTCACCCTCGCCTCGATCGGCTGCGCGTTCGCCTCCGACTTCTGGATGTTCGTCGTCTTCCGCGCCCTCCAGGGCCTCGGCGGTGGCGGTCTGATGATCCTCTCGCAGGCGATCATCGCCGACATCGTCCCGGCCTCGGAGCGCGGCAAGTACCTCGGCCCGCTGGGCGGCATCTTCGGTCTCGCGGCTGTCGGCGGCCCTCTCCTCGGCGGCTTCTTCGTCGACCACCTGACCTGGAACTGGGCTTTCTACATCAACATCCCGGTCGGCATCGCGGCGTTCGCGATCGCGTGGTTCACCCTGACCCTGCCCAGCAAGAAGGCCACGAAGAAGATCGACGTGCCGGGCATCATCCTGCTGTCGGCCGCGACCGCGTCGCTCATCTTCTTCACCGAGTTCGGCGGCAACTCGCTGCACGGCTGGGGCGCCCCCGAGACCTGGCTGTTCGGCGCCGCCCTGCTGGTCGCGGTGACCCTGTTCATCCTGGTCGAGAACCGTGCCGACGATCCGATCATCCCGCTGGCCTTCTTCAAGAACCGCGTCTTCGTGATCGCGACGGCGATCGGCTTTGTGCTGGGTATCGCGATGTTCGCGGCGCTCGCCTTCATCCCCACGTTCCTGCAGATGGCGTCGGGTGCGTCGGCGGCCGCCTCCGGACTGCTGCTCCTGCCGATGATGGTCGGCCTGATCGGCATGTCGATCCTCTCCGGTCAGGTCATCTCGAAGACCAACCGCTACAAGGCCTTCCCGATCGTCGGCACCGTGCTCGTCGGCATCGCGATGTTCTTGATGACGACGCTCACCGCCGACACCCCGATCTGGCTGATCTGCGTGTTCCTGTTCATCTTCGGTGCCGGGCTGGGCTCGATCATGCAGGTCGTGGTCCTGGTCGTGCAGAACGCCGTCCCCGCGAAAGACGTCGGAACGGCGACGAGCACGAACAACTACTTCCGCGAGGTCGGTTCGGCTCTGGGGGTGGCGGTGTTCGGTGCCATCTTCACCAGCCGTCTCACCGAGAAGCTCACCGACGTGTTCACGGGTGCGGGAGCCTCGGAGTCTGATGCGTCCTCGGCGACGTCCACTCTGGATCCTGCGGCTCTCAACAAGCTGCCCACGGCCCTGCACGACCTCGTCGTGGCGGCCTACGCCGACTCGCTGGCTCCCGTGTTCTGGTACCTGATCCCGCTGATCGCGGTCGCGTTTGTACTGTCTCTGTTCTTGAAAGAGATCCCGCTCTCGGAGGTCTCGGGAATGGTCGCGCGCGGCGAGGCGATCAGTGGAGAAGAGGCGGAGCGGCTGGAGGCCGAGCGCCTCGAGGCAGGTCGCACGGCGAAGGATCCGAAAACCCCCTCCGGTCGGCGCTGAGCATCGGCTCGACCTGCCCTTACGGATGGTTATCTCGGTAACCATCCGTAAGGGCCGGGTGGGCGGGGCCGCCTCTGATTCGTGGCGCGGTCAGCTGCGGTAGCGCTGGCGCTCCAGCTGCGTGGGCGAGTAGTCGTAGTCGCTGTCGAGAGCGTCGACGCGGCTCAGCGAGCTGACTCCGGACTGAACCTCTTCGACGGTGTCGACGGTGATCGACGAGTTGAGCGAGACGAGAACCGAGACGCGCTGGAATCCGAGGGGAGTGAACGTCAGGAACTCGCCTCGTCGCACCGCGCGCAGCACCGATTTCTGCAGGAGGTCGAGGTCGGTCTCGTTCGACAGCCGGTAGCGCTTGCCATCGATGGTGAGGGTGATGCGATTCATGAGACCTCCGAGATCGTGCTCCGATGTGCAGCCGGCCTCCGACGAGCGGAGAGGCTCTGGTCTGCGGGGTCCGGGCAGATCAGCGTGAGGGCGATGCTACTCGCTCGCCCCGGGCGCGACGCGGTCTGTTTCGCGCAGGTGCTCCCGCCCGGTGCGGACCTCTCGGACGAACGGCGTGAAGTCGACGACCTCGTCGCCCACCTCGTACCGGTAGCGCCCGATGCGTCGGACCTCTTCGGAGCGCTCGAGAAACACCCGCAGCGAATCGGCTTCGTCTGCCGACAGCCAGTCGATGGGATCCGACGTCGACCGGAACCCGGAGACCCGGGCGATCAACTGCAGGGCCTCGCGCTGCTCGGGTGTCAACGTCGTGTGCGCCGACCGGAAGAACGCCACGTCGGGGTCGACCTGGAAGAGATCGCGCATCCACAGCCGCTCGACCGACGCCGTGAGGCCGTTCAGCCCACCCTCGTGACTCGGATCTTCGACGGTTCCGGGTCGCACCCAGTCGGAGGCGGTGTCGGGGCCGACGCGGACCCCGTCGAGCACGCCGACCGATGGCAAGAGTGGAGCCCCGCAGCCGAGAAGGTAGACGTCGTCGCCGACGACCCGTCGGATCCTGAGGAGCGCATCGCGGTAGACCTGCTCGCGCGGGAGGTCGAGATGGCGAACCCCCGGCAGAGCGCCCGCGTAGAGGAAGTCGAGCTTGAGGTAGCGGTAACCGAACCCGACGAGTTCGGCGAAGACGCGGTCGAGGTGCTCGGCAGCGGCCGGGTGCGTGGTGTCGAGGGCGTAGTAGTGCGAATCCCAGTTGTAGCCGGCGACGAGCGGCTGGCCCGACGCGGCGTGCACGAGCCAGTCGGGGTGGTCGCGCACGATCGCCGAATCGGGAAGGCAGATGAAGGGCGCCAGCCAGAGACCCGGCCGAGAGCCGCGCGCGGCGATTCGCTCGGCGAGGGCCGCCATGCCGGAGGGGAAGCGCTCGTTGGCCGTCCAGTCACCGACGATTCGCTCCCAGCCGTCGTCGAGCTGCACGACGTCGAGGGGCAGGTCGCCGAGGTCGTCGATCGTCTTATTCACGAGCGTCTCGTCGATGTCTTCGAAGAACGAGTACCAGCTGCACCAGAGGGTGTCGACGCGCTCGGCGGGCGGGGTGCCGAGCCGCTCGCGCAGCAACTCGGCGTAGCGGGCGAACACGACAGCCTCGTCTCCGAGACCGAGGAACCACTCGGATCCTTGGCTCTCGAGAGTCGCCCACAGCTCGTCGGGCGAGGCGCCGACGCGCGGCGTACCGAGCCCGAGCGCGCCCAGCAGGAGCACCCGGCCGTCGGGCAGTTCGAGTGCGCCGAGGCCCGAGCCCTCGTGTCGGTCGGGCCGGTCGGTGGCGGCGTCGTCGGCCGTCAGCAGACGGGGTGCGTCGCCGTAGATGCGCATCGGGCTGTCGGTGAGCGGTGCCCAGCCCGTCGGTGACCACGAGTTCCAGCCGTGCCGGTAGAAAGCGCAGGATCCGAGATCGTGCGTGACCGAGACGGGCCCGGCCGGCAGAATCCACCCGCCGTCGATCGCGGTCGCGGCCATCGCCGTCTCGTCGTCGAACCGGAGTTCGTTCTCGACGAGGCGCAGTCGGAGTGTCGCGTCGGCGGTCATTCCGCCACCTCCACGACGTGCACGCGGACGCCGCGGTCGCGGATGCGCGCCAGCTCGTCGGGGTCGGCACCGGAGTCGGTGACGAGGTCGTGGATCTCGGTGAGGTCGGCGACCTTGGCGAGCGTGACGCGGCCGACCTTCGACGAGTCGGCGACGACGATCACCCTCTGAGCGTGGCGCACCATCGCTGTGTTGGTGCGGGCTTCCGTCTCGTCGTGGGTGGTTGCGCCGCCGACCGAGCCGATGCCGTCCATGCCCAGGATCGCGGTGCCGACATTGATCGCGTTGAAGGCGTTCTCGGCGAGGGCGCCGACGAGTTCGAACGACTGGGAGCGGATCACGCCGCCGGTCATGATGACCTTGATGTTGGGGCGGGACGCGATCTCGGTGGCGGTGGTGAGCGAGTTGGTGACGATGGTGAGGTCGGTGCGGAACATAAGGGCCCGGGCGACTCCGGCGGCGGTCGTTCCGCCGCCGATCGCGATCGCGTAGGGGCCGTCGGGCAGCAGGGTCGCGGCGCGTCGGGCGATGAGCTGCTTTGCCAGCCGGAACTGCGAGTCGCGGAGACCGACCGGCACCTCGGCCGCCGAGGTGAAGGCTCGGGCGCCACCGTGGGTGCGGGCGAGGAGGCCCTGGTCTTCGAGGTCGGCGAGGTCGCGGCGAATGGTCGCCGCCGAGACGCCGAGCTCCGTCGCGAGATCGGCGAACGACGCCGAACCGCGCTCGCCGAGCGAGGAGATGATCGCGACCATGCGGTCGGATCGCTTCGAGGAGGCCGCTCGCGGCGAGACGTCGAGGTCGATTGTTGCCATCCTGTTTCCTATTCGCTCAGCGATAGTGATCGTTTCACGCACATCATTGCACGAAACGCGCAGTCACCAGAATGATCGTCCACATGACACGAGTGACCTTCATCGGAGCGGGCAGCGTTGTTTTCACGCGTCAGCTCCTGGCCGACCTTCTCGGGTTCGACGACCTCGGACCCCTCGACCTCCGCCTCCACGACATCGACGAATCGCGTCTCGCCGTCGCCGAGGGCACGGCGCGTCAGGTGAGCGAGCGCTTCGGCCGGCCGATCACCATCACGGCGACCCTCGACCGCCGCCGTGCGCTCGAGGGCGCCGACTTCGTGATCGACATGGTGCAGATCGGTGGCATCGACGCCACCCGCAAAGACCTCGAGATTCCCGAGCGGTACGGCCTGCACCAGACAATCGGCGACACGACGGGCGTCGGCGGCGTCTTCCGTGCGCTGCGCACCTTCCCGTTCCTCACCGCGCTCACGGCTGACATCTGCGAGGTAGCCCCCAACGCCGTGTTCTTGAACTACACGAACCCGATGGCGATGAACATCTGGTGGACCAGCGTCGTCGCCCCTGAGCTGACCGCCCTCGGCCTCTGCCACAGCGTCTACTGGACGGCGCACGACCTGGCCGAGCTGGTCGGCGTGCCCGTCGAAGAGACCCGGTTCCGCGCCGCCGGCGTCAACCACCAGGCCTGGATGCTGGAGTGGAGCCACGAGGGCCGCGACCTCTACCCGGTGCTGCGGGATCGGATTCGCGCGGATCCTGAACTGGAACGACGCGTCCGCGTCGAGATCTTCCGCCGTGTGGGCTACTACCCGACTGAGACGAGCGAGCACTCGTCGGAGTACCTGCCCTGGTTCCTTCGCTCGCCCGAGCAGATCGACAAGTTCCGGTTGCGACCCCTCGAATACCTCGGCATCTCGGAGGAGAACGTCGCCGAGTTCCACGCGGCCGAGGCGTCGCTCGAAAGCGGCTCCGCGCTCGAGCTCGAGGAGGGGGCGGCCGAGTACGCGCCCCAGGTCATCCACTCGCTCGTCACGGGCACCGAGCGCGAGATCCACGCGAACGTCGTGAACCGGGATCTGATCGACAATCTGCCGCAGGGTGCCGTGGTCGAGGTGCCGACGCTCGTCGGCGCCGACGGGATCCGCCCGCAGGCGATGGGCTCGCTGCCCGTGCAGGCCGCGGCGATCAACCGCTCCTACCTTTCGGTGAACGAGCTGACCATCGAGGCCGCTCGCACCGGCGACCCGAAGCTCCTCCGCCAGGCCGTGCTCGTCGACCCGAACGCGTCGTCGACTCTCACCCCCGAGCAGATCTGGGAGCTGTGCAACGACCTCGTCACCGCCCACGGCGACCTCCTGCCCGAGCCGCTCCGCGAGCTCATCCCGGCGAGCGCCCTGTGACCGGGGCACCGGTCGGCGACCTCGTCGCCGCAGCAGTGGAGCGTCGCACGGCCGTGCCGAGCTTCAACGTGATCGGGCTGGAGCATGCCGAGGGAATCGTGCTCGGGGCGTCCCGCGCCCGTATCCCGGTGCTCCTGCAGATCAGCGAGAACGCCATCCGCTTCCACGGCGGCGGGATGCGCCCGCTCATCGCCGCCTGTCGGGAGCTCGCCGAGGCCGCCCCGGTCGACATCGGCATCCACCTCGACCATATCGAAGACCCTGCGCTGATCGACGAGGGGATCGCCCTCGGGAGCGCGTTCGGCATCGGGTCGATCATGGTCGACGCATCGACACTCGACTACGCCGACAACGTGAGCACGACGGCGGACGCGGTGGGTCGTGCCCACGCGGCCGGCCTCTGGGTCGAAGCCGAGCTCGGGGCGATCGGCGGCAAGGACGGCGCGCATGCACCCGGCGTCCGCACGGATCCTGCGGAGGCCGCCTCGTTCGTCGCCGCGACCGGGGTCGACGGCCTCGCCGTCGCCGTCGGGTCGTCACACGCCATGGCCACCCGCGACGCCTCGCTCGACCTCGAGCTGATCGCGGCGCTTGCAGCCGCCGTTCCGGTGCCGCTCGTGCTGCACGGGTCATCGGGCGTGCCGGACGACGTGATCCGCGAGGCCGTGGCCGCTGGGATCCGCAAGATCAACGTCGGCACCGCCCTCAATATCGCCTACACCGGCAGCGTCCGCAGCTTCCTCGATGCCGACGACCGCGCCACCGATCCCCGCAAGTACGTCGCCCCGGCCCGTGACGCCGTCGCCGACCTCGTCCAGCGTTTCTGCGAGGTCATCTCGCCGGCGCTCCTGTCTCGAAAGGCATCCCGATGAGCACGACCACCCCGTCGAGCACCAGTTCCGCGTCGAGCACGACCACCCCGTCGAGCGCCACCACGCCGTCGAGCAAGACGACCGCCGAGATCCAGAGCCAGCCGGACACCTGGGCGAGATCGCTGGTCGAGTCGCCCGCCTTCGGGCCGTACCTCGGCCTGCCCGGGGAGCGCGTGCTCTTCGTCGGCTGCGGAACCTCCGCGTTCGTCGCCGAGTCGCTGGCCTCCCTTCGCGAGCGCGCCGGTCTCGGCGAGACCGATGCGGCCTACGGCTCGGAGTGGAAGCCGGGGCGGCGCTACGACCGGATCGTCGCCATCACCCGCTCCGGCACGACGACCGAAATCCTGGATGCACTGGTGGCGGCCCGTGCCGCCAGTGACAGCGACTCCGACGCAGCCCCAGCGCTCACCGCGATCGTCGCGGTCGGCGGGATGCCGGTCGACGAATTGGTCGACACCACGCTCGTGCTCGACTACGCCGACGAGGAGTCGGTGGTGCAGACGCGGTTCCCGACCACCCTGCTCGCCGCCGCCCGAGCCTTCTACGGGTACGACACCTCCCACCTCGTCGAGGAGGCACGGACGAGTCTCGCCGCTGCCCTCGACGTCGATGTCACGGCCTTCGACCACTACGTCTACCTCGGCAGCGGCTGGACCTACGGCCTCGCGCAGGAGGCCGCGCTGAAGATCCGCGAGGCGGCCCAGGCGTGGTCGGAGTCGTACCCGCTCCTCGACTATCGGCACGGCCCCATCGCCGTCGCGAAGGAGCGCTCGCTCGTCTTCGTCTTCGGGGACGTCGACCCGACGCTCGTCGCCGACATCGAGTCAACGGGCGCAACCGTCCACACGAATGGGCTCGACCCGCTCGTGCAGCTCACCGAGGCGCACCGGATCGCGGTCGCGCTCGCCGAGAGCCAGGGTCTCAACCCCGACACCCCGCGGGGTCTGACGCGCTCCGTCGTTCTCGGCTGACCCTCCGTTCTCCCTTCCCGCATCACCACCCTTCGACCAGTGGAGTTCCCGATGTCCCGTTCCTCCGCACCACGCCCCTCGTCCGTCCGCCGCGGCCTGGCCCTCGGCCTCGCCACCGTCGCCACTGCCGCTCTCCTCACCGGGTGTGCCGGGTCGGGCGGCGGATCCTCGACCCTCGACACCAAGGCGGACGTCAAGCTGACCATCTGGTCGGGGCAGAACGACGCCGCCGAGAAGATCCTCGAGGGCCTCGTCTCGGAGTACGAGAAGGAGCACCCGAACGTCTCGATCGACCTGTCGCCCGGGGCATCGTCGACCGATCAGCTGCTGCAGAAGCTGTCGGCGAGCTTTGCGGGAGGCACGTATCCCGACGTGTCGTACACCTTCGGATCCTGGGCCAGCCAGCTGGAACGGGCGAACCGCACGCTCGACATCACCGACGAGGTGGCGAAACCCGACGTCAAGTGGGACGAGTTCACCTCGGCCGCCCGCGCGACGGCCCAGCCGACGGGTAAGAAGACCATCGGGTTCCCGGCGGTCGTCGACAACATCTCGCTGCTGTACAACAAGACCGTCTTCGACAGGGCCGGGGTCGACTACCCGACCAAAGACTGGACGTGGAGCGACTTCCGCACCGCCGCGAAGAAGCTCACCGACTCGAGCTCGAACACCTACGGCTACGGCTACTCGGTGTCGGGCAGCGAAGAGACCACCTGGCAGCTGTGGCCGCACCTGTGGCAGAACGGCGGCGACATCCTCTCGTCCGACGGCACCAAGTCGGCCTTCGACTCCACCGCAGGGGTCGACGCGGTGACGTACCTGCGCGACCTCGCCGTGACCGACAAGAGCGTCTACCTCGATCAGACCGACACCAAGTTCGCCCAGCTCTTCGAGAGCGACCACGTCGGCATGATCACCTCCGGCCCGTGGGAGCTCTCGGCACTCAAGACCGCCGGCACGTCGTACGGCGTCGTGCAGCTGCCGGGTACGAACGGCGACCACCAGACGGTGTCGGGCCCCGACCTCTGGACCCTGTTCGACCACAAAGACGCCAACCGCGCCTACTGGTCGACGCAGTTCACCGAGTGGCTTACCTCGAAAGAGCAGGACGAGAAGTTCAACGTCGCCGTCGGCAACCTGCCGCTGCGCTCGAGCGAGGCGACCAGCGCCGCGTTCCTCGCCCAGGTCAAGGCGCTCCCCGGCCTCGACGTGATGCAGGCCAATGCGGCGAATGCCAAGAAGGCCCGGCCGACCGTGCCCGGCTACGTCGGGCTCTCCAGTGCGGTCGGCGACGCCGTCTCGCAGGTGCTGCAGGGGCAGGGAAACCCGGGCGATGCCCTGAAGACTGCCGCGACAGCCGCCGACAAAGCGCTCGCCGAGAACTAGGCGCGACCATGACGACATTCGCTCTCCGGCCGCCCGAAGGTGCCCCGCCCCGGTCGTCGACCGCTCGCCGTGCGTCACGTCGGCACCGGTCGTGGCGCGAGGCCCTCGAAGGCTGGGGCTTCGTCGCCCCCGCCCTCGTGATCGTGCTCGGTTTGACGGTGTTCCCCGGGGTGTGGGCCTTTCTGCTCTCGTTCCAGAAGTGGGACGGCTTTAGCGACCCGATCTCGGTCGGTACCGGCAACTACCGTGACATGATCGCCGACCCCGAGCTGCAGGGAGCGGTGGCGCACACGGCGATCTACACCGTTCTCTTCGTGCCGGCGTCGGTGCTGCTCGGGTTGTTCCTCGCGGTGGCCCTCAACCGCAGGATCCGATTCATCGGCCTGTACCGCACGGCCATCTTCGTGCCCTTCGTGGCGTCGGCAGCGGCCACGGGCATCCTGACGACCTACCTGTTCAGCCCCCAGTTCGGTCTCATCAACAACGTGCTCCGCGTCGTCGGCCTGCCCGAGCAGGGGTGGCTGGAAGACCGGCACGAGGCGATGGTCGTCATCACGATCATGTCGCTCTGGGGTCAGGCCGCCTTCACGACGGTCATCTACCTGGCTGCCCTCCAGGATGTTCCCGGCGACGTCGTCGAGGCGGCCCGCATCGACGGGGCGAACTCGTGGCAGATCTTCTGGCGCGTGGTCTGGCCGCAGCTCGCTCCGGTCACCGTGTTTGTCGGCATCTACCAGACCCTGCAGGCGATCCAGCTGTTCGACCTCGTCTACACGACCACCCGCGGCGGCCCGCTCGAGGCGACCCAGACGATCGTGTACTACCTGTGGAAGGTCGCCTTCCAGAACCTGCAGTTCGGCTACGGCTCCGCCGTCGCCTACGGCCTCTTCTTCGTCACGCTCCTCGTGACGATCGCGGTCGCCGTCTACTCGCGCAAGTCCGGACGAGAGGCCTTCTGATGAGTGTCGAAGCCCCCATTCTCCCGTCGACGCCGCTGGCGAATGCGGGCGGTGTCGTCCGCCCGCCCGCCGCCTCGGCGCGGGCCCGCCGACGCAAGCTGCCGTTCAGCGGCTGGCACTTCCTGCTCGTGCCCGTGGCGTTCCTCTTCCTCCTGCCGTTCGTCGAGATGTTCCTGACGAGCGTCGAGCCAGCCTCCGAGATCAACAAGTTCCCGCCCGCCTTCATCCCGTCGCACTTCACGCTCGACGGCTATCAGAAGCTGTTCGAGCAGTCCGACATCCTGCACTGGCTGCTGAACACCGCGATCGTCTCGGCGTCGGCCATCGCGTCGCACCTCGTGCTCTGCTCGCTCGCCGGCTACGGTTTCGCCCGACTGAAGTTTCCGGGTCGCTCGTTCGGCTTTCTGGCGATCCTCGCCACGATCATGGTGCCGACCCAGCTGCTGATGATCCCGACCTACATCATGTTCGCCCGTCTCGGCCTCGTCGATCACCTCAGCGCGGCCATCGTGCCGTGGCTCGCATCGGCGTTCGGCATCTTCCTGATGCGGCAGTTCTTCCTCTCGCTGCCCGCCGAGCTGGAGGAGGCTGGTCTCATCGACGGCTGCACGCGCCTGCAGGTGTTCTTCCGCATCGTGCTGCCGCTCGCGAAGCCCGCCCTTGCGACGCTGGCGATCTTCACCCTGCTCGGCTCGTGGAACGACCTGGTCTGGCCGCTGATCGCGATCAACAACGACCACGCCTTCACCCTGCAGCTCGGGTTGACCAATTTCCAGGGCACCAGGCGCACCGAGTGGTCGCTGCTCATGGCCGGCAACGTGATCGCGACGCTGCCGCTCATCCTGTTCTTCCTCGCGGCACAGAAGCAGTTCGTGGCGACCATGACGTTCGCCGGGTTGAAAGGATGACCCCCATGACAGACCCCGGGATCCTCGTCGTCGGAGACGCCAACGTCGACCTCGTGCTGACTGGCGACGTCGTGCCGAGGTTCGGCCAGGAGGAGCAGCTGCTCGACGCCTCGTCGCTCGTGCTCGGGTCGTCGGCCGGCATCGTCGCCCACGGCCTCGCCCGACTCGGCGTGCCGGTCGCGCTGGTCGCCTGCGTCGGCGACGACGAGTTCGGCCGGTTCACGCTGGCCGCCCTCGACGGCGTCGACACCTCGTTCGTGCGCGTCGTCCCCGGCGAGACGACGGGGCTCAGCGTGATCCTGTCGGCACCGGAAGACCGCTCGATCCTGACGGCGAAGGGGGCGATGGTGCGCGTCACGGCTGCCGACGTGCTGGCGGCGGCCGATGCCGGCGCATTCACGCACGTGCACTTCGCGTCGTTCTTCCTGCTGCCCGGCCTCGCCGCCTCGCTGCCGACCCTGCTGCCGGAGCTCCGATCACGCGGCCTCACGGTCAGCCTCGACACCAACTGGGATCCCGCGGGCGAGTGGCTCGGTCTCGACGCGGTTCTGCCGCACGTAGACGTGTTCCTCCCTAACCTCGAAGAGTTGCGGGCCGTGTCGCCCGGGCACGATTCCGACGAGCAGGCGGCCGCCGCCTTGGTCGACGTGTCGCCGGGGCTCGCCGTCGTGGTCAAGGCCGGGCGAGACGGAGGCTGGTCGGTCCGCTCGGGGTCGCCGATTCTCTCGGCGCCCGGGCTCGTGCTCGACGTCGTCGACACCACCGGCGCCGGCGACAGCTTCGACGCGGGGTACCTCGCCGCGCTCCACTTCGGCGAGACCGACGAGCGGATCCGGCTGCGGTGGGCGACGGCCGCGGGGTCGCTCTCGACCCGGGTTGCCGGCGGCAGCGGGGCTCATGCCACCCGCGACGAGATCGCGGCGCATCTCGACTTGTCGGCGCCGACACCGACACCGACACCGGTCCCGGCGTCTACCACTGCCGCGGCCACCGCATGATCGCGGTCGCCGCCCTCAGCCCCGCCCTCGACGTGAGCTACGTCGTCGACGACCTGGTGCTCGGCGAGCCGCATCGGCCCACGTCGGTCGTCCGGGTCGCCGGGGGCAAAGCGCTGAACTCGGCCCGCGCCGCCGTACGCCTCGGGGCCGCGGTGACCGCCGTACCTGTGCTCGGTGGTCACCTCGGCGGGCTCGTTGCCGCACTGCTCGACGCCGACGGCGTCACCTCGGAGGTCGTCGAGTCACCGACCGAGACCCGCCAGTGCGTGTCGATCGCGTCCGCAGCCGGGGGCACACTCACTGAGATCTACGAGCGGCCCGTCGCGCTCGGCGATGACGAGCTCTCACAGGTGCTGGAGGGGCTCGAGCGGGTGGCGGGAGCCGGATCCTGGGTGTCGCTCTCTGGCGGTCTGCCGGCAGGTGCCGAACCGGTGCTCGGCGACATCGCGCGGCTCTGCGCGGCGAAGGGAGCCCGCCTCGCCCTCGACACGCACGGCCCGGCCCTTCGGTCGGTGCTGGGATCGTTCGCTGTCGGGCTGCTGAAGGTCAACCGGGCCGAGGCGGCCGAGGCGCTCGACCTGCCCCTCGACGTCGAGCTGACATCGCTGGTCTCGGCACTGCGAGAGGCCGCAGGATCCGACGTGGTCGTCACCGACGGAGCGCACGGTTCGATCGCGGCCGACGCTTCGGGCCTGTGGCGCGTCGCCCTGCCTCCCGCAGCGGGGTCGTTCGGCGCCTACCCCGTCGGCAGCGGAGACTCGTACCTCGGCGGCCTGCTCGCGGCGCTCGACACGGGTGCCGACCTGCCGGCCGCCGTAGCCCTGGCGGCCGGAGCCGCGACGGGGAACGCCCTCGTGCCCGGTGCTGCTGTCTTCGACGCCTCTGTCGCGCGGTCTTTTGCGGCGCGGGTGGTCGTCACGCCTCTCACAGCTCGCAGCTGGCAGGCCTGACCGGCTCGCTCGATTTTGACGCCGGATTCGGGGTAGCAGCACTGCAGGCCAGAGACGAGACAGGCATTCCTGTCACCGAGGCCGATGTCGTTCGCAGCTGCCATCCACCAAGTCTTATGAGTGCCTCCACTGAATCACCAGGTCAGGACGAACCTGCCACGGGTGCCCCCCGCTTCGAGCCGCCGGTGCGCGTCGGCGGCTGCCCCGGGCTCCGACGCGGCAAGCACCTCGGAGACCCGGGGCGTGAGGACGCCGTCCTCCACGGCCTGCCGCAGCCGGTCGAGCTTGGCCTGGGAGTGGTACTCGTCGAACACCATCGCCTGCTCGAACCGGATTCCGGGGGTTCCGTCGCCCTGCCAGCCGCGCACGGCGAGGAACACTCCACCCTCACGGAGCAGCGGGACGGCCTGCTCGTGGAGGAGCGCCGTGTCTGCGATCGCGTCGACACCGTGCGGGGCGATCGCCTGCACCGCAGCCACGAACTCGTCCCCACGCGGCACGATGTGGTCGGCGCCGAGCGACTCGACGAGCGCCCGATCCTTGTCTGCCGCGTCGGCGATCACGGTGATTCCCTGCTGTTCGGCGAGCTGCACGAGGTAGTTCCCGAGTAGTCCCGGGGCACCTGTCACAAGGAGCGTCTGCCCGGCCGAGAGGCCGGCCTTCTCCAGGATCTGCACCGCTGTGAGGCCGTTCATCGGGATCGTGCTGGCCTCCTCGAGCGAGGTGCCCGTAGGGATCTGGGCGATGGAGTCCACCGGTGCGACGAGCGCCTGCACGTAGGCGCCACCGTGTCCCCGGAGCGGGAGGGCGATGGCCATGACCTCGTCGCCCGTCTGCCACTGGGTCACCCCCTCGCCGACCTCGTCGACAATGCCTGCCGCGTCCATGCCCGGCACATAAGGCGGTTCGCCCGCCTGACTGAGGTCACGGCCGCCAGCGCGGACGCCAGCATCCGTCGGGCTGACAGCGAACGCCCCGACCCTGATGCGAACCTCGCCGGGACCCGCGTGCGGCTCCTCGACCTCGTGGATGGCGAGGGCGTCTGGCCCTCCGAACTCGGTGACTCCGATGACCTTCATGACTCCCGTTGTACGCGCGCGAGCTGGCGGTTTGGCCGCTAAATTCTTGTTCAGCGTCGGATAGAGAAAGTCTTGGTATAGCCACGTCCCGCTCGTCGTCCCCGAAAGCCATGCGTTTCGGCACACCTTGTTTTTGGGACACCATCAGGTTGTACAGGTCTAATGCTGTGGCTCTTTCGCCACGTTCTGCGGATAGATGGCTGGTCTGATCCTTGACCGACGGCTAGCCGCAGAACTCGGAGGGTGGTTGGGGCGTGGCCGCGACCCAGACTTGGCCTACATGGCTGTTGTCGGCGCCGAGTACGAAGGTGATGTAGCCGTCGGCGGAGTGGATGCTCCAGTATTCGAATCCGCCGTCTGCGCCGCTGCCGCCGTAGTTTCCCGTGTTCTCGATGTCCGGGTACATGGTTTTGAGCTGGGTCAGGGTCGAGCCGATACCGGCGCCTTCGGCAGTCGTCGGGGCGGTGGTGCGGTACGAAGGGTCGGTGGGTGACACGAGCCCAATCGAGACGCCGGAGACGACTCCGTCCGTGTTTTCGACGACGAGCTCCACTGAGCCCGTGCGGTGCCAGAACGACACGTTCGGGTTGGGGCAGGTCGCGTTGTCGCGGGTGTACGCGGAGGTGAGATCGTCGATCTCGCCGGCATAGGGTGCTCCGAGGGCGATGGGGCCGACCTCGGAGAAGGAGGTCGTCCAGGTGCCGGGATCGTCGATTGAGAACGGCTTGGCTGTCGACGTCGGGGTGGCTGACTGTGTCGCGGTGGAGCTTGCCGGAGGGGTCTCGGCTGCGGGCGTCGACGGGCTCGACGGTTCGGAGACTGTCGGCGATGGGGCTGCAGTCGGTGCCTCGAAGAGATCATGGGGAACGAGGCCGACGGCGTAGGCGCCGCTGACGCTGCCAATGGCCAGAAGCGCGACCAGGCCAACGACCGGCCACACGTGTCGGTGTCGAACGGGACGGGGGCGGACGTCGTCGGCTCGGTCGAGGACGCTCCGCTTCATGCCGACGAGCAGACGCTGGAAGTCGTCGCCGAGAGGAGGTTCAGTGTTCATCGTGCATCACAGCCTTCTTGAGTCGAGTCCGCGATCGGGAGACGCGCTTGGTGACGGCGCCAACGCTCAGTCCGAGAATCGTGGCAGCTTCGGAATAGGAGCGGCCCTCGAGGAGGCACAGCTCGCAGATGCGGCGATCCAGCGTCGGGAGGGCGTCGATCTCGGCGCGTACCCAGCGCAGGTGTTCTCGAGCTTCCTCGGCCGCTGGTGGTGCTTCGAGATCGTCCGGCAGGGAATCGCTCTCCGCCCGGGCCTGACGGCGTCGGAGGTTTCGGGCATGGTTACGGCAGACGACGAGAAGCCACGGCAGGAGTGACTCCGTGGGTAACTTGATGGTGGCCGCTTTCTGCCAGAGCGTGAGGAGCGTGTCTTGCACGAGCTCTTCCACGTCCATGCGGCTGGGAGCGATAGCCCAGGCGTACCTCGTCACCGTCGGCGCAAATCTGTCGAAGGCGACCGCTAACGCCGCTTTGTCGCCGAGTGCCAACCGAACGAGCAGCCTGGCGTCGTCGTCTCTGTCTTCCGGATCCGTCATCGTTCCCCCTTCACTACAGCAATGTCGAGAAAATCACGATCCTGACGTGTTTGAGACGAAAGGGGGTGTCGAGTTAGTCGCTAGATAGCGGCGTTCTGTGATCGCTGCGCGACGGGGTCTGGGCGCACGGTGACCAACCCAAAGCGTGCCTCAGGAGTGGTCTCTATCGGAAAAATCGGGTACCGCGGCGCGGATAAGTTGGGCACATTCCTTCTCGTCGAAACACCACTTGGCCCGTCACGGCGGTCGCCTCAGCCGTGTTTGGCCTGGGTTTGCTCGTTTTGGCCGAGTTCGGTCACGACAAGGGCAAGCTCGCCGGGCTCCTATTACCTTTCGGTGTCGCGTTCGTCGTCACAACTGCCGTTCTCGCGGCGGTTCTCCTGCGCCGACGACAGTCCTTCAGTCGCCCCAGACCCGCGATGGAGGAACCCTCACCGTCCCTGCCTGACGATCTCGCCCCGCCCTTCTTCGCGACCGCATAGGACGGCGGAACGCTCATGTGAGGCAAGTCGTGGATCGGCGTCGGTGTCCCAGAATGCCATGAGGACAGGAACGTCGAGGTCGCCAGCACTGAGGTCCGCGCCATCGATCCGGGTAGTGACGCAGCCCAAAAGTCAGGCCCCCGTCTCCGGGTTGGAGGACTAACGACCGGTCTTGCTCGGAAGGTGCAGGCGTCCACGTCTGGCAGCCCGCTCAGGAAAGGAGAGGTTGGCCATCACGCAGTGCCTCGGAGTCGTGTCGGAGCTTCGAATACGTTGCTCCAAAATCATGAGGCGCTAAAACTGCGATGGTGGTGCCCGGCTCGCGAGACATGGCGCGCATTGACACGGAGAACCTCATCGGTGAAGAGCTACGCATGAGAGCAGCCGCGGCCGACTCGCCATAGCCACGTTCGGATCGACCTACCCCCTGCCGTAGGCCGCCTCACCCTCAACGGGCTCATCGCGGCCGACGATCGTGCTCGTGACAGAGCCGGAAAAGTATTCCGTCAGTGGAGTTACGGCGTTCCTTGAAACCGTCAGCAAAGTGCAGGCGGCGAGCTACCTGAACCCCGGCCTGGTCTCCGCAGGGATCATCCAACAAGGTAAAATCGCCCATCACTGCGGAGCACAAGTTTCAGATCGAGCAGTTGATCGAGGCATTCGGGGATCAAGTGCACGCGCCATTCATTCCAGCCCGAACGGCTATGCAGGACTCTCAAAGCGGGGGAGTCCCGCTCGCTCAGATCGGTTCTCGAGGAGCAACGATCCTTGCGGATCGTTTCATCGAACACGCACGGCGCATTGACGGAGGCAAGTAATGGCTATCGAATGCAAACCTCTGAAGAAAGCCCCGGCTCGCGACGTCGTAGAGGCCTTCATCGCCAACCCGGAACAGCCTCCGCCAGACGCTCAGGCTGCCTCAGCCACCTCGGCAACACCGAGCCGCGGGCCCGGGTGCCGCGGAGCAAGCGCCGCATGGAGTCCTTTTCGAGCAAGCCTCTAGCCGGAACGGTTCTGGCCTCGGCTTCACGGTCCTCAGCGGCCACCCCACCTTCCAGGCCGCAGGAACCCCCGCCACCTGATCACGCCAAGCTTTTGCAACCTCGAAACTCTTGACCTGCTCGGTTCACCACGGGGCGTAGGGGGGCCATGACACCCAGGAGAGACACACAAGATGACGCGAACAACCCGCACCTCCCCGCACGAGGTGCCTATCGGCCCACCAACCTGGACCCGGCACGTCGGACACATTGCCCTGGTCTTCGGCGCATTAACCTGGGTCGCCTCGGGATTTCTGGCGTGGTGGCTCCAAGGCATAGGCCAAGTCCCCGTGAGTGCGATCGAGGAAGCAGGCGGCTACGTCTTTACCGGCCTCCCCGTGCTCATCATCGCCACGATCGCCCTCTCCATCCTGGCTGGCGCACACGGGGGTCGAGGCCGCAGGCTCGGAATTATGGCCGGAACCATAACCTTGCTCGCTCTGCCCACCTTCTTCCTTCTGGGGTCACTACTCCCCGTCCGAAACTGAACGACCGCCTGACATTCCGGTTCGTGCGCCCAAGTGTCCCAAAACCAAAGTGTGCCGAAACGTATGGGTTTTGGCATACCTCGGTTTTGGGATTTTCGGAACGTACGAAAGAGAGACCCTAGCGCCTAGGCGAGACGTAGAAGGGCTTTGGTTGAAGAGCCCGTTTTTGGCTGTGAGTTGCACCCTTTTGACCATCGGACACGTGGATCACGACGGCTCTCAAGTTCAGCAGGTTCGAAAAACTGGGGTAGGGGATGCCGCCAGCAACCTCGCGTGAGGTTGTGGGCGTGGACCACTTCTGAGGGCATGTACCCGGAGATGCACTGAGATCAGGGCGACCAATGGACGACGGTGGCATCGATGTTTGTCGTGTCGGCGGCAATGTTTGGATGGATCCCCTCATGGGGCTCACATCCGCGGACGCTGGTTCCAGCGTCCGCCCGGTCGAGGACTTGCGTTGTTTGTCGCGGCCTGCAGATGCTCGTTAGTTACCCGCGCCAGCTGGCCGGTACATGGGAAGGCACCGCGTGGCGTGGGCAATATGCTTTCGACGAACTTTCATGCCTGTGCGGAAAGAGAACGCACGGTAAGGCCGAGAACCTCGCTGCGCTCCAGCAGCGGGTCTCGGCCCTACCTGTTCAGTTCACCCGTGGCTGAGGGTTAAAGTTGCTGCAGTGCCTAGTTCTGAGGTCAACAGGTGGTCGTTTTCCCGACGACCGTGATCCAGGACGTCGTGAATGACGCAGGTGACCCGGAACGGGCTGTGTAAATCATCCGGGCTTTCGTGATGCCGGACCGGTAGGCGGTGATGTGGGACTGTTCACCGCCGACAGTGCTTATGTTGTTGGACTCGCCGTTCAAGATCGTGCCGCAGGCATTCATGACCTGGAATTTGACGGTCCCTGATGCGTCTCCGTTTGTGTGCACATAGTTCCAACGGATCCACGCGGTTCCGCCGCAGTTTGAGGATCCGCGCAATTCGACGTATTTGGCGTCCATGTTCACGCCCTTGAGGGTGCGTGCGTTGTCTGTGCAGGCTGCGGCCTGGGCAGAAGAGGCACCGCTGACAAACGCGGGAATCATTGTTAGGAACATTGCCGCGATGAGGCTAGCGATGAGCCTGGCTCGACGCTTCCGGGAGACGTGTGTCGCCGAGGTGTTCTGGTTATGCATGATTGATCCTTTCGAGGTCAGAGATGCCGAGTCGAAAAGGGTTACTTCCCCTCTTTGGCGTCCTTAGGACAGAAGCTAGGCGTCGCTCAGAGGCAGCAGCAAGAGGCATAAGTGACCCTCCCATTGGGGTTGGAGGCTATCTGGCGGCTAGTCCTTTCGAGCAAGACAAGGGCTGAGCTTGGTTGTGGAACGGGCCGTGTTCGACAGCGTTTTCCGGGCGGGAAGCGCAACGGGCAGGCCTGGTCAGTGGCTCGTCGTCGACACGGCAAGCTCGTCTGCGGCCCGAAACCGCTACGGGGTTAGGGGTTTGACAAGCGGACAGACTTCGCACTCAAGACGACCCGACATCAGTTCCTCATGGTTGCGATCGCACGTGAACATCTGCATGGAGGACCGGGGACGTCGGCATGTGGGGCACAAGTACCCCTTGAGCAAGTTCCAGAGGTGCAAGAGCGTGGATTGATATTCGCTGGACTAACGGCGGACTATCGATAGGGGAATAGAAATGATCAAAAAAGTTGGATTGATGCTCGGCACGTTGGCCGTCACTGCAACACTTGCGTTGGCTCCTGCCGTCTCAGCCTCGGCCGCAACCCAATCCATTTCCGGCGCCGTGGACCAATACTCGAACAATTTCTACTTCACGACTGCGCACAAGCACAGTGGTAGCGGCCCGATCACGATCACAATCAACTCGTCCTCAGGGTGTGGCGGGGCGCTGTACTTCTCGCTTCGAAACGGGTCAAGTGCGAGCGCAACGAAGGTGACCAAGACCCGCACCGTGTCGCAGCTAGGGGTGGCCTACACGTTCCAACAGGTGTCAAACACCAGCACCAGTATGCCGGCGGGAACCTACTACATCACCGCCGCCGGCACCGGGACGGGGTGTTCCGCGGGCTACAAGTTCTCGGGCAGCCTGTCGATCTAGGAAGCAGGAGATCCCCGCCCCGCGCTAAGCCTTGGGCAGTGTTCACGAATACGTAGCTGAGCTGCGACTGTGGGTGAATCTTAGAAAGGCCGCCAAGATCCAATCTTGGCGGCTTTTCTGTGTGTCGGCGTTCAGGGCGAGAGGCCTGTAGGAGTGCCAAAAGTCGAAGGGTAGGGCGGAGATAGACCCCATTCAAGGGGCATAAGTGACCCCGTGTTTTGGCTGGCTTCATTCGGGGCGCAGCGGCATCATGATTACCGCGAGCTTGGAATGCGCTGAATTTTCTTCATGCAAATGATTTGAATTCGAGGAAATCCCTCCTCGCTTTATGCCGAAACGAACGGAACCGGACTTTGAGGAGCTCTGGGTGCCGCCGACCATATGTGGGGAAAAAATGACGCGCCGACACCCGAACCGCTGGATTGGGGCGATCGCAGCCGTTTCCGTCGGGCTGTCCGTCCTGATGGGCACCTCGGCCGCTCAGGCTGCTGCCCCAAAGCCTCAGGACCCCAACGCTTCTCTTCCTCCTGCCGCGTCAACGCCCGCCGATTCGAGCAACGCCATTCCCGCTAAAAAACGCGACGCCACCCTCGGCTCCGGCTGGAAAGCCACCGGGGATGCATCCTTCACCTCAAGTGGCGACGCAGACGGCTTCTCGATCTTGAAGGCGACTGCCTCGGGCGGCTACAGCTGGAAGGTGCTGGCCACGTTGAGCGTGGCTGGGGTGCAGACAGACCGTTGGGTCGGGAACACGTGCGTGACGGGGGACGGCTCCAAGGTCGTGGCCGTGTATGCACCACGGTCTTTTACCAACGACGAAACGCAGTTCGGGCAGGGCGCCTGGGGCGCGGTCGTAGATACGTCTACGGGGGCGGTGAAAAACCTCGGTCGGGGTTTCACGCTTTCATACTCCAACCCGGGCTGCGGGATTGATTCCAAGGTCGCCTTGGCGCGGTTTTTTGGCGGGCGCACGTTCGTCGGGAGCCTTGATGCGGCCACGGGCAAGGCCCTGTGGCATCGGAGTCTTCCCGGCCAGCTCACGTCCTTGGTCGCCAATGGTGATGGGACCGTGTTTGGGGCCGGACCGAAAGGAATCGTGAAGGTCGGCTCGAGCGGCGCGACACCAGTCGTGGCCGCGACTACCGGCACCGCCTTCGATCTGACGCTCGTCCGCGGACGACTGGGTTTCGCCGAGCGTTCCGGCTCGACGGTCACCGTGTCTACAGCGTCATTGACGGCGAGCAACCGGGTGGGTTCCGTCACCCGGATGGCGTCAGGCAAGCTCGGGGGCCTTGGTGTTCAGCGTGATGCGTCTAATCATCTGTTCGTTGCCGGAACGGTCACCAAACCGGGAACCGTTCCCACTGGTGTGAGGCTCATTGCTGCGGGTCCGGGGACGCAGGTGTCAACCAAGGGACGCGTTGCCGTGGAATCCGTAACGCCGTCCGCAGGAGCTGCGGGAGACCCCGGTCTGCTTCCCGCATCCAAGGTCGCCATCAAGACACGCTCCCTCATCACCGGCAAGACATTCGGGTTGTCCTCGGTGTTGCAAGGCCCCACCACCAACGCCCCGGCCGCGGGTTCTCGCACCAGCGGCATAGCGCCCCGGGCAAAGGTCTTGGCACAGTCATCCCCATCCAACCCGTCGGAAGCGGAACGGTTCTGCGCGGTGCCTCGAAATGACCCCCGCAAGCAGGCGCTTCAGCCCAAACCTCGCCAGGTGGAGTGGGCCGTCAACCGCATCGTCGCGGGACAGCTGACCATCGCCCGCCCCGCCAACTGGAACAGCACCGGCATGGCCGCCTATAAACCGGGCACCATGTTCCCCACCAAGGCTCTTTCCGGTGGCGGACGGATTCCCTCGCAGGTGCTCCTCGGGGTGGTGTCCCAGGAATCCAACCTGTGGCAAGCCTCGCGGTACACCAGCCCCGGGGAGACCGGTAACCCTCTCATTGGGAACTTCTACGGCAACGATGTCGCAGCCGCAGTGGGAAGCACCCCGTTTTGGCAGGTCAGCTTCAGTAACGCGGACTGCGGTTACGGAGTCGCTCAAGTGACCGACGGGATGCGCCTCGCCGGCCATGAAAAAGCGGGGGAGACCTCTCTCCCCGTCGCCCAGCAGGAGGCGGTCGCCCTTGACTACACAGCGAACCTCGCCCGGGCAGCCCAGATCCTCACCGACAAGTGGAACGAAACCCGCGCAGCGGGCGTCACCATCAACGACGGAGACCCCTCGAAGCTCGAAAATTGGTTTGCCGCTCTCTGGGCTTACAACACCGGCTACCACCAGCCCGATGGGAGCGGCCAATACGGACTCGGGTGGGCAAACAACCCCGCCAACCCCCTCTACCCGCCTGACCGGACTCCCTTCCTTGATGGTCACCCTGCGGACGCAGCGAAACCGCAGAACTGGCCTTATCCGGAAAAAGTTCTCGGATTCGCAGCAAGCCCCCCTGACCTTGTGGAACAACAAACCGTCGACACCTACACGACCGTCTCGGCCTTCCGAGCCGCATGGTGGAGCGGTGACTACACGACCGGACCGTTAAACCGCTCGAACGTCAAACCCCCCATCGACCTGTTCTGCAACACCACCAACGAGTGCAACTTGAAGACTGCAAGCGTGTGCGCACGGACCGATTTGAAGTGCTGGTTCCACCAAAGCGCCACCTGGAAGAAAGACTGCGCCTCCACCTGCGGCAACGAGCTCTGGCGCTTCACGCCAGCCGCCGACTACATGACGGAACAGCCCAATGGGGCAAGTTTTCCCCCCAATTGCACACGGAACGGACTGCCCTCTAACGCTTTGATCGTGGACGACGTGCCAATCGTTACCGATGCGGGCACGATCTCGGCAAACCCCGCGAACTCAACTTGCTCAAAGGTCGCCACCACTGGTTCTTTCAGCTTCGACTTCGGTCGACGCTCCGATTCCGGCTCCTACCCCTCCAAAATCGACACCCACCAACTCGGCGGCGGTTTCAACGGGCACTTCTTCTTCACGCACACCTGGCAGAAATACGACGGTGTCGCTAGCTCGGTCACCGGGACGTGGACCTTCGGACAAAGCCTCAAGCAATGGGGGCGTGTATTCATCCACACCCCAGATCACGGTGCCTGGGCGCAAAACGCCACCTACAACATCTATGACGGTTCCAGCACAACCCCCCACACCCGTCAGCTCCCGCAGCGAAACTATGCCAACGAGTGGAAGTCCGTCGGCGTTTTCAACTTCAACGGAGTTCCCAAGATCTCCCTCTCGAACGTCACCGGCGACTCCGACGACAAGGACGCAGCTGTCGACATCGCCTGGGATGCGGTCGCAATTCAACCGCTCGCCGCGAAGCCGTCAGACTTCATTGTCTCCATCGGCGATTCCTACTCCTCCGGTGAGGGGTCCCCGGGTTCCGTGCCGGGTGGCTACTACCCCGTCACCGACAACAACGGGCTAGACCCCACCTACCGCAATGCCTGCCACAGGTCGCCGAACGCGTGGGTCCGGAAAGGCTCAGTGCGAGGCCTCGGCACGATTGGCTCACGCGCCGACTCTCTCGACACGACCCTCGACTTCCACCAAATCTCCTGTTCCGGTGCCACGTCCGCGAACCTCCTAGGAACGAAACAGTACGAACCTGCCCAGCTCGGCCAGGGCTATATCGACGAGAACACCACCTTGGTCACCGCGAGTATCGGCGGCAACGACATCGGGTTTTCCCCCATCATCACGGACTGCGTGACAAAGAACTTCACGACCCTGACCGGAGATTGCGAAACGTCATCGAAGCCTGGGGCATACAAGAAGCTCGCAGACCTCGGGGCAAACGTGGAGTCCGTCATCGACCGAATCAGAAAGCTGGCCCCGAAAGCGACGATCTACTTCATGGGCTACCCGCCCATCTTCTCTGACGGAGTGACCTGTTCCTTTATTACGGACAAGAACCAGACGTGGCTTGACCAAATGGCGAAGGACCTCAACAGCACCATAAAAACTGCGGTAGCTAACAAAGACACTCCGAGCGCTCGAGTGCTGTTTTCCGATCCTGCGACCGCGTTTGCAGGTCGAAACGCCTGCTCCGACAATCCGGCAATCAACAACCTCACCCCCTATGTGGTGTTCTCGACACCCACCCGGCGGTCCGGAGAACTACCGATGTTCACCCTCTCCAACCTCGGCCCAAACTTCCAGGCAGGAGTGTCGGCCGCAAGCTTCCACCCCAACAACGCTGGAACCGACATCGAGGCAGCCGTCATGAAGGCCGCCCTGAACGGGAAGTACTAGGTGACGCGCGGTCGCGGACACGTTGGGGGTGCTGTCGCCATTCTGGGTGTTCTCTGTCTCACGGGATGCAGCTCCGGTGTCGAGGAGGCAACCGGTCGCGCGATGGCAACGATCCAATCGAACGTGCAGTCCGTTGACGCGGAGCTCAGCAGCATCGCGGCCTCGTCACAGCGGGCCGACCAAATCACCGCCCGCATTCAAACTGATCTGATCGACTCGGGAGCCCGCATCACGGACACTCGAGTCCTCGACGAAACCGACTTCGCGGCTCTGCAGACACCGCTACCCGCGGCGCTGTTGTCGATAGAAAAAAGCACCTCCGGCACGGTGACGGTCGGCATGTATTTCGGGGCTATGGCCATCGGCCACTCTCCACAAAATGTGCAGATCCTTACCCACACGTGCGGATCATTCCAGCTCACCCCGGATCGGGCGACGACGCAGCTGAAAGATCGTGCCTGCCCGCATTTTTCCGGGTACCTCGATGACGGCGACCAGATCGACATCACCACGCTCCCCAAGGAATCACGATGAGTCGCCGCCCCGACAACGATGAGGCCGAACACATGGCACCCCACCCCGAAACACTCCGAAGACGGCGCACCTGGGTTATCGCATTCATCGTCGCCGCGTGCGTTGCCATCGGTGGCGGAGCATGGGCAATCACCAGCCATTCCAGTGACGAGGCCAGTACAGCTTTGCCCTCACCCGCGTTCAGCACGAACGGCCAATCTTTCTACTCCGAGGACCAAATCAACACGGTTTGGGTGGGCATTACGACCAACTACCCAGAGCCGCTCCCCGAAAGGGTGAACTTCCCCACGACCGCTCCCGCCATCTTCGTTCAAGGCGGGGCAAAAAAGCACCTCTACGAAACCGGGCTACCCAAGGAGATCGCGGCCCAATTCTGGCGATGCGCGTGGGTTGACGTGGCCCGTGACGGCACCAAGTCGGCCAAGGAAAGGGCCCACGCCCAGCAGCAGATGAGGGCATTCGTCACACTCCCCGGCATCAAGGGCAACCCCGTCTTTCGCTCCTATCAGCGGAAGATGACCGAGCTCGCAGCCCGCGAAGGCGTCGCACCTCTGACCGCTGAATTCCGCGCAAATTGCGGCAATCAAGTGTTCACAAAAAAAGGAGAAACAAAATGATCACTCTCAAAGGCAAATCGCGCCTCTTCGCATCAGCCGCTGTCACCGCCGGGATCGTGGCGCTGACGCTCGGGTCCGCCATTCCCGCGCAGGCGACCACGGCCGCAATTTCAGGCCAAGTTCCCGGTCCCGGATACGTCGTCCAGTACAACACGGCGCGCGTGAACAGCTACCCCAAAAACGTCGTCTCGTTCACACCAACCAGCGTCGGCAACGCCGGCGGCGCACTCACAATCGCCCTCCGGAACTCCAGCAACCGCACCTTTGCTCGAGGAACGAGCGCGCGATCTGCTGTGACTGTCAAGGCCGACAACGGCAACATCTGGGTTGCCGGGGGGAGCTTCTACATCAACGCCGAGATCAGCGGCGCCTGCGGCGCCCCGTGCGGGACATCCACCTGGAGCGCCAACCTCAGCTACAGCATCAAGTACACCGGCTAAAAGACGGAAACACGGTCCTCACGGCCAGACCATCACTGGCCGTGAGGACTTCCTACGTCACGCATCCCCACCTCTTGACAACACTGGGGTCCGTCGTCCGCGGGTTAAAGCGCGGCGCACTCCACGCACACCGATCCGAGCTTCGTCTCATGGTCAAGCTGGATTCGCGGCCGCACGAGGAAACACTCGATACAGGTGAACTCGTGGTCCTGGATCGGTAGCACGACGACGTCAAGAGCATCATCGACGATGGAGGCCTCGAGCTCGAACCCATCGGCGGAATCGCCATCGTCAAGGTCAGCCGCGAGCCCAGTCGGCGTCGTGGCGCGGGCATCGATGGAGACGACATTGTCGTCGGCCTCGGGTGCGTTACGTGGGGCGTCGTAGTCGGCAGCCATTAGGGTCTCCTGGTTTCCGGGGGAGTGGGTGGGCGATTAGCCCGCCGCAACTATTCTCGATGACGTCGCGCGCCGAGAGGGGCAGGCTTGGGCGCCGGATGCTGATCTGTCTCCCGAGACGTTTCTGACGCTCAAAGCTGATGAAGTAGGCGCAGCCCCAAAGCTTGGGATTGAACACGGCTCAGCCACGCTTCTGGAAGTTTTGCAGGCGGCTGACGCGCTAGAAGCGATGAAGCCTGATGATCTTCCTGCTGGAGACTTGTCTTTCTATGCCGTAACTATCGGGGACGTTCCCGGTCAGCGCGCCGTGTTCATTCGCCGTAGCAATCCGCGGCGGGGCCTTAAGCGAGGCCACATTTACTCGCTACTGCAGGACACGCTTCAGCGCATTGACGAACCAATTTTCGCCTTCGATGACTGGATGGATCTCCTCAGTATTGGTGATGAGGTGCTCGTTCTCTCGCAGACTGTTTTCGCGGCACTGTTCCGTAATCAAGACGCCCTGACGCAGCAGGTACCACAGTGGACACCCGACCTGCACGAGGTTCTCCCCATTGCCTCAGCTGGCCAGGATCGCCTCAAGGAGCGGGCGCTGAGGGATAGCCGCATGCGAGCACGCCTCGAAGCCATAGTTCGAAGGGGACATTTGGCGACCGTGACGGCGGACACCCTCGTCGAGGCCATGTCTGCCGCTGGACTAGACGCGGAACGGCTCATCAGTTCTGAGGGTGAGTTGGTCCTAGAGGCTGAGGACATTGCTCCCGTCCTTTACTTCCTTAACGAGGACCTCTTTACAGGAGCTCTTACACAAACGAGCTTCCGGGCGGATAAAAAGGCGGCACGCTGAGTACTGAACGAGAGATCATCACCCCGGTTCTCATTCTCAGTGACTGATCGTCGGCCAAGCCGTCTGCGAGAGTATTGGCATGAGTGTCTGTGCCAGCTCGGGCGAGTCCCAGTAAGGGATCGGCTTGTGGGACACCCTGGCTGCTATCGACGAGTGCCGGCGTCATCGCTGCGGTCGAGGTGTGGAAACGCCCAACCTCAGCTCGATTGTCATTCGCCCCGCTAAGGCAGCCGACGTGGAAGGCATTGCTGCCGTCCGTGCCACCTCCTGGCGAGAGACGTACGGGCGGTTCGTCGCGGATCCCGAGACCGATCCGTGGTTCGACGTCGATCGGCGCATCGACATGTGGCGGGCGAACCTGGAGTAAGACGCTTTCGTGACTGTCGTCGCCAAGGACGCTTCGGGCATCATCGGGTTCGCCGCGACCCAGGAAACGTCCGAGCCTGACGCCGTCCGTCCAGAGGAACTCACGATGCTGTACGTGCTCGCGCGCGCTCACGGTGACGGGGTGGGACAAGGACTTTTGAACGCAGTGCTCGGCCAGCGCCCGGCATCTCTGTGGGTCGCTGCCGACAATCCTCGCGCGCACTCGTTTTACCGGCGGAACGGATTCAACGCCGACGGAACCACGTCGAGCTTCGGGCCGATCGAGACCACGGTGCGATTGATCCGGTGAAGGATCCGTCAGTGAGACGGTGCTTGGTAGAAGAGTTCGGGGTCACCGTCGTCGAGGCCGTACACGATGCCTGAGGATGTCCAACCAAGCGTTGCGAGAACGAGCTGCATCGGGTGGTTCGAGAGGTTCGTCGAGGTGAAGAGCTTTGGCGTTCGACGAGCGGCACCCACGGCAGCAAGCAGGCCCGACGCCACTCCCCGGCGCCGGGCTGCGGGCAGAACGCGGACGAGCTCGACGAACTCATTCCCGAAGAAGGACTGGTCAGTGACAGCGAATCCAAGGAGCGTGCCGCCGTCCGTGGCTAGCCAGACTCGGCTGTACTCGAGCCACTGCTCGACCGTGGCACGACATTCGTTCAGGGGTTGCTCGAGGACCACGGCAAGGTCCGTGGAGTCTTCCGGCGTCGCTAGGCGAAATTCGAGCTGTCCCACACCTCGAGGCTACCGAGATGCTGACCGAGCAGTGGGGCGTCCGTTAGCCGATCGTCTATCGGCTCGACGACAGGGCTGGAGCTGGTCCGGCACCGGCATGTGGATGACGCCTACGGCCCTTTGAGGCCTTTAGGGCTATGCCCCCTCGGTCAGGAAGGTCGGAGGGTTGGTCGTCAGCGCGCCGATCACACCGCCGTCGACGAGGAGGTCGATGCCGGTGATGAACGAGGCCTCGGAGCTGAGCAGGAACGAGACGGCGTTGGCGATGTCGGCGGGGGTGCCCATGCGCTTGGTGCCCGAGCCCTCGATCATGGCTCGCATGTAGGCGCCGGAGGGCCCATCCAGTTCCTGCTGACCCATCGGCGTCGAGATGATGCCGGGGCTGACCGTGTTGACCCGGCCGCCACGTGCGCCCCAAAGGATGCTTGCGGACTTCACGCGCAGCTGGTTGCCGCGCTTGGCCAGGCCGTAGGCGGCACCGGGGTCAGCGATGCTTTCCTTGACGAAGGGCAGTCCGAGCAGCTCGTCGGTCGGAGTGGTGGCCAGGGCGAACTCCTGCTCGGGGGCGAGCTGGCCGAAGGTCTGGCCGGCCATGCTGGCGATCACGACCCCGGCGCCGCCGTCGGCGATAACCGCCCCGAACTCGTCCAGGACGATCGCGACACCCAGCAGGTCGACGTTCAAGATCGCGCCGATGGGAGCCTGCGTCGGCGACAGCCCCGCGGTGTGGATGACCTCGACGACGGGACCGGCGGCGGCTGCAGCCTCAGCGAGAGCCTTCACTGAGGTTCGGTCGGACACGTCGACGACGTGCGAGGACACCTCGAAACCGTCGACCTTCAACGCTGCCACCTTGCTGGTCAGCATCTCTTCGTTAAAGTCGGCGAGGAACAGGTGCTTGCCCGAGCCCTGACGCCGGGCGATCTGCTCGCCCATCCCGCCAGCTCCAATGATGACGACGACCTGCTTGGACATGATGACTCCCTCGTGAACATGAAACGAGACGTAGCGTCTCGTCGACGTCATCGTACGCCTCGGCTACCGTTAGCTCCATGACGGAGCCTGTGTCGACGCGACCTCGAAGTGAGCGTGCGCGCACGGCGATCTTGATCGCGACGCGGGACCTCGTGGCCGAGGTCGGCTTCGAGCAAATGACCATCGAGGGAATCGCCTCGCGGGCCAAGGTCGGCAAGCAGACCATCTACCGGTGGTGGCGATCCAAGAGCGCGATCCTCGCCGAGTGCGTCCTGGACGGCCTGGTGCTGCCGTCCCGTGATGTCCCGGCCGATACGGGCGACCTTCGAGAGGATCTGATCGCGTGGTTGCGTGCGACTCTGACCGATCTGAGCAGCCCTGGAACCGCCAGTCTCCTCAGGGGCTTAATCGCCGCGGCTGCTGAGGACTCTGACCTCGCCGCAGTCCTCTACGAGCGTCTCACTGGCCCCCAGGAATCGTCGCTCGTGGGGCGGCTCCACACTGTCGTCAGCGGGGGCGAGGGTGATGACGCGGCTGTGGCCAATGTCGTCGAGATGCTCTTCGGGGCGATCGTCTACCGGGTGCTGTGCCGGTTGAGCCTCGAGCCAGATCTCGCTGAGGGGCTCGTCGACACGGTCTTGGGCGGACTCCCTCGGCCCAGCTGACGGCTAGCGGGCTTCCTCGAGGGGGTCAGTTCTGGAGCATCCGCTCCAGCTCAACGGCGATGGCCGTCATCCCTGCCTCGTTGGGGTGGAACGACCCGGCGGTCCGAACCATGTCCTGGTGGAAGGGCTGCACCCACGGTTCAGCGGAACCGAGAGCATGCCCCTGGCTCAGTGCCGAGGCGAGGGCGAGCTCGGAGCCCGTGCGGGCGGCTGCGTCCGCGAACACGGTCCCGATTGCGCTCTGAATGGTCAAGAACTGCTCCAGCTCCTCGGCCGTGAAGGGGGTGTGGTCAAGGGAGCCCTGATCCAGCACCGTGAGGTAGTCGACGAGGATCACCCGGCAGCGAGGTGCCCTGGCGCGCGCGCCGTCGATGACGCGGACGAGCCCAGCCGTTGCGCGCTCGATGTCACCAGGAGTCGGTTCCGGGATGCCAGCGCTAAACATGCCACCGAGGACGGAGACCATGGGAGAGCCTGGCTCAAGGCGCTGCCACGCGACGTAGAGCATCGCGCCGGCGAATTGCAGGTCGTTGCCGCCGGCGGTGATCGTCACGACATCGGCGTTGTCCGGGACACCATCCAATTGAGGCGCGGTCGGTGACCCGGTTCCCGTGTCCTGGGGTGTGTCGATCACGTTCGCTGTCGTCGCACCCGACACGGTGAGATCCACCAGCTCCGCACCGAAGCGGCCGGCGAGCTGGTGGGCGTAGTTCATGCCCGAGCGCATGGCGCCTTGATCGACGACGGGTTCGATTCCGGGCCCGGCAGCGAAGGAACTCCCCAGGGCGGCGATGACTTTGTAGGTGGACATGAAGCCAGGGTGCCACCTGAAAGGCGTATCGTCACCAGGACGAGACGGTGCGTCTCGTATCTGAGAGATCGGTGAGGATGCAGATGGACTTCACGGAATACAACGGCAAGCGCGTCATTGTCACGGGATGCTCCTCGGGCATCGGCGGGGCCACCGCTAAGGCTCTGATCGGCCTCGGCGCCGAGGTCCACGGCGTTAGCCGTCGCCGCCCTGATCTCGACCTCGCCGCGTTCGACTCTGTCGACCTGGGGGACCCGGAAGCGATCCGCGCGGCCTTCGCCGACCGGGACGAGCACGTCGACGCCGTCTTTAACTGCGCGGGTCTTGCTCCGATGTTCCCTGCCGCCGACGTGCTGCGGGTCAACTTCCTGGGCACACGTCTCTTCACCGAACTGGTGGTGCAGAACATGAGCGAGGGCGGCGCGATCGTTACGACGTCCTCCGACGGCGGAGCCGCCTGGCGGAAGCGCCTGCCCTTGCTGACGGAGTTCGTCGCAGTGGAGTCCTTCGAGGACGGCGCGGCCTGGTACGACGAGCGCGAGAGCGAGGCCGGACACGCGTACGCGTTTGGCAAGGAAGCGCTGAATCTTTGGTCGATGCAGCAATCGTCTGTTCTCATCAAGCGAGGAATCCGCGTCAACATCACCACCCCTGGCGCGGTGCGGACCCCGATGCTGGACGTCATCGAGAAGACCTACCCGCCGGAACTCGCCGCGGCTACCGAGCGGCCCATCGGTCGCGCCTCCACGCCTGAGGAGCAGGTGGTGCCCTTGCTGTTCCTCAACAGCTCGATGGCTTCCTACGTCAACGGCGCCGACCTCGTCGTCGACGGCGGCTACGGCGCGATGGAATCCGCCGCCGGGCACTTCTTCAACGTCTGACCCGTGGCCGCCCGTCCCGCGGGCACACCTAACCCGTTCCGCACACCCCTGAGACCGAAGGACACGACGTGACCGACAACGAAGTCCACATCCCCACCTCCATCAGCCCCCACGCTCAGCAGTGGCTCGCGATGCCGAAGAACGTGCCGAGCTACCCGCCCCAAGACGACAGGGACGCGTGGGTGGCGATGATCGAGCAGACCGATCAGGCAGTCGTCCAGCAGTTCCTGAGCGTGGACCTCCCCGTGACGACCGAGGACATCGTCATCAACGGAGTGCCCGTCTTCGTCGTTCGTGGACCCGGCGTCGCCGCTGACGACCGGCGCATCTACATCGACTTCCACGGCGGCGGGCTCATCACCGGTGGCGGCGCCGTGGCTCGCACGATGACCGGCATGGCCGCGCTGTCCAGCGGGCTGACTACGTTGGGCGTCGACTATCGAATGCCCCCGTTGCACCCCTACCCCGCAGCCCTAGACGACGCGATGACCGTGTACCGCAAAGCGCTCGAAGATCACGACCCGGCCGACGTCTTCGTCGCCGGCGGTTCCGCCGGTGGGAACATCGCCGCCGCGCTCATGCTCCGCGCCCGCGACGAAGGGTTGCCCATGCCCGCCGCGCTCGTGCTGAACACCCCGGAGATCGACCTCACCGAGTCCGGAGATTCCTTCCACACCAACGCCGCCTTCGACAACATCCTCGGCTCTCTCAAAGAAGTCAACGACCTCTACGCGGCCGGCCACGACCTCGCCGAGCCCTACCTGTCGCCCCTGTTCGGCGATGTGACCGGGTTCCCGCCAACGTTCCTCCGCTCGGGCACGCGCGACCTCTTCCTCTCGAACACCGTCCGCATGCACCGGAAACTTCGCTCAGCCGGGGTCGAGGCGGTTCTCCACATCGGGGAAGCCATGCCCCATGGCGGCTTCGCCGGGGCACCCGAGGACCAGGAAATCGACGCCGAACTTCGGCTCTTCCTGAACGACCACAGCCGCTCCTGACGACATCGTCGCGGCACCGGGAACGGTGCCGCGACGATACCGCGCCGCCATGACCACGATGTCCAACGGCCAACGAGAAAGAATTTATGGCCCTCACGATCGCCAGTGCCCTGCTCCCGGTCTTCTTCGTCATGGCGCTCGGATTCTTCGCCGGCAAGCGGGGAATCGTCGCCAATTCGAACGTCGCCGACCTTAACCACCTGGTGATGTTCTTCGCCCTGCCGATCTCGCTGTTCACCGCGATCGCCACCACCGAGCGGGCTGTGATCCTCTCCAACTGGTGGTTGGCCGTCGTGCTGATCATCGTCATGCTCGTGACCTACGCGGTCGTATACGTAGTGCAGACAAAGCTTTTCCGGCTCCGGCCAGCTGACGTTGCCGTCCAGACCCTCACGACCGCATTCCCGAACTACGCAGCGATCGGTCTGCCGCTTACCGCGGCCGTGTTCGGCCCGTCAGCGGCCCTCGCGGTAGCCGTTGCCATCGCCGCAGGATCGGTCACCATCTCCCCGCTGACCCTCGCCTTGCTCGAGAACGCGAGAGCGACAGTCGCGGGTGAAGGTAGGTCTGCCGGCCGCAGGTTCGCGAAGGCTCTCGGTACGAGCGTCCGGAAACCCATCTTCGTCGGGCCGGTCCTGGGGCTCGCCTGGTCGCTGCTCGCGCTCCCCGTGCCTGATCTATTGTCGACGACCCTGCGCGAGATCGGAGGAGTGGCAGCGGGAGTCGCGCTGTTCCTCACCGGACTCATCCTGTCCGCACAGGCGATCCGCATCACAGGCAACGTCGTTGTGTCGAGTCTGGTGAAGGTGGTCGCGCAGCCCCTCCTTGGGCTCGTCGTCGTGCTCGTCCTGGGGGTGCCTCAGCCGTTCGCAGCCCAGGCCCTCTTGCTGCTAGCGATTCCGAGCGGCTTCTTCGGCATCCTCTTCGGCCTCGGGCAGAACGTGAGACCAGCGGTGGCAGGGTCGACGCTTGTGGTGTCGAGCCTGCTTTCCATCGCGACACTGTCCGTGGCGATCGGTCTCCTGTCGGGCGCCCTCTGACGCCTTCAGTCAGTGCAGCTTCGAAACGAGCAGCACCTGCACCACCGCAGCGACCAAGGCCAGCAGGACGAGCAGCGCGCATAAGCTGCGCGCAGCGGGCGCGCTGATCAAGCACATGTGTCCCGATAGCCGATAGGCGAGCGAGACGGCATGTGGCTGTTAGAGGGTCTGGGCTGTGGCTTGGATCCACGGCTGTGTTGCGGCCGGCTGGGTGTCAAGCGCGCAATGTTTCGCTAGGTTTTTCTGCGAAGAGTGTCGAGTAGGCCAAGGCGAAGCGGCCCAGGTGCGTGAAGCCCCATTTAGTTGCTGTCTCGCTGACGGTGGAGATGCCGGGTTTGGACTTGAGAAGTTCTTCGTGGACTTTCTCGAGGCGGAGACGACGGAGGTACGCCGTGGGAGTAGAGTCGTGGGTTTTCCGGAATCCCTCTTGGAGGCTTCTCGTGCTGGTCGAGCAGGCCGCTGCGAGATCCGGGACGGTCCAGGCTCGGGCCGGGTCATTTCGGAGGAGGGCAACCGCTTCGTGGACTGCCCGGGGCCCGGCTCGTTGCACGTGTCTCCGCAGAGCGTCCGAGTGGTTGTGCTGATGAGTGAACAAAAGCGCGTGTATGACGGCCTGTTCTAGGGAGTGGACCGCCAGGGGATGCTGAAGCATCCCGTTCTGGTCTTGGGAAGCGTCGTTGATGATCCGCACGGTGTGAAGAAGGGTGCGTCCGCCTGCGGTGAGATCCAAAGCGCCGTCGAACTCAACGGGTAACAGGGTCTTCCAGTCGAGCAGCTCCTCGATCTTGTTTTGCAGGTCAACGCGCGAGAGCATGAGGGCGACCTGCGCGAAGTCGTCCCCGCAGTCGAGGTCGACGGCGCGGCCTGGCATGAAGACACCGGCTGTGTGACGGTCGACTGCGAGGTGGTGGCCGTGCGCCGCTCGAAGTCCTGCCCTGCCTTGAAGGGGGATGTCGACGTGGTAGTTCTCGGGTTCCGCCGTACTGATGCGAATTGGCCGATCGAAACGCATGAATCCAAAGGTCATTCGGCCCGTTTTTAGAGCATTGAGTTCAAGGTGAAGGTCATCGGACCCGGCGAGGGCAGGGAACTCGACCGGCAGGAATGTGTCACTGAGTACGGCCTTGGCCTCGTCGGCGGAGTGGGTTGAGGCGACAGGGTGGGACACGAACGCCCCCTGTGGTCTCGCCGTCATGAGTCGATTTTACTGAGACCGGCCGGGCGGCCGTTCTCGCCTCGCGCGAACTGGCTCGAGGCCTGCGGGCGGGGGATAGCAGCCCGAGGGCGGTTCGCTCTACCGTGAAAGTCCGCAGCGCTTAACCACCGCCGCGATGAACGGTGGCCTTGTCTGTCGGCAGATAAGGCCACCGTTGTCCCCCCAACCTCGAGGTTGCTACAGACGTCGTCCTTGGTGATCAGCGCTGACGTGGTCGGCGAGTGTTCGGACACGGCTCTTGTGTCGATGCGGTTCCCGCTCATTGGTGTTGCCCTGGTGTCAGGGCACCGGGTTTTGGTGGGGGTGCCCATCGGGTTCGGGGACGCAGGCAAGTCCCGCTCCGCTGTTGGCGGCGAGCTCGAGTGAATGTATCCACGAAAGGTTCACCTGCGGTGATTTGGACCCGTAGTACTTGAAAAGAAGCAGCGCGCCTGGGTGCACCCAGATTGACGTGCGGCTCTTGCCGACCGACTGGTGGTCCTCCCACGAGAAGAAGAACGCCTCGTGACGGTGCAGCTTGATGCCAATAACGATCTGGAAGTGCCTCAGCATTCTGTCGTCGAACTCGACTGAAACCACCCGGTCATACGTGAACCTGCCCATGGTGTCACCTCTTCGCGTGGGTGCGCAGGACCCCAGCGGCCAGCGGCACAGCCCAGGTCTTGTGTGAGCAGGAACCGAGATGAGTCACGGAACCACACCTGTGGGGCTGCCGCAAGGGTTCGAGGGGCCCCTTTTCGTGTACTGGGACAGATTCTCGGCCCAGCTGCGGTCAGGTTTGTGCCAGGTTCGTCACCAGGTTCAAGGTGGTGGCGATCAGGACGGTGCCGAAAAAGTACGACAGTAGGGCGTGGGGGAGTGCGGTGCGTCGGGTGCGGGTGTCGTCGGGTTCGACGTCCGGTGCCGAGTACGACATGCCGATGGTGAAGGCCAGGTAGGCGAAGTCGCTGTAGGTGGGAGGCGCCTCCTGCTTGACGTCGAAGCCATCGCGATCGTGGTCGACGTAGTAGATCCGGGCGTACTTCAGCGCGTACGCCGTGTTCACGAGAGCCCAGGCGACCATCGTGGCGAGGATGCCCAGGACGACGGTGGCGACCGACACGGGGTCGCTGGCGTCGCGTGCCTGCACGAGCGCCAGCAGCATGGCCCCGACGCTCGCGAGGCACGCCACGACCAGGGCGTCGTCGGTGAGGCGGGAGCTGGACTCCTCGTTCGCGAGGCGCTCGGTGCCGACCGCGTCCTGTGGCCAGCAGGCCCGCCAGACGTGCACCAGGGCGATGAGGCCGGCGGTGCACCAGGCCGCCAGGGGGGCCAGCATCGGTGCACCGGCCAGCCCGACGCCCACGCCGACGGCGACCCCAATGGCGACGTAGAGGCCCGTCCGTCGGGGGGACAGGATGCGGTCGTCCATCGGGGCTCCTCGGTTCTCGGGCCGGTTCGGTCCGGTCCGGGTTCGGGTTCGGTCGGATCAGCTGGCCGACGGCACGGCGTCGGGGTGCAGGACGACCTTCGTCCAGCCCTCGTCGCGGGCGTCGAAGTGCTCGTAGGCCTGAGGGGCCTCCTCGAGGGACAGCTCGTGGCTGACGATCCATGACGGCGTCGCCTTGCCGCCGGCGATGAGGTCGCGCAGGGGCCGGTTGTAACGCTTGACCGGGCACTGCCCGGTGCCCATTGCCTGACCGCGGAACCAGAACTGGCCGTAGTCGAACGGGATGACGCCCTGCTTCGCCAGCTCGTCCGGACCGCCCGGGTCCTGTGGCACGTAGACGCCTACGACGCCGATGTCGCCGGTGAAGCGGACGGACTGCACGAGCCGGTTCAGGGTCAGGTTCGGCTGCTCGGTGCCGTCGGGGTCGTGTGCCTGGTAGCCGACGCACTCGCAGCCGTTGTCGGCCCCGAGGCCCATCGTCAGGTCGAGGACAGCCTCGACCGGGTCGACCTTTGAGTCGTCGATCGCGATCGCCCCGATCTCCTCGATTGCGGCTAGCCGGTCGGGGTGCCGGTCGACGACCATGACCCTGCTCGCGCCCTTGATGATTGCCGAGTACGCGGCCATGGCGCCGACCGGTCCGGCCCCGTAGATCACGGTCTGGTCGCCGGGCTTCACGCGGGCCATCTCGGTGGCGTGGTACCCGGTGGGAAAGATGTCGGCGAGCATCACGTAGTCGGTCTGCTTCTCTTCGGCGTCCTCGCCGAGCCGTAGGCAGTTGAAGTCGCCCCACGGCACCCGCAGCAATTCGGCCTGGCCGCCAGGCCAGGGTCCCATGTCGGCGAACCCGAAGGCGGCGCCCGCCCAGGCGAGCTCGGGCTGGGCGGTGAGGCAGTAATTCGTCAGGCCCCGCTCGCAGTTTTTGCAATGACCACAGGCCACGTTGAACGGCAGGACGACCCAGTCGCCGACCTGCACCTTGTCGACGGCCGAGCCGACCTCCACCACCTGGCCGAGGTTCTCGTGACCGAACCATCGGCCGGTCTCGAAATCGGTCCGACCTTCGTACATGTGCAGGTCGGAACCACAGATGTTCGTGCTGGTGATGCGGACGAGGACGTCGGTGGGGCGCTCGATGCGGGCGTCCGGGACGTCCTTCACCGAGACCTTGCGCGGGCCCTCGTAGACGACTGCTCTCATGATCTGTTCCCTTTCTTCGGTGACGCGGGGTTGTGGGGGAGGTGCGGGGCCGGGTGGCGGGGCGGTGCGGCGGGACGCCGGGAGGAGCGCGCGGGTTGCCGGGGAGGCGCGACGTCAGGTGCCGGGGCGGAAGACGGCGCAAACGCAGCCGTCGTCCTTGGTCTTGAACATCTCGTAGCCCTGGGGCCCTTGCTCGAGCGGGAGGACGTGGGTGGCGAGGTGCTCGGTGCTGAGCTCGCCGGCCGCGATGCGGTCGAGGATCATCGGGATGTAGCGGTGCCCGTGTTGTTGGGCGCCCCGCAGGGTAAGGCCCTTGTTCATGACGGCCCCGAGCGGGAACTTGTCGACGAGCCCGGCGAAGACGCCGAGTGCGAAGACGCTGCCGCCCTTGCGGCAGGCGTAGATCGCCTCGCGCAGCGCGGTCGGCCGGTCGGTCTGCAGTCGCAGCTGCTGTTTGACCTGGTCGTAGAGGTGTTGGGCGCCGGTGCCGTCGGCTTCCATCCCGACGGCCTCGATGCAGACGTCCGGGCCGCGGCCGCCGGTGCGCTCCTTGAGTTCGGCGAGGACGTCGTCCTGCGCGAAGTCGAGGGTCTCGGCACCGACGTGCTGCCGCACCTGGTGGAGGCGTTCGGGCAGCTGGTCGATGACGACGACCTGCTCGGCCCCGAGCAGCATGGCCGCGCGGGCGGCCATCTGGCCGACGCCGCCGGCACCCCAGACGGCGACGGTGTCGCCGGGGGTGATGCCGGCGAGGTCGGCGCCGGTCCACCCGGTGGGGGCCGCGTCCGAGGCGAACAGTGCTGCTTCGTCCGAGACGCCGTCGGGGACGGGGAAGGTGCCGTGGTCGCCGTAGGGCACCCGGACGTAGTCGGCGTGGCTGCCGGCGAAGCCGCCCAGTGCGTGGCTGTAGGCGAAGCACCCGCCGATGGGGGAGCCCCAGAGGGTCTCGGTGATGGCGGGGTTGGGGTTGCCGTTGTCGCACAGCGAGTAGAGCTCGTGGGTGCAGTACCAACACCGGCCGCAGGCGACGAACGAGCAGACCACGACGCGGTCGCCGACCTTGCGCTTGCGGACGGCCGACCCGATCTCGACGATCTCACCCATGAACTCGTGGCCGAGGACGTCGCCCGAACGCATAGTGGGGATGTACCCGCCGAGCAGGTGGAGGTCGGACCCGCACGTCGTGCTGAGCTGGACCCTGACGATGACGTCCTGGTCGTTGAGGATCGCGGGGTCGTCGACGGTCTCGACCGAGGTCTCGTTGACGCCGGTCCAGGTGAGGGCCCTCACAGCAGTCCCTCCTCGTCGGCGTGCGCGGTGGCCCGGTCGACGAGGGCGCCGGTGGGGGTGGCTTTCCGCTCTCCGTGGGGCGTGGGGTCGACACGCAGCACCTCGCCGGCCTCGATGACCTGCTTCGCCCGTCGGAGTGCCATGCGGATGGTCTTGGCGGCTTCGTCGGCGGACTTCTTAGAAGAGGCTGGCTGGCGGAGGCGGGCGCGCAGCTCGGTGCCCTTGTCGCCGGCGGCGGCACGCACTTCGACCTCGACGTCCTCGCCGAGGTCGGCCAGGAACGGCGGCTTGTGGCCGCCGGAGTACACGTCGTTGGGGTCGGCCAGGACGGTCACGGCCTGCCAGCGCGTCCGGGCCTCGCGCGGTGACCCGGCGCCCTCGTCCGGGCGGCGGCGGTGTCGTTGTCCGACGACGACGGCCGCGGCGGCGGTGGCAACGGCGGCGACGCCGGCGGCCCCGGCACCGGTCAGGCGACCGGCCATCAGGCGGCCCGCCACGGCGGGGGAGCGGGGGTGCCCCGCTGCTGATCGGTGGTGTTCATTACGACCTCCTCGGTTCGCGCGAGTGCGCAGTGCTCTAGATGGATGAGCGGGCAGCAGGGCCCTGGATCTGCCCACCTTGCCGACCGTTTGCCCCCAGTGTGCGCACGCACCCGACCGTGCCGTGAGACATCTTTTTGGCTCTTGACACCACCCCGACAACGCGAGTCATGTAACAAATCGGTGTAAAAAGCGCGAAGCGTGTCCGCGAACAAAGGGCTATTCCGCATGACATCAATATGGCCGTGTCCAGAGAAGGGGGCCTAGCCGAGACCGCAGGGAAGTCGCGCCCTGGTTGATTCGCCGTTTTGACGTTGCGATAGGGGATAGCTCAGCGGAACGCTTCCTAAAAGTCCATTTATTGCCCCGCGGGCGGCCACACTGAACGTGTGCAGACCTCCCCAGCTCGCGAACAGTCCGACCCGCCAGTTGCCTTCGTTTCATACTCATGGGCGTCCGAAGAGCACGTGGCGTGGGTCACGAATCTGGCTCGACGGCTGCGTTCCAATGGTGTTGACGTTCACTTTGATCGGTGGGACGTCCGCCTAGGGCACGACCTGAACCTATTTATGGAGAGGTACCGCGATCTGTCAGCCCGGGTTCTGGTCATGCTCTCGGATGATTACGGCCCGAAGGCCGACAGCCGCGGCGAACAGCCCTCTGGGGTCGGCACGGAGACGACCATCGTCTCCCCTACCGTCTACCGCAATTTGGGTGGCAATCGGGTTATTCCTGTCGTCCCGGACTCCGGGACTGTTGCTGGGTATCCCATCCCGCCGGCATATCTCGACGGCAGAGCGTGGATCGACTTTCGGGAGGATCACGAAAATGCCTACGAGCGGCTGCTCCGCGAGCTGCACGGGGTCCCAATCGAAGCCGCTCCACCCCTCGGGCTAAACCCGTTCGTTGGCACGACCCAGGCACAGGCTAGTGCCGCAATCCGAAACGATCCCGCCCGTTGGCATGACGGTCGAACTCGCGGGCTGATCGAGGTGAACACGAACGAGAACTCCGGCCATTTCACCCTTGGGAGCGACGAGGCCCGCTTCGAGCTGCACTTGGACTACCTATCGGGCGGCGGTCCCCGACCTGGCGGAGAAACGTACGTTCGCCACTACAGCTACCAGATTGGCAACATCGGCCTGGTCACTGCCGCCGCGGAACAGCCGGAGGTTTTCAGTGACCTCGCTTCCCTGCCGATGTCCAACAAAGTCGAGGGAACTGTTCCTGGCGATGCGGTGGTTATGGTCAACCGCGAAGGTTACTGGGCGCTTCTCATGCTTGATGACGTGGTCTTCCGTTCTGGCTTGAATGGCTACGAAGCCGTCGCGCAACTGCGTTACGTCATTGCTACTGATCGCACAGCCGTACTGACACCAAGCGATCTGCCACCAAGGGTTGAGCGAGACACATGATGTCTCCGGCGCTCTGGCCTGTCCAGCACACCGGTCGTAAGAGCCGTTCGGGCATCCCGTATGGGGATCGCTCAGCGACATTCGTGGTTCTCGGCGTTATTCGTCCGGTCCGGCGTGTGCGTGGGGCCGGTTTAGTGCGGCTGCGTCGGGGGAGGAGTCGCGCCGGCGTGCATGCGCCCGGGTCGCCAGGGATTTAGATGGTGTCGATGATTGTGTCGGCGACGGTTGCGACCTTGAAGAACAGGACGGTGTGCTAACCCTTTCTCGACGGTCACGGGAGCGAGTAGGTAGGGCGCAAAGACCGAGTTATTGACTAACTAGACAATTATCGAGGTACAGTGGCCTGCTGGCCCGGACGGTCCGTGGTCACGGAGGAGAAGGCACCATGATCTCGCACGCCAAGCACAGCCCGACCAGCAAGGTCATCAGCGCGTACTACACGGTCCACCCCGACGATCGACAGGCATTCAGCGACGCCGTGATCCCTCACCTGACCACCACTGCGCACCAAGACGGATGCACGTACTACGTCTTCGCCGAGGATCTCACGGACCCGAACACGATCCACCTCACCGAGGGCTGGCGTGACCAAGCCGCCGTCGACGCCCATATGGCTGATGAGAACTTCCTTGAGGCGGCTACAGCCGTCCTCGGGGGCATCCGCATCCTCGACTACCAGGCCGAGTACTACGACGTGGCCGCCCAGACAGCTGGCGCCCTCCCCAGCGTGAGCTGACAGCACCACGAAGCGACCTGCGGAACGTAGGCCGAGCCCGCCTTGGCCCCGCATAGGATCGCGCCATGCCCCGACCTCGCAAATTCGACGAGGACACCGTCGTCGAAAAAGCCGCCGGTGTCTTCGCTGCCGTTGGCTACGGCGGCACGACGATGGAGGAGCTGAGCCGCGCCACCGGGCTCGGTAAGCAGAGCATCTACAACACCTTTGGGGGCAAGCGAGACCTTTTTCTGCGCGCACTCGAGCGGAGCACCTCCACGCAGGTTGATCGCCTGACTGTCGAGCTCACATCGGGGACGGCCTCTCCGCTCGAGCGGATCAGAGCGCACCTGGATGCACTCGCCATCACTTTCACCTTGGAAGGGCCGTTGGATTCGCTGTTCACGAAGGCCACGGTGGAGCTGGCCGACCGCGATCCGGAGGTCGCCGAAGCCGCTCGTTGCGCCTATCGGCGCCTCGAGGACGAGTACGCCGGGTGCATCGAGCAAGCGCAGACAGCCGGGGAAGTGGACGCGGCTCTCGACGCCCGGGCCCTGGCGACGTACTTCGTGGCGGTCACTCGCGGCATGGAGGTCCTCGGCACTGCCGGCGCCGACCGGTCGGTGCTCCTCGGTGTCGGCCGAGCGGCGTTCACCCTGCTCACTTGAAGCGCGAGGCAACCCAGACCCGGTCAAGTGCTTGTAGCGACCACGCTGGAGGTGACCGACGGGAGGTGGGCCGAAACTCGACGGGAAACCAGGGCGCTCGTCGAGCGCGACCTCGACTTCGTCCATCGGTGTGCCGTCAGGCCAGGCTCTGGAGCTACCTGTGCTGGTGGCGTCTCTGCGCGGCGATGGTCATGAAGCTCATCGCAGCCAGGACGATGGTGACCCCGACTGCCGCGACGGTGATGGCGTCGGGGTGGATGACCGATTGTCCCCGCAACGCCTGCCACAGGGCGATCGCGGTGACGGCAGCGTACGTCGCTCCGGCCGCGACGACGATACGGAGCCGATCGGCCTCACTGAGCGCCCGGGGGAGCGTGATCGCGAGGATCGGCAGCACCTGCAGTGCGTGCATGCCGATGAAGTGGGACACGCGGAGATCTCCGTGGGCGGTGTTCCAGCCGAGGAAGAAGATGCCGCCGGTCGCGTCGTCACCGCCCACGGAGTGGGAGCCGTAGGTCGACGATGTCGGGTCGGCCAGCTGGGCCGCGGTGGGGATCACCATGAGGAAGCCCACGGACAGGCCGACCAGGGCGATGATCAGTCCGAGCCTCAGGGACCACGCCAGCGCCCTGTCCTCGATCCGGGAGAACATGGCCAGGAAGGCTCCGATGACCAGTGTCGCGCAGTACATGAGGGTGACCCCACCGGCCATGAGCTGGTAGAAGAGCTGGTTCGTCGGAGTCGAGACGTTGAAGTGGCTTCCCACGCCGCGAACCACTTGGATCGAGATGACGACGATCTCCAGGAGGGACGCCGCTGCGCCGACGGTTCCGGCCCACCAACCGATCCGACGCAGGACAGGCCGCTGCACCATCGAGAGCATCCACGCAAGGGTGATCGCGTAGAGCGCGAGGGAGATCGAGAACTTGAGAGGTTTGGCCCAGATCGGGTCGTCTGCCAATGTCCGCGGATCGAGGATCAGCCCGACGAGGCACACCACAGCCCAGAGGCATATCACTGTCGTGAAGGCGACGAGAGGTCGGTGCCATCCGCGTACAGCGGTCCAGAGTGCGCGGGGACGGTCCTGGACGAGGCTCACGGGCGGGTGCCCGCTGCCGTCATCCGCTCGGAGATCGACCAGAGTCTCGCTGCGGTCTCCGGGTTCCGTGCCTGCTTCGACTGGCTGATCACCTCGGCCCCGCCTCGCATGTGCATCATCCGCTGGGGTCCGACGAAGGTGCCGCCGGGGAGGTCGGCTGAGGCGGCGAGCAGCGACGGCAGCGCACCGTCTTCCGGCTCCTGCCCCAAGATCGGGACGAGCCGGTCCCAGAGGTTGGGGCGCTGACCGGCCGGCCGGTCGTAGATGGCTGTCTTGACCAACCCCGGGTGGGCGGCCAGCGCCCGCACTCGAGAGCCCGACGTCTGCAGCCGCCGGTCCAGCTCCGACGTGAACAGCAGGTTGGCGAGCTTGGAGTCCGCGTACGCCCGGCTCGCCTGGTACGGGCGTCGGTGCCAATCGAGGTCGTCGAGGTCGAGACGAGCCATCCGTTCCGCCTGGGACGCGACGGTGACGACGCGGTCGGTGATGTGCGGCAGGAGCAGCGTCGTCAGGAGGAAGTGCCCCAGGTGGTTCGTGCCGAACTGGAGCTCGTGACCGTCGGCCGTCCGCTGGAGGTCCTTCGACTCGACGCCTGCGTTGTTGACGAGGATGGCGATCGGTTCGTCGATCCGGTCTGCGAAGTCGGGCACCGTCTCAAGCCGCGCGAGGTCGAGTGGCAGGACGCGGTGCGTTCCCGGAGTGCCGGGGAGGGTCGCTGCCATGGCTTGCCCCTTCTCCTGATTCCGGACAGCGAGGATGATGCGTGATCCGGACTCGGCCAGGGCGACCGCGGTCGCTCGGCCGATGCCGCTGGTGCCGCCGGTGATGATGACGGTCTCGTTGGTCGGTGCCTCGCCTGCTCTGGTGTCGTCCATGCCCCCAATGTAGACACCGGCCACATTGTTGTCAACGTCTACACTGTTCGGATGGCACAGCAAGCACGCTCCTACCACCACGGGTCGCTGCGTGAAGAGCTCGTCCGCGAGGGGCGCGCGCTCCTGATCGAGGAGGGGCAACAGGCGGTGACGGTGCGAGAGCTCGCGCGCCGCGTGGGCGTCAGCCATGGTGCGCCGCTCCGTCACTTCCGTGACCGGGACGCCGTCCTCGTCGCGATCGCCGCGGACGGTTTCGACGAGCTGCGTCGCTATCTCGAGGCCGCGCGGCAGGTGGGCACCCTCGAGCGCCGGCTCACGGAGTACATCCGCGCTCATGCTCGCTTCGCGCAGCACAACGGCCCCCTGATGCAGCTGATGTTCGCGTCGACCGACGACGGCACGAATGCGGGGCGCGACCCCGAGGCGCAGTCCTCGGCCGAGCGCTTCTTCGCAGTCGGCGCGGAGCTGCTCGGGGAGAGCAGTCCGGAGTCGATGGGCCCGATGCCGTTCCTGGTCGCGGCGACGACAGAAGGCATCAGTGCCTTGGCCGCCACCGGCCGGCTCCCCGAGGATCGCGTGGACGAAGTCGTCGTCGCCGCGGTGCGGGCGCTCCTGCCGCAGATCGAGCAGCAGCTCGGAACGGCCGCCCAGGGACCGGTCACCGCCCCCGACGGGTGAACCGGGACCGGCGCGCTCGAGTCGCGGCAGGCTCGGTGCCGCGAACGCGATGAGGGGCCCGGTCGCCCGGGCCCCTCATCCTGTGACATGCGGTACTAGACGCGGCCGAGCATCGCTTCGTTGAGGATGGTGCCGCCGAGCATCCAGCCGCCGTCGGCGACCTCGTCGAGGATGACGAGGGTCGTCGGGCGTGCTCGTTCTCCGTAGACGTCGACGATGGCGTCCGTGACGGCGTCCTGCAGCTTCTTCTTGGACTCAGGCGTGAGGGTGTCCGCGGGGACCTTGAGGTTGGCGAAGGGCATGGTGGTTCCTTTCGGTGGTGGCCCGGACGTTCCGGGGGTCAGAGGGCGGCGTTCGAGGGCAAGAGATCCTCGATGCCGATGCGGCGGTAGAACTCGGCACGGATGCGGTCGGTGACCGCGGACACGACTTCGCTGCCGTCGCGGGACGGGTCGACGTGCGACCGGAACGGGCGCGTCCCCTGGGGCAGGCCGACCAGGCGCACGATCTCGTCGGCGACGTCCTGCACGTCGGCCTCGGGCGGCACGATCGCGGCGAGGCGGTGGGTCAGCTGGCGGCGGAGCGTGCCGTACTCGGCGTCGTGGTCGGTCACCCGCGCCTCGTCCGCCGGGGTGGTGGCGTTGGTGAAGTGGTTCGTGCCCGAGGTGAACGCCCCGGGGACGACGATCGAGCTGTCGATGCCGAAGCGGATCGTCTCGGCCGCGTAGCTCTCGGCGAGGGCGTCCATGCCGGCCTTGGCGGCGAAGTACGGGGCGAGGAACGGAGGGTGCCCGCCGCGGGTGGAGGAACTGCCCACCCATACGACGAAGCCCGAGCGCTGGGAGCGCATGTGCGGCAAGACGGCGCGGGCTACCCGGTGGCCGCCGACCACGTTGACGTCGTACAGGTACGCGAACTGTTCAGGCGTGAAAGCCTCAGCGGCACCGAAGGCCATGTGGCCGGCGTTCTGCACGACGGCGTCGATGCGGCCGTACGCCCTGATGACGGTGTCGACCGCAGCGTCCACGGATCCCTGCGACTGGACGTCGAGCTCGACGCCGCCGAGCCTCAGCCCCTCACGAGAGGCGAGGTCGGCCAGGGCGTCGCGATGGGCCGCGTTCCTCCCGTCGACGGCGCGCATGCCCGCCGCGACGACGTGGCCTGCGCGTGCCAGCGATTCTGCCGTGAGTCGACCGAATCCTGCGGAGGCGCCGGTGACGAGGATGACCAGCGGCACCGTCATCAGACCATGCCGCCGTTGACACGGATGGTCTGGCCGTTCACCCAGCGCCCGTCCGGCCCTGCAAGGAACGCCACCACGCCGGCGATGTCCTCCGGGGTGCCGAGGCGCTCGAGCGGCGGGACCTTGGCCAGGGCGTTGATCTGCTCCTGCGTCTTGCCGTCGAGGAACAGCTCCGTCGCGGTTGGGCCCGGAGCGACGACGTTCACCGTGACGTCCCGGCCACGGAGCTCCTTCGCCAGGATCAGCGCCATGCCCTCGACCGCGCTCTTGCTCGCGACGTAGGCGCCGTAGGTGGGGAACTGCGTTCCGACGACGGATGTCGACATGCCGACGAAGGCACCCCCGGAGCGCAGTCGACGTGCTGCCTGCTGTGCGACGACGAAGGTGCCGCGGACGTTCGTCCTGTGCAGGTCGTCGAGGGCGTCGAGGTCTTGCTCGGCGATGGTCGACAAGCCGAGGCGTCCGGCCGAGTGCACCACGACGTCGACGCCCCCGAAGTCGTTCGCGACCCTGTCGAAGATCGCCGCCACGGCGTGCTCGTCGGCGACGTCGGCCTGCACGGCGATGGCATGGCCGCCGGCGCTCGTGATCTCGTCGAGGGTCGCGGCGGCCGCGGCACCCCCGCTGGCTGATGCGACAACGACGGTGAACCCGTCACGGGAGAGTCGGGTGGAGATGGCGCGGCCGATGCCGCGGGAGCCACCCGTGACGACGGCGATGCGCTGGGGATCAGTGCTCATGATCTGCCTTTCGTTGCTATTGGTCGGCAGTTTCGCCGATACGCAAGAACTATCACAGATACGACACGCGATAGCAAGTGCCCTAGGCTGGGGGCCATGATCCGATCCGACGACGACCTCCGGAGCGCGCTGCTCGCGGCGGCCGAGGAACAACTGGTCGCCGCGTCCGATGGCGAGATCGCCACACGAGCGGTCTGTGAGGCTGTCGGTGTGACCCAGCCGGTGCTGTATCGGCTGTTCGGCGACAAGAGGGGACTCCTCGACGCCCTGGCCGAGACGGGCCTGCAGCGCTACGCCGCCCGCAAGGCCGAGCTCGAGGCCACCGACGACCCGGCGGCGGACCTGCGCCGCGGGTGGGGTGACCACCTCGGCTTCGCGAGGGAGAACCCCGCCCTCTATCGCCTGATGTTCGCGCCGCGACCCTGGGCGGGCGGTCGCGCAGCGGACGGTGTGAGGGCGCTGCTCGAGCGGACGCTCTCTCGGTGCGCGGCCGCGGGGCTTCTCCGTCTCGAAGTCGACGTCGCATCGGGGATGATCTTGGCGGCCAACGTCGGGCTCGCCCTCGACGACATGACGACCGTGCGTCCCGCGCGACGGGCGAATGCGGTCGCCGACGCGCTCCGCGACGCCGTCCTCGGTGCCGTCCTCGTCGCGGGTTCCCCGCCGGCGTCGTTCGACGCTGCCACAGCCGCCCGGCGGCAGCTCCGTGCGCAGCTCGCTGAGGGCGGGCCTGGCGCCCTCCTCCCCGAGGAGTCCGCGCTCATGAACGTCTGGCTCACGCGCCTCGACCGAGAAAGCGACGGCCCCCGGTGATCTCCACGTTCCTCGTCGAACACGCGCCCCTCGTCCGCATCGGCTTGTGGGTCGCCGTCGCGGCCGCCACCCTGCTCGCCTGGGTCCTGCACCGGCTCCGGCTCCGGCGTGTCCTCCTCGGCCTCTCGGCTGTCGCGCTCATCGCGGTGCTCGTTCTAACCCTGCTGCCCGACGGAGCTCGGCCCGGCGGTGTCACCTGCACCGTGCAGTTCAGCGTCCCGTTCCAGGGCATCGACACGCTCGCCAACGTCGCGATGCTGCTGCCGCTCGTGCTCTTCCTCGGGACGGCGACGAACCGGCCGCTGACAATCCTCACCGGTGCGGTCGCCCTCTCCGCCGTCATCGAAGTCGTACAGGCCCTCGCGCCCGTCCTCGGTCGCCGGTGTGACACGGACGATTGGGCCATGAACACCGTCGGCGCGGTGCTGGGCGCGGTCATCGCTCTCGTCATCTGCGCGATCGACCGGCGACGTAGGGCCACCGCGTCGTCGGGATGAGTCACTGGCCGCCAGCGGTGCGCCCGACTTGCGGCCAATATGCCTACTGGCGATCAGGGCGTGATGTGCACGGGCTCATCGGCAATGGCGAGGATGGTGGTCTTCCCTCTGCAAGCGGGGGCGCTCGATGTAAGAAGCACCTAGTACGGCTCCTTGAAGGTGTCCGATAGGGGATCGGCTATCGGATGCTTTGAGTCTCACTGAGAGTACGGTTGCGAGACGAGCGCCACCTGTACCCTGCCTAGACCTGCTTTCGGATCCAGTCCCATTGCTGCTTCGGCAACCACCCCTGTCGCGCCTCGCCATCGATCTCGACGCAGAAAATATTGTCGTTGTCATCAAGGATCGGGCGCTGCTCTTCGTAGACACCCTGCGCGGAAACGGCAGATCCCGCGACAATCCACGTGGACTCGAGGATCTTGGCCCACGTGCCGTATGACTTGATCTTGTCCGAAAGGCTCTCGTACGACTGGCCTGGGGCGTGGAGGTCGTAGGCGATAAGTACGGCAGTCATGGCCTGACTTTCTGGATGGCATCGGCGCCGTCCTGGGTCTCACTCAACAAATTAGTACGCCGCACAGGCTCACGTGGCCGTTGTCCACCCCGCGCGCCACATAAAGGACTCGGGGGCCATCTCGGTAGCCGATCGGTTATCGGACACCCAGCCCTCGGCTCTCCAGGGTGCTGGTTTGCACTTTCAGCTCAGAATCCGGATGTCGGACAGCTGCTCCGACTTCGACCAGAGGGCTGCCGCTGGGGCGGAGTTCGAGGCTGCGGCCGCGAAAGGCAGCCCCAGCGCGTCGGGGGCGGTCTTGGAGCCAACCGGGCCCCAGAACAAAGCGGGGGTGGCCTCCGGATTCAGGGCGGCAGTGAGTACTCCAATATCGGCCGGTTCGGGGTCACGGCCGATGACCCGGGCGACGGCACTCGTCAGAACCCTCGTGGTGGCGGAGGGGTAGGTCGCATGCAAGGGCGTGCGTGCCATGCCGGGGTGCGCAGCAAAGCTCCGCGTCGTGCTGCCCTGGGCTGCGAGGCGTCGCTGAAGCTCGACAGCGAAGATCACGTTTGCCAGTTTCGACCGGCTATAGGCGCGCCCGGGGGAGTAGGTGGCGCTGTCGGAGAGGTCGTCGAGGTCGAGCTTGCCCCCGGTGTAGAGGGAAGACGAGACGGTGACGATCCTCGAAGCGGTTCCGCCGTCGAGTGCCGGGAGCAGGTGCCCCGTGAGGGCGAAGTGACCGAGGTGGTTGGTTGCGAACTGGCTCTCGATGCCGGCGTGATCGTGGCGGAGGGGGACGCTGCTGATTCCGGCGTTGAGCACAAGCAGGTCGAGGGCTGCGTCGCCCACGGTCTTGGCGAACTCGCGGACCGAGTGCGGGTCAATGAGATCGAGACGAGCGACCGTCACACGACCGGCTGGCAGGTTCAACTCCGCGACGAGGCGGTCGCGTGCGTCCTCGGCCCGGGACGTGTCGCGAGCTCCGATGACCACTTCGGCACCGCGACGAAGGAGCGCTCGGGTGGTGACCAGTCCAAGTCCGCTGGAGCCGCCCGTGACGACTGCCCGCCGGCCGGTGAGGTCCGGGGTGGAGGCAAGGGGATTAGCCAGGCGGGTTCGGGTTGGCTGTGTCAGTGAGGACATTATCGGAGCGTAGAGTCTGACGTCAGCGTGAAGGTCAAGGACCAGGAAGAGCACCATGCGGATCGGTGAGCTAAGCAGGAAGACGGGGGCGACTCCACGTGCCCTCCGGTATTACGAGGAGCAGGGCCTTCTCACGGCGGAGCGTCAATCGAACGGGTATCGGGAATACGCCCCGAACGCTGTCGCGATAGTTGAAACCATCCGCTCGCTCCTCGACATTGGGATGCCTTCGTCTCTAGTCAAGGACGTCCTGCCCTGCACGGTCGGCAAGCGATCGGAAGCGGCGTGCCCGGATCTTTTGCGCCAGGTCGCGACCCTACGAGACGACGTGCGGGTACGAGCTGCTCGATTTGCGATGATCGACGCCTCGCTCAGCTCGTACTTGACCGCTAACGCCTGACCCACACGGCCAGCGAGCCCGACGTGCGCACGGGGATGAACTCGACCGATAGTCGATCGGCTGCCGAGACGGCAGGGACCGTCGCAAACCTTTACCCTTTCTCGGGAGGGTGACTCTTACTAACGTGGGGGCCATGAGAGCCACGGGTGTCATGGTCGGTCTTCCTGTTCGCGATCTTGAGAGCGCGACCAGGTGGTATCAATCGGTCTTCAACCTGGGTGGCCCTGATCTCGAGCCAGTGGAGGGCCTGGTGGAGTTCAACGTGGGGCTTTTCTGGCTCTAACTCGCACACCGGCCCGCAGATGCTGGCCACCGTGGCATCACGGTCAATATCAGCGTTCCTGATGCCGGAGCGGAGCGCCAGCGCTTGGCCGACCTTGGTCACGACGTGAGCGAGCTGCAGCGTTTTGGAGGAGTTGTCGAGGTCGTCGAGCTCCGAGACCCGGACGGAAACGAAATTGGCTTTGTTGCCGAATTGGCCTGGAAACCGCGGGGCCGCGCTGGTCCAGCACGGCGGTCAACGAGTCACCCAGGGGTAGGTTCAGGACATGCCTGCTAATGACCGCCTGTCACTAACAGTTACATCGGGGGCGTCCGTCGCGGCGGTCTGGTTCGCGCTGACCGACGGTCGTGACGGCTGGTGGCCGGAACTGTCTCTGACTCCTGAAGTCGGCGCCGCAGTGCGCGAGACATGGACCGAAGACGGGCAAAAGCGATATGCCGACGGTCACGTGACGGAAGCGGCCCCGCCCAACACCCTCGGCTTCGTTTGGCGACAGCCGGCCTGGGCCTCGCCATTGCACGTGCGACTTGAAATTGAGCCGGCCGGTAGCGGCAGCATCGTGGCCCTGACCGAGGAAGGCTTCGCACAGCTGCCCGACGGCTCGATCCTCCGATCAGCACACTGCGACGGCTGGTCGTTCCACCTCGCCAACCTGCTGTCCGCCGCGTCTCGATAGCCGATCGGCTATTGAGACGCTGAGTTCAAGCGTCTGAGTGGTCGTACGTCGATGACGTCCATCCCGGCCGTGCGAGCTGCCGCGATTCCTTCGTCACTGTCCTCATACACCAAACACGCCTCGGCCGGAGCGCCCAAGAGCGACGCGGCACGCAGAAAGATGTCCGGAGCCGGCTTGCCCTCCTCGACGTCCTCCCTTGTCACGAGGGCATCAAAAAAACCCCGAAGGCCAAGTGAGTCGGCAGTGGCCAGCACCGTTCGTGCGCCACCTCCCGTTGCTAATGCTGTCGCGCGACTGCCGTGCTCGCGACGGAGAACCGTAGCGACGAGCGCGACTTCTCCCACTTCGCCGACCCGCTCGAGGTATGCGTCGTCACGATGCGCTGCAACTGCGTTGACGTCGACAGGGATGCCTTGCAGGACGCTGAGCATCGCCACCATCTCACGTGTGGAGACACCGGTGCGGGCTTCAAACCAGTGCTTCTCGATAGACAAGCCAGCTGCAGCGAGAGCGCCGTCGATGGCTTTGAAGTTCACCAACTGACTGTCGGCGAGGGTGCCATCCCAGTCGAACAGCAGGGCACGGTGCTTTTCGGACGGTTCAAGGTCCGCGGGGCTTTGGGCCAGGTGCAGAGTCACCCCTACAGTCTCTCAGCCGCGCATGGTGCACCAGTCGTCATCTCATCCGCTTGCACGAGTGACGCGGTGAGCAGTTCGTCAGTGCTCCACCTGCGGCCACTGCGTGGGCAGGCTGTCTCGATAGATGGCGTGGGCAAGCTGTCTCGATAGATAGAAGGGTGCGCTCGTGAGTGGTCAACCGAGCGTCGGCGGGAGGGCCCCGATCTGCACGAGGATGCTGAGCACGTCTGGCTGGCCAAGCTCTGAGCCTGATGGGGCAACTACTTTACATAGCAACCAACCAGTAAGCTCAGCCCATGAGCGCGAACCTCCCAACCATCTCGGACACGTCTGCCCTCCGGGGTGACGCCAGCAGCCATGGGTTTCGTGCCCGCGAGTACTTCGCCGCCCTCGTGCGACACGAGACCGACGTCTGGAACCTGGTGGAAAAGCGGATGAGGGGTGAGGGCGTGCTGAGCCTGGCGCGGCTGGAGGTGCTGCGGATCGTCGAAGCGGCCCCGATGGGCGCCCGGGTGCAGGACGTCGCGACCGGGGCCGGGACGTCGATCGCGGCGGCCAGCCGCTTGCTCGACCGGCTCGCCACCGATGGCCTCCTCGAGCGAGCATCGGACCCCGTCGACCGCCGGAGCGTGCGCAGTACCCTCTCGCCCCAGGGGCGAGATGCCTTCGCCACCGCGGACGAGCGGTTCGAGCGCGCACTGGACGCCGTGCTCTCGAATGCCGATGCCGCGGCGGTCGCAGACGGCATCGCGGCACTCGAGCGCCTGCAGTCGACGTTGGGGGCAAGGCGATGACGGCGACCATGCGGGCCGTCGTGATCGACGCACCCGGTGACCCCGACGTGTTGCACCTCCGTGAGCTGCCGATCCCGATCCCAGGCCCGGGCCAGGTGCTGATCCGTGTTGAAGCGTTCGGGCTCAACCGGTCCGAGCTGCACTTCCGCCGCGGCATGGGCCATTTCGGGACTTTCCCACGGGTGCCCGGGATCGAAGCCGTCGGGACCGTGGAGGCAGCCCCTGGTGGAGAGTTCCCCGCCGGCACCCAAGTAGCCGGGCTGATGGGCGGGATGGGGCGCGACTTCGACGGGGGCTACGCCGAGTACACCGTCGTCCCGGCCAGCAGCGTCGTGCCGTTCACCAGCACCCTCGACTGGGCCACCATCGGTGCCGTCCCGGAGATGCTGCAGACCGCACACGGGTCGCTCACCGTGGGCGTCGGCGCCCGCCGGGGCGACACGATCCTGATCCGAGGTGGCACTTCGTCGATCGGCCTGGCGTGCATCGTGCTGGCGAAGCAGCAGGGCATGACCGTCATCGCCACCACTCGCAACCCGGACCGCACCGAGCGACTGCACGCCACTGGTGCGGACCACGTCGTGGTCGACACGGGCAGGATCGCCGACACGGTCCGTCGAATCGTGCCGGACGGCGTCAATGGAGCGGTCGAGCTGATCGGCACCGACACGCTGCCCGACACGCTCCGGGCGACAGCCGTCCACGGCACCGTGTCATTCAGCGGGATGCTCTCCGACGTCTGGACCATTCCCGACTTCTACCCGATGGCGGTGATCCCCAACGGGGTGCGCCTCACCGCGTACTCCGGTGAAGCGAGTGACCTGCCGGCGCCGGTGTTGCAGGCGTTCCTGGATGCTGTGGTCGCTGGGGCAGCGAGCGTTCCTCTTGCGAAGGTCTATGCGCTCGAGGACATCGTGCAGGCCCACCAGGACATGGAGAGCGGGGCCCGATCCGGCAAGCTCGTCGTCACGACGCGCTGACCCCATCTGCGTTCGGATGGCGATCGGCTATAGAGACAGTCCAGTCTCAGTGGGTGTGGCGGTGGTGGCTGTCGGGATAGTGCTCGTGGGTGTGGGTGATCGGCTCGTGCGTGTGGACGTGGCGGTGCCAGGTGCCCGCCGTGACGGGGTGGTCGTGAGCGTGCTGGTGGTGGTCGTCGTGGTGGTGCCAGTGGTCGTGGGTGACCTCTTCGTGGGTGTGCTCGTGCTCGTGTCGCTCGGTGAGGTGCAACCAGATCCCGACGGCCATCAGCACGCCCGCGACGACGAGGGGCACCGTCACGGGTTCGCCGAGCACGATCGCGAGCATTGCGCCGAAGAACGGTGCGACCGAGTAGTAGGCCCCGGCGCGGGCGGTGCCGACGTGGCGCAGCGCCACGATGAAGAGCACGAGGCTCACGCCGTAGGCGAAGAAACCCACCACCATCGCGGCGGCGACGTTCCCGGCGGCCGGCGGATGAGCGACCAGGAGGAGAGCCAGGGCGAGGTTGACGGGACCGGCGACGCCGCCCTTGACGGCGGCGAGCCAGGAGGCGTCGTGGATCGCGACCTTCCTGGTGAGGTTGTTGTCGATGCCCCATGCCAGGCAGGCGCCGACGATCGCCAGCGAGGGCCACGCACTGCCGAACTCGATCCCCTGAGGGACGGTCAGTACGACGGCGCCGACAACGATGGCGGCCATCCCGAGCGCGATGCGACGGTCGAAGTTCTCCCGGAACACGAACCAAGCCAGCAGCGCCGTCGCGACGCCCTCGGCGTTCAGCAGCAGCGAGGCTCTCGAGGCGGGCATGTTGACGAGTCCGACCAGCAGCAGAACCGGCCCCAGGATGCCGCCGAACAGGATCGCGCCAGCGAGAGTCAGTCGCTCGTCTCGAGCCAGGTGCACGCGCGGGGAGCGGCGGACTAGGCGGATGAGTCCGAGCCCGAGGCCGGAGCCGACGTAGAGCAGGCCGGCGAGCATGAAGGGGCTGACCGAGTCGAGCAGCAGCTTCGCCGCTGGCGTCCCTGCCCCGAAGAGCACTGCTGACAGCAGGGCAGCCTGGACGCCGCGGCTACGAAGAGCGGTGAGCACGAGACGCTCCGTCGTGGTGGTGGGCGGGGGTGCCGCCGAGCTGGTGCTCGGCCTGGAAGATTGCGTCCGACACGAGCTTGCGGGCGTGCTCGTTCGTTAGTCGGTAGAAGACGCGCGTGCCCTCCTGCCGGGTCGCGACCACGTGCGCTAGGCGCAGCTTTGCCAGGTGCTGAGAGACCGCGGCCGGTGACTTCCCGACTTGCTCGGCGAGATCGTTGACGGGCAGCTCTCCGTCGGAAAGTGCCAGGACGATCCGCACCCGTGTCGCATCGGCCAGCATGGTGAAGACCTCAACCGCGAGCTCGACGTAGCCGCTGTCGATGTGACGACCGCATCTGTTATCCGCATCCATGCGCAGATTATTGCAGACGTTTCCGGTCCACCACTGGCTGTTGAGACGGTGTCCAGCATGATTCGTTCGCCTAAGAAAGTCGGCCGACGACCAGCGACTTCTTTGGGCGCCTATCTGAGCGAGTCAGGATTTTTTCGCAAGTCATCAGGCCTGCGGTCGGTCCTTGCTACGAGCAGGGCCCCCGCGGAGGCGGCGAGGACCGCGGCGAAGAAGAAGATCAAGCTTGCAGCGTGCTGATCCTTGCCGGAGGTCTCGAGGCCACCCGGATTCATAGTGACGTACCAGTCGGGGAGTCGTAGAGGCCCGACCAGCGTGGCGGCGGCGACCGTGAGCGCGCCGACGATGCACACGCCGAACCACATGGAGCTGGCTCGGCGGCCGGACTTGGCCCCGTGTCGCCACCCCGTGAACAGCGTGGCTCCTGCGATGAGAACGGCTCCGAGGGTGAGGAGTCGCCCGATGGGGTCTGTCACCGCCCAGTGCATGCCCCATGGGGAGACCGCGAGGAACGTGATCATTCCCGCTGCGATGCCGGCCTTTGGGGCGGTGGCGACGACATGGCGCAGGGCCGACGCCCGGAGGTATTGGGCGCATTCGCTTGAACCACGGGAGGTGTCTTCTCGGCGGGGAGCGTGGCGGCTGCAAGGGAGCCGGGTTGACCGGCAGCAAGTAGAACACCGGCCGCCAGCAGCAGCACGAGGGAGGCCGTGTAGGCACTGACGGTGTAGGTCGCGTAGATCGATAGCGGCCCGCAGGTTACCCAGAGAGTCAGGGCGAGCCCGACGACGAACAGTGTCATCCGGGTGCGGCGCCAGGTGTGCCCCTGCCGGGCGTGGTTTTGAAGTGCCCTGATGTAGAGGATGCCTGTGGTCGTGATGGCGAAGATCCACACCGGATCAGGTTGCACTGAGAACAGGGTCGACCAGGTAGGTGCGGCGGGGAAAGGTGCTCCGGTGAGGGATTCTGCTGCTGTCACGGGCCCGGTGTCGTAGATCTCTTGTTCCGCTCCGGGCGGTGCGGTGCGAGCCAGAACCGCCGCCAAGCCCGACGCGATGCCCATGAACGCCACTTCAACAGTGACGAGCACCCAGAACGTCCTCGAGCGGCCCGTCTCGATCAGGGGAAGGAGCTTGGTTCGGAAGGAAGCACCCAGAGCCCCGAGGATTAACAGCACCCCCATTTTTCCTAGGAGGATCAGCCCGTAAGAAGTGCTGGTCAAGGCGGTGAGGTCGGTGATCCGAAGGGTGGCACTGACGAGACCGGAGAGCGCGACGGCGAAAAAGCACATCATCGCGGTCGTCGAGTAACGCCGCAGGACGATGGGAAGAAGGCGTGCTGGGAGTGTGCGGCGAAGCCAGACGATCCCGACCAGTCCACCAAGCCAGACAGACGCAAAGGCCACATGCATGAGGATCGACACGACCGCCAGATTGTGGGAGGCGGAGCTGGCGGCGTGCCCTTGCTGGGCAAGGGGCACCAACCCACCGATTCCGATGAGGGCCAGGACTGCGGCGTGCCCGGTGGTCGGACGCGCGATCGATGACCAGATGGCGATAACGACGGCAACCAGGATGGTGGCGGTCCATCCCTGGCCGAGTTCGATGTCGGTGGCGTAGTAGCTCGCTTGTGACCAGAAGCCGCTTTTGGTGGCGTTTTCGATGGCGATGCCGCTGATGCTGGCGAAAGTGAACACGCTGGCGATGACGCCGGCGCCAGCCCACACGAGGGCTGCTGTACGGATGAGCCGGAACATGCTTCGGTGGGCGGCTTTGTGGGCGGGGAGGGCGGTGGCAACGAGGAAAGCGGAGCCGATGGTGACAGCGGCGGCGAGATTACTGAGGGCCTTGCTCAGGGTGTATCCGGTGCGGACGATCTCGCCGGGGTCGACGATCAACACCAGCTCGGCTGGTTTGATCGCCACCAGTACAACCACGACCACAGCCAGTGTCACTGCCGCGGCGAGCCCCAACGTCATTGACGCTCGGGGTCGTGCCGTCCGCGGTGGTCGTGTGGTCGTCATTCGTCGGCGTCCGGGCGGGTGGGTGTCGTGGGGCCTCCGCGTCGTCGTCGTGTGAGCCAGATGACAGCACCCATGACAAGGACCAGCAGGGTGCCGATAATGAGCGCGGCCGGAGCAAAGGCGGTACCGCCCCCGAAGGCCGCCGAGGGTGGCTGGGCCGTTGTCGACGCCGTCTCTAAAAGTTCCGTCGTCCGGGTAGGAGTGGGGGTGGTCGTGGGTTTTGGTTCAGCGGTGGGAAGGGGGCCAGCGTAGGTGAAAGTGAATGTGCCGGAGACGGGGTGGCCGTCACTGGACACGCTTTGCCAGGTCACCGTGTGAACGCCGGCCCGGGTGATTGCTACCGGGGCGGTGAGGGAAGCGCCCTCGGCGGTGGGGGCTCCTGTGGTGACTGTGGCACCGGTTGGGTCGGCGACTTTAAGGGCAAGCGCGGAGGCGAAGTCGGCAAGCGGCGGTTCGCTGAAGGTGACCGTGACGGTGGTGAGTGTCGTGGTCACCGTCCCACCGGTGGCGGGGGTGGAACCGGCAAGGGCGTCGTGGGCGGCGGCTGGCCGGGCGATGCCGACGACGCTGGCCAGGATGATCCCGGTCAGAACAAGCAGGGTGGCGAACCGCCGGGAGCAATAGGAAAGAGGCATTGGTGGCTCGTTACCGTGCGGGTCAGCAGCAATCGCACGCGTCGACCTGACGCTCACCCGTCAGGGCCGACACGGGTGTTTTGCAGGCGTCGCCGCGCCAGGCCTCGAGTCCTTCCCGGACGGCGAACACGACGATGACGAGCCCGGCCACTGGGTCGGCCCACGTCCATCCAAAAGCGAGGTTGAGGATGAGGCCGAGGAGAACCGCTGCCGAGAGGTAGGAGCAGATGAGGGTCTGCTTCGAGTCGGCCACGGCCGACGCCGACCTCAGCTCGGTGCCGGTGCGGCGCTCGATCAAGCTCAAGAACGGCATGATTGCGAGGCTTACGGCCGCGAGGACGATGCCGACAGGGGAATGGTCGGGCTCCCGAATTCCAGTGAGGGCTAGTACGGCGTCGACGGACACGTAGGCGGCCAGACCGAAGAACGACACGGCGATGACTCGCAACGCAACCCGTTCCCGCTTCTCAGGGTCGGGGGCCGCGAACTGCCATGCGATCGCGACCGCCGAGAGTACTTCCACGATTGAGTCGAGGCCGAACCCGATCAGGGCTGTTGAGGAGGCGACGGTGCCGGCAGCGATCGCGTTGATCGCCTCGATCACGTTGTACGTGATCGTGACCGCGACGATGATCCGGATGCGTCGTTGCAGGAGAACACGGCGGGCCGGCGAGAGGAGCGCAGGGAGAGTTGTCGCGGTCATGCGCCGGTCCCGCAGCACAGAGGGACGTCGCAGGCGTCGTCCGTGCAGGGCTCTCCGTCGTCGACCGCGAGCACGACGTCGACAAGTGCGGTCAACGCTTTCGTCAGGTGAGCGTCGGCAATCTCGTAGCGAGTCGAACGCCCCTCAGGGACAGCGACAACAATGCCGCAGCCTCGCAAGCACGAAAGATGGTTCGACACGTTCGAGCGCGTGAGCCCGAGCTGCTCGGCCAGGGCACCGGGATAGTCGGGCTCACGGAGCAGGTGCAGCAGGATGCGGGATCGGGTGGGATCTGCCATCGCCCGCCCGAGGCGGTTCATGACGTCGACGCGCGACGAAATAGTCAGCATATGCTGACTATACAGCTAAAGCTGACGAGACGTGCCCGGTGATCGATCGCTTTCCAGTCGCGACGCAAGGCCTAGCCTCGGGTCACGAAGGTGTTCTGGCCCGCCTTGATCGGCGGCATGGTCCTCTTGGTCGCTGGCGTTCTCGTCTTATGCAATTCACGGTCTGTTACGACCTGGTTGCGAAAGACAAGGGCAGTGTTCCGGGTGAGGTGATCAAGACCTGTGATGAGAATGTCGGTCAGGTCGGCTGCCGGGCCGGGCCCGGTGTGCGTCGAGTCGTCCGCGGTCCCTCTCACCTGCACCGCGCCTCCCAATGTCGGACCTCATCGATACCGTTCCGACATGCGCCCCTTCGCTCTTCGCACGCCGTTGTCCGAGATCGCCGATCTGCGTCTACGCTTGGCAGCTTCTCGATTCCCGCCGTCACCGATCGGCGACGCCGCCGACGAGAGCGGCATGTCGTTGACACGGCTCGGATCGGTCGTCGAGCGGTGGCGTGACGGGTTCGACTGGGGTGACGTGGAAGACGGTCTGGCTGCCACGCCCCAGTTCGAGGCCGACGTCGACGGTCAACGCCTCCACTTCGCCCATCTCCGCGCCGCCGACCCCGCGGTCACGGAACGCATCGCCGTCGTCGTGTTCCATGGCTGGCCGTACTCGTTCGTCGAGATGCTTCCGATGGCACGTCTCCTCGCCGCGGATCCGGTCGTGGTGTCGCCCGGACGTGTGATCGGCTTCGACGTCATCGTCGTGTCGCTGCCCGGCTACGGGCATTCCGCTGCCCTCGATAATCGACCCTTCACCGGCCCCGTGGTGGCGCGACTCATGCACACGCTCATGACGGAGGTCCTCGGGTACCAGCGGTACATCACCTACGGGGAGGATGTCGGGTCCACGACCAGCGATTGGCTCGCCGCCCTGTATCCGGAGTCCGTCCTGGGGTTGTTCGCCACGCACGCTGCCTTCCCGCCGCCGTCACGTCAGAACCAGCTGAGCCAGGACGAGTCGAGCTGGGTCTCCCGACACGAGCAGGACTGGGCGAGAGCGTCGGCCTACGCCGGGCTGCAGTCCACCCGCCCCGAGACGCTCGCCGTGGCGCTGTCCGATTCGCCGGCGGGGTTGGCGGCGTGGATGATCGAGAAGCTCCTGTCATGGTCGGGGGACGGGTCGTGGTGGTCCGACGACGACCTGCTGACCACCGTCTCCCTCTATTGGTTCACCAACAGCATCGGGTCGTCGTTCCAGCCCTACCGAGACCATCGTCTCCAGCCCGAACTGCCTCTGGTGCACGTGCCCGTCGCCGTCTCCGTGCAGACGGGGGAGCGTGGTCTGCCGCGGTCCTACGCCGCGCGCACCTACACCGACATCCGACGCTGGCGAGACCTCGATGTGGGCGCGCACTTCACCGCCTGGCAGGCGCCTCGGGCCGTCACCGCCGACATCAGATCGTTCGCCGCCTCGTTGGTGTGAGCGCGGACTCAGGTCTCATTGTCGCGAAGGCGACGCGACGGCTCATCCGAGAGTGACGAGACGTGGCCGCTGGCGCCTCTAATGATCGTGGGTCGGTGGCGTTTCTCCACGACCGATGAAGTACGGAACGTGACGACAGCACAGGCGGCGATCTCCGAGCACTGGCAGCCCCACCGGCTGACGAGCATCAACGACTACGACGTCAAAGTCGTGAAGCTTCGGGGGGAGTTCGTGTGGCACACCCACCCGGACACCGAGGAGCTGTTCCTCGTCCTGAGTGATGGGCTCACCATTCAACTCCGGGATCGTGACGTTCTGCTCGGCCCTGACGATGTCTTCGTCGTGCCTCGAGGCGTGGAACACTGCCCGAAGGCTGCCGGAGAGGTCGAGGTCCTCCTGTTCGAACCCCAGGGCACGGTGAATACCGGCGATGCTGGCGGGAGCATGACCAGTCCGATACGTGAGTTCGAGGGTGTTTAGGAGGTGCGCCGATAGCCGATCGGCTATCGAGTCGGTGTCGAGCGCGCATCGAGAAGGTGTGAGCTGATCGCGTGCTCGGGACGCTCGGGGTTACATTCATCGAATGGCATTCCTGTCCGTCTCCGTTCGAGAGGACTATCTCTTCAATCAATACGCGCTAGGAACGATCGAGTTCTTCCTGCTCGTTTTTCTTCCCGCGTTAGCCGTAGCCCTGGTCATCAGATCAATCCTCCGTAGGCGACGTCGAAAGTAATGAGGCCACGTTCTTTCGTGCTTTGTCACTGCGCTCGGCACCTGACCCGACAGCCCATGGTCTATCGAGATGCGTTCAGGTGGCGTACTCCCTGTGCCACCAGGTCGACAAGTGGTCAAGGGTCGCCGTGGCTGCGCCGTCTAGACGCTCGCGAGTGTCTCCCCGATGAGCATCCGACAGGACCGCGTCGCCGATGCTCGCGGTGGTCTGCTGCACCACCGAAACAAGTGCGGCCGCGTACGCCCGCTCGGACATCGCGTTCGGTCCCGTGCCGGCAAGTTCCGCTGCCACCGCGGTCGTGACGTCGTCGTAGAACACCAGGGCCCGGCGTCGGAGTAGCGCACTGAGCCGACACTGCGCGGGGAACTCGCCCTTGGCTAATCCCTCGTCGTCCTCGACGTACCGATCGATGTCCTCGAGGACGAGGGAGCGCATCGCATCGGCCGGCGACTGCTGGGGGTCTCGCCGGGAGATCGCACCCCTGATCTTCTCGAGCACTTCGTCCGCTCGGTCGAAGACGAGGTCGGGCTTAGTCGGGAAGTAGTTGTAGACCGTCGGCTCCGATACGCCCGCGGCGCCCGCGACTTCCGCGATGGACACCTCATCGTACCCGTGCTCCGCGAAGAGCCGAGCCGCCACAATCCGCAAGATCAACGCGTAGAAGGCCCAGTCCGTAGAACACGCCAGCCCCCGCTTAGAAGCACGTCGGGGCTAGGGCGGCACGCCGCGCCAGCTTCATACGCTCATCCTCGGTCATAGCCACAACCTACGGTCTCTCGGTGTCGCCTGGTCGCCGGTTCCCTATCGAGCGGTAGTTCAGCGGACTTTAGAGACCACGCTTGGCCTGCCAGCGATTGACGAGGAACACGACGACGGCGACTACGACCAGGCCAGCGCCGACATAGACAAGCGTGGGATTACCCCCTCTGCTGAGCCCCAGTGAGGCACGTATAGCCATGAACGCCCCGACGATGACGGCAACGACAGGCAGGACATCTCGCAGTGGGTTGAACTTGAGCCGCCGGAACCGCTGTGGTAATTGCCTGCTTTTAGCGCCATCTTCAGTCGTGGAAACAGCGTCTGAGATTGACGAGGACACCGACCAATGCCCGCTGGTCGATCGGCTATCGGACGTCGGCCCTGACAAATTCGAGGGCCAGTGTGGCCATTTCTGTTACGGGCATGGTGCTGTCAAGCACGAGTCGTTCGTCACTGCGAGCTTCGTACTCAGCTCGCGTGGTTTCCACTTCGTCCCACGTCGGCAGCACGAATCCAGGAAGGTCGTTCTTGCGCTCTTCGACTCGGCGTCGGTGCTCGACGAGGTCAGGGCAGACGACCTCGATTACTCGTAGGGGAACACCAGCCATCTCGGCAGTCGACACCCAACCGGCCCGTGCGGGTTCACTTCCACTGACTGCATCCGCGATCACCGTTTGGCCCCGCATAAGATTCGGGACAGCGATCGCGTGCAAGGCCGAGTATGCGGCGATACCAGATTGCTCCCGAGGGATGCCGTACTTCCACATCGCCGCTTCGATCGCATCGACTCGCAGCATCGTCGACGGCACTCGATCCGCGAGTGCGGCTGACAGTGTGGACTTCCCAGAACCGGGTAACCCGCAGACCTGAATCAGCATCGGCAACTCCTTCGATAGGCCGTCGTACCTGTCTAGTGCCTAGGCGCGCGGTAGACCATCGGCAATCGACACGGTCGATATCCTGGCGGCGGCCGCCACGGCCTGCCCGATCTCCTGAGGAGAAATTGCCATGACTGACACTCTCGATACGCAGCTCGACAGCATCTTGGCCTCCCGGGACCGGGACAACATGCGCCCAACCATCGATGCCCTTCTGCCCCTCTACGAGAAGCACCCAGAGAATCCCAGAGTCCTTTACGAGCTCGGCGGTGCTTACGACACGGCGGGAGAGGAGGCGACGGCGCTCGGCTTCTACGAGCGGTCCATGCAGAAGGGATTGGCGGGGGACATTCGCCGCCGCTGCTACCTCCAATACGGCAGCACGCTCCGGAATCTGGGGAGGATCGAAGAGTCCCTGCACGTATTTGCTCGGGCGCGTGGCGAGTTCCCCGACTCCGTGGCTCTAGGAGCCTTCGAATCCCTCACCTTCCACGCTGCGGGTAAGACGAACACCGCACTTGCAAGTCTCCTCAAACTGTTGGCCGATCACGTGGATGCGGCAGAGCTTGAGAGGTACAAGCCGGCCCTGCGAGGTAATGCTGACTATCTCGCCTCGTTGGACGCAACGTCCGCCACAACGACCCGGTAGACCATCGTTCAAAGGGAGAGTGGCAGGGGGGCTTAGCGGTCGTCTGCGGTAGACGCTTTCGCTTCACCCGTGTCTTCGCCGCTCACTTCGTAGCGGTCACGAAAAAGTAACCACGCGATCCATGTGGCGGAAACAAGAATGGCCCCGACGTCGAAGACCTTGTGTGCGCCGTGGGCGTGAAGAAGAAACATGACGCCGGCCACGACGAACAGGGCCAAGCCGAGACCTGCTCCAGAGAGCCTCCACCAGGGGTGAGACCGCCAGTAAGACCGGGGCGGATCCTTCTCTCTCGACATAGCCTGAAGGTAGTGCCGAAGTCGTTGGCGGGTTATCCGTCGATGACAAGGAGTTGAAATTTCTCGTCTTCGTTTGCGCTCACCACCGGCCCCACCAGCCGATCAGTCAGTGCGATAGGTCAGTGCGAATGAAGCCCGATTCGAACAGTTCGTATTCCGCGTCGTAGTAACGAGTCGTTCGTCCCTGGTGTGTCATCCCGAGACGCAGACAGACTCGGCGCGACGCAGCGTTCTCGACATGGGCAACCGCGATGATCCGGTTGAGCCCGGCTGCTGAAGCGTGCCGCAGGAGCAGCTGTGCCGCCTCGGTTGCGTATCCGTGGCCCCACGCATCCGGATGGAAGTGCCAGCCGATCTCGACCTCGGCGGATGGTTCGCTCGTTTCGGAGAGCCTGATGTGTTGCAACATAACCGTGCCCACGGGAGTACCCGTTGCAGTGGCTTCGACCGCCCAATAGCCCAGTACCGGGCCGCTCCGTGCGCGGAGACGACCGATCAGGGCGTGAGCCGCGTCGATGTTCTCCATGACTTTGGGCTCGTGCCCGAGATGGCGCTGAACATCCCACCGTGAGTACAGGTCAAACACGAACTCAGCATCGTCGGCCGTCCAAGGACGCAAGAGGACACGGCTTCCAATCAAGGTCGTCACCCGCGAAGCGTACCCGCTTACTCACGGCTGCCCCATCTCGATAAACGATCCCTCATCGACATCGACATCGGCACCGGCACCCGTGGGATTGATGCGGACATGTTCGGAATACCCAAATGCGAAATCTCCTCCACCACTTCTGGTCGCTGGGCAATCTGAGAAAAAGTGAGACCAAATGCCGACGCGTGTCCCCTGTTTGGGTGTCGGCACTATGGCGGACGCGTAGGCTTTATTTATCTTGAGGTTGAGCGTCGCCGCTGAATTACCCGAGGTGGGGAAAAACCGAAATCTTCCCACCAGCTGGCCGTCCCGAAAGCTGTCACTCCTGGCAATGGAGACTCGAGTATCGCCGCACCGACCCGAAACCGGTGTCGCATTCTCACCTTCCTGAAATGGAAACATCTATGGCCATTCGGTCTTCTTTGTCGTTCCGCCCTAGCGCTAAGAGAGCGTCTTCGTCGGTGCTCGGGTGGCGAAAGAGTCTTTCGATTTTCGCCACCGTCGCCGCCACCGTCGCCGCTGCCGCAATGCTGACTTTCGGTGCTACACAGGCTGCTCAGGCCGCCATCGTTTCTGATCCGATCACTAATGTCACGGTCACTCCGGCTGACCCTGTTCAGTACAGCCAGCTGACCACCACCATCGACTTCTGTGTTCCCAACTCAACCCAGGATGGCGACAAGTTCACTCTCACGCTCAGCCAGTACCTGACTGACCTCCCGACCGGCTTTAGTCTCAATGATCCGAAGACGAATGCGGTCGTCGCGACCGCGGCGTTGTCGGAGACAACTCCTGCCGTCATCACCTTCACCATGACCTCGTATGCCGCGACGCACCTCGACATCTGCGGCACCGCGTTCGTCAAGTCAAACTTCAACAACTCCGAGGTGCCGGCGGGTACGACAGTGCCCTTCACCTCGACCACGAGCTTCGGTAGGTCGTTCACCTCGGAGGTCACCCCCACTGGTGCCATTGGCAACCGCGCGAACGCTAACAAGTACGGCATCTTTACCCGCTCGGACGAGGGTCGCACCAATCCGACCGATTTCTTGACCTATCACATTAAAACCGCCGACGGCCCGTTCGATTCCTCGGTCGTCACCGATGTGGTCCCGGCAGCCGAGAAGTGGACGTTCGACTGCGCGACGCTCCGGTTCGCGAACGTCGCCACCGACGCGTCGTATAACTACCTCTCGGAGACTCCCGCGACGCCGACCTCACAGAATTGCACCCCGACCAGTTTGACCGTCCGCTGGGGCCCGCAGGTCGACCTCCATCACTTTGAAGCGTTCGTCTCCGTCAGCCTCGCTGCAGCGACTGGATCCGCCTCCGAGCCGGCCACGTTTAAAAATCTCGCGAACATCACAACGGTCGTCGGCTCCGTCTGGTCGAATAAAGCGGCCTCGGCATCAAATATGCAGTCCTCCGCGGGAGGCGCAGGATCCGGCACGGCCGTCCCGGTTTCTCCAGCTGCTTCGGCCCCGTCGGCGTCTCCCGCCCCGCAGACCAGCCCCGCTGGCTCGTCGGCTCCTGTCGCCGGCGTTAGCGCCGCCGCTGGCTCGGCGACTCCTGTCGCCGTAGCCGCCGCTGACTCCGGTTTGCTCGACACCGAGCTCGCCTATACCGGCACGAACTCGGCTCCCGCCGTCGGTATCGCTGCCGGCGTCGTCGTCCTCGGCGCTGCGCTCGTGGTCATCGGCTCTCGCCGCCGTCGCGTTAGCTGACCGGAACACCTGCCTGCCCAGCGTGGGGCTAGGCAGGTGTTTTTGGGCACCATGAGGGTGCTGGGTGGCGCCCTGAATCGACCTGACCGTGGCGCCGCCCGGTCCATTCCCGGGCGAGGTTTCCCTCATCTGGCAAGTGCGACGCCCCCGGCCCGAAGCGACGTAGCGTGCATCGGAGTCGGGCTCTTGCTGGTGTGCGGGCCGTCGTACCAACTGACTTGGCTGACCGGACGGGACCCCGGCTAAGGGGTCGGCGGCAACTTAGCTGGCGGAGCGAGTGCTGAAGATCGAACCGCAAAGCTGGTAGTGCTGCTAATGGACGAATATGTCACCGCTCTTATCCGCGGCTTCCTTGGTGAGGTCGACTCATCTACCGGTTACTTGCCGGACTAGCCGACCGCGGTCTCGACAGCGGATTCGACGACCTAGGTCGGGTCACAGCTCGACCGAAAGTGAAAGGAGGCCACCCTTGCCGCGCCGGACGTAGGCCTGCATAACCACGGCCGGCGAGTCGTCAGCTTCGTTATACATCGACCGTCCGGCGGCCTATGGGCTACCGGGGCCTTCGAGCCGTGATGGGTTGGGGTGAGCGCCTCGGATATAAGGGCCTGTACGAGTCGATCAGCGTTGTAGACCGTGTCGCTCGCGGCGCTGATGCAGAGGTTGCCGGCGCCCTGAGGAGGTTGTACCCGTCCAGGGCCGCCTTGTCGTTCGAGGGGCCGATATCGGCGCGCGCCGCGGCGAGGGGCGAACCGCAGACCGGCACGAGCCGGCTCACGAAGTCTTCGACCCGAAGCTCCCATCGGGGATCACCCACCTCTGGCTTACCAGCTCCCTCCCGAAGAGGTGCCCTGCACTGGAGCCCGGACGGTGGGTGGGAGCGCACCGACTGGCACACACTCCTGCACGAGGACGACGCCGCCGCCATCGAGTGAGCTAGCGCGACTGCTGATCGGCTTGGAGCTAGTCGCGCTCGCGCCGCTGGACGGGCATGACCCACTGAGCGCGGTCCTGCTCCCAGTCCGCAGCAGTGAGGACATAGCCCCACGACATCAACGTCATGTTGACGTGCTCGGCGTCCTTGTCGTTGTGAACGCTTTGCCACCCGCGCGGCAGAGGGGCCATCTTGTCCCGGTTCGGCGAGAACAACCGCCACTCGTGGACGTCGTTGTCGTACTCGATGTAGGCCAGACCTAGGAACATGCCGTCACTGTAAGGCAGCCGTGGTCAGATCGGCACGGAGTCGAACCGCTCGTCGATCTGCGGATCGTAGAGCGGGAGCTGCAGCGTCGCCATCGCCTGGATGACCAGGTTGTACTGCTCTCCAGACATCCATGAGCAGCTCACGGTGACGCTCTCGGGCGAGTAGCCGGCATCGATGCTGGCGCGCTGGTCCGGCGAGACGAGTATGGTCTGTTCGCCGCCGTGGGCGCGACGGGCCTCGACCGTCCAGTCCGAGAACGCCCCGATAAGCGCCTGCTCCGCCACGGCGAGGTCGAGCAGATCAAGCCCCGCGACCGGCTCGCCCTCCATCAGGGCCTCGTACACGGCGCGAGCGTCGAGCTGCTCGCTCGTTCTCCAGAACACGAACTGCTGGCTCATCGCATCTCCCTCTCGGCGGCGTCCACAGGATCCGCTCCCACCGTGCCACACTCGCCCGATGAGCACCGCAGACCTCGACGAACAGCTGGACGAGATCTTCGAGCACGACGATCGGGACGACATGGCCCCGACCATCGCCGCCCTCCTCCCGCTGCTCGGCGCGCACCCTGGCGCACGCCCCTCCTCGAAGACGACATAGCGGCCCTGATCGGGGGAGCCTGACAGCGACCAACTCCGCCGGGAGCGCGACACTTGGCAGGGCATGCTTCATGCAGGCGTGGGGGAGCGAGGGCCGGGTCCCGGCATGGGGTGAGCAGTCGGCTTTGTCGAGTCGACGCCGTGGCTCTGCGTGGGCAGTTTCAGGCATCGTCGTCTCTGATCCCCGCCATAACGGGCTTCTCGACATCGAACCTGTTCTTTATGCGCTCCTTCGCGCAGGCGTGGCGGGACGATGAGCCGATAGTCCAGCAGAGTCCTGGACTATCGCCCCGGGGCCGCATTATCGTCCATCTCGACAAGGTAGACAGTCCGGGAGGCCGCAACGCGCAGTGCCCACCTAGCGCCTAGGGCCCGGCGAGAGTAGGGGCGCCTCAACGCGTTCTCGTTGGCATGCCGTGAGCTCGAGGCGGAGAGCGACGTAGTCGCCATCAGCATGCCGAAGATAGAGTGCGATTCCTGTGCCTCAGTGGGTACGTGTTCATCCTGCTTCCGGTGACCAGTGCCCACGGCCGCTTCGGCGAGATCCTTGTCCTCAATGGCAGGGCATGCGGTGTGGCCGGCGCAGTTGCGCCGCCCTTCGGAGGATTCGCCGGAAATGGGAAGGATCCGCATGTGTGGCGGTTCGCGGGCCCTTCACTTGGCGTCGAGTCGCTCATTTGCGGTTTTCCACGTTGGAGGCAGATGAGCGCCAGGGGAGACCCAGTCAGCGAACGAACTTGCTTTCATGAGATCGCGGGTGCCAGTGACGAGGGCAGCGTGCAGTGGCCCTCGCACGAACATTTCGAGGGTCGACCGGTCGCGCCAGGCTGTCAGGGTGGAAAGCGTCCCCTGCAGCGGTGAGACCGCGAATTGGTAGCCGGCCAGCCCGACCGTCGTTGGCAGCGCCTGCCAGAGCTCCTGCGTCGAGCCGATGATGGCGACCAGGTGGCGCCGGCTGCGCACCTCAAAGCGCGTGGCCATGGCGACATAATCACGTTCGGGGTCGAGGGTAAGGACGCTCGTCCAAGCGGAGGACGGCATCAGCGTTGTTCCCGCAGTCGAAGGAGTATCGGGGCGAAAGTTGTGCATTGGTGGAGGCCGCCCGCGGTCATCGTGTTGGTGCCATCCGGGTCAGGTCTTCGGAGGCTGACCACAGGCCGGCCTGAAGGGTCGTGCTCCTTGCGGCGGCGGAGGCCTTGATCACCTGGGCGCCGCCGCGCATGTGGAACAGGTGCTCCGGCCCGGTGAAGGTGCCACCCGGCAGTTCCTCTGTGATGGCATAGAGCACCGGGAGGGCGCCCTGCTTGGGGTCTTGGCCGAGAATGGGCAGCAGGCGATCCCACAATCCCGGTTTCTTGTCGGCCGGGCCGTCGTAAATCGGTGTCACGACGAGCCCGGGGTGCGCTGCTAGAGCCCTGACGGGTGAGTCGGCTGCGCGCAGTTGGCGATCGAGCTCGAGGGTGAACATCAGGTTGGCCAACTTCGAATCGGCGTAGGCACGGCCGCCGGCATACGGACGGCTGCGCCAGTTGAGGTCGTCCAGGTTGAGCTTGCCCATTCGCTCCGCTTGGGACGACACGGTCACGACGCGGGAGGTGATCTGGGGGAGGAGCCGGGTGGTCAGAAGGAAGTGCCCGAGGTGGTTGGTGCCGAATTGGCTTTCGAAGCCGTCCGTGGTGCGGCGCAGCGTCGATTCGGACACGCCGGCGTTGTTGACCAGCACGTCGATCTGCTCGCTCGTCTCGTCAGCGAAGCGGCGCACCGAGGCCAGGTCGGCCAGATCGAGTTCGCGCACGAGGTGGGAGCCAACGAGGCCGGGAAGGTCTACTGCGACCCGGCGACCCTTGTCGGTGTTCCGGACTGCGAGGATCACTCGGGCGCCTCGGGCGGCGACGGCCGACGCCGTGGCTCGTCCGATGCCGCTGGTTGCCCCGGTGATGAGGATGGTGCGGCCAGCCATATCGGCGGCGGAAGGTAAGTTCGTCATAACCGTCAATGTAGACGCCGCACACATTGTTGTCAACGTCTACATCGAGGTAAGATCGAGCTGTGCCCACGCCTTATCACCACGGTTCGCTTCGCGAGGTCCTCCTTGCTGAGGGCCGGCAGCTGTTGATGGAGGAGGGGCCCAACGCGGTCACGATCCGAGGGCTTGCCAAGCGAGCCGGGGTCAGCCACAGCGCACCCCTTCGACACTTCGCCGACCGCGACGCACTGTTGGACGCGATCGCGGCCGAAGGGTTCGAGGAACTCTCGGTGGCACTCAGCGCTGCGGAAGGGCAAGACGACTTTGCCGCTCATTTGCGCGATTATGCGCACGCACATGTTCACTTCGCACTAGACAACGGCCCTCTGATGGAGCTGATGTTCGCAGGCAGCCCACGCGCGGCCGACTCGCCTGCGGCTAGTGCGGCAAGCAGGTTCTTCGGGCGGGGCGCCGCCATGCTCGGTGAAGACGGCGAGGGCCGTCCTGGCCCACTTCCGTTCCTGCTCGCCGGCATGCTCGAGGGGATCAGCTCACTTGCCAGCACCGGCCGACTCGTTCCCGACCAAGTGGACGAGGTCACGGATGCCGCCGTTGCGGTGCTGCTCCCCGCCATTGTCGAGCAACTGGATCGGGTGCAGCGCGGTATGGGCGGCCAGCTTCGCTAGGAGTCAGTTGGCTCGGTCTCCCCGGCAGACGCCGCAGATTGCTTCTGCCAGGGCCATCGTCCGGTTATTTCCAGCTCGAGGGAGAAGCTGAGGAAGGTCCGGATGAGGACGATAACGGCTAGTACTGCAACAGATTCCAGAGTGGGGGTGACCGCGACGGTTCGGATGATGTCCGCAGCCACGAGGAGCTCTAATCCGAGGAGGATGGATCGGCCCAAAAACTGTCGGTAGGGCCTGTAAATGGGGTGCTGCCGACGAATGAAGCGGACGATCGCGTACACGGTTGCGGCAAAGGTGCCTACGACGACGGCGGCTACACCGGCAGCGTCGATACAACGGCCGGCGAGTTCGACCCAATTCTGGAAGCTCATTCAGGGAGGGTATCGGCCCCAGGCGCTCCCTATGCAGCTGCTTCCTGAGCCTGCTTGAACTCTTGACGCATCGCGTTTCAGAACCGGCAGGTCGGAAGGATCGAAAATCTGCAGTTCTGTCGAGACAGCGTGCAGCGGCGGTGAAGGGATGATGGGGAGCCCCTCGCGCTCCTCCCGGGGCTACGACAACGGCCGCTTGGACTTACGAAGATTCAGGAGTCCAAGGGTGGTGTTCACCGCTCCGAGTACGGCGAGAACCCAGCCGGAAGGGTGACCTGTGGTGACGATTCCAAGGCCCGAGACCAGCATCACGAGCGCGCAGAGGACGTAGAACTTGGCCTGGTTTCGAGTCACCCTCACAGTATGGCCCGACCGGAATGGCCCACACCATTGCTAGTGGAGCCGGTAACGGAGCGCCGGCGCTGTGTCGGCCCCTGCCGGGGCCTCGTGTTTTTTACCGTGAAGCTTTCGGCAGCATACGGAGGTCCGGGCTCCGCGCAAGCGGCAAGCCGGCAGCTCCTCCGACAACTTCGGGACGCCGCAGCTCCGCTCCCTTATTTCGCGCCGAACTTCTCTCCTCCGCTGGCCTTCGGGTGGCCCTGCGCCCACTACGAGATTGACGACGCCTCCGCGCGAGTCGCCCGGTGCCGTTGCGGTCAAAGCCAGCAGACCGCGGGCTCACCGGCGAGACTCCAGTAGATGCTGATCCGCAGCGCCGCGATCAGCAACTACTGGAGACTCGCCCGTCGGGAGGCACGAAACGACGCGGGCGTTAGGAGTCCGTTAGGGAACGAGGCCCCGGCGTAGGGATGTCGTTAGGACGGCCGGCGGGAGCGCGCGGTGGGTATCTACTGACCTGCTGTGCCCCTCGGGGCATCGGGCCCCGATCGGGGTCTCGCCCGTTCGTCTCCGGTTGGAGTTGTAGTGCTCGACATCGTCTACATAGCCGTCGTGATTGCCGTCTTCGCGGTCGTCGCCCTCGTTGCGAGGGGTGTGGAGAAGCTGTGATCGTCTTCAACGTCATTGCGGCCGTCCTGGCCGTGGCTGCTCTCGTGTACCTGGTCTACGCGCTCGTGAAACCGGAGCGCTTCTGATGACCAGCACCGTTTCGGGGCTCCTCACCATCCTGACGCTCGTCGTGATCCTCGCGGTGCTCCACCGTCCGGTCGGCGACTACATGGCCTGGATCTACACGACCAAGAACAACTGGAAGATCGAGCGCGGCTTCTACCGCCTCATCGGCGTCGACTCGGCGTCCGAGCAGACGTGGCGGGCCTACCTTCGTGGGGTCCTGATCTTCTCCGTCGTCGGCGTCTTCTTCGTCTACGTCATCCAGCGGATCCAAGAGATCCTGCCCTACTCGCTGGGCTTCCCCGCCGTGCCGCAGGGCCTCGCGTTCAACACGGCCGTCTCGTTCGTTACAAACACCAACTGGCAGTCGTACAGCCCCGACGTCACCCTCGGGTACGCCGTCCAGCTCGGCGGCCTCGTGGTGCAGAACTTCGTGTCGGCGGCCGTCGGCATCGCGGTCGCGGTCGCGCTGATCCGCGGTCTCGCCCGGATCAAGAGCGGCACGCTCGGCAACTTCTGGGTCGACCTGACGCGCAGTATCACCCGCCTCCTGCTGCCGGGCGCGATCTTCGCCGCAGTCGTGTTGATCATCGGCGGCGTCATCCAGAACTTCAACGGCTTCGAGAACATCACAACTCTCACCGGCGGTTCGGCCGCGATTCCGGGCGGACCGGTCGCCTCGCAGGAGGCGATCAAAGAGCTCGGCACGAACGGCGGCGGCTTCTACAACGTCAACTCGGCGCACCCGTTCGAGAACCCGACGGCCTGGACCAACCTGTTCGAGATCGTACTGATGCTCATCATCCCGTTCTCGCTCCCGCGCACCTTCGGCAAGATGGTCGGCGATGTCCGTCAGGGCTACGCGATCGCCGCCGTGATGGGTGCGATCTTCGCCGCCTCGCTCGCCGCCATGACCTGGTTCGAGCTGAACGGCGCCGGCACCGCGACCCGTCTCGCCGGAGGCGCGATGGAGGGCAAAGAGGACCGCTTCGGCATCTGGGGTTCCACCCTGTTCGCCACCACGTCGACGTCGACCTCGACGGGAGCCGTCAACTCGGCCCACGACTCGTTCACCTCGCTCGGCGGCATGATGGCGCTGCTCAACATGATGCTCGGCGAGATCTCGCCCGGTGGAACCGGGTCTGGCCTCTACGGCATGCTCGTGCTCGCGATCATCACGGTGTTCATCGCCGGCCTGCTGGTCGGCCGCACCCCCGAGTACCTCGGCAAGAAGATCGGGCCGCGCGAGATCAAGCTCGCCTCGATCTACATTCTGATCACCCCGGCCCTGGTGCTCACCGGAACGGCGCTGAGCTTCGCGATCCCCGCGATTCGCAACAACGTCGAGAAGGTCTCGATCTGGAACCCCGGCCTGCACGGCTTCACCGAGGTGCTCTACGCCTTCACCAGCGCGGCCAACAACAACGGCTCCGCCTTCGCCGGCATCACGGCGAACACCCCCTGGATGAACACGGCCCTCGGCATCGCCATGCTGCTCGGCCGGTTCCTGCCGATGGTGTTCGTGCTGGCACTCGCCGGCTCGCTAGCCGCCCAAGACAAGGTGCCCGCCACCGCCGGCACCCTGCCCACGCACCGGCCGCAGTTCGTCGGCCTCCTGATCGGGGTGTCCGTCATCGTGACCGCACTCACCTACTTCCCGGTGCTCGCACTGGGCCCGCTCGCTGAAGGGCTGAAGTAACGCATGTCCACCATCACCGAACACCGCACGGACGAGGATCCCGCGCCCACCGCGACGAAGAAGGGCGCCTTCTCCGGCGCGCAACTCGTCGAGGCTCTTCCCGGCGCTTTTAAGAAGCTCGACCCGCGCGAGATGTGGCACAACCCGGTCATGTTCCTCGTCGAGATCGGCGCGGCCTACACGACGATCCTGGCGATCGCGCAGCCGTTCACGGGCGGGGCCGGCACGTCCGGCGGATCGACCGTGCCCGGATCCTTCACCTGGGCCATCGCCGTGTGGCTCTGGCTCACGGTCGTCTTCGCGAACCTCGCCGAGTCGGTCGCCGAGGGCCGCGGCAAGGCGCAGGCCGAGAGCCTCCGCAAGACGCGCACCAGCACGACGGCGAACCGCGTCGACTCGTACGACGCGACCGCCGACGCCGCAGCCGAGAGTGCGACGCTCTCGTCGGTGTCGTCAGCCGACCTCACGCTCGGCGACACCGTCGTGGTCACGGCCGGTGAGCTGATCCCCGGTGACGGTGACATCGTCTGGGGCATCGCGAGCGTCGACGAGTCGGCGATCACCGGCGAGTCGGCCCCCGTCATCCGCGAGTCGGGTGGCGACCGCAGCGCCGTCACCGGCGGCACCCGGGTGCTGTCGGACCGCATCGTCGTGACTATCACGTCGAAGCCCGGCGAGACCTTCGTCGACCGGATGATCCGCCTCGTCGAGGGCGCGTCGCGTCAGAAGACCCCGAACGAGATCGCGCTCAACATCTTGCTCGCGTCGCTCTCGATCGTCTTCGTCGTCGTCTGCCTGGCTCTCAACCCGATCGCCTCGTACTCGAACGCGGCCGTGTCGATCCCAGTGCTCATCGCCCTGCTCGTCTGCCTCATCCCGACCACAATCGGCGCCCTGCTGAGCGCCATCGGCATCGCCGGCATGGACCGCCTGGTGCAGCGCAACGTGCTCGCCATGTCGGGGCGCGCCGTCGAAGCGGCCGGCGACGTGACGACACTGCTGCTCGACAAGACCGGAACAATCACCTACGGCAACCGTCGGGCGGCCGAGTTCCTGCCTATGGAGGGCGTCGCCGTGAACGAGCTGGTCGAGGCCGCCGCGACGTCGTCGCTCAGCGACCCGACACCCGAGGGCAAGTCGATCGTCGATCTCGCCGTCACGCTCGGCTACGTCCGCGCCGAGAGTGTCGCGGGCGACATCGTGCCCTTCACCGCGCAGACCCGCATGTCGGGTCTCGACCTGTCCGACGGCTCGCAGATCCGCAAGGGCGCCGGCGGCATGGTGATCGCCTGGATCGAAGACGGCACGTCGCTCGCGGTGGGGGAGCGCCACGCACTGGACACCTCGATCGAGGCCGTGTCGAACGCTGGAGGCACGCCCCTCGTCGTCGCGACCCGCGCCGCGAACGGGAGCGGAAGGATCCTCGGGGTCGTCTACCTGAAGGACGTCGTCAAAACGGGTCTGGCGGAGCGGTTCGCCGAGCTCCGCACCATGGGAATCCGCACCGTGATGATCACCGGCGACAACCCGTTGACCGCCAAGGCGATCGCCGCCGAGGCCGGGGTCGACGACTTCCTCGCCGAGGCTACGCCGGAAGACAAGCTGGCCCTGATTCGCCGCGAGCAGGAGGGCGGCAACCTCGTCGCGATGACGGGTGACGGAACCAACGACGCCCCCGCGCTCGCTCAGGCCGATGTCGGAGTGGCGATGAACACGGGCACTTCGGCCGCGAAGGAGGCCGGCAACATGGTCGACCTCGACTCCGACCCGACGAAGCTCATCGACATCGTGCGCATCGGCAAGCAGCTGCTCATCACGCGGGGCGCGCTCACGACGTTCTCGATCGCGAACGACGTGGCGAAGTACTTCGCGATCATCCCCGCGATGTTCGCCGGGATCTTCCCGGGGCTCGGGTTGCTCAACATCATGCAGCTGCACTCGCCGGCGTCGGCCATCCTGTCGGCGATCGTCTTCAACGCGATCATCATCGTGATCCTGATCCCCCTGGCCCTACGCGGGGTCAAGTACCGGGCCGCCTCGGCCTCGGCGATCCTGAACCGCAACATCCTGGTCTACGGGGTCGGCGGCATCATTGCGCCGTTCATCGGCATCAAGATCATCGACCTCGTCGTCTCGATCCTCCCGGGCTTCTAGCCCTCGTACTGGAAAGGAAGAATCATGAACACCCGCACACTCGCTCGCCAGTACTGGGTGGCCATCCGCGCGATGATCGTCTTCACGATCGTGCTCGGCGTCGCCTACACCGCAGTCATCACCGGCGTGGGGCAGCTCGTCGCCCCCGCTCAGGCAGGCGGCTCCGTCGTAAAGGTCGACGGCGATGTCGTCGGCTCCGCTCTCATCGGCCAGAGCTTCACCGATAAGAAGGGGAACGCTCTGCCGGAGTGGTTCCAGTCGCGCCCCTCGGCCGCCGGCGACGGCTACGACGCCACCGCGTCGAGCTTCAGCAACTACGGCCCCGAGAACGACGACCTCATCGCCGCTGTCAAGGAGCGCAAGGCCGCCATCGCCACAGAGAACGACGTGCCCGCCTCGAGCGTGCCCGCCGACGCGGTGACGGCCTCCGGATCGGGGCTCGACCCGCACATCAGCCCGGCCTACGCGTTGCTACAGGTCGACCGGATCGCCGCGGTGCGCGACCTCCCGGTCGCGAAGGTCCGCGCGCTCGTCGAGTCGATGATCCAGAACCGCGACGCCGGCTACCTCGGCGAGAAGACGGTCAACGTGCTCCGGCTGAACGTCGCGCTCGCCGGGCTGAAGGGCTGATTCCGATGAAACGCGGGCGGCTCCGAGTGCTGCTCGGCGCCGCCCCCGGCGTCGGCAAGACCTACACGATGCTCGAGGACGGCGCGCGCCTCCGCGACGAGGGCAAGACGGTGGAGGTGGCGGTCGTCGAGACCCACGGCCGCACCGCCACCGCCGCCCAGCTCGAGGGGCTGCCGGTGATCCCGCGCACCATCACCGAGCACCGGGGTGTCGAGCTGACCGAGATGGACCTCGACGCCGTGCTCGAGCGGCACCCGCAGGTCGCCCTCGTCGACGAGCTCGCCCACACCAATGCTCCGGGAAGCCGCAACGAGAAGCGCTGGCAAGACGTCGACGCCCTCCTCGAGGCGGGCATCGACGTCATCTCCACCGTGAACGTGCAGCACATCGAGTCGCTCAGCGACGTCGTGGAGCAGATCACCGGGGCGCCGCAGCGCGAGACGATCCCCGACCAGGTGCTCCGAGCCGCCGACCAGATCGAGGTCGTCGACCTCGCCCCGCAGGCGCTCCGAGACCGCCTGGCCGAGGGCAACGTCTACCCGGCGGCACGGATCGACGCCGCGCTGTCGAACTACTTCCGGCTCGGCAACCTGACCGCGCTCCGCGAGCTGGCCCTACTCTGGCTCGCCGACGAGGTCGATTCCGCACTGAAGGCCTACCGGTCCGAGCACGGTATCGACAGCAAGTGGGAGGCCCGCGAGCGGGTTGTCGTCGCCCTCACGGGCGGGCCGGAGGGCGAGACGCTCATTCGGAGGGGCGCTCGGATCGCGGCCCGCGCCGCCGGCGGTGACCTGCTCGTGGTGCACGTCAGCAGGCAGGACGGCCTGGCCGAGACGTTCCCCGGTGCGCTCGCCAGCCAGCGCTCACTAACGGAGAAGCTGGGCGGCAGCTACCACCAGGTGGTCGGCGACGACGTGCCCCGGGCCCTGGTCGACTTCGCGAAGGCGATGAACGCCACGCAGCTCGTGCTCGGCGTGAGCCGCCGCTCGCGGATCGCGGCCGCCCTCACCGGGCCCGGAATCGGCGCGACCGTCATCCGCGAATCCGGCGTGATCGACGTGCACATCGTGACCCACTCGAAGGCGGGCGGCCACTTCACGCTGCCCCGGGTCGGCGGCGCGCTGACGCTGAAGCGCCGCCTCGTGGGCAGTGCCCTGGCGCTGGCCCTCGGACCGCTCGTCACCTGGATCCTCGTCACGTTCCGCACCGACGAGACCCTCACCAGCGACGTGCTCGTCTTTCAGCTGCTGGTCGTCGTCGTCGCGCTGGTCGGTGGCATCTGGCCGGCGCTCTTCGCCGCCGTCCTCTCGGGCTTCACTCTTGACTTCTTCTTCGTCGAACCGTTCCACAGCGTCACGATCGCACGGCCTTTCCATCTGCTCGCCCTCGCCCTCTACGTGATCAACGCCCTGCTGGTCAGCTACGTCGTGGACCAGGCCGCCCGCCGTTCCCGATCGGCGGCCCGCGCGCTCGCCGAGTCGGAGCTCCTCGCCACGATCGCCGGAAGCGTGCTCCGCGGACAGGATGCCCTGCAGGCCCTGATCACCCGCACGCGGGAGGTGTTCCACCTCACCAGCGTGCAGGTCACCTCGGGCGCCGAGACCCTCTACTGCACCGGCGATCCGAAAGACGGCGACCACGTCACCCGCATCGAGGTCGGCGAGCACGGCACGCTCGAACTCCGCGGGCCCGACCTGGCCGCCAGCGAGCGCCGACTGCTCAAGGTGATCGCCGCCCAGGTCGACGCGGCGCTCGAACACAACGCCCTCAGCGCGACGGCCGACGCCGTCAGGCCGCTCGCCCAGGTCGACCAGGTGCGTTCCGCCCTCCTGGCCGCGGTCGGCCACGACCTCCGCCGACCGCTCGCCTCGGCGACGGCGGCCATCGGCGGACTGCAGACGCCTGGCGTCACCCTCAGCGACGTCGATCGAGAAGAACTGCTCGCCACCGCGGCGGAGAGCCTCGACTCTCTCGCGACCCTCGTAACGAACCTGCTCGATGTGAGCCGGGTCCAGGCCGGAGCCCTCGCGGTGTCGCTCGTCGACGTCGACGTCGACGACGTGATTCTCGGGGCCTTCGATGAGCTCGGTATCGGCCCCGACGAGGTCGATCTGGGCATCGAGCAGAACCTGCCGCCGGTCGTGGCCGATCCCGTCCTGTTGCAGCGCGTCGTCGTCAACCTGCTCGACAACGCCCTGCGCTACGACGCGCCGGGGGGCAGGGTGCACGTCTCGGCCAGCAGCTTCGCCGGCACCCTGCAGATCCGTATCGCCGATCGCGGACCCGGGGTCAGCCCCGATCGCCGCGAAGACATCTTCGTGCCGTTCCAGCGGCTCGGCGACACCGACAACACGACGGGTCTCGGGCTGGGGCTGGCCCTGTCGAAGGGCTTCACCGAGGGCATGGGTGGCACCCTCGAGGTCGAGGACACCCCCGGAGGAGGCCTGACGATGGTGGTGACGCTCCCGCTTCGGTGAGCTACTCCGTCTGCTCCGGAAGCGACTGCACGAGGGCGTCGCCGAGAGCGGTGAGCGTTCGTGTGGCGGCGCGGAGCTCGGCGCCCGAGAAGACGCCGTCGAACGCCGTGCTGTAGACGTCAATCACTTGATTGACGGCGGCGCGACCCTTGTCGGTGAGGTGAAGGAGCTGACTCCGGCGATCGGTGGGATGCGGGCGGCGCTCGACGTCGTTGGCTTTCTCGAGGCGATCGATCAGCGCCGTGATCGAGCCGGTGGTGTGGCCGAGCACTGCGGCCAGGTCGCGTGGCGAGACGTTCTCGGTGCTGAACAGGTAGACGAGCACGCGCAGATCGGTCGAGCCGAGCGAGAGCACCTGCGAGAGGTGCGAGCTCATCCGGAGGTTCTGCGACTGCAGGTGCTGGAAGGCACCGAGGAGCCCGATGAGCCCCGCCTGCTCTGGGTTGACAGATTCGGGAGTGGAGGAGGGAGCGGAGTCGGTCATGTCGTCCTGGTCCGGATTCTGCCGCGACGGGAGGTTATTGACCGGCGGCGTAGTGGTTGGAGACCTGCTGGGCGGTGAGGACCGTGCTGTACACGGCCGCGTAACGCATGGATCCGGTGAAATAGTAGTTGGTCGCCGTGCCCGGCCAGCCGCTTGTCGTGTCGTAGCCGACACGGAAGTAGCCGGTGTAGTTCTCGGCGGTGGTGTACGAGGCGTTCGAGGCGACGAGCCCACCGTCGGCGTAGAGGCGCATTCCGGTCGCGGCTGACAGGGTCGCGGCGACGTGGTGCCACTTGCCGTCGTTGTAGGCCTTGGTCGAGGTGACGACCTGGGTGGCGCCGTTGTAGGCGCCGAAGACGAGCTGCCCCGAGGTATTCAGGTAGATCTGGCGATCGTGCTGGCCGGAGGCCGTGACCTGATTGCTGCCGAATCCGATGAGCAGGCCACCGGCGACGGTCGTCTTGAACCAGACCTCTTCGCTGAAGGTGGTCGGGTTGGCGACCGACGAGGCGGTCGAGACGAAGCTCGATGTGCCGTTCAGCACATACGCGCCGCCGGTGTCGCGCGAGCACGCGATCGGCGTCGCGGTGCTCGAGGTCATGGTGCCCTGGTAGGTGCCGTTGGCCGCCTTGCCGTCGCTGTCGACAGCGGTCGTCGACCCTGATGCCTCGTTGAGGTAGTACTGGAACAGCGCGTTCGCCTTGTCGGCCGACTCGGCGTCGGTGCACTTAAAGTACGGGGCCGTCGCGGAGGTGTTCGTGCTGTTCGTGACCTTTGCGAAGTACCCGGCGGTCGACGAGGGCACGCTCTCGGCGGTGATGCAGACGGCGACGAGGGCGATGACGGCGAGCCCGGCCAGAAGGTGGATGCGCCGGAGGGCCCGGAGGCGGCGGGCGATGCGGTTCGTCACGCGACGACCTCGTCCTGCTTCGGGGGGAGTCCGACGATCATGGTCCAGAGTAAGGGCAGCAGGCAGATGAAACCGAAGACGACCCACCCCCAGAAGCCGAGGTGCAGGGCTGTCGAGAGGCTGTAGAAGTCTTGGTGGGCCGAGGCCGGAACGGTGACGTGCCCCACCTGGCCGGTGGCGAGGTCGGCATGGGTGCCGTGAACTGCCTGGACGCGAATCGGCAGCAGGCCGGTCGACACGACGATCGCACCCGGGTGACCACCGGTCGTGGTGACCTGCTCGACGACCACTCCGGTGAACGGCTTCAGGATGAACGCGGTGACCGAGACGACGAGCGAGACGCCGGTGATGCGGTACGAGACCTTGCGGGTCGCGATCTTCACCCGGGCGGTGAGCAGCCACACGGTGATCAGGCCGAGGAGCACGATGGGCAGCCCACGGATGAGCCAGCCGAGCCCGGGCAGCACGGCGGTCGCCTTGCCGACGAGGTTCGAGTCGGTCAGCTGCCAAGGATCCGTGGCGCCGTTGATGTCGCCCCGGGTCGAGATGAGCCCGGTCTTGCCGATCCCGACCACGCGGTGCGTGTAGGTCTCGGTCGGTGAGGTCGGCGGGTGGAACGCGATGACGTCGCCGACGTGGAGGTCGTCGGCGGTCGTCGGGGTGGTGAGGACGAGGGTGCCGACCGGAGCCGCGGTTCCCATCGACGGGGTCTTGACGATGAACCAGCTGCCGCCCTGGAGGTGGAACAGCAGCGCTGCTGCGATCAGTGCCACGCCGAGCGCGGTGACGACGATCAGAGCGATGCTCGCGATCACGGTGCGTCGGGGGCGCGGTGTGAGGCTGTCGAGATCGATGTGCTGAGCGTCGAGGGTGACGACGTCGTCGGCACGGACCGCGGCCGGCGCGAGGGGCGTCTCGGTCGGGGTGGTGTCGCGGATGTCGGTCACGATGATCTCCAGGGCTGTGGGCGGGAACTCCAGCGGGGGCTGGGGTTCCCGCCCGGCGGCGGGGTAGGAGCCGATTCGGCGGCCCCCGGTATTCGGTGGGGGTGTGACTAGCTGGCGAAGTTCCAGACGAGGGGCAGCGATGCCTGCAGGCCCTGGTACGTGTTGCCGGCGGAGGAGGCGAGGGTTACGGCGAAGCTGAACCCGGTGGTGCCACCGGCGGCGACGGCGGGGAGGGTGTAGGCCGACGAGCCGGCGAGAGCGGCGAGCGTGCCCGAGTAGACGACCGTGTTGGCGGTGGTGTTGGTGATGACGACGGAGAGCTTCGCGCAGAGGTCGGTGGCGGTGCCGTTGGCGGCGCCCGAATTCGACTGGGCGCAGGTGGCGCCGGGGGTGAGGGTGAAGGTGCTCGCGGCGACGGTGCCGGTGTTCTTGATGGTGACGGGCGTGGTGACCGTCTGGCCGGGGATCATCGTGGTCGATCCGCCGAACTTGTTGATCGTGGCGCAGGTGGCGGTGTTGTTCGAGACCGAGCCGCCGTCGGTGGAGGTGCAGGTGACCGTCGCGCCGGAGTTCTGCTCCTGCATGGTCAGGGCGCCGGTGGCAGCGGTGTTGTTCGAGTTGGTGATCTGCGCGGCGAAGCCCGACAGGGTGCCCGTCATGGTGACCGAGAGGAGGACGGCGGCGAGGACGCCGGTCGCGATGGCGATGGGGGCGAAGCGAATGCGCTTGGCCTTGATGGGGGTGGGGTTCGACACGGGCTTGCTCCTGAAAGTGGGTGGGACACTGAGTAGAAAAATGAGGCACCTGCACGATGAGTGGCAATCTCGAACAGCTGGTTAGTTGATTGCCAGGACATTCACCGGTGCGTTAGCTCAACTATGAGATAGTTTGATGAGTGAGCCAAGTCCCCTCTTAGGGGGTCTTACCTCCGGCCCACTCGGGTCCATACCCTGAGGTGCGGCCACGGATGGCCCATCACGACAACAAAGAGACCACGGATGACCTCACACACCAGCACCACCACCAAGACACCGAAACCTGCTCCGACCGATCCGGCCGAGATCGTCGAGGCAGTGACAGCTCTCTCTGCCGCCCTTACCGAGATCGACGGGGCCCATCGGCGCATCCGCCACCGCCTAGCCCACGACCTCGGGTTCTCGACGAGCGAGCTCACGGCCATCTTTCTCATCGGCAGCACCGAAGAGTGCACGCCCAAAGCCCTGAGCGCCGAGCTCGACCTCTCCACCGGCGCGATCACTGCTCTCGTCGACCGGCTCGACCGCGCCGGCCACGTCGAGCGGATCGCCCACCCGACCGATCGCCGCAGCCAGCTGCTGACCCTCACCTTCCGGGGCGAAGAGGCGTTTGAGTCGATCGCAGGCACCTACAACGCGGCCATCGAAGACGTCGTCAAGACGTCCCCCTGCGTGTTCGACCAGGGCCTCATCGACTGCCTCCTCCACGCGGCCACCGCGATCGACGCCGCAGCAGCCCGCGACTAGCGGGGTCGGGCCTCCCTGCGCAGAGGCGAACCACGGCGTCTACCATCGACTGGATGCCTGCACTCCCTCCCAGCGCCCCACGCCCGACTTCGAGCGAGGCCGCGCCGGATCCTCGTCTGACTCGCCTGCCCGACGAATCCGCCCGCGACGGATTCATCCGGGTCCGCGGTGCCCGCGAGAACAACCTCCGCGACGTCGACGTCGATGTGCCGCGCGACCGTCTCGTCGCCTTCACGGGGGTGTCAGGATCCGGCAAGTCGTCGCTCGCATTCGGCACGATCTTCGCCGAAGCCCAACGCCGGTTCCTCGAGTCGGTGGCGCCGTACGCGCGCCGGCTCATCGCGCAGGGGTCGACCCCGCACGTCGACTCGATCACCGGACTGCCGCCGGCCGTCGCCCTGCAGCAGCGGAGGGGCGCGCCGAGTTCGCGCTCGACCGTCGGCACTCTGACGACGCTCTCCAACTCGGTGCGGATGCTCTACTCGCGCGCCGGAAGCTACCCTGACGGGGCGACCCGCCTCGAGTCCGACTCGTTCTCGCCCAATACCGTCGCCGGCGCGTGCCCCCGCTGTCACGGTCTCGGCATCGCGCACGAGGTCACCGAGGCGTCGGCCGTGCGCGACGACACGCTCAGCATCCGCGACGGGGCGATCGCCGCCTGGCCCGGAGCCTGGCAGGGCAAGAACCTCCGCGATGTCACGGCCGTGCTCGGTTACGACATCGACCGGCCCTGGCGCGAACTCTCGCGCGCCGACCGCGACTGGCTGCTCTTCACCGAGGAGCAGCCCGTCGTCGAGGTCCAGCCCCAGCGCGACCGCGTCGCCAAACCCTACAAGGGGCGTTTCTGGAGCGCGCGACAGTTCGTGATGCACACCCTCGCCGACTCGCAGAGCGAAACCCAGCGCACCAAGATGCTGCAGTTCGTCGAGTCGGGGCCCTGCTCGCTCTGCGGAGGGAGCGGCCTGACCCGGGCCGCCCTGCTCGTCACGGTCGGCGGAACCACGATCGCCGAGCTCAACCGGCTTCCGCTCGCCGCTCTCGCCGACGTTCTCCGACCCATCGCGACGCTGGAGCACGCCGGTGCCGCCACGTCCCGTGCGTCCTCCGGAGAACGCACCGAGGTGGCCGTCACGATCTCGCGCGACCTGCTCGCCCGCGTCGAGGTGCTCACCGACCTGGGCCTCGGCTACCTCAGTCTCGACCGCGCGACACCCACTCTGTCGCCGGGCGAGATGCAGCGACTCCGCATCGCCACCCAGCTGCGCTCCGGCCTGTTCGGCGTCGTCTACGTGCTCGACGAGCCGAGCGCCGGGCTGCACCCCGCCGACTCCGAGTCGCTCATCGAGGTCTTGGACGGCTTACGCGCGAGCGGCAACAGCGTGTTCGTCGTCGAGCACGACATGGACATCGTGCGCCGCGCCGACTGGATCGTCGACGTCGGCCCCGGAGCGGGGGCGGGCGGCGGAGAGGTGCTCTACAGCGGGCCGGTCGAGGGGCTTACAGGCATCGAGACGTCGGTCACGCGGCGGTTCCTGGATCCTTCGCCCGTGGCCGCAGACACCGAGACCCGGCGGCCGGCGGCGACGCTCGAACTCCGCGGGGTCACGCGCAACAACCTGCGGGCTCTCGACGTCGACGTGCCGCTCGGCGTGATGACGGCCGTGACGGGAGTCTCAGGATCCGGCAAGTCCACGCTCGTCGGGCACGTCCTGGCCCAGCACGCGACCGAGCATCCTCTCGTCGACCGCGTCGTGCAGGTCGACCAGAAGCCGATCGGCCGCACGCCCCGCTCGAACCTCGCCACCTACACCGGCCTCTTCGACGCCGTGCGCGGAGCCTTCGCCGAAACCGATGAGGCGAGGGCTCGCGGCTGGTCGGCTGGGCGCTTCTCCTTCAACGTGGCCGGCGGTCGCTGCGAGGTCTGCCAGGGTGAGGGCTCGGTCTCGGTCGAGCTGCTCTTCCTGCCGGGCAGCTGGGCTCCGTGCCCCGAGTGCCACGGCACCCGCTACGCGCCCGAGACTCTCGAGGTGCTCTGGAACGGAGCCTCGATCGCCGACGTGCTCGCGATGACGGTCGAGGAGGCGGCGCCGTTCCTCCGCGCGATCCCCGCCGCCCACCGCGGACTCGAGACGCTCCGCCAGGTCGGGCTCGGCTACCTCCGGCTGGGGCAGCCGGCACCGCAACTGTCGGGTGGTGAGGCGCAGCGCATCAAGCTCGCGACCGAGCTGCAGCGCGCCCGGCCCGGCCACACGCTGTACCTGCTCGACGAGCCGACCACCGGCCTGCACCCGGCCGACGTCGAGCTACTCGTCGTCCAGCTGAACCGACTGGTCGACGCGGGCAACACCGTCGTGCTGGTCGAGCACTCCATGGGCGTCGTCGCGGCGGCGGACCATGTGATCGACATGGGCCCCGCGGGAGGCGACGAGGGCGGTCTCGTCGTGGCGTCGGGCACGCCCGCCGACGTCGCGCTGGCTTCGGGGAGCCGGACGGCGCCGTATCTCGCCACTCGGCTTCCCCTGAGCTGACGGTGCGCGGGATCCTGACGGTCCCGTCTCACTATTCCCGTCTGGTCGCCCCCTGTCCTGGGGCTGGCCGGTCGCGTCCGCTTCGTTCAGGCTGGTCGTAACGAACAGGAGCTGTCATGTTGTCAGTGGTCTACACGAGTGCCGCCAAGGGGTCTTTCGACGATTCCGATCTGGCGACGCTGCTCATGAACAGCCGGTCGAACAATCGCCGGCTCGGTCTGACCGGTTTTCTGCTCTACCGCGACGGCCTGTTCCTGCAGGTCCTCGAGGGGCCCGACGAGGTCGTGCGGGATCGCCTGGCGATCATCACCGCCGATCCCCGACACGGCGACGTGGCAGTGCTCGTCGAAGACGAGGTGGCCGAACGTCGCTTCCCGTCGTGGTCGATGGGCTACGAGGCCGTGACCGACGAGCTCGCCGAGTCGATTCCCGGCTACCGTTCGACCTTCGACGACATCGGTCGGGGCACCCTCGGTGCTGCCGACCAGCCCGCTGTTCGGCAGCTGGTGCAGTGGTTCCAGAATCGAGCACCCGAGGCGGCCTGATCCCGCCTCGGGTTGTCCTCGGGACGACGTCACGGCACCGGTGACGTCACCAGAGCGGTGACACTCAGCTCACGGAGAGCCAGGTGCCTCGGCGCAAGACCCTCTCGACTCCGAACGTCTGGTCGTCGACGATCACGAGGTCGGCGGGAGCGCCGGGCGAGAGAGGCGACACCAGGCCGACGCCCCTCGATGCTGAACCCGACGTCACGGCTGCGGCCTCGATTGCGATAGACGGCACCGCCCCTGCCCCCGCCGCGCGTGCGGTGCTCAGCTCGGCCAGCCGCACCAGCGCATCGCCGACCGTGGCGGTGCTTCCCGCGAGCGACGACCCGTCGGCCAGCATCGCGACGCCCTCGGTCACCGTGACCGCCGATCCGGCAATCGCATAGGATCCGTCGCCCAGACCGGTCGCACTCATCGCGTCCGAGACCAGCACGAGGCGATCGGGAGCGAGGCGCCGCACCAGCGCAGCCACCGATCCCGCGACGTGGTGGCCGTCGAGAATCAGCTCGACACTGACTTGGTCGTCGTCGAGAGCTGCGCCCACGAGCCCCGGCTCACGGTGGTGCAGCGGCCGCATGCCGTTGAAGAGGTGGGTGACGACGGTGGCACCCCGATCGAAGGCCGCGGTCGCGGTTGCGGCGTCGCAGTCGGAGTGGCCGAGGGCGACGGTGATGCCGCGCTCGACGAGCCACGAAACCGCGTCGAGGCCACCGGGTAGCTCCGGCGCGAGCGTGACCATGCGGAGCGACCCCGCTGCGGCGTCGACCAGGCGGGAAAGCGCCTCAACCGTCGGCGGAACCAGCAGCGACGCATCGTGCGCTCCACGGCGAGCGGCTGACAGGAAGGGCCCCTCGAGGTGGATGCCGGCGAGGTGGCCGACCGCGACGAGCGGCGCCAGCGTGTCGAGCGCCCGCTCCAGAGACGGCAGCGGAGCGGTGGCCACCGAGGCCACGAGACTCGTCGAGCCCCGGGCGGCGTGATAGTCGACGACGCGAAGCGCCTCGGCGGCGGTCGCCGAGCCGAAGTCGATGCCAAGGGCGCCGTGAACGTGCTGGTCGACGAAGCCCGGCAGGGCGGTTCCGGTGACGAGCTCCACCTCGGCGGCGTCGAGCCCGGGCGGGAGGACGGCGCCGACGAAGTCGATCAGGCCGTCGAGCATAACGACGAAACCGGGGGAGAAGACCGAGGCGGGCGTGACGACCCGGTCGACCCGCAGGATCCTGCGCTCCCGCCTGTCGAGGGACGCGCCGGACACGCAACCGGCGCTCATGGGAGCAGCGCCGTCCGCGCGAGCACGCCGGCCCCGACGATCGCCGCGGCGTCACCGTGCGCGGCACGCGCGAGGGTCGGCCGGCGCGAGAACGCCAGGCGTTCGTCGAGCGCCCGCCTCAGCGGATCGAACAGTAGATCGCCCGCCTCGGCGAGTCCGCCACCCACCACGATCATCTCGGGAGCCGCGACGGCCGCGATCCACGAGAGAGTGTCGGCGAGCACCTCAACGGCGTCGTTCCAGAACGCGACGGCCCGAGGATCCGCGGCCCGCACTCTCTCCGCCGCCTCGCGCGCGTTCGCCGCACCCAGCCGCCGCGCCAGGCTACCCGCCGAGGCAACCTCTTCGACGCGCAGCCCTGCGAGGGCACCGTGCCGCAGCACGACCTGGCCGATCTCGCCGGCCCATCCGCCCGAGACGAGGGCGGTGCCGCCCTGCACGTACGCGCTGGCGAGCCCGGTGCCGATCGCCACGAACGCCATACCGCCGGGGACGTCGCGGGCGGCGCCGGTCGTACTCTCGGCGAGAGCCCCCGCCCGGACGTCTTGGCCGAATCCGACCGGGAGCCCGATTCGGGTGGAGAGCAGGTCGCGGAGCGGCAGGTCGCGCCAGCCCAGATTGACGCTGGCGACCGCGACGCCCGATTCGTCGTCGACCACGCCGGGAACGGCGAGCCCCACGGCCGCCACCGGCCGGAGCCGACGTGCGGTGTCGACGATCTCGGCCACGGCGCGGATGGTGCCCGACGCGTCGAGATCACCCGACGGAGTGGCGACGCGCCACTCGCCGACGACCTCTGCGGGGCCGTCGAACAGGCGCGCCTTGATCGTGGTGCCGCCGACGTCGACGCCGACGACCGCGGGGGCGGCGTCGCGGTCGAGGTCGGCAGAAGTCACGAGGCGAGTATGACGGAGCGCGTCAGCGAGCGGGGGTGATCGGGGTCGAGACCACGCGCCACGGCGAGGGCGACGGCGAAGCGGTGCACCACGACGAGGGCCGCCTGTGGGTCGAGATCGTGATGCACGAAGGTGGCGCCGGTGGCTTCGACATCGTCGACGAGCCCCTCGGGAGCCTCGTCGAGCGACCAGACGAGACGGCCGGGCTGAGCGATGGCGATCGGGCCGTGACGGTAGTCCATCGACGGATACGACTCGGCCCAGAACTGGGCGGCCTCGCGGGTCTTGAGCGCCGCCTCGAAAGTGAGGCCGACGGCCGGCCCGGTGCCGATGAAGGTGACCTGCTCGGCCGAGAGCAGATCGTCGATGGGCAGGTCGAGGGCGATCTCCGCCTGGCGCGCCAGCATCTCGATGTCGTCGCCGAGCCCGGCGCGGAGGAGCGCCAGCCCGGTGGTGGCGAAGCGCGTCTGCACGACCGACCGCTCGTCGGCGAAGGGCAGCGCGATGACCTGGTCGGCCTCGGCGGCGGCGGGGGAGTCTCCGACCGCGGTCAGCAGCACGGTCTTCTGGGTGGTGAGGCCGGCCAGAAGCTGCACGATCTCGGTCGTCGTGCCCGAGCGCGAGATGGCGACGACACGGTCGTACTCACGACCGACGGGATACTCGGATCCGGCGAAGGCGTCGGTCAGACCGAGGCCGGCGCGCTCGCGGAGCACGGCATACGTCATCGCAATGAACCAGCTCGTGCCGCAGCCGACGACCGCGACGCGCTCTCCGGGCTGGGGCAGCGCGTCGGCGAACTCGGGGGCGAGTGCGGCCGCCCTCCGCCAGGTCTCGGGCTGGGAGGCCAGTTCTTCGGCCACGAAGGTGTCGGTCATGGAGGGTCCTTTCGATCACGCTGAGCGGCGCATGCGCTGATGAGCATCCTAGAAGATCGGTTGTGAGTGATTCAAGAGAAAAACGTCAAGTTCGATCAAGGATCCGAGTCGTCACCACCCTAGGATTGCCCCATGACGCAGCAGCAGCGCTTGAACGAGCTCCTCGAACTGGTCTCGGAACGCGGCAATGTGACGATCGCCCAGATCGGCGAGGCGCTCGGCATCTCGGCCGCGACGGCGCGACGCGACCTGGCGACGCTCGCGGAGCAGCGGCTCGTCACGCGGACCCACGGCGGCGCGTCATCGCTCGGCAGTGGCTACGAGCTGCCCCTCCAGTACAAGATCGCCCGGCAGGCCGAGGCGAAGATGACCATTGCCCGCGCCGCCGCCGCGCTCGTCTCGGTGAGCGACTCGGTGGGGCTGAACGGCGGCACCACGACGAGTGAGGTCGCCCGAGAGCTTGGTCGGAGCGATCGGCTCGTGCGCTCCGACGGTGACTTCGGCGTCACCATCGTGACCAATGCGCTGAACATCGCCTACGAGCTCTCGGTGCGCTCACACGTCAAGATCGTCGTCACCGGCGGGGTGTCTCGGCGTCAGTCGTACGAGCTCGTGGGCCCGCTGGTCTCGAACTCGCTGGCCGAGATGGCTCTCGACGTGGCGATCCTCGGCGTCGACGGACTGAGCGTGCGATTCGGTGCGACAACCCTGCACGAGGGCGAGGCCGATGTGAGTCAGCAGTTCGCCAAGGTCGCGAAGAAGGTTGTCGTCGTCGCCGACTCCACAAAGATGGAGAAGACGACGTTCGCGCGCATCTGTCCGCTCGACCAGATCGACGTGCTGGTCACCGACCGGCCCGTGCCCGCCGAGCTCGAGCGGGGTCTCGGTGCGGCGGGCGTCGAGATCGTCATCGCCTCATAGGTCGGCTGCCTGCCGCCCTGCCCGTCTCCTTGCCAGCCGGCTGTCCTGGCAGCCTGCCCTGGCCGCCGAGAGGGCCCAAATGGGGCCACAAATCGATTGCCGACCCCGACTTGGGCACTCTCGCCGGGCGTCCGGCCTCGGGCCGATGCGCGCGAGGTCGAAAACGTCGTCAGGGTGATGCGCCCTCCGGATGGGACCGGCGTCGGCGCAGCGAGCGGCCGCGGCTCAGCGACCGGCCGCGGCGCAGCGACACAACCCAGCAGCACAGCTGCAGCCCGGCCCGTGAGTGTTTCGGTCTCGTAAACAACCGCGATCAAACGGAATTCTGACTTTCGTGCAGTCGCGAGAACATTTATTGTCACTTCATGATCGTTTTGGCTATGTTTGAATCATGTTCACGCAAAGACGCGGAGAAAATGTGACTTCCAATCACGAAACCACCAGCCCCGAGGCGGCCACCGCAGGCGGTGCCTCACGTGGCCCCGGCGCCCTGCGCGTCGGCCTCGTCGGCGTCGGCCAGCGCGCCTACATCGCCCACCACGTCGCCTCGTCCGACGAGAACGCCGTCCTGGTCGCGGCGGCCGACACCACTCCCCAGGGTCGTGGCCGCATCGCGGCCGAGTTCGGGCAGGAAGTCGAGGTCTTCGACTCGCACACGGCCCTGATCGAGCGCGCTGAACTCGACGCCGTGATCGTGACGACGCCCGACTGGACGCACGCCGAGATCGCCATCGACTTTCTCCGCGCGGGCATCGCGGTCTACCTCGAGAAGCCCCTCGCCATCACGGTCGAAGACGCCGACGAGGTGCTTCGCACGGCTCACGAGACCGGCACGAAGCTCTACGTGGGCCACAACTTTCGCCACGCGGCCGTCGTCCGGCTCATGCACGACATCATCGCCCGCGGCGAGATCGGCGAGGTCAAGACCGTCTGGGTGCGGCATTTCGTGGGCAACGGCGGCGACTACTACTTCAAAGACTGGCATGCCGACCGGAGCAAGACGAACACCCTGCTGCTGCAGAAGGCCAGCCACGACATCGACGTGGTGCACCTGCTCGCGGGCGCCTACACGACCCGCGTCGTGGGCATGGGCGACCTCGTGGTCTACGGCGACGTCGTCGACCGCGACACCCACGAAGGCGAGACGGTGCACGACTGGTTCTCGTACGACAGCTGGCCGCCCCTGACTCAGACCCGCCTCAACCCGGTCGTCGACGTTGAAGACGTGTCGATGATGATGATGACGCTCTCGAACGGCGTGCTCGCGAGTTACGAACAGTGCCATTTCACGCCCGACTATTGGCGCAACTACACCGTCATCGGCACCGAGGGTCGTCTCGAGAACGTCGGCGACACGGCCGGCGGAGTCGTCAAGGTCTGGAACCGCCGCCACGAAGCCGAATGGCAGACCGCCGGCGACGTGGAGTACCCGATCGAGGGGGTGTCGACCGGTCACGAAGACGCCGACGTGCTCACGATGCGCGAGTTCCTGGCATTCGTCGGGCGGGAGGAGCCGGTCACGCTGTCACCGGTGGCTGCGCGCGCAGCGGTGGCCGCAGGATCCTTGGCCGCCCGTTCTCTGCGCTCCGGCTCGCAGCCGTTCGACGTACCCGCGCTCTCGCCCGAACTGCTCGAACACTTCGCCCGCACCACCACCCCTGTACCCGCCCCCGCCGTCTAGCGGCGGCCTCACCCAAAGGACACGTCATGCACATCTCCTCTCGGCCCGGTTCGGCACGACGCCGGCTCTCCCTCGGCGTGGCCGCAGCAGTCGGCGTCGCACTGCTCGCCTCCGGCTGCAGCGCGTCGTCGTCGAACACCGGCAGTTCCGGCATCTACGAGGCCCCGTCGAAAGACACGAAGGCCGAACTCACCTACGGCGTCTGGGATCAGACGCAGGTCAAGGCCATCAAGGCGAACCTCGCTGGCTTCAACAAGGAATACCCGAACATCAAGGTCAACGTGAACGTCACGCCCTACGACAGCTACTTCACGAAGCTGCAGACCGAGGCGTCGAGCAACACGCTCCCCGACCTCTTCTGGTTGAACGGACCCAACTTCCAGCTCTACGCGTCGAACGGCAAGGTCGAGCCCATCACGGGCGAGGTCAAGTCGGGCGACATCACGCTGAGTAACTACTCGTCGGCCCTCGACGACCTCTACTCGCTCGACGGCGTGCAGTACGGCGTTCCGAAAGACTTCGACACCATCGGCGTCTGGGTCAACAAGGCCCTCTTCGAGCAGGCGGGCGTCGACCTGCCGAAGGCCGACTGGACCTGGAGCGACTTCCAGACCGCTGCCGCGACCATCTCGTCGAAGCTGAAGAGCAAGGGCATCTACGGCGTCGCGGGCGGCATGGACGGCCAGACGACGTACTACAACACGATCGCGCAGTCGGGCGGCGACGTCATCAACGCCGACGGCACCAAGTCGGGGTACGACTCCGCGGCCACGAAGAAGGGCCTCGAGTTCTGGACCCAGCTGATCGAGTCGGGCTCCTCGCCCACGATCCAGCAGCTGACCGACACGTCGGCCGACCAGTGGTTCACCTCCGGCAAGGTCGCCATGTTCTGGGGCGGTAGCTGGGCGCGGACCGAGGTCGGCGACTCGTCGATCGCCAAAGACGTGCAGGTGTACCCGCTGCCGACCGGCGAGAAGCAGGCAACTGTCATCCACGGCGTCTCGAACGTCGTCGCCGCCGGCAGCAAGAACAAGGCCGCTGCCCAGGCTCTCCAGGTGTACCTGGCTTCGAAGGAGGCGCAGAAGCAGCAGGGCGACATGGGCGCGGTGATCCCGGCCTACACCGGCACTCAGACCGCTTTCGCCAAATCGCAGCCGGGGGTCGACCTCCAAGTGTTCCTCGACGCGGTCGACTACGCCGTGCCGTTCCCCGTCTCGAAGAACACCGCGGCGTGGAACGCACTCGAGGCCAGCGAACTCCCCGCCGCCTTCTCTGGAAGCAAGCCCGTCGCGACGGTCGCCGACGATCTCGCCTCGCAGATGAACGCTCTGCTCACGAAGGAGAAGTAGACCGTGACCACCGAGACGCTCCGCTCGCCGAAGGCCGCCGTTCCCGGCCGCCCCAAGCTCCTGAAGCGCGACGGCGTGTGGCCTTGGCTGTTCGTACTGCCCCTGATCCTCGGCATCGCCGTGTTCTATCTGTGGCCGATCATCCAGACCGCGTACTTCTCGCTGACGACGTGGGGCGTCTTCGGTGGCTCGACCTTCACGGGGGTGGCCAACTACATCCGGCTGTTCGCTGACCCCCAGCTCTACCTGGCCCTCGGCAACACCCTGCTCTACACGGGCATCGTGCTGCTGGGCGTTCCGCTCGCGGTCTGGTTCGCCAGCCTGCTGAACACGCCGGGGCTCCGGTTCGCGTCGTTCTACCGCGTGCTGTTCTTTCTGCCCTATGTGGCGATGCCGACAGCCATCGCCATGGTCTGGCGCATCATCTTCAACGGCGACTTCGGGATCCTGAACTACCTCCTCAAGGGGATCGGCGTGCAGGGCCCCTACTGGATCTCGACGCCGGGCTTCGCGATGGTCGCGGTCGCGATCGTCGGCCTCTGGTCGTCGCTCGGCTTCTCGATGATCATCCTCGGAGCGGGCCTCAAAAACATCCCGGCCGAGCTGTACGAGGCCGCCGAACTCGACGGTGCCAGGCCGTGGCGTCAGTTCCGCTCGGTAACGGTGCCGCTGCTCACGCCGAGCATCTTCTTCGTGCTGATCATCACGATCATCGGCAGCTTCCAGCTGTTCGACCTGCAGTACGCGATCCTCGGCTCGCCGTCGACCAACCCGGTGATCCCGCAGAGCCTGTCGCTCGTGTACTTCTTCTACCAGCAAGGCTTCGTGTCGAACGACAAGGGCTACGCCGCCGCCATCGCCATGATCATCTTCGTGATCATCGGCATCGTCACTCTCGTGCAGTTCCGCCTGCAGAAAAGGTGGGTCTCGAATGACTAACAACGTCGCCGCTGCCCGCACCTCGGCCGCCCTCAGCGATCCCGAGCTCGACCCGTCGATGCCGGCTCCCGTGTCGCCTCCGACGGGCCCCAAGAAGGGCCGAAGAGAAGGATCCGCCGCCCGCCTCCGCGCGAAACGGCGCGGTCGCGCTCGTCACGGCTCGCACGCCGTTGCCCACGTCGTCCTCGGCGTCGGCGGCTTCATCATGGCCTTCCCGTTCCTCTGGCAGATCATCATGTCGCTGTCGACGAACGCCGAGGTGCAGAGCGTCACGCCGCACTTCTGGCCGGCGGAGTTGCAGTGGTCGAACTACGCCACCGTCTTCGAGACGCTCCCCTTTCTCGACCAGCTGCGCACGAGCATCCTGATCACCGTCATCCGCACGGTGGCGCAGATCCTGCTGTGCACCCTCGCCGGCTACGCCTTCGCGCGGATGGCCTTCAAGGGCCGCGCCATCATGCTGGCCCTGGTGCTGTCGATCCTCATGGTGCCCTCGCAGGTCTACCTGATCTCGCAGTACCAGCTCGTGCAGGGCTTCGGGCTGCTGAACACGATCGTGGGCCTGATGCTTCCGGGGCTCTTCAGCGCATTCGGCACGTTCCTCATGCGCACGGCGTTCCTCAACATGCCGCAGGAGCTCGAGGAAGCCGCCCGGCTCGACGGCGCCAATCCGTTGCAGGTGTTCTGGAAGGTCATGCTGCCCCTCGCGAAGCCGTCGATCAACGTGCTGGCGATTACGACCGTGCTGTGGTCGTGGAACGAGCTGCTGTGGCCGCTCGTGGTCTCGACCAACTCGAGGTCGATGCCGCTGTCGGCCGGCCTCGCGACGCTCATCGGCGACAAGACGACCGATTACCCGGTCGTGATGGCCGCCAGTCTGCTCGCGATGGCGCCGGTGCTGATCATGTTCATCGTGCTGCAGCGCCGGGTCATCGACGGGCTCGCCTTCTCCGGACTCAAGTAGTCCTGCGGTTCCGCTTCTCGTTCCACCAATCGATCACAGGGGTGTTCCCATGAAGAAACGCATCATCACGACGACCGCTATCGCGGCCGCTCTCGCACTGGCGATTCCCGCCACGGCGTCGGCTCACCAAGCCGCCGCGCATCCGGCGTCGGTCACGAGTCGCACCGTCACCTACGCGGCCAGCGACGCCGTCATCCCGAACCCGGCACGCGGCTTCTATCACTCGACCGAGACCCACTATCTGAAGGACGGCTCCGGTTACGAGCCGCTCGACCTCGCGTCGCTGCGGGCGTTCCGCAAGGAGGGTGTCACACAGATCCTTCGCGAGTTCTGGATGGAGAAGTTCGTCGACCAGAAGACCCTCGATCCGAAGTGGCTGAAGCTGGTGCAGAAGGATTACGACACCGCCCGCAAGGCCGGGGTCTCGGTCATCACCCGCTTCGCCTATGTGCAGGGCGGCGACTTCCCGTACAACCCGCCCTACGGTGACGCCGACGTTGACACCGTGCTCGCCCACATCAAGCAGCTCACGCCGATCCTGCGGAAGAATGCCGACGTGATCCCCGTACTCCAGGAGGGCTTCATCGGCCTCTGGGGCGAGGGGTACTACACCGACCATTTCGCCGCCGACCCGGCGAACCCCGGTGTACTGACCGACGCCGACTGGGCAAACCGCAACCGCGTGGCCGCCGCCGAGTTGAAGGCCCTGCCGAAGAGCCGCGGCATCCAGGTGCGCACCATGCAGATGAAGCAGAAGGCGGTGGGCGTGACAAGCGGAACGGCCGGCGCGCTGACGCCCGCTCAGGCGCACGACGGTTCGACGAAGTCGCGTATCGGCCACCACAACGACTGCTTCCTCGCCGCTCCCGACGACTGGGGCACCTTCCTCACCGACCCGCTGTCACTCGACCAGGATTACCTCGCGGCCGACTCGCGGTACGTCGCCGTCGGCGGCGAGACCTGCAACGTCGACGCCCCGCGCTCGGAGTTCCCGTCGGCGGCTGCGGAGATGGCGAAGTACCACTACAGCTACCTCAACCGGGATTACAACCAGGACGTCCTCGGATCCTGGGGTGCTGCCGGTCTCACCGAGACCTCGAAAAAGCTCGGCTACCGGTTCGTGCTGAAGTCGAGCACCGTCACCACCGCGACCAAGGGCCACGCCCCGTCGGTCTCGGTGAAGGTGGCGAACGAGGGCTGGAGCGCGCCGTATAACTCGCGCCCCGTGAAGCTCGTGCTGACCTCGAAGAACCGGACGATCACGGTGCCGATCACGGCCGACGCCGACACCTGGCAGCCCGGAAAGACCGTGACGGTCTCGGCCGCGCTGAAGCACGTGCCGCGCGGCACCTACCAGGTCGCCCTCGCCCTGCCGGCGCCCGAGAAGACGATCGACGGCAACCCGAACTACGCGATCCAGACGGCGAACGTCGGTACGTGGAACGCGCGCGCCGGCGTCAATGACCTGAAGCAGAAGGTCACCGTGCGCTGACCCAGCCGAGCTCGCCTCCGCACAGCGGCGCCGATCCACCGACGTGGTGGATCGGCGCCGTTCAGCGTGCGGAGGGCGTCTTCGACGACGCCCGCTCGACCAGTGAGACGGGGATGACGGTCGCCGGCGTGAACTGCTCGGCGGGGGTGTCGAGGCGTGCGAAGAGACGTTCGGTGGCCAGCCGGCCGAGGCGATCAGGATCCTGGTCGATCACCGACACGGACGGCTGAAGTGCCGCCGCCATCGGGAAGTCGCCGAAGCTGACGAGGGCCACGTCGGTGCGGTCGAGGCGCTGCAGGGCGGGGAATACCTCGAGCGAGGTGCGGGCGTTCGACGAGAAGATCGCGGTCGGCGGCTCGTTCTGGCCGAGGAGCGCCTCGACCGCTCGGGAGGCGTCGTTCGTCGAGGCGCGCACGATCAGGTCGGGGTGCCGGCCGAGGGCGAGCTCGTCGACCGCGGCCAGGTAGCCGTCGAGGCGCTGCCCGGTCGTGACAATGTCGCCGATGTCGCCCACGAAGCCGATGCGGCGGTGGCCGAGCTCGAACAGGTGACGGGTGGCGAGGAACGCCCCGCCGAAGTCGTCTTCGACGAAGCTGTCGGCGGTGATGCCTGTCGGCGGGCGGTCGATGAAGACCGCGGGCATGTTCGTCAGCCACGGCGCGAGGTACGACTGGTCGCCCGAGATGGGCGCGATGATGAGGCCGTTCACCTGGAGGCGGAGAAGCGCCTCGACGGTCTGCTTCTCGAGCTCGGCGTCGTCGCCGAGGCTCGTGACGGCGGTCGACATACCCCGCGCCCGCGACTCGCGGTCGACGGAGCGGATGATCGCGGCGAAGAACGGGTCGCCGATATCGGGGACGGCGATGCCGACCACCGAGGCGCGACCGGACCGGAAGGTCCTGGCCATCATGTTCGGCACGTATTTCAGCGACTGCATCGCCTCGGTGACGCGTTGCCGGGTCTCATCGGTCACGTGCGGATCGTCGTTGAAGACGCGCGACACGGTCTTGGCGCTGACTCCCGCTCGGGCGGCGACGTCTTGCATTGTCGTCACGTGCTCACCTCGCATTGTCATGGATGACTTGTCTGCTCTCACGCTATCGGCACATTCATAAAACTCGTGCTTGACATCGATGACATGGCCTGGGTAGTTTCAACACACCAACCGATGCGAGACCCGATTCCGGGCCGCAAAAGTGAGATCGAGCTTCGAAGACGCAGCCCGCTGTAGTGCGTCCTTCGTGAGCCCTCCGATCCAGAACTCTGGAGAGAGACGCCATGACCGTCGGACAGATTCCCATCCTCGAAGCCCGCGGGCTCACCCGAAGCTTCGGCAACGTCCGCGCCCTCGACGGCGTCGACTTCGAGATCTACCCCGGCGAGGTCGTTGCGCTCATCGGCGACAACGGCGCTGGCAAATCGACCCTCGTCAAGGCACTCTCCGGCAGCCTTGCCCTCGACTCCGGCGAGATCCTCTACGCCGGCGGCAAAGTCGACCTGAACAGCCCGACCGCCGCCAGCGCTCTCGGCATCGAGACGGTCTACCAGGATCTCGCCCTCGCGCCGCACCTCAATCCGGTGCAGAACATGTTCCTCGGCCGAGAGCTGCCGCGGCAAGGTGTTCTCGGCAAGTTCGGGTTCCTCGACAACAAGGCCATGCAGGTCCGCTCCCGCGCCGCCTTCGATGACCTCGGAGCGACCGTCCGCAGCCTCAGTGACCCGGTCGGCGGCATGTCGGGCGGACAGCGCCAGGCCATCGCGATCGCCCGAGCCGTCGCCTGGGCCAAGGGCGTTGTGTTCCTCGACGAGCCGACCGCCGCCCTCGGCGTCGTCCAGACGAAGAACGTCCTCGAGACCATCCGTCGAGTGCGCGACAAAGGAGTCGCCGTCGTCTTCATCAGCCACTCGATGCCGCACGTCATCGAGATCGCCGACCGCGTGCAGGTGCTTCGCCTCGGCACGCGCGTGGCCACCTACCAAGCCCAGAACACATCCATGGAAGAGCTCGTCGGAGCCATGACCGGCGCCGTCGCAGGAGGAGTCAAATGACCACGCACGCACCCGCCGGCCTGAAATCGGCCTCGTCCAGCGGCACCGGGGCCGGGCCCCGAACGCCGTCGTCGTCGCGGGGGAACGGAAACGTCGTCAAGAACCTCCTCGGGGTGCAGGCCTTCCAGATCCTCCTGGTGCTCGTCGTGATCTTCCTGATCTTCACGGCGCTCGCCCCCTCGGCATTCCCCCAGTGGACCAACCTCCGCCAGGTCATCCAGAACATGTCGATCCTCGGCGTGCTCGGAATCGGCATGACGTTCGTGATCGTGACGAGCGGCATCGACCTCTCGGTCGGCTCGGTGCTCGTCTTCTCGGGCGTCGTCTCGGCGAAGGCGATGATCCTCGTCGGCGGCGACGGCTGGACCACGGCGCTCGCCGGTCTCGTCGTCGCGATCGCCTGCGGCCTCGGCTGGGGGCTGCTCAACGGACTGCTGATCGCCAAGGCGAAAGTGCCACCCCTGATCGTGACCTTGGGATCCCTCGGCGCGGCCCTCGGTCTCGCCCAGGTGTTCACCGGAGGCGTCGACCTGACGACCGTCCCGGCCGTCCTCTCCGACAACATCGGCTACGGCAACCTGGTCGGAACGACACTGCCGCTCATCTCGGTGATCGCCATCGCCTTCCTCCTCTTCTTCGGCGTGGTGCTCCACCGCACGAAGTTCGGGCTCTACACCTTTGCGGTCGGCTCGAACGAGGAAGCCGCCCGACGCGTCGGCGTCAAGGTCGACCGTCAGCTGATCAGCGTCTACGCCCTCTCCGGAGCCCTCGCCGGCTTCGCCGGACTGCTGTCGCTTTCGCAGTTCGGCACCACCGCCATCGCCGGCCAGTCGCAGACGAACCTGAACGTGATCGCCGCCGTCGTCATCGGCGGCACGAGCCTCTTCGGCGGACTCGGCACGATCTTCGGCACGGCCGTCGGCCTCTGCATCCCGGCCATCCTGCAGAACGGGTTCGTCATCATCGGCGTCCAGCCGTTCTGGCAGCAGGTCGCCGTCGGCGTCGTCCTCGTCGTCGCCGTCTACATCGACCAGCGGCGCCGCGCCTCCGCAGCTCGAGGCGGTGGCGGCGGAACTCGAAGAGTCTCGCTCGCCGGCCTCTTCCAGCGGCAGAAAGCCTGAAGTCCCTCCACCCGCACGACCCACCCGCACCGTCCACAGCACCACCAGCTAGGAGCAGAAACAATGAAGTTGAAGAGACCAGTCGTCTCCTTGCTCGCCATCGGGGCCGTCGCCTCGCTCGGCCTCACCGGCTGCGCAGCCGGCGCCTCGGCAGGCGGAGGCAGCAGCGCCGACGCCAAAGACATCAAGCTGACGTTCATCCAGGGCGTCGCCGGAGACCCGTTCTACGTCACCATGCAGTGCGGCGTCGACGCCGAGGCCAAGAAGCTCGGCGTGACCGTCAACACCCAGGGCCCCGCAAAATTCGACCCCACCCTGCAGAAGCCCATCGTCGACTCCGTCGTCGCGACGAAACCCGGAGCCATTCTGATCGCGCCGACCGACACCGCGGCCATGCAGGCGCCCCTCAAAGCGGCGACCTCTGCGGGAGTCAAGGTCGTCCTCGTCGACACGACCGTCAAGGATCCTTCGTTCGCCACCTCCCAGATCTCGTCCGACAACGTCGGCGGAGGCGAGGCGGCCTTCAAGGCCATCAAGTCGCTCGCCCCCTCGGGCGGCAAGGTGCTCGTCATCTCGACCGACCCCGGTGTCTCGACCGCCGACCAGCGCGTCGAAGGCTTCGAGACGGCCGCGAAGGCCGACTCCGACTACAGCTACCTCGGCGTTCAGTACTCGCACAACGACCCGGCCACCGCCGCGAAGCTGACCACCGCCGCCCTGGCAAAGGACCCCGACATCGTCGGCGTGTTCGCAGCCAACACGTTCGCAGCCCAGGGCGTCGCCACCGGCATCCGCCAGGCCGGCAAGGAGGACTCCGTCAAGGTCGTCGGCTTCGATGCCGGCGCCGACGCGGTGACCCAGCTGAAGAACGGCACCGTTCAGGCGCTGATCGCGCAGCAGCCCGCACTCATCGGCAAAGACGCGGTCGAGCAGGCCGTCGCCGCCATCAAGGGCGAGAAGGTCACCGCGAAGATCCCCACCGGCTTCTTCACCATCACGAAAGACAACCTGGAGGGCGAAGGCGCGGACTACGTCTACAAGACGACCTGCTGAACCGTATTTTCTCAGCGCGACGCGGTCGCGGTGCCGGACCTCGGACAGGCCTCGGTCGTCCGGCATCGCGACCGTGTCGTACCCTCTGTGTATATCAAGCGCGACTCGGTCGCCGCAGCGGACCTCGGACAAGCCTCGGTCGCCCGCTGAGGCGCCCGTGTCGCGCCCTCGGTTGCGACGTCCGCGGCGCGTAGGTCCACCGGCATCTGAAAGGGTTGGGGCATGACCTCACCTCGCATCATCGACGGCGCCGTCTTCGACGCCATCCTCTTCGACATGGACGGCACCCTCGTCTCGTCCACCCCCGCCGTCGAACGCTCGTGGGCCAGGTGGGGTCGCGAGTACGGGCTCCCGGTCACCTTCCGCGAAGACGCCGGCCACGGCAAACCCGCCCGCGACATCGTCGCCCAGTTCATCCCCGTCGACGAGATCGACGCCGCCTACAAGCGCATCGTCGAGATCGAGGTGTCGGAGGTGGACGACATCGCGGCGCTTCCCGGAGCCGCCTATGCCCTCGCCGCCATCGGCCCCGGCAGATCGGCCATCGTGACGTCGAGCTCCCGGATCCTCGCCGACGCCCGCCTCACCGCCAGCGGACTCGATCGGCCCGCCATCGTCGTGACCTTCGACGACGTGTCGCGGGGCAAGCCCGATCCGGAGCCGTTCGTGCTCGGAGCGACGCGGCTCGGTTTCGAGGCCGAGCGCTGCCTCGTGGTCGAGGACGCCCTCGCCGGCTTGCAGTCGGGACGAGCCGCCGGGGCCGCGACGCTCGGGGTCGCCGGCACCCTCGAGGCTTCGGAGCTCGACGCCGACCTCGTCGTGGCAGGGCTCGACCGCGTGCGGTTCACTCTCGTGGCCGGGGGCGTCCGAGTCGACCTCATCTGAGGTGCGTTGCGTACCCTCGGCCCACGATGTCGCGAGAATCGGACTGGTCGAGGGGCGGTTTCGCCCGAATTCGTAGGGCGAGAGCCCGAGATCGGGTCGGCGCTACCCGGCTAGCTCAGCCGTGGCGGGCACGCCGCCGTACATCGCCGCAAATGTGCGGATCTGCGTCGCGACGTCGTGCATCCCATCGACCCTGAGGTGCGGCACGCCGGGCGCCTTGATCACGTCGGGGGTCAGGAACACGTGCGGTCGGGCGATCTTGTCGAGGTCGCGGTCAGCTCCGCGGAGTGTCATGCGCGCGACGACCTCCTCGGGGGGAGTGTCGACCCAGGCGAGGGTGACGCGGTCGTCGTCGACACGGAGGCGCTCCGCGACGGTCAGCCAGGATTCCGGGAACGTGCGCTCCGAGGTGAAGGGCGCGACGATGACGACGTTGACGCCGACCTCGAGAATCTCAGCGGCGGTGTCGAAGAGGCACTGGTAGCGCACGTCGTTGACGGTGGCCCGGGTGGGCTTCTCGGCGGTCGGTACATCCACCAGGAACTCGCCGCCGACGTACTCGAACAGCGGGTTGGTCACCGTGTCGAGGTCGAGAAGCGCCCAGCCGAGGTCGCGGGCGAGCTCCTTGCCGAAAGAGGTCTTGCCGCTGGCGGGGACGCCGCACACGAGAATGGCCCGGCTAGACGAAAAGGCGGGGGCGTTCGGGGGTGTCGTGGACATCGTCGTTGGTCTCCTCGGTGTGTGTTCTGAAGCGGTGGATCACCGACTGATGTCATCGATGACATCTCCCCAATCATGCGACGCGGTGTCATCGATGTCAAGCTCTATCGCCCTGGAGTCGACACGGCCGACATCGCAGGGATGGGCCCCTCCGAGAGAATCATTCGGCGGGCCTCCAGGTACCCTTCGCGGAAGCGCGACTCCGACCCCAGATCGCCGAACACCTCGGTCACGTCGAGGAGGGCCCCCGAGTTCGATTCCTCCTGCCGTGCGGCGGCGACGATCCGGTTGTGCCGGCTGTCGACCACGCCCTCGTCGCGTGACAGGTAGACGCTCCAGGCGGCCACCACCAGGCAGATCCGCTCGATTGGACCCTCCGACGCCAGCTGGTCTCGGAGCACGGGCAGGAGGAACTTGGGGATCCGCGCGGAACCATCGACGACCTGCCGCGCGAGCGTGTCGGCGATGGCCTCGCTCGAGAAGCGCTCCAGCAGCTGCCGGCAGTAGTCGCCGAGATCGATGCCCGGAACGGCGTGCAGGGTCGGAATCGCCTCGTCGTGCATGTAGCCGAGCAGGAAGGCGCGAAACCGGTCGTCACGGCAGACATCGTGGACGGTCGTGAACCCGGCGAGCATCCCGAGGTACGACATGGCCTGGTGCGAGGCGTTGAGCAGGCGCAGCTTCATCAGCTCGTAGGGCTCGACGTCGGGCACGATCTGCACGCCTACCGTCTCGAGGGCAGGCCGGCCGAGCGGGAACGCGTCTTCGAGCACCCACTGCTCGAACGACTCCGACAGTACAGGCCAGGCGTCGTCGACGCCCCAGCGCGCTGCGATCTCTGCTCGTCCGGCATCGGTCGTGGCGGGGGTGATGCGATCGACCATCGAGTTCGGAAACGACACCGTCTCCTCGATCCAGTCGGCCAGGTCGGCGTCGACGAGGCGGGCGAACGAGGTCAGGGCGACCCGCGCTACCGTGCCGTTGCCGGGGATGTTGTCGCACGACATCACCGTGAATGCCGCCAGGCCGCGATCGCGACGACGGCGGAGAGCCTCGGTCAGGATCCCGAACACGCCGCTCGGCCCGGCGCCCCCCTCGACTCGGGTTGCTGCGAGGTCGGCCGCCACTGCGGCATCCGTCTCGTCGAACTCTCCCGTTGAGTCGTCCACCGGGTAGCCGGCCTCGGTGATGGTGAGCGACGCGATGCGGGTCTGCGCCGAGGCGAGCTTCTCGACCACCCGCTCAGGGTCGTCGGGCGCGTACAGGTAGTCCATGATCGAGCCGATCACGATGGCCGATGCCTCGCCGTCGGGCGATCGGGTGACGAGCGTGTAGAGGTGGTCCTGTGCCTGCAGGGCATCGCGCATGGCGGCGTCTCCCGGCAGCAGGCCGACGCCGCAGATGCCCCAGGTGGCGGCGGCGCTCAGATCAGCACGGAACAGCCGGTCGAGGAACATCGCCTCGTGCGATCGGTGGAAGGCGCCGACGCCGAAGTGGACGATGCCCGTCGCGGCGGCGTCACGGGGGTATTCCGGAACGGGGAGTGCGGAGGCGAGAGAGGGCAGTGCGGCGGTATCGAGGTGAGTCATGGGGCTCCTCAGAAGGGATCAGCGGGTGGTTGACGTCGAGGTCTTCAGCACCGCGGGGCTACGAAGTGGCGGGTGGATCGAAGGTGAGAAGGAGGTCGGCGGCCTCGCGCGTCGATTCGACGATGGCGGCGTTGGGTTCGTCGACGCCGGTCACCCAGGCGGCGGCGGCGGTCGCCTCGTGCCCGAACGACAGGCGCCGGGCGAGAAGGCGGCGGTGCCTCTCGTCGGCATCGACGTCGACGAACCAGGCCTCGTCGAGCAGCGGGCGGACGCCGGCCCAGCCGTGGGTCTCGAGCAGCAGGTAGTTGCCCTCCGTGATGACGAGCGGAACGTCGGCCGAGACGGCGACGCTCGATCCGATGGGCTCTTCGAGGGCACGGTCGAAGACGGGGGCGTAGATGTCGGCGTCGCCCGGCCGTTGTGCGCACAGGCGGCGAAGCAGAGCGCAGTAGCCGTCGGTGTCGAACGTGTCGGGGGCGCCCTTACGATCGGCGCGGCCCAGGCGCACGAGCTCCGAGCCGCCGAGGTGGAAACCGTCCATGCCGACCAGCACCGCGTCTGGCCCGAGCGCGTCGAGGAGGGCGGCGCTGAGCGTCGATTTCCCGGCGCCGGGGCTGCCGGCGAGCCCCAGGATCCTGCGCTCCCCGCCGGCGATGAGCTGTCGGGCTCGCGCCACGAGCTGGTCGAGGGAGAACGGATCTGCGCTGGTCACCCTCGAACCGTAGATTCCACGTGTCATCGATGTCAAGATGGTCTTCCGCGTGTGACATCGATGTCACGAGCGATATGAGAAACGGAGAACCACCCATGGCCGATTTCACCGGGCGCACGATCCTCGTCACGGGAGCGAGCGGCGGCATCGGCGGCGCGACCGTGCGACGCCTCGTCGCCTCGGGCGCCGACGTCATCGCCAGCGGCAGCACCGCCGAGGGTCTCGAGCCCATCGTCGCCGAGACCGGAGCACTGTCGCTGCCGTTCGAGCTGACCAGCGAAGACAGCATCCGCGACGCCATCGAGGGCCGCGACCTCTGGGGCGTCGTCAACTGCGGCGGCTGGGGCGGTGAGATCGCGGGCCCCGTCGACACCGATATCGACGTCTTCGACAAGGTCATCGCTATCAATGCCCGCGGTTCGCTGCTCGTCACGAAGTACGCGGCGGCGTCGATGATCCGACTCGGAAAAGGCGGTGCGATCGTCAACGTGTCGAGTCAGGCTTCGCTGGCCGCGCTGCCCGGCCACATCTCGTACGGCTCGTCGAAAGCCGCTCTCGACAACATCACCCGCGTCTCCGCCCTCGAGCTCGGCAAGCACGGCATCCGGGTCAACGGCGTGAACCCGACCGTCGTGATGACCGAGATGTCGGCCTGGTACTGGGGCCGCCCTGACATCGAAGGGCCGTTCCTCGAGCAGATGCCCCTCGGCAAGTGGGCCACCGAAGACGATATCGCCGGCCCCATCGAGTTCCTTCTGAGTGACGACGCCGGAATGATCAGCGGCGTCTCGTTGCCGATCGACGGGGGCTACACCGCTCGCTGAGCCTCGCGTGCGGAGGTGCGGTTAGCGTGGGGGAGCCCCTCGAGCGAAAGGCTCCTCCGTGCCCCGTTCCTCCCCCTCCGTGCTCGTCGTCGGCGGCGGCGCGGCCTCCGTCTTCGTGACCGTCGCCCTGCGCGAGCGCGCCGCCGCGCTCGGGCTGCCGGCCCCCGAAGTCACGGTCGTGGCCCGCGACATCCCCGTCGGGCTCGGCCTCGCCTACGGCCGTGCCGAGGCGCATCACCGTCTCAACAGCCCGGCGTCGGCGATGAGTCTGTCGTCGGCCGAACAGGGCGGCTTCCTGGCCCACCTCGACGAGATGGGTTGGCGCGACGTCGACGGGTCGGAAGCCAGCGCGGGATCCTTCATCCCCCGGCAGGTCTATGGCGGTTACGTGGCGGGCGCGTTCCAGGCGCTGCTCGACGACCCCGCGTCGGGAGTCACGGCCGTGCAGGGCGAGGCCGTCTCCGTGGTCGACGTCGGCGGACGCTCGGCCGTCACCCTGGCCGACGCCACCGAACTCCAGGCCGACGTCGTCGTGCTCGCGCTCGGCAACCCGCCCCCGGGACGCGTCAGGGTGCCGACAGCCGGTGTCGGCCGCACCGTCGACGATCCGTGGGCTCGTGGCGCACTCGACGGGATCCGGGCGACCGACCGGGTGCTGCTGATCGGCACCGGGCTCACCACGATCGACATCGCGACCTCGCTCGCGCGGCGGCACCCCGGTGTGGTCATGACAGCGACGAGCAGGCACCTGCTGCTGCCGGCCGTGCATCTGGTGGCACCGGTGCCGGCCTGGCCCGGGTTCGTGTCGAGCGGCGAGGCCCCTCGGCTCCCGGGCCTCCTGCGCGAGTTCGGCCGTCAGCTCCGCACGGCCTCGGCGGCCGGCGAGCCGTGGCAGCCGGTGCTCGACGGCGTGCGACCGCAGATCCATGCGCTCTGGCAGGCCCTCGATGCGGCCGACCGGAAGCGCTTCGTCGCGCACGTCGCCCGGCGCTGGGACGTGCACCGGCACCGCATGGCGCAGTCGGTCTGGGCGGAGCTGTCGGCGCTCATCGACTCCGGCACACTGACCCTCTCGGCCGACGTCTCGGGCGAGGAATTCGACGTGGCGGTGAACTGCACGGGGCCGAACTCGGTAGCGGCGCCCGGCTGGAGCCCGCTCGTCGATGGGCTGCTGTCGGCCGGGGCGGTCGTGCCGGATCCTGCGGGTCTCGGGTTCGACGCCGACGCCTCGGGTGCTCTCGTGGGGGCGGCCGGCGGAGTCTCGACGCGGCTCTTCGCGATCGGCGCCGCGCTGAAGGGCGCGCTGTGGGAGACAGTCGCCGTGCCCGAGGTGCGACTGGTGGCGACGCGGATCGCCGAGCGGGTGCTGCCGGCCTAGCAGTGGTGGGTGGTGCCGAGTGCCGCCGAATGCCGGCTGCGGGGCCGCGTTGCGCGCATTCGGCGGCACTCGACGGGCGCCGCGCGCAGTCGAGGGGCGCTACTCGCCGTCGACGGCGGCGCGCAGCTCATGAAGGCGCGGAAGCGCTCGGGTGCTCAGTAGCTCGCGGCGCTTCGTCGGGTCGACCGACAGGGCGTCCTTCCAGAGTGAACGACCAGCCATGGCGCCCGCGGCGCCGTGTGCCATTGCGTCGCGCACCTGCACGATGAACGTCTCGTGGTCGACGCCGGCCGACAGCACCGCCCACGGTACTCCGGCGGCCGCATCGGTGACGAGGTCGGCACCGGCCGAGGATCCGGGGTACTGCAGCTTCAGGATCTTCGCACCGCAGGCAACGGCCAGGCGTGCCCCGTCGGCGACGAGCGTCGGGAACAGAGCCGCGTACTCCTCGTCGGTCTCGCCCTCGAGCTGGTAGGTGAGCAGCTCGACGATCAGCAGGATGCCCTCGGCGGCGCACTCGGCGGTGAGGGAGCGGATCTCGTCGGCCACGCGGTCGTCGAGGCCCTGCTTGTCCGGGCGGGTGTACCAAAGCATCTTGGCGACGTCGCCGCCGAGCTCGCGGACTCGGCGGGGGTTCATGCCGGGGACGTAGTTCGTGTACTTGAGCCCGTCGACGGTCTCGAAACCCGAGGCGTCGAGCCCGACGACGAGGGCGGTGTCGCGGGCGAGCACGCCCTGGTCCGGGATCGCCGGGAGGGCGACCTCGGGGTCGAGCAGGATCGCGGGACCGTGATTGGCCAGGTGGCGGACGAGGTCGGCCTTCGCCTCGGCGAGCTCCTCGGTCGTGATGGCGGAGGTGCCGTTTGGGGCGTCTTGCATCACGGCCTTCATGCTGTTGCGCTGGTCTGCCGCGACGATGAGCATGTGCCCGTCGGGAGTCGAGATCGCGGCGAGTCCGCGGCGCTCCTGAGTGGTCAGGTCGTTGGTGGTGAGGGTGTCGATCGTCATTGCTCTCTCCTTCTTCGGGCCGCTTCGTCGCGGAGCATGTCACCGATGACATCAGTGAAGCATGACTTCGATGACATGGCAAGGAAACACTGGGATTCGCCGCTCGACCGCTAGCCTTGACTCCTATGCCCTACTCCCGGCGCGCGACCGCCACAGGCCTCATCTCCCTGACGCTCTCGACCTTCATCGCCATCACCTCCGAGCTGCTCCCGGTGGGTCTGCTCCCCGAGATCGCGGCCAGCGCGGGCGTCCCCGTGGGCACGGCCGGTCTCACCGTGTCGGTGTTCGCCGTCTGCGTCGCCATCCTCGCCGTCCCGCTCGCGCGCGCCACCGACCGGTTCCCGCGCAAATGGCTGCTCGTCGCGACGATCGCCTGCTACGCCGTCTCCGACCTGATCGTGGCCGCATCGAGCGACTTCGCCGTGATCCTCGCCGGTCGCGCCGTCGGGGGTATCGGCCACGCGGTGTTCTACTCGGTGGTCACGAGCTACGCGGCCCGCCTCGTGGCGCCCCACCTCGTCGGGCGCGCCATGACCGTGGCTTTCGCCGGAGGCTCGCTCGGCAGCATCTTCGGTGTTCCGATCGCCACGGGCATCGGCGTGGCCCTCGACTGGCGGACCGCCTTCGTGGTCATGGCGCTCGCGGCAGCGCTGCTGGGTGTCGCTGTGGCGATTTTCCTGCCGAGCGTCGAAGGCAGCCTCGCCCCGATCACGGGAACGATCTCGCAGCGGGCCTGGTGGCGCGCCGGGCTGATCGCGGTCGGCGCCGTCAACACGCTTCTTTTCGTCGGCCAGCACTTCGTCTACACCTACATCACCAGCCTGCTGCGAGTCGCCGGCATCACCGGGGACCGCGTCAGCCCGGTGCTGTTCGCCCTGGGCCTGGTGAGCGTCGTGGGACTTCTCGCCTCGGGTGCGTTGGTCGACCGACGCCCGCGGCTGGGGGCGATAATGCACGTCTCGACGATCGTAGGAAGTCTCGGGATCCTGAGCCCACTCCTCCTGCTCAGCGCGTCGATCGGATCCGGGCTGCCCGCGCTGGGCGCGATCGGCCTGTGGAACATCGCGTTCGCCGGCGTCGGGACCTTCATGATGACCGCGGCCATCCGTACCGGCATCGCGTCGCCGAGCGTTGCGGGCGCCTTCGTCAACAGCACGAGCAACGTCGGGATCACCGTAGGATCGGCTGCCGGTGGTCTCGGCCTCGCGCTCGGCGGCCCCGCAGTCCTCCCGGTTGCCGGCGCCGTCGTGTGCGCCGCGGCCCTTGTCGTGCTCGTCGTCGCACGGCAGGGGTTCCCGTCGAAGCCGCATCGTGAACTCAGCCTCAACACGACCGGATCGATCCGCACGGTGTTGCCGCCGCGTTCTCGTCGCTGAGCACTGCCGCCCTGCCCTGTGCCCGCCCTGGCTTGCCGAGTGCCGCCGAATGCCGGCCTCGTGCCCGCCGCCGCGGCAATAGGCGGCACTCGGCACTCGGCGGCCACCAGCCGGCAGACGCCCCTCAACGACATGCGTCGGAATACGTCAGCGTCCCCGTCGTTGGGCCCTGCATGGTCTCGAACGAAAACGCCCCGTCCACCCGCACCGCGCTCGTCGTCGGCGCCTCCGGCATCACCGGATCTGCGCTCGTCGAGCAGCTCGTCGCCGAGGGCTGGGAGGTGCTGGCGCTGTCGCGCCGCGCGTCCTCCGCGCCTGGCGTCCGGGGGATCGCCGCCGACCTCCGCGTCCCCGCGAGCCTCACCGCCGCCCTCGCCGACGAACGCCCCACCCACGTCTTCTTCACGGCGTGGCAGCGCCAGGCGACCGAGGCCGAGAACATCGCGGTCAACGGCGGCATGGTGCGCGACCTGTTGGCGGCTCTCGCGCACGCACCGCTGCAGCACGTCGCGCTCGTCACCGGTCTCAAGCACTACCTCGGACCATTCGAGGCCTACGCCGCGGGCGAGATGCCCGACACTCCCTTCCATGAGGAGGAGCCTCGCCTCGACACCCCGAACTTCTACTACGCCCAGGAGGACGAGCTGTTCGCCGCTGCCGCGACGCAGGGCTTCACCTGGTCGGTGCACCGCTCGCACACCGTGATCGGCTACGCCGTCGGCAACGCCATGAACATGGGATCGACGATCGCCGTCCAGGCGACGCTGGCGAACGAGCTCGGCCTCGACTTCGTGTTCCCCGGCAGCGAGGCGCAGTGGAACGGCCTCACCGACATGACCGACGCGGGCGTTCTCGCCGAGCAGATGGTGTGGGCGTCCACCTCGCCGAACGGCGCCGATGAGGCATTCAACATCGTCAACGGCGACGTGTTCCGCTGGCGCTGGATGTGGCCGCGCCTCGCCGCTCGCCTCGGCGTCGACCCGGCGCGCGTCGTCGGCTTCGAGGGGGAAGCCCGTCCCCTCGAGGAGCAGATGCGCGAGCACGAGTCGGCCTGGCCCGCGATTGCCGAGAAGTACGACCTCGCCGAGGCCGACATCTCACGCCTCGCGTCGTGGTGGCACACCGATGCGGATCTCGGCCGCGCCATGGAGGTCGTCACCGACATGGGCAAGAGCCGCGAGGCCGGATTCCTGTCGTTCAAGCGCACCGAGCGGGCGTTCGCCGAGCTCTTCGAGCGGTACCGGGCCGAGCGCCTGATCCCGTGATCGGGTAGCCGAGGATCCTGGTCTCCCGTGGCTTCGAGAATTCGTGCACGGTCTGCAGTGATTAGTTGACAACGGTCAACGACAAGCGGATGATTGACGCAAGTCAACCATTTGGGCTCAGTGTCGCGCCCCCGCACTCACCACTGGAGTTACCGAATGTCACACGCACCGAGCGGAAAGGCCGAAGCGCTCAGCTCCGACTCACCCGCCGCCATGTCGCACCGCCAGGTGATGGAGGCCCTGTCGGGCCTCCTCCTCGGCATGTTCGTCGCCATTCTCGCGTCGACCGTCGTCAGCACGTCGCTGCCCAAGATCATCTCCGACCTCAAGGGCGGCGAGAGCGCCTACACCTGGGTCGTCACCTCGACCCTGCTGGCCACAACGGTCTCGACCCCGGTCTGGGGAAAGCTCGCCGACCTCGTCAACCGCAAGCTGCTGATCCAGCTCGCACTGGTCGTCTTCGTACTGGGCTCGGCCCTCGCCGGCTTCTCGCAGAACCCCGGCACGCTCATCACGTTCCGCGTGCTGCAGGGTCTCGGCGCCGGTGGCCTCACGGCCCTCAGCCAGATCATCCTGGCCGACATCATCAGCCCGCGTGAGCGTGGCCGCTACATGGGCTACTTCGGGGCCGTCCTCGCGGTCGGCACGGTCGGTGGCCCGCTCATCGGCGGTGTGCTCACCGACACCCTCGGGTGGCGCTGGAACTTCTTCGTCGGCGTGCCCTTCGCCGTCGCCGCGATCATCGTGCTGCAGCTCACGCTGAAGCTCCGTGTTATGCCGAAGCGCAAGGTCTCGATCGACTACCCCGGCATCATCACGATCGCCGGCGGTGTCTCGCTGCTGCTCATCTGGGTCACTCTCGCCGGCAAGAACTTCGACTGGATCTCGGTGACGTCGTTCGTCATGGTGATCGGCGCCGTCATCCTCCTGGTCGCCGCGGTGCTCATCGAACGTCGCGCCGTCGAGCCGATCCTGCCGATGACGCTGTTCCAGAACCGCACCTTCTCGCTCGCCGTGATCGGCTCGATCGCCGTCGGCATCGCGATGTTCGGCGCCACCGTTTACCTCGCGCAGTACATGCAGCTCGCTCGCGGTGCAACGCCGACCCAGTCGGGTCTGCTGACTATCCCCATGATCGGCGGTCTGCTGATCTCGTCGACCGTCGCCGGAAACCTCATCACCCGCTTCGGCAAGTGGAAGCCGTTCATGGTCGTCGGATCGATCGCACTCGTGGTCGGCCTCGCCCTCATGGGCACGATCCAGTACAACACCTTCTACCCGCTGGTCGCTGTCTTCATGTTCATCACCGGTGCCGGCGTCGGAATGGTCATGCAGAACCTCGTGCTCGTCGTGCAGAACACGACCGAGCCGAAGAACATCGGTGCGGCCTCGGCCGGCGTCGCGTTCTTCCGCTCGCTCGGTGGTGCGCTCGGCGTCTCGATCCTCGGCACCGTGCTCGGCAACCGCGTCACCACCCTCCTCGATGGCAAGCAGGCCGAGCTCGGCAAGGCCATCGCCGGCCTCGGCGACAAGGGAGCGGCCGTCGCGAAAGAGCTGTCCAGCGGCACCATTCCCGCGGTCAGCAGCCTCCCCGACGGAGTGCGTCAGATCATCGAGTCGGCCTACGGCCAGGCCGTGGCGAATGTGTTCCTGATCGCCGCACCGATCGCGATCCTGCTCGTTCTCGCCGTGGTCTTCATGCCCAACAAAGAGCTCACCTCGAAGACGGTCGCCGAGCGCGATGCCGACGGCGACACCGACGGCGGCACTCTCGGGGCCTCGGCCCAGGGGTCGGCCGGCGTCGACGACGTCGACCGGAGTCACGGGGCGCACGCCGCCGAGACCACCGACGACGGTTCGGTCAGCGCGGATTCCCAGGAGCGTGTCGGGGCCCGTGCGTCACACTCCTGACATGACTCTCGATCGCCCGTCGCCCGCCGGTTCGCCGGTGGGTGGCGCGGCCGGAGCCGAGGCCGACCGCCTCGAGCAGCAGTTCGGTCTTCTGTTCGACGCGTACCGTCAGCGCCTGCGTCAGCGGGCGACCGAGATCGACCCGTCGCTCCAGCCGTCCGGGTACCGCACCATCGTGACGCTCATCAATCTCGGCCCGACCGGAGCCACGCACCTCGCCGACGCCCTCGGGTTCGACAAGAGCATGCTCAGCCGGCAATTGCACCAGCTCGAATTGCTCGAGCTCGTCACCCGAGAGCAGGATCCGGCGGACCGCCGCGCAGTCATCATCCATGCAACGCCGGTCGCCGTCGCCCGGGTCGAGGCCCTTAAGACGCTCGAGCGCGATGAGTTCCGCGACCGCCTCTCGCAGTGGGAGGCCAGCGAACTGAGCGACCTGATTCGCCTGCTCGCGAAGCTGAACGAGGCGTAGCCCCGCGTGACACCACTTTCCGCTCAGGACACCACTCATCGGCGGTGTCCTGAGCGGAAAGTGGTGTCACGCCCTGGGCGGCTACGCGGCCCGTCGGCGGCGCACCGCGACGAGCGACGCGACACCGAGTGCGAGCAGCAGGGCGCCGAGAGCCGCGAGCGGCGCCGGTTCGGAGCCGGTGTAGGCGAGGGCGGTCGGTGCTGCGGCTGCGGCGTCGGGGTCAGTGGCGGTGCCGCCGGATCCTGCGGTTCCTGAGACGACGTCGCCGTCACCCGAACCGTCACCCGACCCGCCGTTGTCGCCGTCGCCTGCGCCGTCACCCGGCGTGGTCGGCGGCTCCGACGGGAACGACCCCACGCGGAACGAGAACCCGTCGGTGTCGTTGTCATCGGCGTAGAAGGTCAGTCGGGCGCCGTCGACGGTGGTAGCTGCCGGGGCGATCGCGAACCCCTCGTTCGCGAGTGCCGGGTCGGCGTTCGCGGGGGCGTTGTAGAGGGTGTCCTGGACGAAGGATCCGGCGGAGTCGATCGAGAACAACGCCGTCTGGCCCGCGCACGCGTCGTCGCACACGACCCACAGCTGCCCGAGATCGGCATCGAACTGCACATCGGCGACGACCCCGAACGTCGTGGGGATCGAGGCGATGCGCCGGAACGAGCCGTCCGACATCAGCGCGTAGGCGTAGACGCTCGCGGTGCCTTCGACGCCGACGAAGAAGAGTCCGTCGCCGTGACCGGCGTAGTCGGCCGGGTCGTACTCGGCGCCGGTGCTCTCGTCGGCGAAGCCCGCGTCGGTGAGCAACGAGTCGGGAATCCAGGTGACACCCTCGAGCCCGGCGTTCGCGCCGATCGTCGGGAAGTCGGCAGCGAGGTTCCACTCGGCGGTCGCGTTCAGCACGGTTGCCGAGGTCGACGGATCGTAGCGGAGCACCGACGGGCGGCTGGTGCCCGAGACGTCGTTGTTGCGCTCGGATGAGACGTAGATGCCGCCGGCGGAGGAGTCGTCGGCCACCGTGACGCCCTCGGCGTCGACCGTGCCGGTGCCGTCGGCGTAGTGCAGCACCTTGCCGCCCGCCCAGCCAGCGGTCGTGGCCGGAGCCCAGCCTCCAGCGCCGTCCGAGACGATCTTGTAGAGCCGGCCGGTGCCGTTCTCGACGCCCCAGATGGTGCCGTCGGCCGCCGAGCCGGACGGCTCGTAGTCGAGGCCGGACAGGTCGCCGGTGTAGGTCGACTCGTCGTCGAGGGGTGTCTCGTCGGGGCTGCCAGGCCACTGCTCGGCCACGGCCGCGCCGTCGAAGAGGTTCGCGCTGCCCCTGCTGGGCTCGGAGGTGGTCTCGAAGTCACCCGTTCCGTCGGGGCTCCGGCCGTAGGTGGTCGCGGCGTGCTCGGTCCAGTCGTACGAGTCGACGAGGGTCGTGCCGTCGGCGAGGAAGAGGCGCGCGGAGTCGGCACCCCCGAGACCGAAGTCGAAGCCGTTCGGCGTGCTGTCGGTCTTCTCGTCGAGCACCACGAAGGCGCCCGGGGCGATCGTCGTGCCGGCCGGAACGGCGTACGAGTCGGTGTCTTTGTTATCGCGGAACACGTAGCCCGACACGTCGACGCTCGCCGCACCGATGTTCGTCAGCTCGACCCAGTCGCCGGGTGTGCCGCCGTTGGACTCGACCTCGTTGATGCGTACCGGCGACGAGCAGTTGTTCGCATCGCCCTTGGTTGAGGTCGTCGTGGTGGTGAAGTCGCCGGTGCCGTCGGGGCAACGGCCGTAGGTGACGAGGCTGTGCGTGGTCCACGAATACGTCGCGGCCAGGGCGTCGGCGCGGTCGTACAGGCTGACCGAGTCGGCCGCTCCGAGGCCGAAGTCGAAGCCCTCGGGCTCGGTCGTCGTCGCCTGGTCGATCACGAAGTAGTCGCCGGGGTCGACGATCGATCCGGCCGGAAGACGGTACTTCGCGTGGCTGGCATCGCTGTCGACGAAGCCGTAGCCCGAGAGGTCGAGCGCCGTGTCGGAGGTGTTGATGACCTCGACCCAGTCGGTGTCGTCGCCGTTCGACTCGACCTCGTTGATCGAGAGGCCGTCGGCGTTCGCGGCGGGGTCGGCCGGTGTCGGGTCGGTCGGGTCGGTGGGTGTTGGGTCGGCGGGGTCGGTCGGGTCGGTCGGCTCAGGATCCGGCACGGCCGTCTCGAAGGCATTCGCCGCGTTCTTCGTCGACGCCGAGGTCACAGCGAAGCTGCCCGTGAGGTCGGGGGAGCGCCCGTAGGTCGTCGCTGCGGCCGTCGTCCAGGCATACGAGTCGACGAGCGTCGTGCCGTCCGCCTGGAACAGGCGTACCGAGTCGGCGCCGCCGAGCCCGAAGTCGAAGCCGTCGGGCGTCGTGGCGGTCACGGTGTCGACGGTGAGGTAGCCGCCGGCCGCGATGAGCGAACCCGTCGGCAGCACAAAGGTGTCGGTGTCTTTGTTGTCGCGCAAGATCATGCCGCTCGCGTCGATCGCGCTGCCGGTCGGGTTGCCGAGCTCGATCCAGTCGTCGGGAGAGCCACCGGTCGATTCGATCTCGTTGATCACGATGTCGCTCGTCGCGGCGGAGGCGGGAGCTGCCGTGAGGAGGACGAGGCCGCTGAGGGCTAGCGTGCCGGTGAGCGTCAGGGCTCCGGCGCGAAGAAGAGGCGGGCGCATGGTGGTCCGTTTCAGTGATGGGAGCGGCCATCGTCGCTGACCGAACAAAATGGTTCGTGACTCAAAGATGAAACGTAGGTGTCGGCGGATCCCGACACCGGGTTTCGGGCGGGACGCGGTCGAAAGGCGGTGTCCGTTCCGAAAGGCGGTGTGTGGGTGGTGCAGCGTTCGACACGAGAGCGTGTCAGGTTGTTATTACATGGTCGACTCGATACCGTCGACAGACAAGCGAAGGAGCTCCATGACCACGACCCTCGGCGTCGGCCTCATCAGCGTGGGGTGGATGGGCCGCCTCCACTCCCGGGCGTATCGCGCGCTCCCGGACCACTTCCCCGAGCTCGACGTCGTGCCCCGCTTCGTGGTCGCAGCCGACCCCGTGGCCGAGGCTCGCGGCGAGGCGGTGTCGCGGCTGGGGTTCGAGCGCGCGGTCGCCGATTACCACGAGGTGCTCGCGGATCCTGAGGTCGATGTCGTGTCGATCTGCTCACCCAACTTTCTGCACCGTGAGATGGCCGTCGCCGCCGCGAAAGCGGGCAAGCCGTTCTGGATCGAGAAGCCGATGGGGCGCTACGCCTCCGACTCACGAGAGATCGCGGAGGCCGTCGCTGCCGCAGGCGTCGTCACCGCGGTCGGCTTCAACTACCGGCACGCCCCCGCCGTCGAGCACATGCGCACGCTCGTGCGCGACGGACGCATCGGACGCGTCACGAACGTGCGCGGAACCCTGCTCGCCGACTATTCGTCGAATCCGCTGGCGCCACTCACCTGGCGGTTCGAGCGCGAAAGGGCAGGATCCGGGGTGCTCGGCGATCTGCTCTCGCACGGCCTCGATCTCGCCCAGTACGTCGCCGGTCGCATCTCGAGCGTGACGGCGCTCGCCGAGACCTTCATCACCGACCGGCCGGCCCCCGGAGCCGGGGTCGTCGACCGCTCTGCCGCCGGCACGGGTGCACTGAAGGCTGTCGAGAACGAGGACTACGCGGCCCTGCTGTTCCGCTTCGACTCGGGAGCGGTCGGAACGATGGATTCGAGCCGCGTCGTGCGGGGCCCGCGCGCCGAGTACGCCCTCGAGGTCTACGGCACCACCGGGTCGATCCGGTGGGACTTCCAGCGTCTGAACGAACTCGAGGTCTGCCTCGACGACGCGCCCGAGTATGGCTACACGACGATCTACCTCTCGCCGGGCCAGGGCGAATTCGGCCGGTTCCAGCCGGGCGGCGGCACCGGCATGGGGTTCGACGACCTCAAGACCATCGAGGCGGCGCAGTTCGTGAAGAGTGTGCTGACCGGCGAGCAGCTCGCTCCCTCGGTGGCTGACGGGCTGGCGACGGCGACCATCGTCGAGGCGGCCGAGGCGTCGCTCGCCGACGGCGCCTGGCACGACGTGCCCCGAGTCGACGGACCCCTGACCTACGACGCTCCGGCGCCGGTCCTGGGCTGACGCGCGGGCCCAGGCGAGGACGCGGCCGCGGACGGCGACGTCGGCACCGGCCCGGTGCTCGCCCGCACGACGAGCGAGGCCGGAAGTTGCACGTGCTGCGGAATCGCCTTGCCGTCGAGCAGCTGGAGCAGCAGCTCGAGAGCCCGAGCCCCCAGGTCGTGCAAGGGCTGGGCCACCGTGGTCAGAGGCGGCTTCGCGTTCGCCGCCTGGGGGATGTCGTCGAAACCCACGACCGAGAGGTCGTCGGGCACGCGCATTCCGAGCCGATGCGCCACCTCGAGTACCCCGATGGCCGAGCTGTCGTTGGCGGCGAAGACGGCCGTGGGGCGGTCGCGTGTCGTGAGCAGGCGGAAGGCGGCATCGGTCGTGAGGGCGGTCTGGTAGCCACCGACCTGCACCAGTGCGGGGTCGAACGGGATGCCCGCCTCGTCGAGAGCCTGGCGGTAGCCGCGTTCGCGCAGTTCGGCCGACGCGAGGCCGGTGCGGCCCCGGACGTGGGCGATCCGTCGGTGCCCGAGCCCGATGAGGTGCTCCGTCGCGGCACGGGCGCCGCCGACGTTGTCGGAGTCGATGGCGGCGTGGCCCTCGGGGCCGGTGTGCGGGTCGATCGAGATGACCGGGATCGACAGCTTCGACATCAGGGTCGTGGGCGTGACGACGATCGCGCCGTCGATCAGGGTGCCGCCGAGGCGTGACAGCGAGCGGCGCTCCCAGCCGGGCTGGGTCTCGGCTCCGACGAGTCCGGCGTAGGCGAGGAGCTCGTAGCCGGTGCCGGTCGCGGCCGAGGAGATGCCCTGCAGCAGTTCTGCCGAGAACGGCTCGAACTCGGTGACCAGGATGCCGATGACGTTCGTGCGGCTCCGGCGGAGGCTGCTCGCGACGAGCGAGGTCTCGTAGCCGAGCTCGTCGATGATCGCCAGGACGCGCTGGGAGGTGGCCGACGCCACCCCGTCGCGGCCGTTGACGACCTTGGAGACCGTCGGTACCGAGACCCCCGACGCGCGTGCCACGTCTTTGATCGTGACGCGGCCCGGCGGGGCGACGAATTCGACATCGTTTTCCACACTGCTCACGGTAGTGGTTTGCAGGCCCTTGGATGGTCGATTGGATGAGATAGAAATCGATATCGAAATCGATTGACAAGCTCGTCGTCAAAGTGGCATCCTCTTTTCGGCGGCACTCCAAGCCGCCAGTCAACGACGACCACCAAGGAGCTTCCGCAATGACGAGGAAAAACCGAATCAGGGTTGCGAGCGCGATCGGACTCGCTCTCGGAACAGCACTACTCGCCACCGCCTGCTCGTCCGGAGCCGGTGGCTCGGGCGACGCAAACGGCAACGTCACGATGACCTTCTGGCACAACTCGACCACCGGCCCCGGCAAGGCCTACTGGGAGAAGACGGTCAAAGACTTCGAGGCCTCCCACCCGAAGATCACCATCAACGTCCAGGCCATTCAGAACGAAGACCTCGACGGCAAGCTGCAGACCGCCCTCAACTCGGGCGGCGGGCCGGACATCTTCCTCCAGCGCGGCGGCGGCAAGATGAACGCGATGATCCAGGCCGGTCAGATCCAAGACATCTCAGGATCCATCGACTCGGCTACCAAGGCGGCCGTCAGCGCCGGAACCTTCAAGGGCTACGAGGTCGACGGCAAGACCTACGCGATGCCGGTCGACGTGCTCCCCGAGGGCATCTGGTACAGCAAAGACCTCTTCAAGGCAGCGGGAATCACCGACACTCCGACCACCCTCGACGAGTTGAACGACGACATCACGAAGCTCAAGGCCTCGGGCGTCGCTCCGGTCGCCGTCGGCGCCAAAGACGCCTGGCCCGCTGCGCACTGGTACTACAACTTCGCCCTTCGCGAATGCAGCGAAGACACCCTTAACGCGACGGCCAAGTCGCTGAAGTTCGACGACGAGTGCTGGACCAAGGCGGGTGACGACGTCAAGGCCTTCAACGACACCAAGCCTTTCAACGACGGCTTCCTGACCACCGCTGCGCAGCAGGGTGCGGGCAGCTCGGCCGGCCTCGTGGCAAACCACAAGGCCGCGATGGAACTCATGGGTTCGTGGGATCCCGGAGTCATCTCGTCGCTGACGCCCGACCAGAAGCCTCTCTCTGACCTCGGCTTCTTCCCGTTCCCGACGATCTCGGGTGGCCAGGGCGACCCGGCGGCCCTCATGGGTGGTCTCGATGGGTTCTCGTGCGCGACGAAGGCCCCCAAGGGCCCCTGCGCCGAGTTCTTGAACTACATCGTCACCAAGGATGCGCAGGAGGCCTACTACAAGGCGTTCAGCACGATTCCCGTGAACAAAGACGCCCAGTCGGTCATCACCGAGCCCTACCTGAAGTCGGTTCTCGCGGCTTACACGAAGGCGCCCTACGTGTCGCAGTACCTCGACACCCTCTACGGCCAGAACGTCGGCAACGCCCTGAACACCGGGGTCGTCGATCTGCTCGCCGGTCAGGGTTCGGTGTCGGACATCATCGACAACACCAACCAGGCTGCGGCCAAGGGATAGCTCCCACTATGAACACCACCGTCAAGACACCGTCTCCGGCCACCTCGGCCGAGGCGACGACGGCGGGGAGCGGTGCGCGACGCGCGCCGCTCCCCGCCGGGAGGCGCGGGGCGCGGAAGGCGGCCGACTGGCGCCAGCGCTTCGAGATCGCAGTCCTCTCCGGCCCAGCCATCGTCGTCTTCGTCGCCTTCGTGATCGTTCCGGTCGGCATGGCCGCCTTCTACGGTTTCTACAAGTGGCAGGGCTACGGGCCGCCGACCGACTTCGTTGGACTCGACAACTACAAGATCATCTTTACCGACAGTGCGTTTCACGAAGTGCTGTCGCACAACGGCTTCATCGTGGTTCTGTCGCTGATCGTGCAGGGTCCGGTCGCCATCGTGCTGGCTCTCCTGCTGAACCAGAAGATTCGCGGTCGCGGGCTGATCCGCGTGCTCATCTTCGTTCCGTACGTGATCTCGGAGGTCATCGTCGGCACCGGCTGGAGCCTGATGCTCCAGACGAACGGGGCCGTCAACGATCTGCTCGCCGACATCGGGCTCGGTGCGCTCAAGAGCGACTGGCTCTCCGACCCGAAGATCGCCATCTGGAGCCTCCTGGTGATCATCTCGTGGAAGTACATCGGCTTTGCCGTCATCCTCTTCCTCGCCGGGCTGCAGAGCATTCCCGAAGAGCTCTCCGAGGCCGCCATGATCGACGGGGCGACCTACTGGCAGATCCAGCGGAGTATCACGCTCCCACTGCTCGGGCCGACGATCCGCATCTGGGCCTTCCTGTCGGTGATCGGCTCACTGCAGCTCTTCGACCTCGTCTACATCATCTGGGGCCAATACATCGCCTCGACGGCGGGCACCTCCACGATGGCGACCTACATGGTCGCGAACGGCCGCAATTCGGGCAACTACGGCTTCGGCAACGCCGTCGCCGTCGTCATGTTCGTGATCTCGCTCGCCATCGCCCTCATCTACCAGCGGTTCGTGCTCAGCCGTGACACGGCGGGCGCGCTCACCGAAAGGCCGAAGAAATGACCGCACTGACCTACCGCGCCGGCGCGCAGCGCTCCCGCGGTCGACAGAAGGCGGGTGGGCGCGGCACTCCCGCGACCTACTTCATCGCCCTCCTGTTCATCAGCGTCAGCTTGGCACCGGTGCTCTACATCGTGCTCGGCGGGTTCCGCACCAACGCTCAGATCACGACGAACCCCGCGGGCCTTCCCGGCCCGTGGGAGATCGGCAACTACGTCGACGTGCTGTCGAGCTCGATCTTCTGGCGGCAGCTCGGCAACTCGGCGATCGCCGGTTTCGCAACGACCATCGGCGTCGTCGTGCTCGGCCTGATGGTGAGCTTCGTCCTGGCGCGCTACAGGTTCCGCGGGCGAGGGGCGATGTACGCCCTCTTCGCCGCCGGGCTCATGTTCCCGATCACGGTGGCGATCACTCCGCTCTACCTGCTGATCAAAGACCTCGGCCTCACGAACAGCCTGGCCGGCGTGATCCTGCCGCAGATCGCGTTTGCGCTGCCGACGACCGTCATCATCCTGGTGCCGTTCCTCCGCGCCATCCCCGACGAACTAGAAGAGGCGGCGTCGATCGACGGCGCGAGCCGTCTCGGCTTCTTCTTCCGCATGATCGTGCCGCTGTCGCTTCCCGGGGTCGTGACCACCGGGATCCTCGCCTTCATCGGAAGCTGGAACAGCTACATCCTGCCGCTGTTCATCTTGAACGACGAGGGCAGCTACACGCTGCCCCTCGGCGTTCAGGCCTTCGCCTCGCAGTATTCGGTCGACACCGCCAAGGTGCTCGCCTTCACGTCGCTGTCGATGATTCCGGCTCTGATCTTCTTCACGATCTTCCAGCGCCGCATCGTCGGCGGCCTCACCGGGGCGGTGAAGGGATGACCACCACCGACGACATCCGTGCGGTCCCGGCCGCCTCCCTGCCCGCCTGGCCCGAGGTCTCGAGCCGCGTCGCCGACCTCCTCGCCTCGATGACGCTCGAAGAGAAGCTGGCGCAGATCGTCGGCTACTGGCTCGACCAGAACGGCGTCGTCGCGCCGATGCAGGGTGAGATGGCGGGCGATCAGGCTCCCGCGACCTCCCTCGCGGAGGTGACTCGCAACGGCATCGGGCACTACACCCGGGTATACGGCACCCGACCTGTCGACGCCGAGGAGCGCGCCGCCTGGCTCTGGGGCGAGCAGCGGCGTCTCAAGCGCGAGACTCGTCTGGGCGTCCCGGCTCTCGTCCACGAAGAGTGCCTCACCGGGCTGGCCGCCTGGAAGGCCGCCACGTTCCCCACGCCTCTGGCCTGGGGTGCGTCGTTCGACCCCGAGCTCGTCGAGCAGGTCGGTGCCGTCATCGGCGAGTCCATGCGCGAGCTCGGCATCCACCAGGGGCTGGCACCGGTGCTCGACGTCATCCGCGATCCCCGTTGGGGTCGCGTCGACGAGTGCATCGCCGAAGATCCGTACTTGGTCGGCACGGTCGGGACGGCCTACGTCCGCGGGCTCCAGAGCAGCGGCGTGCACGCGACGCTCAAGCACTTCCTCGGCTACTCGGCATCGCAGTCCGGGCGCAACCACGCTCCGGTCCACGCCGGACAGCGCGAGATCGCCGACATCTTTCTGCCGCCCTTCGAGATGGCGCTGCGCGACGGGGGTGCCCGGAGCGTGATGAACTCTTACGCCGAGATCGACGGCGTTCCGATGGCGGCTCACGCCGACTATCTGACGAGGATCCTGCGCGACCACCTGGGCTTCGACGGCGTCGTGGTCGCCGACTACTTCGCCGTGGCCTTCCTCGAGGTCATGCACCGAGTCGCCGCCGACCGTGGCGAGGCAGCCGCCCTGGCGCTCGAGGCGGGCATCGACGTCGAACTGCCGACGGGCGACGCCTACCTCAGTCCCCTCGCTGACCGGATTCGCTCCGGTGCCTTCGACGAAGCGTATGTCGATCGGGCAGTGCTCCGGGCGCTCGCGCAAAAGGAGGAGCTCGGTCTCCTCGAACCGGACGTCTACGACGACGAGCCGCCGACCGGCGTCGACCTCGACTCGCCTCGCCATCAGGAGCTCGCCCGGCGCCTGGCGGCCGAATCGATCGTGCTCCTCTCGAACGACGGAACGCTGCCGCTCGTCGGTGGCGCCTCATCGGCTTCGCCTCGGATCGCCGTCGTCGGACCCAACGCCGACCGGGCCGAGGCGCTCCAGGGCTGCTACTCGTTCGCCAATCACGTGCTCGCCAGTCACCCCGACCTGCCTCTGGGGTTCGACGTGCCGACCCTGCTGGAGGCGCTTCCGGGTGCCCTTCACGCGGCCGGGGCTTCAGAGGCCGACGTGAAATCGGCCCGCGGCTGCGACGTCGAGGGAACCGACACCTCGGGCTTCGACGAAGCTGTGGCGCAGGCCCGCGAGGCCGACGTCGTCGTCGCCGTCGTCGGCGACCAGGCGGGACTATTTGGGCGCGGCACCGTCGGCGAAGGAAACGACGTCGAGTCGCTCGAGCTGCCCGGCGTGCAGCGCCAGCTCGTCGAAGCCCTCGTCGCCACCGGCACGCCCGTCGTGCTCGTGCTGATCACCGGTCGCCCCTACGCGATCGGCTGGGCTCTCGACGGAGAATCGACAACGCGGCCCGCGGCCGTCGTGCAGGCGTTCTTCCCGGGGGAGGGCGGGGGGCTCGCGCTCGCCGACGTTCTCGTCGGGGCGGTCAACCCGTCGGGCCGTCTGCCGATCTCGCTTCCGCGGTCAGCCGGGGCGGAACCGGCGACGTACCTGCACCCGCCGCTCGGCGGCGCATCCGACGTGACCTCCGCCGACTCGACACCGGTGCGGCCGTTCGGCTTCGGCCTGTCGTACACCTCGTTCGACTACGCCGACCTCGAGGTGCCCGGCAGCGTGCCCGCCGGCGGGCTCTTCGATGCCGCAGTGACGGTGACGAACACGGGCGCCCGGGCGGGCACCGACATCGTGCAGCTCTACGGTCGCGACCTGCGGGGCTCCGTGACGCGGCCCGTCGTACAGCTTCTCGCCTACGCCCGGGTCGACCTCGCCGCGAGGGAGTCGGTGCGAGTCGTCTTCACCGTGCCGACAGCGCGCTTCGCCTTCAGCGATCGGCGCCTCGTGCGCATCGTCGAGCCGGGAGACACCGAGATCTGGGTGGGTTCGCACGCCGGGGCGACCGAGACGCTCGGCGGCGCTCCTGACGCGGTGGACGAGACGACGGGCGGGGTGATCGTGAACGAGCGCAGGGTCGCCGCCACCGAGATCGCCGGGCTGGCCACGAAACGCGCCCGCCTGACAATCTCGGGCGACGTGCACGAGGTGACCGCTGCGGATCCTCGGATCGTGACCTGGACGGTCGAGCGCCAGGGCTAGTCAGAGTCGCGAGCTCGTCAGAGCCAGAAGCTCGTCAGAGCCGGGAGCTCGTCAGAGCCGGGAGCGGAGATAGGCCACCTGCGTCAGCCAGTGGTGGCCTGCTCCGCCCTCGTGGCCGTTGTACGGGAACACCTCGATCGTCTTATCGGTCGAGGCGAGGGCGTTGTACGCGGCGAAGGTCGTGCGGGGCGGAACGATCTCGTCCATCAGCGCAACCGAGAACAGCGCGGGGGTGCTGAGGCGCTTCGCGAAGTTGACGCCGTCGAGGTAGCTGGCTGTGGTCCACACCATCTCGGTTTGATCGCGATGCACCGACAGGTAGCGGACGAGCTCCTGGTACGGGTCGCTGAGGGCAACGGCCGCGCCGTTCTCCCAGTCGCAGAGGAACGCGACGTCGGGCATCGTGGCGACGAGGTGGCCGCCGTGCATCGCGTGCAACGCGGTGGCAGCGATCGCGATGCCGCCGCCCTGGCTTCCCCCGGTCGTGGCGATGCGGTCGGGGTCGACGAAGTCGAACGTCTCGACGACATCGAGCAAGCGGAGCGCGTCGGTGTAGACGCGCCGGTAGTAATGGTCACGAGGATCCGCGATCCCGCTAGTCATCCACCCGGCGACCTGCGCCCCCGACCCGTGCGGATCGGGGGTATCGCCGCCGGTACCCCAGCCGCTGCCCTGCCCGCGCGTGTCCATGAACACATGCGCGAAGCCGGCCAGCGCCCAGGCCGTGTGCTCGGTCGGGAGCCCGCGGCCGCCGTTGTAGCCGTTGAATTCGACGACGGTCGGCAGCCTCGTGCCCTCGGGGCGGCGGGGCCGTGTGACCCAGGCGCGGATCGGTTCGGCGCCGAAGCCCGGATACGTCAGGTCTTCGACGATCAGCTCGGTCACCGGGGTGTCGGCCGGGCGGAGCGTCGCGGTCGCACCGGAGTCGGCGGCCGCGGAGCGCGCTTCGGCGATGGTCTCTCGCCAGAACGCCTCGAAGTCGGCGGGCTCGCGCACGTCGGGTCGGTAGTCGCGGAGCTGATCGAGGGGGAGGTCTGTCAGGGGCACGTCGGTGTGGTCCGTTCTCGGATGCAGGGGGTCTCGCAGCAGAATATCGAGACTCCAGAAGTTGCGGGTCCCCGGAGATCAGACCCGCAACTACTGGAGTTTCGCGACCAGACGAACTCAGGAAAGCGACCCAGCGGCGCGGTAGCTCTCCAGCACACCGGGGTGCGGATCCGCGGCGATCACCACGCTGGCCAGCTCCCAGGTCGGACGGCTGCCGGTGAGGAGCCAGGCCGCCTGCACCGCAGCCCCGAGAGCGACGTATTCGCCGGCCTCGGGCACGGTGATGTCGCGCCCGAACACCTGCGCCGCGATCGCGCGCACCGCCGAGTTCTGCGCTGCACCACCGATCAGGAACAGCCGCTCAACGGTCGTGCCGGTTGCCTCGATCGCGGCGAGGCCGTCGGCGAGGCTGCACAGCATGCCCTCGATCGCGGCGCGCGCCAGGTGGGGGCGCGACATGGTCCTCGGCGTCATGCCGGTCAGCGATGCGGTCGCCTCAGGGCGGTTCGGGGTGCGCTCGCCGACGAAGTACGGCACGAGCACGAGGCCGTCGCTGCCCGGAGGGGCCTGCAAGGCCAGGGTGCCGAGCTCGTCGTAGTCGACCTCGAGCACTCCGGCGAAGACGTCGAGCACCCGGGCGGCGTTGAGAGTCGTGACGATCGGAAGACGAGCGGTCGTCGCGTCGGCGAATCCGGCAACCGTGCCGGTCTCGTCGGAGGTCGCTGTCTCGCTCACGCCGAAGACCGTGCCCGAGGTGCCGAGCGACACGGCGATGTCACCGGCGCCGAGCTGCAGGCCGAGGGCCGCGGCGGCGTTGTCGCCGGCGCCCGCGCCGATGCGAAGCCCCGCGGGGGCGAGAGACGAGGATCCCACGGTGACGTCTCGATCGAGCGCACCGAGTTGCTGATCGTAGCGGGTGACGCGGGGCACGACGACCGCTGCCGGGGTGCCGTCGGATCCTGCGACCCGAAGGGGTCTCCCGAATGCGAGCTCGAAGAGGCCGCTGTCGTACTGGTCGGTGGTGGGGTCGAAGTAGCCGGTTCCGCTCGCATCCGACCGGTCGGTCGCGAGTGCGTCGAGGTCGGGGCCGAGCGGCGACTCGCCCTCGGGGCCGTAGCCGCGGAGGCGCCAAGAGAGCCAGTCGTGGGGGAGTGCGACGGCGGCGACTCGCGCCGCGTTGTCGGGCTCGGCGTCGCGGAGCCAGCGGAGTTTCGTGATCGTGAAGCTCGCCACCGGAACCAGGCCGGTACGGGTCGCGAAGTCGGCGGCTCCGACCTCGGTAGTGAGATCGGCGGCCGCCTGGGCGCTTCGGGTGTCGTTCCAGAGGAGCGCGTCGCGCACCACGTGGCCCGCGGCGTCGAGGGCCACGAGCCCGTGCTGCTGACCGCCGATCGAGATCGCGCCGACGTCGCTGAGGCCACCGGCGCCATCGAGAGCCTCGCCGAGGGCGCGCCACCACTCGGACGGCGCCACCTCGGTGCCGTCGGGGTGGGCGGCGCGCCCCTGGCGGACGATCTCGCCGGTGGCGGGGTCGACGATAAGTACTTTGCAGCTCTGCGTCGACGAATCGACCCCCGCCACCAGCTGTGCCATCTGCTGTGCCTAGCCCCGGGCGCCCATGAGGTGCTCGACAGCCAGCTGCTGCAGGCGGACGAAGCCGAAGCCCTTGGCGCCGAAGTAGCCATCGGCGTCGAACGACTCGTACGCCGAGGTGTCGGCGAGGAGCTGGTCGTAGGTCTCGCCCTGGTTCAGCGTGGGCGTGCGCAGCTCGTCGACCTTGGCGGCGGCGAGAGCCTGCTGCACCTCGGGGTCGGCGCGGAATGCCGCCGCGCGCTCCTTGAGCAGCAGGTACATGCGCATGTTGGCAGCGGCCGAATCCCACACGCCGGTGATGTCTTCGGTGCGGCTCGGCTTGTAGTCGAAGTGGCGCGGGCCGGTGTAGGCCGGGACCCCGCCGGGGCCGCCGTTCTCGAGCAGGTCGACGAGCGAGAACGCGTTCTGCAGGTCGCCGTGACCGAAGACGAGGTCTTGGTCGTACTTGATGCCGCGCTGGCCGTTGAGGTCGATGTGGAACAGCTTGCCCGAGTAGAGCGCCTGGGCGATGCCGGCCGTGAAGTTCAGGCCCGCCATCTGCTCGTGGCCGACCTCGGGGTTCACGCCGAACAGCTCGGGCTTTTCGAGGGTGTCGATGAAGGCGATCGCGTGGCCGAGGGTCGGCAGCAGGATGTCGCCGCGGGGCTCGTTCGGCTTCGGCTCGATGGCGAACTTGATGCCGTAGCCCTTGTCTTCGGTGTACTGCGCGAGGAGGTTGACGGCCTCGCGGTAGCGCTCGAGAGCGGCCTGAACGTCTTTCGCCGCGTCGTACTCGGCGCCCTCGCGGCCACCCCACATGACGAAGGTCTCGGCACCGAGCTCGGCGGCGAGGTCGACGTTGCGGAGCACCTTGCGGAGTGCGAAGCGACGCACGTCGCGGTCGTTCGAGGTGAAGCCGCCGTCTTTGAAGACGGGCGCGCTGAAGAGGTTGGTGGTGACCATCGGCACGACGATGCCCGTCGACGCGAGAGCGCCCTTGAGGCGGTCGATCTCGGTCTGGCGCTCGGCGTCGGTCGAACCGAACGCGAAGAGGTCGTCGTCGTGGAAGGTGAGGCCGTAGGCGCCGAGCGAGTCGAGCTTCTCGACCGCCTCGACGACGTCGAGCGGGGGCCTGGTGGGGCCGCCGAACGGGTCTGAGCCGTTGTAGCCGATGGTCCAGAGACCAAAGGAGAACTTGTCGGAGCGAGTGGGCGTCGTTGCCATGGGGTCACCTTCGTGAGATTTGTTGGGGCGTCCAACAAACTACGTCGGATCCCCCTCTCGCGCAAGCGGCTGGCCTGCCGAGGTTTGCTCGGCGGACTGTTTCACGCATCGCTCACCGACGCGACGGTAAGCGATGCGTGAAACGGTCCGCGAAGCGCGAACCGATCCTGGCGAGCAGGATCCGGCCCCACCGCGATCAGCCGGGCAGGTTTGCCTCGAGCTGGGCGTAGAACGCCGCGGGGTCTCCTCCGAGCGACGCCTTCACCATCGCGCTCCAGTCGTCGACGACCACTTCAATCGCGCCGGAGGCGAGCCCTGCGAGCGAGGCGCGCGGCACGTCGCGCGGGTCGATCATGGGCCCCTCGTAGCCGGCCATGATGTCGGTCGCCGCGGCGCCGAGGTGTACGCCCTGGACGAGTGTGCCCTGGGCGGAGAGCTCTTGCCTAACGGCGTTCGTCATGTTCCATTCGGCTGCTTTGGCGGCGGCGTAGGCGCCGTTGCCGGGGTAGGAGAACCACGAAAGCGCCGACAGGATGTTCACGACCGCCCCGCCGCCGTTCGCCCCGAGGATCGGTGCGAAGGCTCGGGTCACGTGGAGGGTGCCCCAGAAGTGGGTGTCCAGCTCGCGGTGGATGTCGTCGAGGTCGCCGGTGATGACCGGCGTGGACGTGGAGATCCCGGCGTTGTTGACGAGAAGGGACACGTCGGGGGCTGCGGTGGCCGCGGCCGCGATGGACTCCTGATCGAGGAGATCGACGCGGAGCGGGACGACGCGGTCGTCGTCGAAGTCGATCGTCTCGGGGCGGCGGCTAGCCGCGTAGACCCTAGCCGCGCCCTGGTCGAGGAGTTCGAGGATGAACTGGCGTCCGATGCCGCGATTGGCTCCGGTGACGAGGGCGGTCTGTCCGGTGATGTTCATAAGGTTCCTTCGTTGCAATGTGGTGCGAATCGGCTCGAATGCGAGCCGGCACGAACTACGCTAAAAGGTGACGTTGACGTCAAGGGCAAGTGTTTGAAGCATCAATTTTTCTTGAAAGGTCCCGCAATGCGAATTGGCGATGTCGCTCACCGCTCCGGCGTCAGCGCTCGAGCTCTCCGCTACTACGAAGAGCAGGGCCTCCTGCATTCCGAGCGGACGGCTGCGGGCCAGCGCGTTTACTCCGAAGCCGCCGTCGAGCGGGTGCAGCTCATTCAGCAGTTCTTCTCGGCGGGGTTGCCGAGCCGCACCATTGCCCAACTGCTCCCGTGCGTCGACACGGGAACGTCGTCGCCCGAGGTCTTCGCGCTTCTGGCAGACGAACGTGCGCGCATCACCGAGTCGATGGCGGCGCTCGCCGACGCCCGTGACGCTCTCGATCGGATGATCGAGATCGCGCACTTCCCGACTCCCGAGCACTGTCCGGCACTGCGTGAGCCGATCGTGGAGCCGCTACTGCAGCGCTGACAAGGAGACGGGCCGGGCCGATCGTGGGCTCGGGGGCGTCCGGTCGGGCTCCTACAGCGAGTCGAACAGCGCCGCGAACGGCAGCTCGGCGGCACCGATCAGCAGGAGGTCGGATCCGAGCTGCGAGCGGGCGATCGCCACGGGGTCGACGGCCGGGAGGGAGTGCCGCGCGACGCCGGCCCGGATCCTGGGCAGGTCGACTGCCGCGAGACTGCCGAGAAACCCGCCGAGCACGATCCGTTCTGGGTCGAGCAGGTTGACGGCGCTGCCGAGCGCAATCGCCAGTGCGTCGATCTGCCGCTCGACCTCTGTCCGCACCTCGTTCACCGGCGATGCTTCGGCGGACACCGCCGCGAGCAGGGCCTTCTCGAGTTCGTCCGGATTTGCCGCGGTGAGGCCGAGCACGCGCAGCAGGTCGCTTCGACGCACGTCGGATTCGAGCGTGCCGCTGAGCCCGGCACTGTCGATGCTGCCGGCGGGGCGCACCGAGAGGTGGCCGATCTCGCCAGCATGACCGTTGCGGCCTCCAAGCGGAGCTCCGCCAGAGATGATCCCGCCGCCGATGCCGCTCGATCCGCCGTTGACGTAGACGAGGTTGTCGGTGTCGCGGCCGGCGCCGAAGGTCCATTCGGCGCGGGCGCCGAGGGCGGCGTCGTTGGCCGCGTGCACGGGCAGCCCCGTCGCGTGGGCGAGGAGCGACCCGAGCGGAGCGTCGCGCCAGCCGAGATGCGGAGCGAATCGCACGTGGGCGTCGCTCGTCCGCACGATGCCGGGAATCGCCAGACCCAGCCCGACGACCTCGTGCGCCGGCTCGAGGGAGGCGCAAAGCTCGCCCACCGCAGAGCCGATCAGGGTGACCGCCCGGTCGACGTCGGGGATGCGTGCCAGTTCGATCCGCCGGCGCGTCAGCACGCGTCCGCCGAGCAACACCGCGCCGATGGTGATGGCGTCGATCTCGGGGTTCGCGGCGAGGGCCACGGTGCGGTCGCTCGGACGGGCGATCAGGCTCGGCCGGCCGACCTGGCCCGCGGCGCGGCTGTCGTCTTCGACGGCGAGACCGCGCTCGGTCAGCTCGGTGACGAGGACGCCGACGGTGGAGCGGTTGAGCCCGGTCAGCCTCGTCAGATCGCTTCGGCTGGTCGGCGTGACGTGGATCCTGCTCAGGATCCGAGACAGGTTGCGCGACCGTCCCGGATCGTCGCGCCTCAAAGGCTTCTCGTGCTCTGTCATCGGCCGGTCACGCGCTCTCGCGCCAGACCACCTCGGTCGGCAGGATGAGGTCACGCTCGAAGTCGACGGTGCCGGAGAGCTGGTCGAGGACCTGCTGGGCCGCGCGGCGCCCGAGGGCCTCGGCCGGCTGGCGGACGGTCGAGAGCGCGGGGGTGCAGCGCACCGCCCACGAGCTGTCGTCGAAACCGATGATGCCGAGCTCGTGGGGGATCGAGATTCCGCGGCGCTGGAGCACGTCCATTGCTCCGGCCGCCACGGCGTCGGACGCGGCGAAGACCCCGTCGATGGTCGGGTCGATGTCGAGCAGCTCTGCCATGCCCTCGGCACCGGCCGCGTAGCTGTAGAACGGGTGGCGGACGACGAGTCGCGGGTCGTAGGCGTCGCCCAGGGCCGTGGCGAAACCCATCAGGCGGTCTTGCCCCGAGTCGCGATCGAGCCCGGAGGCGAGCATGCCGATGCGGCGGCGCCCGGTCGCCACGAGGCGGCGGACGATGGCCTCGGCTGCGGATTTGTTGTCGATGCCGATGTAGGGAATGTCTGGGGCGTCGGGCGGGTGCCCCACGAACGAGGCGGGCAGGTGCATCTCGGCGATGGCGTCCGAGATGGGGTCGCCGGTGCGCGCCGACAGGATGATGGCGCCGTCGACGAATCCGCCACGGAGGTACTCGACGACGCGGTCGCTGTCGCGCTGCGAGTCGATCATCAGGGTGACGAGCTGGTGGTCGGCCTGCGAGAGCACGGCGTTCGTGCCGATCAGGATGTTGCCGATGTTGGGGTCCTCGAGCACGAGCGAGTGCGGCTCGTGCACGATGAGGGCGACGGCCCGCGATCTCTGGGTGACGAGGTTGCGCGCCGCCGCGTTGCGCACGTAGCCGACTTTGGCGACAGCCGCCTCGACAGCCTGCCGGGCGGTCGCCGAGACGTAGGGCTCATCGTTGAGAACCCGGGAGACGGTACCGCGCGAGATGCCCGCCTCGGCGGCCACATCGTGAATGGTGGCGCGTCGTCCCCCTGCATTTCGACCGGCCATGTGGTCACCCTACTGGAGGGATTCGCCGGGCGCGGGCCTTGTTCCGCCCGCGGGCACGACCGATTTTTTGACAAATCGGCGAGAGTGGGTTTTACTCTGTGAACGTTCCCAGAAAATCTCCGGATCTCCGATTCGGCGCGCTCTGTGAACGATCACAGAACCATGTGTGTGAACCTTCACAGTCGAGGGGGCCAACCGGCCGATCGACGAGGGGGAGCACCCGTCGACGAAGCCGAGGACCCCGTGCTGACCCAGACCCACCCGCAGACGACCGCACTCGGTCTCGGGCTCTCCGGTCTCGTCTTCGGATGCGACTACAACCCTGAGCAGTGGTCGCCCGAGACCTGGATCGACGACGTCGCCCTGATGCGCGAAGCCGGGGTCAACCTCGTCGCCATCAACATCTTCGGCTGGTCGCACATCCAGCCTGCTCCCGGCGAATTCCGCTTCGACGACCTCGACACGATCATCGACCTCCTTCACGCCAACGGGATCGGCGTCAACCTCGGCACCGGCACCTCGTCGCCGCCGCCGTGGGTCACCACGAGGCACCCCGAGGTGCTCCCGCAGGCCGCCGACGGCACCACGCGCTGGCCGGGTGGACGACAGGCCTACTGCCCCAGCTCACCCGTCTTCCGCGAACTCGCGCTCGAGCTCGTCCGTGCAACCGCCGAGCGCTACGGCGAGCACCCCGCCGTCCGCCTCTGGCACGTGTCGAACGAGCTCGGCTGCCACAACTCGCTCTGCTACTGCGACAGCTCGGCCGCGGCGTTCCGCGTCTGGCTCGAAGACCGCTACGGCGACGTCGAGGCGCTGAACACGGCGTGGGGAACGGCCTTCTGGAGCCAGCGCTACTCGTCGTTCGCCGAGATCCAGCCGCCGCGGGCGACCCTGTCGTTCATCAACCCGATGCAGACAATCGACTTCCATCGCTTCAGCTCCGACGAGCTCCTGGCCCACTACCGCGCCGAAGCCGAGGTCATCCGCCGCACGAGCTCGATCCCGGTCACCACGAACTTCATGGTCGCCGCCCACATCAAGAACCAGGACTACTGGTCGTGGGTCGACGACATGGCCGTCATCGCGAACGACCACTACCTCGACCACCGTCTGGCCCGCCCGCACGTCGAGCTCTCGTTTGCGGCCGACACGACCCGGGGCCTCGCGGCGGGCGCGCCGTGGATCCTGATGGAGCACTCCACGAGCGCCGTCAACTGGCAGCCGCGCAACCTGACCAAGGGGCCGGGCGAGATGGTCCGCAACACATCGGCCCACGTGGCCCGTGGCGCCGACGGGGTCTGCTTCTTCCAGTGGCGCGCCTCGGTCAAGGGCACCGAGAAGTTCCACTCCGCCCTGCTGCCGCACGCCGGCACCTCGTCGCGCGTCTGGAACGAGTCGGTCGCGCTGGGCGCGCTCGTCTCCCGACTCGGCGAGCTCCGTGGCTCGCGGGTGGTCGCCGACGTCGCCTTCGTGTTCAGCTGGGAGAACTGGTGGGCGGCCGACCTCGAAGCCCACCCCACCTCCGACTTCTCGTACATCGATCAGGTGCACCGCCTCTACGCCGCCCTCTGGGATCTCGGTGTGACCGTCGACGTCGTCGCCCCGGGCGCCTCCCTCGACGGCTACTCGGTCGTCGTGGTGCCGAGCCTCTACCTCGTGCGCGACGAGCACGCGATCGCGATCGAGGAGTTCGTCGAGGCCGGCGGCTCGGCGCTCGTCACCTTCTTCAGCGGCATCGTCGACGAGACCGACTCGGTGCGGACGGGCGGCTATCCCGGCGCGTTCCGCCGCCTGCTTGGCGTGCGCACCGACGAGTTCTCGCCCCTCGACCAGGGCGACACGGTCGCGATCTCCGACGGGGCGACGGGATCGATGTGGTCGGAGCCCCTCGAGCTCGAGGGGGCAGAGCCGGTCTCCCTCTACGAGACGGGACGCTTCGCCGGACGGGCCGCGGTCACGCGCAACCGACGGGGCCGGGGGAGCGCCTGGTACGTGTCGACCGTCTTGGATCCTTCGGCTCTCGAAGCCGTCGTGGCAGCCGTTCTCGACGGGGCCGAGGTGCACCGCCCGACCGGCGTCGACGCCTCCGCCGACGTCGAGGTCGTCCGCCGCGTCTCGGCCGACCAGGAGTGGGTCTTCGTTCTCAACCACGGCGACACGGCCGTCACCCACGACCACGAGGGCTACGACCTCGTTACCGAGCAGGAGCTCAAGGGCCGCATCGAGCTCCCTGCGGGCGGCACCCACATCATTCGTCAGAACAGGAAGGCATCATGACCGTCATCACCTCGCGACGGCGAGCTGCGAAAGCGGACGCCCAGGGGCCAAAGCCGAAGGGCGGGTTCCGCTACCGCACGGCGGTCGCGATCTTCGTCGTGCCATTCGCCGTCCTGTTCGTCGCCTTCTACCTCGTGCCGATTCTCTACGCGGTCTATCAGTCGCTGCTCAAGATCCAGCGGCAGGGCACATTCGGCGCGCCGACGCAGGTTTTCGGTGGGCTCAGCCAGTACGTCCTCGTCTTTCAGGACAGCGTGTTCTGGTCGTCGATCCTTCGGGTGCTGGCCTTCGGAATCGTGCAGGTGCCGGTCATGCTGGCCCTCGCGCTGCTCTTCGCGCTCCTGCTCGATTCGCCGCTCCTCCGCGGCAAGCGCTTCTTCCGGCTCGCGTTCTTCGCGCCGTACGCCGTGCCCGGCGTCATCGCCGCGATCATGTGGGGCTACCTCTACTCGCCGAGTCTGTCGCCGTTCAAGTTCGTCACCGGCAACGTCGACCTGCTCGGCGGCGGCACGATCCTCTGGGCGATCGCCAACGTCGTCACCTGGGTCTACGTCGGCTACAACATGCTGATCATCTACTCGTCGCTGCTCGCGATCCCGACCGAGATCTACGAGGCAGCTCGACTCGACGGTGCATCGCAGTGGCGGATCGCCATCGCCATCAAGATCCCGCTGGTGGTTCCCGCCATCATCCTGACGGCCGTCTTCTCGGTCATCGGCACGCTGCAGCTGCTCACCGAGCCGCTCGTCTTCCGCCAGTTCACGTCGAGCATCTCGTCGACCTTCACCCCGAACATGCTCGTGTACTCGACCTCGTCGGTGCCGAACTTCAACCTCGCGGCGGCCTTCAGCGTCGTGCTCGCCGTCGCCACATTCATCCTGTCGATCGGGTTCCTCCGGTTGACCCAGCGGAAGGCCGACCAGTGAGCGTCGACGCACCCCTTCGTCCGGCCGAGACCTTCGACGACAAGACCACCCGCGCTCCCAAACGGGGTCGGGGGCCCCGCGAGAGCGTCATGTCGCGCTCGGCGGCGATGCTCATCATGGGCGTGTTCACGCTCTACTTCCTCATCCCGATCTTCTGGCTGCTGGTGTCGTCGACCAAGACGCTCGACAACTTCAACACCAGTGCGGCCCTCTGGTTCACCCCGTCGTCGCTCCAGGACGGCATCGCGAACATCGGCCGCCTCTTCACCTACGACGGCGGTATCTTCCCCCGCTGGATGCTCAACAGCATCGTCTACGCGACGGTCGCCGGCGGCCTCGGCACGATCCTTTCGGCGATGTGCGGCTACGCCCTGGCGAAGTACCGCTTCTGGGGCCGCGAGGCACTGTTCAACATCTTTCTCGGCGGCGTGCTCGTGCCCGCCACGGCGCTGGCGCTCCCGCTCTTCCTGATCTTCTCGAAGGTGCAGCTCACCGACACGTTCTGGGCGGTCTTCCTGCCGAGCATCGTGAGCCCGTTCGGCGTCTATCTCTGCCGCATCTACGCGTCGTCGAGCGTTCCCGACGAGATCATCGAGGCGGCGCGCATCGACGGCTCCGGCGAGGTCCGCACCTTCTTCACCGTGGCGATCCGTCTCATGTCGCCGGCCCTCGTCACCGTGTTCCTGTTCCAGTTCGTCGCGATCTGGAACAACTTCTTCCTGCCGCTCGTCATGCTGCGCACGCAGTCGCTCTTCCCGGTGACCCTCGGCCTCTACACCTGGAACTCCAACGTGAGCCAGTACCCCGAGCTCCGCACGCTCGTCCTCGTCGGGGCGTTCGTGTCGATCATTCCCCTCCTGATCGCCTTCCTGAGCCTCCAGCGGTTCTGGCGCAGCGGTCTCGGAGCCGGCGGCCTCAAGTAGTCCGGTCGCCACCCGTTCCACCCTCCCGCAAGGCAACAACGTCGTTCCCTCCCGTGCCGGTCGATCCGATCCGCCACGCACAGCACCCCGATTGGAAATCACATGAAGAAATCGAAGCTCCTCAGCGCCGCGGCCGTCGCCGTGGCCGCAACCATCGCCCTCGCCGGGTGCAGCGCCGGCTCGGGAGCCGGTGATTCAGGATCCGACACGGCCGCGTCCTGCAAGGCGTCCACCGGCAAGGTGACCCTCAACTTCACCAGCTGGGTTCCGAACATGGACAAGGTCGTCGCTCTCTGGAACAAAGAGAACCCGGACATCCAGGTGAAGGTCTCCATCGTCGCCAACGGAAACAGCGGCACGTACAAGAACTTCTTCAACCAGCTCAAGGCCGGCAACGCCCCTGACATCGGACAGGTCGAGTACGACACCCTCCCCGCGTTCCGCGTGCAGGACGGCCTGGCCAACATCGCCTCCTGCTCCGGCGTGAGCGACGCCAAGGCCGACTTCTCCGACGGACTCTGGAACCAGGTCACCTTCGGCGAGGCGAACAGCGTCTACGCCATTCCGCAGGACTCGGGCCCCATGGCCCTCTACTACCGCAAAGACCTCTTCGACAAGGCCGGCCTCTCGGTACCGACCACGTGGGCGGAGTATGCCGCCGACGCGGTCAAGATCAAGGCTCTCGGCGGCAACATCACCAACTTCGCCAAGGGCGACGTCAACCAGTTTGCCGGTCTCGTCTCGCAGGCCGGTGGCCAGTGGTTCTCGACCGACGACGGCACCTGGGACGTCAACCTGACCTCGGCCGAGTCGACCAAGGTCGCCGACTACTGGCAGGACCTCATCTCGAAGAAGCTCGTCAACACGCTTCCGAGCTTCACCGACGAGTGGAACAACGCCTACAACACCGGTCAGGACTGGACCTGGGTCTCGGCCGTCTGGGGCGCGAACACGATCTCGAGCGGCGCTCCGAAGACGAGCGGCAAGTGGGCGGTGGCGCAGATGCCGCAGTGGACCGAGGGTGACAAGGCATCAGCGGCGTGGGGTGGATCCTCGTCCGTCGTCTTCAAGGGCAGCAAGCACCCGGCCGAGGCGTCGAAATTCCTGGTCTGGCTGAACACCAGCAAAGAGGCTCTGACCGCACTGAACAAAGAGGCGAACCTTTACCCCGCCTCGAGCACCGGCGCCGACCTGCCGGCTCTGACCTCGGGTGTCGAGTTCTACGGCAACCAGGCCATCTACAAAGACTTCGCCACCGCGGCGGAGAACATCCAGCCCTTCACCTGGGGCCCGACCATGACCCAGACCTACAGCGACGTGTCGGACGGATTCGGCTCGGCCATCTCGGGCTCCGGAACCCTCTCGGACGCCCTGTCGTCGGGTCAGACGAAGACGATCGCGGCCCTCAAGGCGCAGTCGATCGCGGTCAAGTAGCACCGACTCACCACTGACTCACCACTGAAAAGCGGTCGCACCGGGGCTCGAAGCCCGGGTGCGACCGCTTTTGTGTGCGCTGCAGTCGCTACGGCGTCACCATGCCGCCGTTGACGTTGAGGGTGTCGCCCGCGACGAAGCTCGACTCCGCGCTCGTCAAGAAGACGTACGCGGGTGCGATCTCTGCCGGCTGCCCTGCGCGGCCCATCGGCGACTCGCTCGAGCCGAACTCGGGCAGGGTCTCGGGGTCGACGCCGCCGGTCACCTGCAGCACCGACCAGGTCGGGCCAGGAGCGACCACGTTGACGCGGATGCCCTGCGAGACGAGCTGCTGCGCGAGGCCCTTCGAGAAGTTGTTGATCGCGCCCTTGGTGGTCGCGTAGTCGAGTCGGTCGGGTGCCGGCACGTAGGCCTCCAGCGACGCCGTGTTGACGATCGTCGACCCGGGCTTCAGGTGCGGGAGCGCCGCCTTGATGATCCAGAACGGCGCGTACACGTTCGTCTTGAAGGTCTGGTCGAACTGCTCGTCGGTGATGTCGAGAATGCTCTTCTGCCACACCTGCTTGCCCGCGACGTTGACGATGGCGTCGAGCCCGCCCATGCCGTCGACGGCCTGCTGCACCAGCGAACGGCAGTGCTCAGGATCCATCAGATCACCGGGGACCGCGACCGCACGTCGGCCTGCCGCCTCGATCTGCTCGATGACGTGGCGTGCGTCGGGCTCCTCCTCGGGCAGGTACGACAGCGTCACGTCGGCGCCTTCGCGGGCGAAGGCGATGGCGACGGCCGCCCCGATACCGGAGTCGGCGCCGGTGATGAGCGCCTTGCGGCCGGTCAGGCGTCCGGTGCCACGGTAGCTCGTCTCACCGAGGTCGGGAGTCGGGGTCATCTGTGACTGCAGGCCGGGCTCCGGCTGCTGCTGCACCTCGGGGTGGATGTTCGGATAGCGCGTGGTCGGGTCGCCGAACTCGTACTGGTCTGCGGGGGCTTTTTCTGACTCGTCGTGGTGTGCCATGCAGTGCACGGTACTCAGGTCTCGCGCGGCTCGCGCGGCAGGGTCGTCTGCCTAGGCGGCGAGCCCGACACTGTCGGGATGGGGGATGGTGAGCCACAGGTCGACCTCGTCGTCGGAGTCGAGGCCGAGGGCGGCCGCCGTCTCGTCGGGCGTGGACGCGACGATGGTGATGGCCGTGTCGGAGTCGGGTTGACCGGTTCGGATCACGATGCGACTGGACCGGAGCGGCTCCAGGTGACGAGCCACATCGTCGAGAAGTGCGTCGAGGGTCATCGGCGCCATCTCGTGGAGGCCTCCGTCGTCGAGGATCTGCACGAGAGTGCCTCGTCGGCGGTGCTCGAACACGACCCGTCGGATGGCATCGTTGAGAAGGGCGCGGCCGCGGATCTCGTCGCGAAGGGCCTGTTCGAGGACTCGGCACTCCGCTCGGTCAGCGCCGTCGAGCTCCCCACGGGTGTCGATGATGCGCCGGAGCATCGGAGCGGAAGTGCTGCCGGCGTGCAGGAGACGGTGGTGCCGCTCACTGTCGAATGCATCCAGCTCTGCCTGCCTAATCGTGAGGTCGCGGTGCTTCCTGGCCGCGAGGTCGGCCGCGGCGGCCACTTTCCGGATCGCACGGTGGATGAGCAGCCCGGCGATGACGATGACGATCTCGCCGGCGAGGCCGAGGCGGATGACGCCGGTGGGTCCGGCCCAGAGCGTCATCTGAGTGACCAGGGCTGTGACGGTGACGAGGGGAGGAAGTCGGCGACCGGCCATCCAGCCCATGGTCGCTCCGGCGAGGACGCCGCAGGTGTAGCGGGCGATGGACGCGGAGTCGAAGTCGCTGGCATCGAGCCCGATCGTCGCGATGCTGCAGAGGAGGACACCGACCCCGGCTGTGCCCCACGCCGCTCGGTCGGACATCTTTCCTTGCTTCGCTCCTCGGATCAGGGTGGGCAGGATGAGGAGGCCGAGGACCGAGGAGGCGACGGAGGCGTAGGCGTGGGTGACGAGCACGGCGTCGGCGGTTGCTATCAGGACGGCGATCACGATCAGGGCGCCGAAGAGCCTGTAGAGGACTCGCCTCGGGATGGCGTGGAAGAGTAACTCACCCGGCTGTCGGGTGAGGGGCGCCTCAGCGCGGTCGGGGTGCCATTCCAGGGTCACTGTGGTGCCCATTCCCAGAGACGAGCGGATCGTGGCCGAGCCACCGACCTGACGGAGGCGTTCCAGGATCGAGACCCGGACACCCAACCGTTCCTGTGGGATCCTTCCGCTGTCGAATCCGACGCCGTCGTCGGAGATGGTAATGCGGATGCCGCCGTCGTCGAGGAGGGAGCCGGCCGCCGACCTCGCGGCTGAGCGGCCAGCGTGAGCGACGCTGTTGGTCAGAGCTTGCAGGGTGGCGGAGACGACTGCATCGGCGACGTCGGACGGAAGCTCTGCGACATCGAGCTCGGTCAGGTCGAAAGAGACGAGGTCATCGAAGGGAGCCCGCTCGGTGCCCGCCTCCGACCACGCGACTCCGAAGGGAACGAGCGCCGTGTGCCCGTGCGGGTGGCCGCTGGTGGACGAGACGAGGTCGAGGGCCGCCCGGGCCATGTTCGTTGCCCGCTCGGGTACGTGGTTTCCCGCCGCGGCCAGGAAAGCTGCCAGGACGGTGTCGTGCAGGAGCGCGTCCGTGCGGACTCGTTCCGCCTCCGTCGCCACCTGATGCTGCTGGCGCTCGAAGAGGAGTTGGGCCTGGAGTTCTGCCGCATCGGCCTGATCGGCCCGTGCGCGCAGAGCCCGGACGCCGGCGATGAGACCCACCGCGAGCAGCAGGAGGCCGATGGAGGTGATCAGGGTGTGACTGAGGGGGAACCGGTCGGCATAGACGCAGGCCAGAGCCGCGTCGATGCCGGTACAGATCGCTGCCGCGCGCACCGGGTCCGTCACGACGAGCACCGTGCAGCTGAAGGCGATGAGCGAGAGACCGAGGAGCCAGGGCGTCGATCCTTCCGGCAGTCGCTCGCGCAGAGTGAACGGCTCGATGAGGAGCAGCCCCACGTAGGCAGCGATGGGGATCCAGAGACCCGCCCGAACGCGGCTTGATCCGTGGGCCAGCGCGAGCGGCAGGGCGGCAACCATCACCCCCGCTAACACGAGAGCGGCGAGGATGAGCGGGAACCACAGTTCTGGGCGATGGTCGTCGAAGAACCTCGGCAACGCGAGGAGGACGAGCAGCAGCGCGACGACAGCGAGGGTGGCAGCCATGCCGCGCTCGACCCCATCTCGAAGCGAAGGGGCCGTGCCCGACGGCGTGCGATGCTCCGGGTGTCGGGTGCCCAGCACCCGCCGAATCACTGCTGCTGGGAGGACCGTGAGGTCCACGGGTCTCGCGGGCACCTGCCTACGCTAGAACGGACGACGTCGGCACACGAGGCCCCAGAACGGGTCGCGATCCCCGTGAGACACGTCTGCCTCGACCCGGGTGATTACCTCGCTGATCCGGGCCCCTACGCGGTCTCGTATCGGCGAAGTTCGGTTTCGGCTTGGAGGGCAATCATCCGCAACGCTTCTGGTGACACCGATGCTTGGGGCCTCGGGGTGGTGTTCAAAACGCAGAAGGTTCCGATCGTCTCCCCGGTGGTGGAGTGCAGGGGGTGGCCGGCGTAGAAGTCCATGCCGGTGACGTCGATGAACGGGTTGCCTTTGAACCGGGGGTCGTTCTGCGCGTCCGGGACGATGAGGAAATCGTCGTGTTCGACGACGGTGTTGCAGTAGGCGAGGTCTTTGGGGATGGACTTGGGGAGCTGTTCGGTGTTCATGGCGTACCAGAGTCGATCGCCGTCCAGGAGAGACACCACGGCGATGTCGACACCGAATGTCTCCTGCGCCAGCGCGGCCAAACGCTGCAATTCGGGCGAGCCGCCGGTTTCTGCCTGCTCGATCAGCCGCCTCGTTCCCGACCAGGAGAACTCGGTGCTGCCGGGGGAGTGCCGGGGAGCCGGGTCGGCCGCCCGCACCTGGTCGAGGGCCGGGGCGAGGTGGGTGACGATGCTCTTCGCCCAGGCGTTGTACATGCAGGACGACCCGAGAGGCCGGCCGGGCTCGACGGCGGGCGCGGCCAGGGGGAAGTACGTCACGGCGGAGAAGTCGTCGGTGATGTCTTCGACGATCTTGTTCATCCGGCCGGCATGGAACTCCGCGAGTGCGCCGAGGGGGTGGTCGAAGGCGGTCACGGAACGGACGGGTTGGATGCCGGCGACGATGATCCGGGCGGATCTCTTCAACCTCTGGGTGAGGTGTTCCAGCAGAGCCCGGTAGTCGTGCTCCCAACTTTTCAGCGGGGTGAGGCGGACGGCGTCGTTCATGCCGATCACCAGGACGACGGCGTCGTAGGAGGCGAGGTCGTGGGTGCCGATCCAGTGCTCAGTGGACGCGAGGTTCATCGTCTCGTCACCGATGTAGTTCACCGAGCACGGGCGTGCGGTTTCGCCATGGGTTTCTCTCGCAAGATGTCCGGTGATGGAGATCTGGTGGGTCAGGACGCCCCACCCGTGAAGCGGCCCGTTTCCGAGAAGGAGGACTTGGTCGGCGTCGGGGAGAGTCGCGGGGACGGTGGGATGGTCCATGGGCTTGGGTGTCGAGCGACCCATCGCCATTCGCCCGGCGTACCAGGCCCGCATTACCGGTCTCATCAGCTCGTACATAGAAGCCCCCTGTGTATCAGTGGCCCTTCGGCCACCCTGTCCGCACTCTCCCGTGCGCCCCTGTTCCATCGTGGTGATTCATGGCCCGGATCGCACCCCCCAAAACGAGCACTCGGCAGCGACGCAGCCCGAACGAGGCAGTTTGAAATGCAGGATGCAACACACTACCCCCGCGCGAGGGGCACCCGATCTGGGAGTTGGCGCGGGGTGACGGGCATCGGAGGATTCTCACAGAACCGGTGCGACCCCTGATCAGAGGGGGCGTCGGCGAAGCGGAAACCCAGGCCGCGCACCAAACCCCCTCCCCAAGGAAACCCGTATGTCGACTCACGCTGCCCGCCGCCCCCTCTCCCGTCGGATCCTGAAGCCTGTGGCGATCGCCGCCGTCGTGCTGCTCGGCGGACTCGGCATGACCGAGGGCGGCCGGCTCAGCCCGGCCCAGGCCGCCTCGACGCTGTCGTGCGACCAGAACACGATCTACTCGATCGACACCAACGGCAACATGCAGTCGATCGACGTCGGCTCGACGACGGCGACGAACGTCACGACCCTCACGGGTGCCAACAACGCTCTCGCGATCACTGCGAACGGCACGGCCGCGTACGGCACCACGAACAGCTCCCCGGCACCGACGACCGGGTCGGTCTCGCGCTACGACGCGGTCTCGGGGAACATCACCAGCTACCCCGCGACGGTGCCGCAGCGAGCCCTCCGCGGTGCGGTCAACCCTCAGACGCAGATTTACTACTACGCGCAGGGCGCCGTGAGTAACCCCGCCGTCTACGCCTTCGACACGGCGAACAACACCGCCATCGGCCTGGTGGGTCACCTCACCGATGTCGTGGTCAACGACGCGGCCACGCAGGGCAACGGCGACTTTGCCTTCTCGACCAGCGGCACGCTGTTCGTCGCCTCGGGCGCCCAGGTGCTCCGGTCCAACACGGTTCTGCCGACCACCGCCGGCGACGTCGCCATCCACACCTCGCAGGTCACAGCTCTTCCCGACCGCACGAACACCCCCGGCATCGCTTTCTCGACCAACGGCTACCTCTACGTCTCGAGTGCGAAGAACCTCATCAAGATCGACCCGAGCTCGGGCCAGCAGGTCTCGTCGACCGCCATCGCGAACGGCAACCAGCCCACCGACCTCGCCTCGTGCAACTACGCCGACACGATCCAGGCGCAGGCCTCGGTCGACCAGCGCTGGCAGTCGGGCGACCAGTTCGCCCTCAAGATCGACGGCGACAACATCCAGTACGGCAACACGGCGACCACCGCGGGAACGGGCCCCGGTCTGCAGCCCGAGACCGCCGGATCCTCGCTCATCGTCGCGGGCAACTCGTACACGGCCACCGAGACCGCATCCGGCAGCACCGCCGTCGATCCGAACACCGGCGACTTCGTCGACTACGACACCTCCTACCGCTGCGTCGACGCGTCGACGGGAGACACGCTTCCGAACGGCCAAGGATCCGGCCGCACCGCCTCCATCACCCTCGCCAAGGCGGCCAAAGACGTCGATGTCTCGTGCGTCTTCACCAACACCCTGAAGTCGGTTCACGCCAGCGCGCAGCCCGACTCGTACAAGACGGCGACGGGCACCCCCGTCACCGTCGACGGCACCTCGAGCGACCCGGTGATCCTCGCGAATGACAAGGGCACCGGTATCAGCATCGTCTCGTCGACCGACCCGTCGCACGGCACCGTCTCGCTCGACAAGGCGACCGGACACTTCACCTACACTCCGGCCGACGGCTTCACCGGCAAAGACACGTTCACCTACACGATCCGCGACACCTCCGGGCAGACCTCGACGGCCACCGTCGCTATCGTCGTCGGCCCCTCGGTCACCGACGACACGGCCGCCACGACCACGAACACGGCTCTCGTCGCCGATGCGCAGCACGGCGTCCTGGCGAACGACGGCGGAGACGCCCTCACGGCCGCTCTCGCCTCGGGACCTCAGCACGGTCAGCTCACGCTGAACACCGACGGCTCGTACACCTACACACCCGACTCCGGCTACTCCGGCCCCGACTCGTTCACCTACACGGCCACCGACTCGGCCGGTCAGAAGGGCACCGGCACCGTCACGCTCACCGTCGCTCCGACGGCCGGCGCCGACGACCTCGGCAGCGTCACCTACGGCCAGACGACGACCTTCCCCGTGTCGGTGCTCCTCGGCAACGACCGGGGCACGGGCCTCACCGTGACGAGCATCTCCGCTGCGACCTCGGGCACCGTCACGCTGTCAAGCGACGGCACGCAGTTCACCTACGTGCCGGCGCGCGGCACCTCCGGCCCGGCCTCCTTCACCTACACGGTGACCGACTCGAGCCAGCAGACCGCCCAGGCGACCGCATCGCTCATCGTCGCTCCGATCGCGAACCCCGACACCCTGCCGTCGGTCACTGCGGGCAGCGCGGCGTCGTTCACCACCGACTCCTCCGTGCTCCTCGGAAACGACCGAGGATCCGGCCTGACCATCACCGCGGTCCGCGCGGCTGTGCACGGCTCGGTCTCGCTCTCCTCCGACGGCGCCACCGTGACCTTCACCCCCGACTCGGGCTACTCGGGCGGCGCGTCGTTCGACTACGTGCTCTCCGACTCCGCTGGTGACACGGCATCCACCACGGCCCGGTTCACCATCACACCGGCGGTGTCGGCGACGTCGACCACCGCGATCTCGGGCACCCCCGACTCGGTCGACAAGGAGCACGGCGTGCTCTCCGACTCCGAGGGCACCAACCTCACGGCGAGTGTCGCCGACGGTGACGGCCCCTCGCACGGCGACCTGTCGATGAACCCCGACGGCTCGTACGTCTACACCCCGTCTGCGAGCTTCTCGGGCGAGGACTCGTTCACCTACACGGCTACCGACGGCACGACGTCGATGACGGGAACCGTCACGATCACCGTCGTACCGGCCGCCATCGACGACGCGCTTTCGCCGTCGACCTTCTCGCCGTCCGCCGGACGCCTCTCGATCCTGCCCGGCACGACGCTCCTCGCCAACGATCACGGCGTTCCCGGCGAGCTCGCCATCGCCTCGGTGTCGACGCCCGAGCACGGCATCGCCCGCCTCAACTCCGACGGCACCGTCAGCTACCGACCGTCGGCCGGCTGGTCGGGGCCCGACTCCTTCACCTACACGGTGATCGACAAGGCAGGCAACGTCTCGGCGCCCGCCACCGTCACCTTCACCGTCACGCCCGTCGCCGTTGATGACGCCCTGCCCGAGAAGGCCGTCAGCGGCTCGAGCACGGTCATCCCCGCGAGCGACTTCCTCGGCAACGACCGGGGCACCGGCCTCGTGCTCACCGGCGCGTCCGACCCGTCCGCGGGCACCGTAACCTTCGACAAGCAAGCGGGCACGGTCACCTACACGCCGATGCCGAACTTCTCCGGCTCGTTCACCTTCGACTACACGATCGTCGACGAGACGGGACAGACGAGCGGGGCCAAGGCCACCATCGTCGTCGCCCCCGCGGCGGGCGACCTCGCGACCACGGTCGCGGCCGGCACGGTCGACCAGGTCGGCGCCGCCGACGGGCTCCTGTCACAGACCTCCGGAAGCAGCGTCACCCTCGTCGGCACGACGGATCCCCAGCACGGCACCCTGGCCGTCGACTCGTCTCGCGACGGCTCGTACACCTACACGCCCGGCTCGACCTTCTCCGGCACCGACTCGTTCACGTACACGGTGAAAGACGGCTCGGGCACGAAGTCGACCGGCACCGTCACCGTCACCGTCACACCGGTGGCGAAAGACGACGCCGTGAGCGCGCTCGCCGGCACCCCGCTGGCCATCGCCACGGCCGACCTGCTCGCCAACGACCGGGGAACCGGACTCGGCAACTTCACGTTCACCCCGCCCGTGGCGACCACGAGCACGGCATCGCCCGGCACCCTCACCTCGGACGGCAACGGCACCCTCACCTACACCCCCGCCGACGGCTTCTCGGGCAAGGCGACGTTCACCTACAGGGTCGAAGACACCGAACACCAGGTCTCCACGGCGACGGTCACGATCACTGTCGCCCCGGTCGCGATGAACGATGCCTACACCGCAACTGCGGCGACCCCGCTCACCGTCGCGAAGGGCAACGGCCTGACCGTGAACGACTCTGGCACCGGCCTCACCACGACGCTCGCTGCCACCCCCGCGCACGGCACCGTCACGGTGAACGGCGACGGCTCGTTCACCTACACGCCGGCACCCGGTTACTCCGGCCCCGACTCGTTCACCTACACGCTTACCGACGCCGCAAAGACACCCACCACGGCGACCGTCGTGATCACGGTGAACCCCCTGGCGGCGAATGACAGCTACCGGACGACGGCGGGCACGCGCATCTCCTCCGACGCTCCCGGGATCCTCGGCAACGACCGCGGCCAGTCAATCGTGGTCACCGGCATCGGGACGAAGGGCCTCCCCGGGTCGGTCGTCACCACGCCGCACGGAACCGTCACGGTCTTGGCGGACGGCACCTTCGACTACACGCCGGCGACCGGCTTCTCGGGCCCCGACTCGTTCCCCTACGCAATCGCCGACAAGGACGGCGACGGCGCGACCGCCACGATCACGGTGACAGTCACCCCGGTGGCCGTTGACGACCGGTTCTCGACCGACGCCGACACCGCATTGCCGATCTCCGTCATCGCCCTCACCGGCAACGACCGCGGCACCGGGCTCGGCGTCACCGCGGGTACGGCGACGGCCAAGGGCGGCTCCCTCGTCAAGCAGTCCGATGGATCCTTCGTCTTCCAGCCGAAGGCGGGCTTCTCGGGCACCGACTCGTTCGTCTACACGCTGACCGACGGCTCCGGCCAGACGACCACGGCCCTCGTGCGCATCGTGGTCGGCGACCGCGCCGCGAACTACGAATCGACGACGAACGCCGGCACGGGCTACTCGACCGACGCGGCCCAGGGTCTCTTGCTCGACACCGTCGGGTCGAACCTCACCGCCACCCTCGACGCGCCCCCGACGCACGGAAAAGTCACCGTCGCTCGCGACGGCTCGTACACGTACAAGCCGGCCCCGGGCTACTCGGGCCTCGACTCGTTCACGTACACGATCACCGACGACTCCGGGCAGATCCGTACGGGTACGGTGACGATCCGCGTGCTTCCCGTGGTCGCCAACGACGTGATGAAGACGTCGGCCGGTACGAAGATCGTGATCGGCGCCAAGCGCGGACTCCTCGGGAACGACTGGGGCTCGAAGCTCTCTGTGACGAGCACGACGCGGCCCGACCACGGCGGCGTCACGACGGTGAGCCCGACCGGTCTCATGACCTACACGCCGGCTGCCGGATTCTCGGGCGTCGAGACGTTCACCTACACGGTGGTCGACGCCGATGGCTTCGCCTGTCAGGATCCCGCAGTCGTCATCATCACGGTGACCCCGCGCGCGACCCCCGACTTCGGGGCCACCACGGCCGGGCGCACGCTCACCGTTGCCGCCGGCAAGGGGCTCCTCTCCGACGACAGCGGCTCCGGGCTCACCGCGGCCCTCAAGTCGGCGCCGCGCCACGGCACCGTGACAGTGAACCGCGACGGCTCGTACTCGTACGTGCCGAAGGCCGGATTCACCGGAACGGACTCCTTCACCTACACGGCAACCGACCGGAACGGCTTCACGACGACGGCCAAGGCGACCATCACAGTCAGCCCGGGTGCGCACGCGGTGAACGACGCCGTCGAGGGCAAGCCGAATGTGAAGGCCACCATCGACCTGCTCGCCAACGACGAGGCGACCTCGGGTGCGACGTTCGACCCGTCGACGATCGGCCTGATCGACCCCGCGACCGGTAAGGCGACCGACACCGTCGCCCTCGACGGCAAGGGCACGTTCCGGGTCAGCGGCAGCGTCGTGAGCTTCACGCCGGAACACAACTTCCACGGTGTGGCAGCGGTGCACTACCGAGTGACCGACACCGACGCGGTCACCGTCGCGGCGATCATCCGGGTGACCTATCCGACCGTGGTCGCGGCAGCCATCCGCGCGGCAGCGACCCCCGTCGCCGCCAGCGTTGTCAGCGCCCTCGCCTTCACCGGAAGCGCGGGAACGGGCGTCGCGATCGGCATCGGCCTGCTGTCGCTCATCGCCGGGCTCGGGCTGCTCGTGGGGAGGCAGCTGAAGCGCCCCGCTCCCGGGCCGCGCCGGACCGGCCTGTAGCGGGTCGGGGCGGGGCGGCGGGGGCTGCTGCAAATTTGAAGAAGATTTTGGTGGGTGACCCCGCCGGATCCTGATGTTCGTGCTCGCGTGCCGAGGTTTCTCCTTCGAATTTGCAAGCGTCCCGGCGGCGGCCTACTCCAGGGCGCCGATGGGCTCGCGCTTCTCCGCCTGGAATCGATCTTCGGCGCGGCCCAGGGCCCAGTAGGCCGAGAGCGAGAAGTCCCTCCGGTCGAGCGCCCAGTCGTCGACGAGGATCCGACGGATCGCCTTCATCGCCGACCTCTCGCCGTGCGCGAACACTCGCACTCGGCCCGCGGTCGCCGCGGCCTGCGTGGTCGCCGCGAGCTCCGTGGTCGCCGCGACGAGCGGCTCGCCCGGGGTCGCGTCGCCATCGCGGTGCAGCCACCGGACCGCCACCCCCGTCGGCGCGGTCAGCGGCAGTTCATCGGCTGCAGTGTCGACTTCGATGAGGGCGGTTCCGCGGGCGTCGGGCACGGTCGCGGCGAGAGCCTCGAGGGCGGCCGCGACGGCGGGGAGAGCGGAATCGTCGCCGAGGAAGAGGTGCGTGGTCGCCGGATCCTCGTCCGGGAAATATAGTCCGCCGGGGCCCGAGAGAGCCACGCGATCACCCGGTTGCGCCGCCGCCGCCCAGGGCCCGGCGACTCCCTCGTCGCCGTGCACCACGAAGTCGACGGCGATGGTGCGCGCCGCCTCGTCGACCGACCGGACGGTGTAAGTGCGGCGCACGGGCAGATCGGTCGGGTCGAGCCGCTCCCGCAGGGCCTCGAGATCGTAGGGAGGTTCGAGGCCCGAGCCGGGCTGCGCGAACAGGAACTTGACGTACTTGTCGGTCGCGCGGATCTTGTCGGGGGAGGCGCCTTCTATGAATGCCTCGAAGGCGTCGCCGCCGAGGTGGATGCGCACCAGGTGCGGGCTCAACCGCTCGGATCGCTCGACGACGAAGACGTGCTGCGTGCCACGAGGGCGAGGGGTGGTGGGTGTGGGCGTGCTCATGCGTCCACTCTGCCGTGCGGTGCTTTGGGTGCGCTCGGTGTTGCGCGGAGTGGGCGGGTGTTTTCCGGCGCTGCGCGGAGTGGGCGGGTGTTTTCCGGCGTTGCGCCGAGTGGGCGGGTGTTTTCGGGCGGTGCGCCGAGTGGGCGGGTGTTTCCGGGTGTCGGCGGGTGCTGGAGCACCCGCCCACCCCTGAGAACACCCGCCGACTCCGGGCGACGCGCCCGTGGCTACGCGCTCCGGGCGACGCGCCCCGGGCCGGCCACGGGAGGCCGAGCCACGCCCACCGGAGCAGGAAGTCAGACGGTCCCGGCATAATCGACCCGGTGATCGACGACACGAACGACCTCCCGTTCCACCCCTACCTGCTCGGGGCCGAGCCCGAGCGCGGCGCTGAGCCCACGGCCGGGCAGAGCGGCGACGCGCGGCCCGTCGGGGTCGCTCCGATCGCGGTCGCGCCGGATCCTGGGCCGTCGTTCGCTCGCACCGTCGACGAGAGCGTGCCGGTCTTCTATGTCGCCTGGGAGCGCGACCGGGTCGTGCTCGGCTGGCTGTGGTGGGACGACGCGTCAGGCGCCTCGTGGCATGTGCCGAACGTGTTCGAAGAGGGTGCGCGCGAGGCCGACGGGCGCACGCTGATCGCCACGCATCCGTGGGTGCACGAGTTGGCAGCCGCTTTCGCCGAGGGGCTCACGCCGAGCGCGGCGATCCAGCGGCTCCTCGCCGACGTGCCGGACGACGAGGGCAACCTCATTCCGGTGCAGGCACCCATGCGGGCACGGTCGCTACGGCATCTGGAGCAGATCGCCGGGCTCGACGACTATCGCGCGGCCGAGGCTCGGTGGAGAGAGGCACAGGGTGCGGCGGCGGCGTCGATCCCTGCGGCGGTTGCCGCGGATCCTGCGGTTGCCCCTGCCCCTGCCCCTGCCCCTGCCCCTGCTGTTGCGCCTGCGCCTGCTGCTGCTGCTGCGCCAGTTTCTTTCCCTGCACCGGCCGCGGACCCGGAGCCTGCCGCCGCTCCCGCCGCTGCTCCCACCCCCGCCGCGCCTGCCGCCCCCACCCGCAACCGCCGCCGCTTCCCCTTCTTCTGGCGACGCGGCTAGCCCGCCCGTCGCGCCGAGATCGCACTTGGGGTCGGGGTGCGGCGACCACTAGTGCGATCTCGGCGGCCCGAACCCACCCCGATCCCGGCCCGACCCGGCCCGGCCGGACCCGGCCCGGCCCGACCCGGCCCGGCCCGGCCCGACCCGGCCCGGCCCCGCCCCGACCGGCCTACAGCAGCTGGTTGTCGTGCGCGTAGACCACGAGCTGCACCCGGTCGCGCAGGCTGAGTTTGCCAAGCACGCTCGAGATGTGGCTCTTGACCGTCGATTCGCTGACGTATTCGTGGGCCGCGATCTCGGAGTTCGACAGCCCCCGGGCCGCAAGCGTGAAGATGGCGCGCTCCCGGGTGGTCAGCGACTGGAACTCGAGCGGCGCCGGCACGGCCGCGGGAGTCGGCGCCGCACTCACGTCGGCGCTGAACAGCTGCCCGAGTTCGTCGGGCGCGAGCACGGCACTGCCGGCGTGCACCGCGCGGATGGCGGCCGTCAAGAAGGCCGGCGTGCTGTCTTTGAGCAGGAAACCGCTGGCGCCATTGCGGATGGCGGTCGCGGCGGCGGCGTCAAGCGCGAAGGTGGTGAGCACGATCACGCGCGGCGGGGTGGCCGGCCCGTTCGGCCCGAAGAGCGCCTGGACCGTCTCGACGCCGTCCATCACGGGCATCCGCATGTCGAGCAGCACGATGTCGGGTCTTGTCTCGCCGATCACCTGCAGACCCTCCCGGCCGTTCGACGCCTCGCCCACGACCTCCATGTCGGTCTGCGCGTCGAGGGCGATGCGGACGCCCCCGCGAAAGAGTTGCTGGTCGTCGACCAAGACGATTCGGATCACTCAGGCCTCCTTGGCCATCGATGGTGAGACGGGCTGCGTGGCCGGGATCCGGGCGCGCGCCATGAAAGTGCCGTCGATCTCTTCCGCCTCGAGCGTGCCGCCGACGGCGGCGAGGCGGGCCGTCATTCCGGCGACGCCCGTGCCGGCCCGTCGTAGCTCGCCCGTCGGGGTCGGTCGGTCGGCCTCGGCGAGCACGGCGTTGTGCACCTCGAGGACGACGTCGTCACGCCGCCATAGCTCGGTGAACGCGATCGGTATACCGGGTGCGCCGTGGCGGAGCGCGTTGGTCAGAAGCTCCTGGGCGACGCGGCGCAACACCAGGGCCTGTCCGGGCTCGAGCGCGCGGGCGGTGCCGCGGGTCACGTGGTCGACGACGACCCCGGCGGCGGTGACCTGCTCGATGATGGCGGTGAGGTCGTGCGGCTCGTCGGCGGCAGAACCCGAGGATCCGGCGCTGGTGCCGCTCAACACCTCCCGCACTTCGCCGAGGGAACGCCGAGCGGTGTCGGCGATCGTCGAGGTCACCTGGCGAATGCGGTCGGTGTCGTCGAGAAACTGCACCGAGTCGGCCTGCGCGATGATCACGGCCAGCGAGTGCCCGACGATGTCGTGCACATCGCGCGCCATCGCCGCCCGTAGCCGCTCGCCCTCGGCGAGGTCGAGGGCCTGCACGGTCTCGGTCTGCGCCTGGACGCGAAGAATCGACTCGTCTTGCCGAGAGCGGAAGGCGCGAACGGTCAGGCCGGCGAGCCACGCGAATCCGAGCACGCCGATTGGGGCCAGGAGGGTCGCCGCGGCCTGACCGGGGGAGCCGTAGAGGAGGAGAGCGAAGCGCGTGCCGGTGTTCGCGAGATAGACGGACGCGATCCCGCCGCCGATCACACTTGAAACGAGACCCGCGATCAGCTCGTTGCGGGAGCCGACGCTGGCCGACGCGTAGATGACGAGCACGAGCGCGAGGGTCGTCACGGTCGGGCGTTCGTTGCCGAAGACCTGGACGGCGGCCATCAGCCAGACGAGGACGAGGGCGACGCGGGGAGAAACGCGGCGCAGGGTGACCGCGACGGCGGCGAGGAGCACCGAGGCGACACTCGGGCTGTTCAGCAAAAGGCCGAACGGCACCAGGCTCAAAGCGATGATGACGACCGCGGCCATCGCGTCGACCCGGAACTCGAGCGTGGTGAACCGCTCGCTGAGTCGTCTCGGCATGCATCGCCCCCGGGTGATCGTGGTCAGTCGTCGCTCCAGTCCATCCTGGCTGATCCACTACCTCGGGGCTTAGTCCGCTGGAGGGATATATCGAATTCCTATCGGTCCTTGCGGCGGATGCTGAAGCGGGAAGCGCCTCCGTACCGTCAAAGGAGATCACACCGGGCGCCTCAGGGAGCCCTCACGAGAGGATTCAGCATGATGCCTTCGGCGCAGCTCACGGTCGATACGTCGGCAGTCGCCTGGAACACCCGCCTCTTTGCGGGCAGGACTAACGGCCACCTGTTGGCCGTGCTCAAGGCGGACGCCTTCGGGCACGGAGACCTGGCACCGATCGTGCTGGCGGGGGGAGCTACCTGGCTCGGCACGACATCGATCTCCGACGCGCTGGTACTGAGGTCACGAGCCGCGGAGACCCGGATCCTGAGCTGGCTCAATCCGGTCGATGCCCCCTTCGAGGAGGCCCTCCTCGCCGACCTCGACCTGGCTGTGCCGAGCGAGCAGCATCTGCATGCGATCTCCGTCGCGGCTGCCGCGACCGGACGGGTGGCGCGCATCCACCTGCACGTCGACCTCGGAATCAACCGCGACGGCGCAGCCCGCGGTGAATGGTCGGCGCTGTGCCAGCTCGCGTGGCTGCTGACGAAGCTCGGGCGCATCCGCGTTGACGGGATCATGGGGCATCTCTCGTCAGCCGACGACCCGCAGGATCCGGCGAATCGCCGTGAACGTATGCTCTTCGACAACGCGGTGCGGGTCGCGCGCACCCACGGGCTGCGGCCCGTCGTGAGGCACCTGGCAGCGACCGCAGCCACGCTCACCCAGCCGGACGCCCTCTACGACCTCAGCCGCATCGGCGCCGGGCTCTACGGCATCGACCCCGCGCGAAGTACGACGCTCCGTCCGGCGTTGACGCTCACTGCCCCCGTCGTGTCGGTAAAGCGGGTGCCCCGAGGATCCGGGGTGGGCTATTCACACACCTGGTCGACGACCCGCGACACGAATCTCGCTCTCCTCCCCCTCGGCTACGGTGACGGGTTGCCTCGAACGGCCTCGGGGCGGGCGTGGGTGCAGGTCCGCGGCCGTCGCCGACCGATCGTCGGCCTCTTCTCGATGGACCAGGTCGTCGTCGATACCGGCGACGACCAGATGGCACCGGGCGACGTCGCCACGGTGTTCGGCGCGGGCGGTGGCGGAGAACCCACGGTGCGAGACTGGGCCGAGTGGGCGGGGACGATCGACCACGACATCGTCGTTGGCATCGGGGCGCGGGTGCAGCGTCGTTTGACCCCCTCGGTCGCCGGGACCGTCGCCGCGGAGGTGTCGGCATGAGGCTCGGCATCATCGGCGGGGGCGCGAACTCCGAGCACGAGGTGTCGCTGGCGTCGGCCGATTCGATCGCGTCGACGGCGGCAGCGAACCACGACATCATCCACCTCACTATCGGTCGAGCGGGTCACTGGACCACCGACCGGGGTGATGCCCTCGCCGTCGACGCGGCCGTTCGGATCCTTCGTACGTGCGACGTCGTGTTCCCGGCACTGCACGGGGTCAATGGCGAAGACGGTATGGCGGCGGCGTTACTCACGGCAATCGGCGTGCCCTACATCGGCTCCGACATCGGGGCTGGCGCCATCGGCATGGACAAGTGGGTCACCAAGCTCATCGCCTCCGAGCTGGGCATAGCCACCGCCCCGGGAACGCTCGTGCGAGCGGGGGAGCGGCCGACCGCGACGTTGCCCGAGCTGCCCGTCGTCGTCAAGCCCGTCGCGGCCGGCTCGAGCCACGGGGTATCGTTCGTCGACTCCGCCGCAGAGGTCGACGCCGCCGTCATCGCCGCCTTCGAGCACGACGACCGCGTGCTCATCGAAGAGGCCGTCATGGGTCGCGAGGTCGACATAGCGGTACTGGAGCGATCCGATGGCAGCCTCACGGTCAGCCCGACCCTCGAGATCGACCTCGGCGGTGATGACGTGTTCGGCACCGAACGGAAGTACGGCGGCACAGCCCGCTTCGTCGTTCCTGCCAATGTGTCTCCCGCGACTCGCGCCGAATTGGAGTCGTGTGCGCGTCGCCTGTTCCGTGCGCTGGGGTGCCGCGGTATCGCGCGCTTCGACTTCTTCGTCACCGACACCCGTCTCGTGCTCAACGAGGTCAACACGATGCCCGGCTTCACCGCCGAGTCGCAGGTGCCGCGCATGTTCGGCGCCATGGGGATGCCCTACGCCGACCTGATCGACGCGCTGATCGAGACCGCGATGGCCCGACGTTGACCCCGCGCTACTCGGCGAGAATCCCGTCGATCTGCCCCAGCGCGAGCGTCATGCCCTCCTCCATGCCCATTTCGAGCAGCTGATCGAGCTGCTCCCGGCTCGCGAACTCGGTGACGAGCGTCATGCGGGTGCCGCTGGCCACGGGTTCGAGCGTCATCCGCATGTGCGACACCGGCATCGATTCGTCGGGGTTGCCGTCGGCATCGGCGAAGCTGTCGTCGAGTTCGACCCGGTGGGGGGCATCGACCGCGGTGATGAGCCAGAGGCCAGCGGCACGATCGCCGTCGGGGCCGGTCATGTAGTAGCTCGTGCGGCTACCGATCGTCAGCTCGTGCTCGACGAAAGTGGCCGGCCAGGTGGGCGGGCCCCACCAGCGTTCGAGCTGACGAGGATCCGCCCAGACCTCCCAGACGCGCTCGGGTGCCGCGTCGAACTCCGTGATGACGGTAATCGTCAGAGCGTCGGTGTCGTGTGTGGACTGGATGACGGGCATGGCTCCCTCTCCTGCTTCGTCGTTGAAGCGCTGTTCCGGTGCAGTGATTCTGCTCCCTGTCGCGTGCTGCACGCCAGGGCTGAGTGCCCCGCCGAGATCGCACTTGTGGTCGCCCGCATCCGACGTCAACTGCGATCTCGGCGACCGCGTGCGCGGAGAACACCCCGCGATACCGTGGAGGCATGCTGCCGTCACCGACTCCGCGACTCCGGTTCCGACCGATGAGCGCGGCCGATCTCGATGCGATGGCGGGGCTGCTCGGCGATCCGAGCGTGATGGAGTTCTACCCGGCGCCGAAGACCCGCGACGAGGCTGCGGCCTGGATTGCGTGGAACGAGCGGAACTACGCGGACTACGGGTTCGGGCTGTGGATCCTCGAGACCGTCGACGGCCTGTTCGTCGGCGACTGCGGACTCACCTGGCAGAAGGTCAACGGGGTGCCGATGCTCGAAGTCGGCTATCACGTCAGGTCGGAGTTGCAGGGTCGCGGGTATGCCAGCGAGGCGGCCGCAGCCTGCCGGGATGCCGCTCGCGCTGCGGTGCTCGCCGGGGAGTTGGCGTCTGACGTGCTGGTTGCGATCATCCACCCTCTGAACGTCGCATCCCGCCGCGTGGCCGAGAAGATCGGCATGGTGCAGTGGCCCGACGACACCGGGGGAGCGCTGCCCGTTCGCACCGTGATGGGTATGACGCTGGTCTGACGCGTGGGCCCGTGCGTGCACGGGGCGGCGAGCTTCCGCCGAGATCGCACTTTCTGTCGCCTCGACCCGACGTCGACTGCGATCTCGGCGACCCGACTGCCGCGAGATGGCCGAATCTCCTGGGAAGAGCACGAGCTGGCGTAGGTCAGGCCATCTCGCGGGAGCTCGCCAGCGGGGGCTAGCGCGGGCAGTTCAGGAACGTGCGGTTCGTCACCGGATCGCGGTCGATCGCGTGCGTCGAGAGTGACGTGTGGCACACCGGGCACTGGGGGTCGGCTGGAGGCTCGTAGGGCTCTTCGGGATGGCCGGCGCCCAGCGAGGCAGGGCCGGCGATCGGGTACATGAAGCGGTTGAGGCGCCCGATGAAGCCGGGTGCCTTGTCGAACGGCGTTGCGGCTCGCGGTCGCGCTGGTTTGCGGTTACGTACTGGTTTGCCCACAAACAGTTAGTGTACGCGTTAAAGTGGGGCCATGGAAGATCCCCTCGCCCTCGACCGGCAGGTCTGCTTCGCACTCGCGGCGACGAGTCGAAGCGTCATCGCGCTCTACCGGCCGGTGCTCGAACCTCTCGGCCTGACCCACCCGCAGTACCTCGTGATGCTGGCGCTCTGGCAGACGAGTCCGCTCCGCGTGCGCGATCTCGGCGAGCAGCTGTCGCTCGATCCGGCGACGCTGTCGCCTCTCCTCAAGCGGCTCGAGGCTCAGGGGTATCTGACCCGCACGCGCAACTCTGCCGACGAGCGGTCGCTCGACATCGCGCTGACCGAGGCCGGGGTGGCCCTGCGGGAGCGGGCGCTCGCGGTGCCGGGCCGGATCCTCGAGCTTTTGGGGGTCGCCCCCGCCGCGCTCGAACGAGTGCGCGATGAGCTGACGGTGCTGCTGGAGGCCAGCCGAGCAGCCGTCTCTGCGCCGCGCTCGGCCGGGTGACTGTCCACGATCGGCTAATGCCAGGCGCCTGCGATCAGCAGATCGTGGACACTCACCCGGCGGTGCGGGTGGTGGCGACGGTCACTGCTGCGAGTAGGTGACGTCGGCGACGCCGCGCAGCTCGGCGAGGACCGACAGCGGAAGTCACGCAAACGGATTGCGCAGCTGCGGAGCCGGCTCGCGGAAATCGTTGACGACGTCGCCATCCCACGACACGTCGTCGTCCGGCTGCACCTCGTAGGTCTCGAGAAGCGGCGAGTCGAGAACGGCAGCGATCGCCGCCCGTGTTCCGCCGACGAGGGTGAAGTCGAAGTCGATCTCGGAGGCGATGCACCAGGCGGAGTCTGCTGGCCACACGAGCTGCGGCATCACGCCCTCAGACTCGTCGTCCCAACCGATCCCGGCGGTCAAGGGCCAGTCGGGGTTGCTGAGTTCGGCGGCGTCGGTCGCGAACATCAAGTACCGGCGATCCGGCAGCTCGAGCAGAAGCGGTGGCGCGACCGGGCGACGACGGAACAGTCGCGGCGGCTGGTATCGCGTTTTTTCCAGGGCCTCACGAACCTCCGGAGCGACGCTTTCCCGGAAGGCCTCGTCGTAGGCAGCCTGTGCAGAGCCGTCGTCTCCCGAGGCGGTGTAGACGACGCCGGTGCCCTGCAGCTCTCCCCATTCCTCCCAGACGCCTACCGTGAGATCGCCAGGAGTCGTCGTCTCGGGTGTGAGTCGAGTCACGATATCGGCGAGGTACTCGGGTTCGAGGAAGCCGGACCGGATCTGCCCGCAATACCAGCGGTCGTCGAAATGCATGCGCGATTCATCGTCGTTCAGCCGCGTGGATTGCACGAGGGGGTGCATGCTCCGCCCATTGCGCCGGGCGAGCTCGGCCCAGGGCCAGACCGTCTCTTCGACAATGGTCGGCATGCCGTAAGGCAGCTGGCGCGGCACGTCGAGGTCAACACGGCTGGCAGGAACCGGGTGAAGGATCCGGGCGTACGCCTCAAAGCCCGACCCCACGGTGCCCGCCACCGACCACCCGGGCCCGAAGCGCTCCCGCGTCCAGTCGCCGCGGGTCAGGTCGTCGGTGAGTTTCATAGAAGAAGGAAACCGTCAATCGCCAACATCTCGCGCAGCCCGAGCCCGACCCTTGATCGCAGCGATCACGTCGCCCTTGGCGTCGGCGTAGTCGTTCGTGTCAGACCAGCTTCGGCCCATCAGGTCGTGCTTGACGCGTCCGTACAGCTCGCGGTCGGCGGTGTCGCGGCGCAGGTGGTCGCGCAGCAGCAGGTAGTCGTCGATCGCGGTGTTTCCGCGCTCGTAGATGTGCACGTGCACGTCACGCTCGGGAGTCCGCACCAGGCGATGCCCCGGCTCGCGAGTGCGCAGCTCGTAACCGGCGGCGAGGAGCCCGTCGAGGTAGTCCTCCTCGGCCGTGATGTCGGCCACCGCGACGACGATGTCGACGAGGGGCTTCGCGGCGAGGCCCGGCACGGAGGTCGATTCGATGTGTTCGACGTCGACGTCGGAACCGGCAAGGGCGACGAGGATCCGACTCCGATGCTCGCTGTATGCGTCGGCCCAGTGGTCGTCGTAGCTCTGGAGCTCGACCGTGAGCGGCTCTGGGCCGCCGATGAGTTCGAGGCCCGTGACATCCGGCCGCCTCGGTCTGCCGGGGTTTGTCATGCGGTGCCGCCTTTCGCTCGTGGGGTGGGGGACGCCCCGAGGCTTGGTCTCGTTGCGGTCGGCCTACGACGTCAGCCGCGGGACGCAGCAGGCGGTCAGGCGGGGGCGCCGCGTCAAGCGACGCGACGGTCTTGCGCCTCACGCCAGATCGCTTCGGCCTGCGGGCGGTCGAGGCGCATTCCGCGGCTCATGAGGTCGTGCACGACGTCACCCTTCGTGGCCCCGCACCAGGCCGGCTCGCGGCAGGTGCATCGCTCGTCGTCGCCCGCGACGAACTCGTCGCGGGGCTGCGGCTCGAGCCCTTCATGCGCAGTCGTGTCTCGCGACGAAGTGGCGGTCGGGGGAGTGCTAACGGCCTCGGTGACAGCGGCTCGAGCAACGCGACGGACAAAGGCGATGTTCTCTCTGAGCTGCTTGCCGAGCGGCGTCTTCGAGGCCACGCGCACGGTCCGGGCGGAGATCCGCGCGGCCGCGTCGAGTCGTTCTCCCACAGACGTTCCTCTCGAGCTGGTCTGCCAAGACTACGGCGTGCACCCTTGTTTCGGGCGGCAGGATCCTTCGGCTCGTTTTTTCATGGGTCGGCCCCGGCTCGGTCGGTCGGCAGGCCCTCGCGTGCGACCGACTGCCGTCGTCGTGTGACCGCATGGAGCAGGCATCGGCGTTCGAGCGAGAGCGCGGACGTCTGGTGATGATCGCCGCGCGCATCCTCGACGACCGGCACGAGGCCGAAGACGTCGTCCAGCGAGCGTAGCTGCGACTGCAGGCGACCACGGCGACCATCGACAACCTGCCGGCGTGGCTGACCACGGTGACCACCCAACTCTGCATCGACCGACTCAGGGAACGCGTCCCCGTCGCTCGAGAGCCTGATTCTCTCGGCGCAGGCGTCGACTCCAGCTCGTCATCGCCCCCAGACGACCCGCTGGCATCGCTCGAGCGGCGGGAAGCCGTCGGGCAGGCGTTACATGTGGTCGTCGATCGGCTCAGCCCGAACGAGCGGGTCGCGCTGGTGCTGCACGAGTCGTTCGGCTTCGATTTCGAGACGGTCGGCGAGATCCTCAACCGATCTGCGGCGGCCGCCCGGAAGTTGGCCTCTCGGGCTCGGACCAAGGTGGCCGGGGCGGAAGAGGGCGGGCCCGTCAGCGATCGGCACATCGTGGATGCGTTCATGGCGGCAGCACGAGGCAGTGACCTGGGTCGGCTTCTCGAGCTGCTCGCCCCGGACGCGAGTGTGAGTGCCGACGCGGAGGCAATCGCCTCCGGCACGCCGCGCCGCATCGACGGGCGCGAAGCCGTCGCCGGGTTCTTCAACGGGAGTGCCCGTGCGGCACTGCCGGCGCTGTTCGATGGACGGCCAGGGGCCGCCTGGTTCCACCGAGGAAAGCCCCTGGTCGCCTTCGACTTCACGATCGTCGAGGGTGTCGTGGAGTCGGTCCGCTTCCGGGCCGAACCTCAGACGCTGGAGAGTGTGCGGCGTCGGGATTCTGCCTGGCCGGCACCATCGATCAGCTGAACTTCGGTTATCGGGCACATCGATCGGTCACACTTCCGGCCCGGCATCTGTCGAGGAGGGCAAGAGCCGTTGCGCCTAGCGACGGCAGAGAGAAGGAACCGTGAAAAGCATGACGTGCCGCGAACTCTGAGGCCCCTGCGACCTCGCCCACCGGGCAGACACCGCCGACCTGATCATCAAGACTCAGCATCGCCATCTGCGAGACGCGGTCAAGAGCGGCGACACCGCGCATCAGGAGGCTCGCGACGCTATGAAGGGCCGGTGGATGAGACCCAAGAAGGCCATGGATTGGTGCAACGGCGTCAAGCGCGATTTCGCTGACCTGCCCGGGTGAGCGGCCCGGCGCGTTATCCGGCAGCAGTGTTGTAGGCGGCGATCTGCTTGACCCGGGCCAGGGTGGCCGGTGCTACTCCGGGGGCACCGGAGAGGGCGCGGGAGACGACAGATTTCGACACACCCGCACCGGCGGCGACGTCGTAGATCGTGGGGACGGAGTCGGTCACGTCGCGCTCCTCGGCGACCCGGCTGCCGTGGTGGTTTCTACTGAGCTGTGAACCAGGGTCGACGCCGCGAGCTCGAGATGCGAGAGCTCGTCGGCGACGTAGTCCGCGAGGGGCGAGGGGCTGTCGGACGCGACCCAGAGCTCATAGCCCGAGTAGTACGCCCGGACCCCGAGGTCGGCGAGGATGCCTGCCTCTCGCTGCTCGACGCCGCGGTCGGCCAGGGCCTTTTCGAGGGTGGAGGCGATGGCGAAGCGCTTGAAGACGGCCCGCTCGTTCAGTTCGGGACTTTCGGCGAGCACGGGATCGAGGATCCTGCCCGTCCTCCGATGATCCTCCGTGTGCGCGCGCGACAGGAGTCCGATTGCGCCGGCCATCAGCTCGGACGGCTTCGCGCCCATCGGTGCCTCGCTGACACCGCGTCTCACCAGCTCGACGAGTGCGCTCTGGCCCTGGAACACGATCTCGCGCTTGTCGGAGAAGAGACGGAACAGCGTCGTTTTTGTCAGCCCGGCGCGTTCCGCGATCTGCGCGGTCGTGGTCGCCTCATACCCGTGCTCGGCGAAGAGCTCGAGGGCAGCGCTCAAGAGGCGCCCCTGCGCGTCCGGCTCCCATCGACCCATGCTCTGATTCTAGTGATGTTACTCAGTCACATCAGGTGTACAGTGATGTTACTAAGTCACATCAGAAGGCGATGACGAGAAACCTCCCGTCCGCGCCGCAACGAGAGGGAGCACATCATGCGCGTTTTCATCACCGGGGCGTCCGGATGGATCGGCACCGCGCTCACCAAAGACCTGATCGCAGCCGGGCACGAGGTGGTCGGACTCGCGCGCTCGGACGCGTCGGCGACAAGGATCCGGCACCTCGGCGCCAGCGCTGTGCTCGGCGACATGCAAGACCACGACCTGATCGTGTCGGAGGCGTCGCACGCCGACGCGACCGTGCATCTCGCCTTCACCCTCGACTTCGACGCCTTCGACGAGACGATCGACAACGAGGTGGCGTTGCTGCAGAAAATCGGGGATGCGCTCGCCGGGAGCGGCAAAGCCTTCGTCGCGGCATCCGGCACACCGATTCTCGAAGGCAGGGTGTCGACCGAGGCCGATCATCTGGATCCTGCCGGGCCGGCCGGGGCCCGAGCGCGGACCGCGAAAGCTGTCATCGCGCTGGCCGATCGGGGTATTCGGTCGGTGCTCGTGCGTCTCCCGCGAAGCGTCCACGGCGAACGAGATCGCAACGGCCTCATCGCGTCACTCGTCGGGCTCGACCGTCAGCTGGGAACTGCCGCCTACGTGGGCGACGGCCAGAACCGGTGGCCGGCCGTGCACATCAGCGACGCGGCGCGACTGTTTCTGTTGGCGGTCGAGAAAGCGCCAGCCGGTTCTGTTCTGCACGCAGTGGGCGAGGAAGGCGTGGCCATGCGTCAGGTCGCTGAGGTGATCTCGGCGAAGACCGGTCTGCCCGCTACCGCCGTCGATCCCGAGCAGCTCGGTGTGTTCGGTGCGCTGCTCGGCGGCGACCAGCCGGCGTCGTCGTCGCTCACGCGAAGGCTCGTCGGGTGGGAGCCCTCCGGCGCCACTCTGCTCGACGACCTCGAGGCCGGTTTCTATACATCGTGATCGCCGGGTCCGGCGGCGCTGGATTGAGCAGGGGTACGGGCGGCACCGAAACTGACAGGGCCGATTTCATCAGAGGATTACGGTCACTCGAGTGCGTCCCCACCGCACAACAACCTGCTTCTTCCCTAAGGAGCAGGCCGGGGCCACTGTCAGGGCCCGAATCCTCGATGGTGGCCCCACTCACGTTTTTCTCGACTCCGACACAATGTCGGGCGCATTCCGGTCGCCGTGGGGTTGGCTGGTGTCATCACCACATCAGGGGTGAGGGTCCGCATTCGGGTTGCGGGCCGGCGGGGGCCACAATTCGGGTTGTGGTCTCCCGCCTTTCCCGGCTGCTCATGAGGACTGGTGGCTCGCCGGCTTTGGCCGCGTCGCCGGAGTCGTACGCCGAGATCGCAGTTGTGGTCGCCCGTACCCGACGCCTACTGCGATCTCGGGGACGGCAGAGGCGAGGTGCGGGTGGTGACGTCGGCTCCGAGCGGGGTGTCGCGGATCCTGCTCGAGTAGCTGCTGGGGTTTTAGCCCCGGGCGCGCTCCCGAATTCGAAGGAGAAAGGCGCCGGCGCGGACAGAAACATCAGGATCCGACGGGGTCGAGCGGCAGAATCTCCTTCGAATTTGCATCGGCTAGGCCGGCCCCAAACCGGTCACGCCACCGCTCACGGCAAGCGTCGTCTCACCGTCGGGCCATCGCAGCCGCACGCCGGGCGACGTGGTCAGTTCGCCCATCTCGGCGGTGACGGCGTAGGGCGACGACATGCGTGAGCGCCCGGCCCGGTCAGCCGTGACCATGCCGAAGCCGGGGAAGCAGCCGAGCCAGTCGCCCATCGAGACCGAGCCCATCGAGACCGACCCCATCGAGACCGAGCCAGCAGCACCAGAACCACCAGCGGCACTAGAACCAGGCACGGGCACAGCCCCCACCTCGATCACCGCCCCGTACCCGCTGGCTTCGGCGAGCATGCCGACGGTGCCGACGATTCCGGCCATGCTGACGTCTTTCGCCGCGGCGGGCTGGGCCCGGGCGACCGTGCCGGCGAGGTCTCGCAGTTCGCCTGAGCGTCGTGCCTCGGTGGAGTTCCATTGCGACCCCGAGTAGCCGGGCCGCCACGAGCCGCCGACGTCGACCGTGAGGCTCAGTGCGTCGCCGAGTCGGCCGCCGCCGCCCGGTACCGGCGTCGAGGTGCGGCCTAGAGCGGTGATCGAGAGGGACGCGGGCGCACCGACCTGCGTGTGTCCGCCGAGCAGCGGAACGCCCCAGGCCTCGGCACCGCGACGGACTCCGGCCAACACGCGACGCACGAACGCGGCGTCACGACCGGCGACCGCGTCGAGGAGCCCGACGGGCGCGGCACCCATCGCACTCAGATCGTTGACGTTGACGAGCACACCGCACCAGCCAGCCCACTCGGGATCGCGCTCGACCATCGACGGCAGGATCGCGTCGCACGCCGCGATCACATCGGTGCCAGGTACGGGCGCCCCGTCGTCGCCCAGCCAGCCCGCGCCGCCGAGCGACGACAGCGACCCGATCGACGACGGCGACCCGGACGACGACGGCGACCCGGCCGACGACAGCGACCCGAGCGACGCCCCAGGATCGGCCGACGACAGCGACCCGGGCTCTAGCAGCGCCGCCAGGTGCGACTTCGTCGCGTCGACGAGCCACTGATATCGTCCGATCGGCCAGCGCATACGCCGGTGGTCGACCCCGCCGATCACGGTGGTTCCGGTCGTCTCCCACCCGATCCGCCGAAACAGGATCGAACTGCGCTCTTGCACGGTCGCGTCGAATCGGATCACGCCGAGCTGTTCGGCCAGAGCGCACGCCGCGCGAACGAGCGCCGACCCGATGCCGGCGGCACCCCGGGCGCCGGGTGCCACGACCAGTCGGCTTCCCGTCCACCAGCCGATGTCGATCGCGGTGGCGGGAGCGATCCGGACACCCCCGATAACCTCCGCGCCCACCCGTGCCACGAGCACGATCGTTCGCGGATCGTCGTCGAGGTCGTCGCGATCGGTGCCGGAGAAGATTGCCTGCTCGGCCACGAACGCGTCGTGACGGATTCTGCGGTACGCGGCCACGTCGGATCCTTCGGCCCGTACCACCAAGGGGGAGAGCGCAGGATCCGACTCCGTCGCGCCGAGCACTTCACTCGGCCCCATCAGCGCCGGCACGTCGATCAGGCTCACGTCACCCTCCCGCGGTCTGCAGGGCTGAGCAGGCGCCGCAGGCGGCGCAGCCCGCCTTCTGGTCAGACCCGCGCATGCCCGCTCTGATCAGCGCTTCCGACACCCGCGACGTGATGTCGTGGAGCACGGAGCGGTGCGGAGCCGGCACCTTGTCGACGTCGGTCGCGAGCGTGCCGCGGAGTGGGCGGAACGGAACGACGAAGGGGTAGACGCCCATGTCGATGAGCTCCTGGGCTCCGGCGACCATCTCGTCGGGATCCTCGCCCATGCCGACGAGCAGATAGGTCGACACCTGGTTGCGGCCGAACACCCGCACGGCCTCGCGCCAGGCGGCGCGGTACTCGTCGAGCGAGACACGCGATTTGCCGGGCATCCAGCGCCGGCGCACGTCGTCGTCCATCGACTCGACGTGGATGCCGATGGAGCGCGCTCCGGCCTCGTACAGGTCGGTGATGGTCTGGAGGTCGGCGGGTGGCTCGCACTGCACCTGGATCATCAGGTCGGGCACGGCCTTCTTGATGGCGCGCACGCACCGGGCGAGGTGGGTGGCTCCGCGGTCACGACCGTTCGAGGTTCCGGTCGTCATCACCATCTGCTCGACGCCGTCGAGACGCCAGGCGGCCTCGGCGACCTCGGCGATCATCGCCGGGGTCTTGACGGCAACCGTCGAGCCCGATTTCAGCGACTCCTCGATCGAGCAGAAGCGGCAGCGCTCCGCCGGGTCGTAGCGGACGCAGGTCTGCACGACGGTGGTCGCCAGCACCTTCGCGCCGTGCAGCCGAGCGATCTGCTCGTACGAGACGCCGTCGGCCGTGGCCAGGTCGTAGAACTTCGGCCGTGCCACCGGCGACACCTCGATGCCCGTGTCTTCGCCGTCGAGCAGCAGCTTGCCGTCGTCGACGAGGTACGGGCTCTCTTGGTTGACGGGGATCGCCGACTGCATTCCCTGGAAGAGCACGTGGCCGTCGTCGGAGGGGCCGGCGCCGCCCTCGCGGTGCACCGGCGCCGCGACCCGAATACCCCTGATCGCGATGTCGACCCGCGTCGACAGCTGCGACGCGTTGTTGGTGATGGTCACGGGGTCGCCCGCTCAGACCATGTAGGTGCTGTTGATGATCGCGCCCTTGCGGGCGTAGTGGATGACGGCATCCTGCACGTCGAGGGGGTGGCAGGGGATGACGCCCTCGATGAGGTCTTCCTCGCGGTTGCCGTGCAGGGCGAGGCCGAAGCGACAGCAGAAGACCGTGCCGCCCTCTTTGATGAAGGTCTCGAGCGCGTTGTTGATGTTGGTCTCGCCGGGGAATCCGTCGGCGCCCGTCGTCGGGAATCCGCGGTTGGCGATGCAGTTCATCGAGCCGGGGCCGTAGAAGTACAGCACGCTCGTGAAGCCCTTGCGGAGGGCGCGGATGGCCTGGAGCGTGGCGACGAACGACACCGACGACTCGTGCGCGATGCCGTGGACGAGCTGGAAGTAGTACTCGCTCTTCTCGGCCTTGTAGTCGGGGAAGATCTTGGTCGATCCGTACATGTTCGTGCCCTTGGGCTGCGAGGGGTGCGGGATCTCGTTACGGGACGTCTCGATGTTGTCGAGGATCTGTTGGTCGATGTCGATGTCGCTCATGGGTGTCTCCTAGCGGGTCGAGAGTCGTGATGATCTGATTCGGGGAGCCGTACGAGAACGAGTCTTTGCCGCCCGTGTTGCCGACTGGTTTCGGGCAGATTGCATGTTCCCGCCGAAACGCACTCTTATTCCGGGCGAAACCAATTCGAAACACGACCTGACGTTGACTAGCTGCACCGCAGGATCCTGCGTGTCCGCTCCACCGATCAGCCGCAAGGAGTCTTCGATGGCCACCACCGTCGCCAGCGTCTCGGCGAACTTCACCCGAGACCTCGAACAGAACTACGCGCTCATCGAGAGCCTGGTCGCCGAGGCCCGCGAGCAGGGCGTCCAGCTACTGGCCCTCCCCGAGGCCGCCATCGGTGGGTACCTCTCGTCGCTCGGCAACCACGGCGACACCGTCAAGACGACGTCGCGCTCGCTCCCGCCGGCGATCCGCCTCGACGGACCCGAGATCAGGCGGGTGCAAGAGATCGTCGGCGACCTGGTCGTAGCCGTCGGATTCTGCGAGCTCGGCGACGACGGCGAGACGCGCTACAACGCGGCCGTCTGCCTCGACGGCACCACCATCTACGGCTCGTACCGTAAGGTGCACCAGCCCCTCGGCGAGCACATGTCGTACTCGGCGGGCGACACCTACGAGGCGTTCGACACCCCCGTCGGTCGCATCGGTCTGCAGATCTGCTACGACAAGGCATTCCCCGAGGCGGCACGTTCGCTGGCGATGGACGGCGCCGAGATCATCATCAGCATGTCGGCCTGGCCCGCTGCCCGGACGGCCACCGCCGAGAACCTCCAGGAGGATCGCTGGACGTACCGCTTCAACCTGTTCGACATGGCGCGGGCGCTCGACAACCAGGTGTTCTGGATGGCGTCGAACCAGTCGGGCACGTTCGGCTCGCTGCGCTACGTCGGCAACGCCAAGGTCGTCGATCCGGGCGGCAACATCCTGGCGACGACGCTGCTCGGCTCGGGCATGGCGGTCGCCACCATCGACGTCGACGAGAGCTTCCGGGCGATGCGCGGCGGCATGTTCCATCTGCGCGACCGGCGGCCCGACGCCTACCGGACGGGCGAGGCCGAGGCTCGCGACGAAGCCGCGCGTGCTGCAGCCGCGCAGCTCGCCGACTCGTCGACGCAGCTGGCCGAGACGGAGGTGCTCGCGCATGCCTGAGATGACTTTTCGGGTGCGCTGGCCTGACGGCACCGAGGTCGCCTGCTACTCGCCGAGCCTCGTGATGCACGACTTCCTCGATGAGGGCGCCGACTATCCGCTGCAGGAGTTCGTCGAGAGGTCCTCGGCGGCCCTCGACCTGGCGAGCGATCGCGTCCGCGCCAAGTTCGGCTTCGTCTGCACCTCGGCGCTGCAGCAGAAGAGCGAGATCCACAAGAAGGCGGCCGACTTCGACGGCGGAGAGGTCAGGATCCTGCGAATGGCCCGTCCGCTACCGGTCGACCAGGCCGCATTCCCCGCCCGATCGACCGGGGCCTCGGCGTGAGCCGCGAGCTGGTCGACGGCGCTCACCTCGAGGTCGTCGTGGTCGGCGCCGGGCAAGCCGGACTCTCGGCGAGCTGGCACCTCACCCGGGCGGGCGTCGATCACCTCGTGCTCGAGCGCGACACGATCGGCCACGACTGGAAAGATCGCCGCTGGGACGCCTTCACCCTCGTCACGCCGAACTGGCAGTGCGTGCTCCCCGGCTATCCCTACGATGGCGACGACCCCGACGGTTTTATGAAGCGCGACGAGGTGCACGCCTGGGTGCGGCGCTACGCGTCGACCTTCGATGCGCCGGTCGTCGAGAACGTCCTCGTGACGAGGCTCCGCGAGACCGACGGCGGGGGCTTCGAGATCGTCACCGACCGCGGCACCGTCACGGCCGACCAGGTGATCGTCGCGACCGGTGGCTACCACCAGCCGGTGCTTCCGGCGATGGCGGGGCGCATGCCCTCTGACGTCGTGCAGATCCACTCGGCCGACTACCGGTCGCCGGATGCGCTGCCGGAGGGCTCGGTGCTCGTCGTCGGGTCGGGCCAGTCGGGTGCCCAGATCGCCGAAGACCTCTTCCTCGCCGGACGCGACGTCCACGTCGCTCTCGGCACCGCGCCCCGCTGCGCCCGCTTCTACCGGGGGCGCGACTGCATCGCCTGGCTGAGCGATATGGGTGTCTACGACATCCCCGTGCACGCTCAGGTCGGCGGCCTCACCAAGCGCGAGTCGACCAACCACTACATGACCGGCCGTGACGGGGGCCGCGACATCGACTTCCGGGAGTTCGCCCGCGCCGGCATGCACCTCTACGGCCGGTTGGAGGGTCTCGTCGACCACGCGCTGACGTTCGCGCCGACGGCCGAGGCCTCGCTCGACCACGCCGACTCGGTGATGGAGTCGATCAAGACCGATATCGACCGCTTCATTGCCCGGGAGGGGATCGACGCCCCCGCCGAGGAGCGCTACTCGCCGGTGTGGCGACCCGAGACGGAGACCACGTCGCTCGACCTGACCGAGGCCGGCATCACCAGCGTCGTCTGGGCGGTCGGCTTCCGCTCCGACTACTCGTGGGTGCAGGTCGGCGTCTTCGACGGAGCCGGGCACCCCACGCACCAGCACGGCGCGACGGGTACTCCGGGCCTCCACTTTCTCGGCCTGCCGTGGCTGCACACGTGGGGCTCCGGCCGCTTCGAGGCGATCGCGCGCGACGCCGAGCACGTGGCGTCGTCGGTCGTTGCTTCGCGAACGCCCCGAACGGCAGAAAGCGCTCGCGAACCGGCCTCCGTCTCCGGCTAGCCTCGGGGCATGGGCAGCATCACGATGGGGGCGGTGGCCGCGCACTTCGGTCGAGACGTCGGGCGAACCCTGCAGAAGCTGCCGGGCATCCTCGACCAGGCGCGCGACCGCGGCGTCGACCTTCTCGTGCTGCCCGACGCGACCCTCGGCGGGTACCTCCTCGATCTGCAGCATCCCGGCCCCGACTCGCTGCCGCCCGCGGTCGAAATCGCCGGACCGGAAGTGCAGGCGGTGGCCGAGCTGGCAGGAGACCTGACCGTCTGTTTCGGGGTGGCCGAGCGGGCAGTGGAGAGCGGGGTCGAGCGCCGCTACAACTCGGCGGTCTGCGTGCAGGGCGGCCGGATCCTCGGCTCTCATCGCAAGGTGCACCTGCCGCTCGGCGAGTCGGAGGCGTACGACGCGGGCGGCTCGTTCGGCTCGTTCGACACGCCCGTCGGCCGGGTGGGCATGATGATCGACTTCGACAAGACCTTTCCCGAGGCGGCACGGTCGCTCGCGCTCGACGGCGCCGAGATCCTCGCCTGCCTGAGCGCCTGGCCGGCGAGCGTCACCGACCGCTCGGATCGGATCCGCAACGACCGCCAGGCGCACCTCTTCGACCTCTATGACTGCGCCCGCGCCGCCGAGAACCAGGTCTACCTGGTGTCGTCGAACCAGACCGGAGTGCTCGGGGGCCTTCGATTTCTCGGGCAGGCGAAGGTCGTCGACCCAGCTGGCGAGATCATCGCGAAGACCTGGGCCAAGGGTGGGCTCGCGGTGGCGACCGCCGACGTCGCGACCGACGTGGCGAGAGCCCGCCGCACGATGAACCACCTCGACCAGCGCCGCGAGAGCACCTACCGAGCCGCGGGATCCTGATGCGCATCGCTCAGGTCACCTACTCGACGAAGCCCCGCGGCGGCGTCGTGCACACGCTGGCCCTCGCCGAGGCGCTCGCCCGACGCGGGCACGACGTCACGGTCTGGACGCTCGGCCGCGGCGGCGACACGGTGTTCTTCCGCGACGTCGACCCCTCGGTGACGCTTCGCGTGGTGCCGTTCGAGGCGCGCGACGACGAGAGCGTGGGGGAGCGGATCAAGCGATCCATCGTCGAGATGCGCCGGGCCTTCGAGCCGGCGGCGGTCGACTACGACATCGTTCACGCGCAGGACTGCATCTCGGCCAATGCGGTCGGCCGCTGCATTCGCACCATCCACCACCTCGACGAGTTCACGACGCCCGAGCTGATCGCCTGCCACGAGCGTGCCGTCCGCGACCCGATCGCCCGGATCTGCGTCTCGGCGGCGGTCGCCAGTGAAGTGCACGACGGTTGGGGCCTTGTGCCGACGGTGATTCCGAACGGCGTCGACGCGGCCCGGTTCGCGGCGGCGGCTTCCGCTCGTCGGCAGAGCGCAGGATCCGCCGGCCCGCACTCACTCCCACCGGATCTCGGCACCTACGTCCTCGCCCTCGGCGGCATCGAGCCGCGCAAGGGCAGCCTCGATCTGATCGAGGCCTACGCTCGGCTCCGCGTCACGCACCCGGCGACGCGGCTCGTATTCGGCGGCGGCGAGACGTTGTTCGACTACCGGCCCTACCGCGACGCATTCGACGCCCGCGTGCAAGAACTCGGCCTCGACCCCCTCATCCTCGGCGTGCTCGACGAGGCCGACGTCGCCCCGCTCGTCGCCGGGGCCGCCGCTCTCGCCTTTGTGTCGACCAAGGAGGGCTTCGGTCTCGCGGCGATGGAGGCGCTCGCCGCCTCGGTGCCGGTCGTCGCCCGCGATCTGCCCGTGCTCCGCGAGGTCTTCGGCGACACCGTGCTCTACGCCTCGGATGTCGAGGCGATCGCCGGACAGCTCGCCGCTGCCCTCGACGGCGCCGCCCCCGATCCCGAAGCCGGGCGAACCCTCGCCGCCGGCCACGACTGGGACGACGTCGCCGCGCTCCACGAGGTGTTCTACGCGCGCGTCGGAGAGGGCGGTGACCGTGGCCAGGCAGTCGATCTCGCGGATCATCACGGCGCTCGCCGAGGCTGACCCGGAGCGTGTCGTCGCCATCGACGACGACCGATCGCTGACAGCGGTCGCCCTCGACCGAGAGTCGAATCGTCTCGCGCGCGACTACGCCTTACGCGGTGTCGGGCAGGACGACCTCGTCACCGTCTCCCTTCCGAACACGGTGGAGGTGATCGTGGTGTGCGCCGCGATCTGGAAGCTCGGGGCGACGCCGCAGCCGGTGTCGACGGGGCTCGACGCGCGGGAGCGGGCCGAGCTCGGTCGGCTGGCGGGGGCACGGCTGATTGTCGGGTACGAGTCCGCGGATCCTTCTCTTGCCTGGGTCGCTGCCGGGCACCTGCCCGACCCGTCTCTGTCGGACGAGCTGCTCGACGACGCCTGGGCCGCGTCGTGGAAGGCGCCTACCTCGTCGGGCAGCACCGGCCGGCCGAAGATCGTGCTCGCGACGGCACCCGCCCTGCTCGACGCCTCGCAGCCCGTCGCCGCTTTCCTGCCGCTCGGGGGAGTGCACCTCGTGGCCGGGCCGCTCGTGCACTCGGCGACGTTCACCTATTCGTTCCGGGCGTTACTCACCGGGGCACGGCTCGTGATCCTGCCGCGGTTCGACGAGCGGCGTGTGGTGGCGGCCATCGCTCAGCACCGGGTCACCTGGATGCTCGTCGTGCCGACGATGATGCACCGGCTGCTGCGTCTGCCCGCCGACGTTCGTGCCGCGGCCGACCTGTCGTCGCTCGAGACCGTGCTGCACTTGGGGGCGCCCTGCGCTCCCGAGCTCAAACGCGCGTTCGTCGCCTGGCTGGTCGAGGCTGTGCCCGGGGGTGCAGACACCCTCGTCGAGCTCTACGCGGGCAGCGAATCGAACGGGCTGGTGATGATCCGGGGCGGCGAGTGGCTGGGTCGCCCCGGCAGCGTCGGTCTCCCGATCGGTGGCACAGAAGTGTCGATCCGCGCTCTCGACGACCCGCCTCGCTCGCTGCCCGTCGGCTCGACCGGCCTCATCTGGATGCGACGCCAGGGCTCGCCGACCTACCGCTATCTCGGCGGCTCGTCGCGGCGCGATCCGGATGGCTGGGACACCCTCGGAGACCTCGGTCACGTCGACGCCGACGGCTACCTGTTCATCGCCGACCGAGCCGACGACGTCATTCTCCGCGGCGGCGTGAACGTGCTTCCGACCGACATCGAGCGCGTCGTCGAGGGCCACCCCTCGGTGCGGTCAGCCGTCGCCTTCGGGGTGCCCGACGACGACCTCGGTCAGCGCATTGAGGTCGTCGTCGACGTCGCGGGCCAGGACGAGGATCCCTCGGCCCTGCTCGAGTGGGCCCGGTCACGTCTCGACCCCGAGCGGCGCCCCTCGCGGGTGCACGTGGTGCACGACCCAGTGCGCTCCGACGCCGGCAAGACGAGTCGCCGTGCTTACGCCTCCCGTTTCGCCGACCGCTGATCGGCCAGGCGCGGTTGGCGTGCGCGTGCGGCCCGCCGAGATCGCAGTTGGCGTCGCCTGCACCCGACCACTATTACGATCTCGGCGAGGACCAACTGCGGCGGCCCGGCGGCTGCAAATTCGAAGGAGAAACGCGTCGGCGCGAGCGTAAACATCACGATCCGGCGGGGTCGAGCGGCAGTTTCTCCTTCACATTTGCAAGCGCTACGCCGACGCTGGGCCGGCCTCCGCCGCGATACTCGCCACAGTCGCCGCATCGAGGTCGAAGATCGGGGCGCCGACGGGGGCGGTAAACGGCAGGATCCGAGTGGTCCCGTCAGCCCGAAGCTTCACGACGCTCGCCGCACTACCCCGAAAGGCCCCCTCGGTGTCGGGCGCGGCGAATAGGTCGGCCTGGTTGGTGACGCCGCCGCTGACCACGACGTGGGCCCCCGCGAGCTCGTCCAGGAGCGCGAGGTGGTAATGGCCGGCGAGCACCAGGCGGACGTCGGTTCCGGTGATGGTGGCGGCGAAGTCCGTCGGATCCTGGAGTTCGAGGGCCGCGAGCAGGGGTGTCTCGGCGGAGACCGGCGGGTGGTGCATGGCGATCACGGTTCCGCGTGCGGCGGGCGCGGCGAGGACGTCGGCGAGCCAGGCCAGCTGCCCGGCCCCGACCCGGCCGTAGCCCTTGCCCGGGATCGACGTGTCGAGCGTGATAACCCGAACACCGTCGACGTCGATGACGCCTCGAAGCGGGTCGGCGCCGGGGGCCAGGACCTCGCGGAATCCGTCCGGGAGGTCGTGGTTGCCCATCGCATAGACGACGCGGGCGCCGCGGGCTGCAGCCCAGGGCTCGACGGTGTCGCGGAGGTGGCGGTACGACTCGGGTGATCCGTCGTCCGAGAGGTCGCCGGTGCAGGCGACGAGGTCGAGGCGCTCGATCGTCGACGCCCGGGCCAGAACGAGGTCGAGCTGCTCGCGTGTATCGACCTGGCCGTAGTGGCGTATGTCGCCGGCCGCGAGGTGGGTGTCGCTCAGGTGCAGGATGTCGAACGTGTCGGCCATGGCTGTCACGCTAGCGCTCGTCGGCGGTCAGCGCCGCGCCCTACTTCCAGCGCGGCACGCCCGAGTAGCGCCCGGGCCGGTGATTGAGCGCGATCATCAGGTTGATGACGACGGCCCCGACGGCCGACAGCAGCACGAGCCAGGCCGGCACGACAGTGAGTGCGGCCAGCACGACGGCGACGTCGAACGCCATCTGCACATAGCCGGCCCGCCAGCCGAGACGCTCCTGCGCGATCAGGGCGACGATGTTGAATCCGCCGAGGCTCGCCCCGTGCCGGAACAGCACGATCATGCCGAGGCCCGCCAGCACGTTCCCGACGATCACCGCGTACACCGGCGACAGGTTCGACACGTCGAGCGCGGCGACGTGCACCGACGACAGCACGGAGACGAGAGCGACCGAGATCGCCGTCTTGAGGGTGAACAGCCACCCCTTCTTCCAGAGGGCCAGCACGAAGAACGGGGCGTTGACGACGAAGAACAGCACCCCGAACGGGATCGGCGCGGCGTAGCTGATCAGCAGCGAGAGCCCGGCTGTGCCGCCCGTGACGACACCGGCCGTTTTGAGCAGAGAGAGGCCGAGCGATGCGGCGAGCGTGCCGGTCGCGATGCCCATCACGTCTTCGAGCACGGAGTGCCTCGATTCAGGCGGGGTCGCGGCGAGGGCGGCGGTCGAGGCATCGAGGATCCGGGTCACGGCCTCAATGCTGGGTAGCGAGCCCTGTTCGCGCAACTCACCAGCGGGCTATTACGCAGAATGGGCTGTAGAACGCACGACGCCGTGCAGAATGCCTAGGTGACCATCGATTCTGTTGACGCCCGACTCATCCAGGTCTTGGATTCGGATCCTGACATCTCTGACGTGGCCCTCGCCCGAGCCCTCGGCCTCTCGCGCACCACCGTGCACTCCCGGCGACGGCGGCTGGTCGACGACGGCGTGCTCGGCGCGCAGAGCCGACGCCTCGACCCGGCGTCGCTCGGGCGCCCGCTGATGGCGTTCGTGTCGATCGCGATCAGCCAGGCCGACGAGGAGCACGCCGTCGCGGGCCTCCTCGCGCTGCCCGAGGTCGTCGAGGTCCACGCGATCACGGGCGACAGCGACATGCTCGCGCGGGTGGTCGCCTCGTCGACCGACGATCTGCGGCGCGTGACAGGGGCGATCCTCAGGATCCGCGGAATCGTTCGCACCAACACCACGATCGCGCTCTCCGAGGTCGTGCCGCGACGGATGGCGCCGCTGTTGGCCGTCGTAGCGGGCCGGGGCTAGACCTTTCGCGCCGGGTATCTCGACGCGCACGGGTCTCTCGACACCGTTAGGTCAGGCTTGCCTAAGTAAGCCTTACCTAATACGGTGGCACGGCACCCAATCCGAAAGGCACCATCCCTTGTCTCAGAAACTTCTCCGTCGAGGAATCGCCGTCGTGGCCGCAGCAGCCCTGGCGTTCTCACTCGCGGCCTGCAGCACGTCGTCCGACGCAGGATCCGGCAGCACGTCGGGCGCATCGGCCTCTGACGCCTTCCCAGTCACGATCAAGTCGGCCCTCGGCGGCGCGACCATCGAGTCGAAGCCGAAGCGCGTCGTCACCATCGGCTGGGGTGCGGCCGACACGGTCGTCTCGCTCGGCACCACGCCTGTCGGCATCGAGGAGGTCACCTGGGGTGGCGACTCCGAGAAGAACTACCCCTGGGTCACCTCGGCCATCGAGAAGCGCGGCGACGCTCTACCCAAGACCTTCGCGGTCTACCCCGACATCGACATGACGGCCCTAGCCGAGCTAAACCCCGACGTGATCATCGCCCCGCAGTCGGGCATCACGGCGAAGCAGTACAAGACGCTCAGCGCCCTCGCGCCGACCGTCGCCTACCCCGGTGAGGCCTGGGGTACCTCGTGGAGCGACGAGATGACGATCATCGGCAAGGTCCTCGGCGAGAGCGACAAGGCCGCCGACCAGATCGCCGGCATCAAGACGACCCTCGCCAAGACGGCCGCTGAGAACCCCGACTTCGCGAAGTACAACTTCACCTACATCTACGCAGCCGAGCCAGGCTCACTGTCGATCTACCAGAAGGGCGACCCGCGCGTCGACATCATCGCGGGTCTCGGCCTGACGCAGGAGAAGACGGCGGCCGCTCTGCCGAAGACCGCCGGCACCTTCGTCTCGACGATCGGCCTCGAGAAGGCAAACCTGCTCGACAAGACCGACATCGTCTTCACCTGGTTCAACGACGAGGCCAACCAGAAGCAGATCGAGAAGCAGCCCCTCTATGCGTCGATCCCGGCAGTGAAGCGCGGCTCGTACGTGCCGAACGTCAACCAGCAGCTCGCAATGGCCTCCACCGTCATCACGCCGCTGAGCCTGCCGTACGCGCTCGACAAGTACGTCGCCATGATCAAGACGGCGGCTGCCAAGGTCGATTGACCGGTTCTGCTCGCGCGGCGGGCCGTCGAGTGCCGCCTTCTGCGGTGCCTGGCGGCCCGCCGTTGGCATAAGGCGACACTCGCGGGTCGGGCCGGGCACCAGTGCCGCGGTCTCGTGCAGCGAGTGCCGCCAAATGCCGCCTGAGGGCCCCCGCCAACAGCATGAGGCGGCACTCGGCACCAGATCGGTCAGCGCAACGGCTCAGACGCCGGGCGGTGGCGCCGTGCTCGCCCGCACGACCAGGTCGACCGGCACCATCGTCACCGGCGTCGGCGTCGTCCGCTCGATCTGCGCCACGAGCATCGCGACCGACGACCGACCGACCTCGTCGAAGTGCTGGTGGATGGTCGTGAGCGGCGGCCAGAACGACTCCGACTCGGTCATGTCGTCGAAGCCGACGATGCTCAGGGTTGACGGCACTTCCCTGCCGAGCTCGTGGCAGGCGCGCAGGAGGCCGAGGGCCATTCCGTCGTTCGCGACGAAGACGGCGGTGATGTCGGGGCGGCGGGCGATTTCGAGGCCTGCGCGGTAGCCGGATCCTGTGCTCCAGTCACCGGTGAACGGGGGCGGCACCTCGCGACCGTGCGACTCGAGCACCTCGCGCCAGGCGGCCTCGCGACGCCTCGCCGCGTAGAAAGTCTGCGGCCCGGCGATGTGCCACACGGTCTCGTGGCCCAGGTCGAGCAGGTGCTGGGTGGCCAGCCGGGCGCCGAGGGCCTGGTCGGTGTCGATGAAGGGTCGTTCGCTGAGGCGGCTGGAGTCGATGATCACGACCGGCACGTCGGCGGGCAGGTCGACGTCGTCTTCGGAGAGCAGGTCGGCCTCGATGACGATGACGACCCCGTCAACTGCTTGCTCGGAGAGCCGTGCGATGGCACCGGTGACCTCTCCGCGGGTGCGCTGCGAGACGGGAAGGAGGGTGATCGTGTAGCCGACCAGACCCGCGGCCTCGGCGATGGCCTCCAAGAACTTCGTGTTGCCGAAAGACGAGAGCGTGAACATGATCACCCCGATCGTGTGGAACCGGCCCGATCGAAGGGCGCGGGCCGCACGGTTCGGGCTGTAGCCGAGCTCGACCATCGAGGCGCGGACGCGGTCGCGGGTAGCGGGCTGGACGTTCTCGAGATCGCGGGCGACTCGCGAAACGGTCTGCATCGACACGCCCGCGTGGCGCGCCACGTCTGCGGCGGAGGCCTTCTTCGCGGCCGGGCCCGAAGCGGTGCCCGCGGCCGAGCCCGAAGCGGTGCCCGCGGCTGTTCCCGAAGCGGAGCCCGCGGCAGGTGAAGGTGTCGCTGAGGTCACGATTTCCTCCGGGTCGGTGGCGATGTTGACGTTGCCATGCTAGCGTCGCCTCCGTGATGTTGACGTAAACATCGTGGAGACGAGGAAGTTTCGATGAGTTCTGGAACCCTGACGGGCGCCAAGGCGGCACGGCTCGAGCCGACGCCTCGCAAGCGCCGGCGCACGGGCCGCGGCAAGCAGACGGGCTGGATGTTCGTCGCTCCGTTCATGGTGGTGCTGATCCTCATGTTGATCGTGCCCATCGGCTACGCGATCTACCTGAGCCTGTTCCGAGACCAGCTGATCGGCGGCAACCACTTCGTGGGCCTCGCCAACTACATCCAGCTGCTCCAAGACTCGAAGTTCTGGTCGAGCTTCGGGCGGGTGCTGATCTTCCTGGTGATCCAGGTGCCCGTGATGCTCGTTCTGGCACTGGTCGCGGCTCTCGCCCTCGACAGCGCTCGACTCCACGCCGCGAGCTTCTTCCGCATCGCGATCTTCCTGCCCTACGCGGTGCCCGGCGTCGTCGCCGCCCTCATCTGGGGCTTCATCTACGGCCCGCAGTTCGGCCTCACCGGCTCGTTCAACGATCTGCTCGGCAGCGACCTGCTCAAGCCGTTCACCTCGACCTGGATCCTGACGTCGATCGGCAACATCGTGACCTGGGAGTTCCTGGGCTACAACATGATCATCTTCTTCGCGGCCCTTCGCGTCGTCCCGGCGGAGCTCTACGAGGCAGCGTCGCTCGACGGTGCCGGCAGCCTCCGCACGATCATCTCGATCAAGCTCCCGGCTCTCCGCGGCGCCATCGTGATCGCCTCGATCTTCTCGATCATCGGCAGCTTCCAGCTCTTCAACGAGCCCAACTTGCTCAAGACCCTGGCGCCGAACGTGATCGGCACCTTCTTCACCCCGAACATGTACGCCTACAACCTCTCGTTCGCTGGCCAGCAGTTCAACTACTCCGCCACCGTCGCGATCGTGATGGGCGTCATCACCGCCGTCATCGCCTACATCGTCCAGGTCCGCGGCACGCGACAGGAGAACCGATGAGCACCCTGACCAGCCCCGAGGTCATCCCCGAAGAACAGGGCCGAGGATCCGGCGGTCCGTCGAAACGCTCTCGTCGTGACCGGCCCGGCCCCAGTGGCTACCGCGAGAAGAAGTCGCGCGGCCTCACCGCGATCATGGTGATCTTCCTCGTCTACTCGCTCGTGCCGCTGTTCTACCTCGTCGTCAACTCGACGAAATCGCAAGACTCCCTGCTGGCGTCGTTCGGCCTCTGGTTCGGCGACGGGTTCCACCTGTTCGACAACATCCAGCAGGTCTTCACCTACAACAACGGCATCTTCGTCACCTGGTTCCGCAACACGCTGCTCTACGTGGTGGTCGGTGCCGGGGGAGCGACGCTGCTCGCGACCCTCGCCGGCTACGGCCTCGCGAAGTTCCGCTTCACCGGTCGACGTGCGGTGTTCGCCATCGTGCTCGGTTCGATCGCCATCCCGGGTACGGCCCTTGCCGTGCCGACGTTCCTGCTCTTCTCGAACATCGGCCTGACGAACACCCCGTGGGCGATCATCCTTCCGTCGCTCATCAGCCCGTTCGGCCTCTACCTGGTCTGGACGTACGCGGTCGATGCAATCCCCGAAGAACTGCTCGAAGCGGCCCGCATCGACGGCGCCGGCGAGATCCGCATCTTTTTCACGATCGCGATCCGGCTGCTGACGCCCGGCATCGTCACGGTGCTGCTGTTCTCGGTCGTCGCGACCTGGAACAACTACTTCCTCCCGCTGATCATGCTCAGCGACCCGAAGTGGTACCCGCTGACCGTCGGCCTCAACCAGTGGTCGCAGCAGGCGAACGGCGTCGCCGCCGACCCGATCTACAACCTGGTCGTCACCGGCTCGTTGATCACCATCGTGCCGATCGTCATCATCTTCCTGCTCCTCCAGCGCTACTGGCAGTCGGGTCTCGGCGCCGGCGGCGTGAAGCAGTAGACCAGCAGTTTTCCCCCCAGCAATCCCCCCCCCCACCAACCCACACAAGTCATTCCCACCCTCCCTACCCACACAACGAAGTGAAAGGACCCCTCATGCACAAGCGCTTGAGGACGATCGTCGGTGCCGCAGTCACCACGATCGCAGTAACCGCAGCTCTCACGGGCTGCTCTAACAGCGGCGGCGGATCGTCGAACGACGGCGGAAACGCCGGGCAGGTCGACGCCGCCCTCAAAGCCGGCGGAACCCTGACCTACTGGTCGTGGACCCCGTCCGCGGCAGCCCAGGTCAAGGCCTTCGAGAAGGCCTACCCGAAGGTCACCGTCAAGCTCGTCAACGCGGGTACCGGCACCGACGAGTACACGAAGCTCCAGAACTCCGTTAAGGCAGGATCCGGGGCGCCCGACGTCGCTCAGGTCGAGTACTTCGCGCTGCCCCAGTTCGCTCTCGCCGACTCGCTGACCGACCTCACCCAGTACGGCTTCAACGACCTGAAGAGCAAGTACACCAGCGGCACCTGGGGCTCGGTGTCGCTCGACGGCAAGCTCTACGGCCTGCCTCAAGACTCCGGCCCCATGGCGATGTTCTACAACAAGACGCTCTTCGAGAAGTACTCGATCCAGGTGCCAAAAACGTGGGACGAATACATCGCCGCCGCGAAGAAGCTGCACAAGGCCGACCCCAAGGCCTACATCAACTCCGACACCGGCGACGCCGGGTTCACGACGAGCATGATCTGGCAGGCCGGCGGCCGTCCGTTCGAGGTCGACGGCAGCAAGGTGTCGATCAACCTGCAGGATGCAGGAACCAAGAAGTGGGCCGACACCTGGAACGAGCTCGTCGAGAACAAGCTCCTCGCCCAGACCCCCGGCTTCACCGACGACTGGTACAAGCAGCTCGCCGGCGGCGAGATTGCAACCCAGATCACGGGAGCCTGGTTCCCCGGCGTCATCGAGTCGGGCGCCAAGGCCGGCTCGGGTGACTGGGCTGTCGCTCCGATCCCGACCTACGACGGCAAGACCGCTGTCACGGCCGAGAACGGCGGTGGCGCACAGGTCGTCATGAAGCAGTCGAAGAACCAGGCCCTCGCGGCCGGATTCGTCAAGTGGCTGAACTCCAGCGACGACAGCGTCAACACGTTCCTCGCCTCGGGCGGATTCCCGTCGACGACCGCCACGCTCGATTCGAGTGAATTCCTCGCCACGAAGCCCGACTACTTCGGTGGACAGGCCATCAACGAGGTGCTCAAGAGCTCGTCCGACTCGGTCGCCTCCGGCTGGAAGTACCTGCCCTTCCAGGTCTACGCGAACAGCATCTACGCCGACACCGTCGGTCAGTCGTACGCCGACTTCTCCGACATTAACACCGGTCTGAAGGCGTGGCAGACGGCGCTCGTGAAGTACGGCAACGAGCAGGGATTCACCGTCACGGCCAAGTAGCCCCACCAGCACTGCGTTCGACCAGCACCACAGTCACGGAGCGGGTGCGACCACTTCGGTCGCACCCGTTCTCCGTCCTCCGACTCTGAGAGAGACCCCATGACCACGAGCCGCTTCACGATCGGCGACGACGCCTTCCTCCTCGACGGGCGCCCGCATCGGATCCTCTCCGGGGCTCTCCACTACTTCCGCATCCACCCCGAGCACTGGGCCGATCGCATCCACAAGGCCCGGCTCCTCGGCCTCAACACCATCGAGACGTACGTGCCGTGGAACGACCACGCACCGACGCCCGACGAGTGGATCACCGACGGCCGGCTCGACCTCGGGGCCTTCCTCGATCTCGTGCACGAGGCCGGAATGCACGCCATCGTCCGGCCCGGCCCCTACATCTGCGCCGAGTACGACAACGGTGGCCTTCCCGGCTGGCTGTTCCGCGACCCGAGCGTCGGCGTCCGCCGCTCGGAGCCCCTCTTTCTAGCGGCCGTCGAAACCTATCTTCGGCGCGTCTACGAGATCGTCGTGCCGAGGCAGATCGACCACGGCGGGCCGGTGGTGCTCGTCCAGATCGAGAACGAGTACGGCGCCTACGGCTCCGACGCCGCCTACCTCGGCGCCCTTGTCGACCTCACCCGCGACGCCGGTATCGACGTTCCACTCACCACGGTCGACCAGCCCGAGCCCGACATGCTCCACAACGGCTCGCTGCCCGACCTGCTGAAGACCGGCTCGTTCGGCTCCCGTAGCCCCGAACGCCTGGCCACCCTGCGTGCCGCGCAGCCGACGGGGCCGCTGATGAGCTCCGAGTACTGGAACGGCTGGTTCGACCACTGGGGCGGCGTGCACCACACGACGCCCGCCGAGGCGCAGGCGCGTGATCTCGACGAGCTGCTCGCCCTCGGGGCCTCGGTCAACCTCTACATGGTGCACGGCGGCACGAACTTCGGCTTCACGAACGGGGCCAACGACAAGGGCGTCTACGAGCCGACGATCACGAGCTACGACTACGACGCCCCGATCGACGAAGCGGGCCGGCTCACTGAGAAGTACTTCGCCTTCCGCGAGGTCTTCGCGAAGTACACCGACGTGCCCGATCTCGACTTCGACGACCCCAGGAGCATCGAGGATCCGCCGGCTCACACCCCGGTACCCGTGCCGGCCGTCGAAGTGGCCGGGTCGACGCCCCTGCTCGGCGTCCTCGGTCGACTTGGCCACTTCGCCCCCGCGTCCGCAGCGCCGACCTTCGACGAGCTCGGCGTCTACCGCGGCTACCTCATGCTCCGTGCGGCGCTGCCCGACGCTGGCTCGCCGACGTCAGGCGAGTCCGGCGGCCACGTGCTCGAGGTCGGCGAGGTGCGCGACCGCGCCATCGTCTTCGTTGACGGAGTTCGCATCGGCGTGCTCGAGCGGGCCCGCGGCGATCGACGCCTGGCTCTGCCCGTTGGCGCCGAGCTCATCGTGCTGCTGGAAGACCAGGGGCGGGTCAATTACGACCAGCGGATCGGCGAGCCCAAGGGGCTGATCGGCGAGGTCACGGTGGACGGGCACACCGCCGAGTGGACCGCACTTCCGCTCGACCTCGATCTGCTGGCAGCGAGCGGGGTCGGGGCGGATCCTTTGGTGTCGTTAATGCCTCTCGTCGGGCCCGGGATCGCGCGCTTCGAGTTCTCGCTCGAGGCTCCCGCCGACCTGTTCCTCGACAGCGGCGGCCTCGGCAAGGGTGTCGCGTTCGTGAACGGGTTCCCACTCGGACGGTATTGGAGCGACGGGCCGCAGCGCACCCTCTACGTGCCCGGCCCGGCGACTCGCTCGGGCGTCAACGAGCTCGTGCTGTTCGAGACCGAGGTCGACGCGCCTCGCCCCGCGTTCGCCGCCCTCGCCGACCTCGGCCCCGCGCGGGCGGATGCGTTCGACGTGCAGGGCGCCTGACCGCTCGCCGCTCGCCGCTCGCCGTACTACGTCTCGCGGACTGGCCCACCTGCCGCGGCGCGAGGGTGTGACCGCGACACGTGACACGGCGAGGTCGCCTAGCCGAGCGGCGTCCCCCGGATCCTGATCCCTTAGGCGACGCGGGGCGTTGACTCGGCGAAGACGACAGCCGTCGCCACGCGGGCACGGCGAGAAGGGATCTACCATGGCAACCGAGATCACCGAGGGCGGCCAGGCCACAATCGACGCGCTGGCGCGGATGCGCGACACCTCGCTCGAGATGGGCGACCGGTTCGACGTCGATTTCGTCGACCACGACCCGGCCGACGGGCAGCCCGCCGGAGGAGGCGGAATCGCCTGGTTCTGGGAGCAGTTCGGCACCTCGTTCAGCGACGTCGAGCGCACCGAGCTCGAGACCATCGTGACGCCGACGAAGTACATCACCATCGCCGACCTCTCGGCTACCCACACCGGCGAGTACCAGGGGCACGCAGCGACCGGCAAGCGCTTCACTGTGCGCAACGTGCAGGTGATCGGCTTCACCGACGGCAAGGCCTCCGACCGGTGGGGGTCGACCGACGAGCAGGGCATCCTGCGGCAGCTCGGCCTCGCCTGAGCGAGGCATCCTCCGGCTAGACCCTCGCAGTCGGCTGCTGAGGTGGACCTAGGGGCACCTCGACTGCCGACGACGAGGGTCTGTGCCGATCGCGAGGGTTTGTGCCGATCATGCGGGTCGGTGCCGGCCTCGCGAGCATCCCCCGCGCGGGTGCCACCCCAACGTGGAGGCGCGCCGGGTTGCGGGCGGTGCCTAATCTGGCAGAGGAGCGCAGGATCCTGCGGCTCGTCACCCGGCAGAAGTGAGCTGCGCATGAACCCCGTCACCGGACTCGTCCGCGGCACCTCCGCCTACATCTGGTCACTCGTCACCGTGGTCGCCGTCGCGTTCGTGGGCCTCGGCGTGCTCAGCCTGGTCGGGGCCGTGCTGGCGGTCGCCGCCAGTGGCCGAGCCGACCTCTCGCCAGTCGGGCTGCCGCTCGTGCTGCTGCTCGCCGGTGCGATCGCGCTGCCCCTGAGCCGCCGCGCGCTGCCCCTCGTCACAGCCCGCGAAGCCGCCGCCGGGTATACCACCGTGCCGTTGTTCTCAGGGGAGCTGCCGCTCCGCGACCCGCGCGACGGCCGCGAGCTCATCGCCGCAGGGGCCGACGTGCCGCGGTCGTTCCGCGTCAGCCTGCGTCCTGCGCGCCGCGCTGCCCAGTTCGCGCCCGCGGCCGCCGCCTGACCCGAATTTGAAGGAGATCCGCGCCCAGGCGAACGGACTCATGCCGATCGGCGGGGGTCGGCAGCGCGTTTCTCCTTCAAATTTGCAGGGGGCCCGCGCCTAGGCTTGACGAATGAGCCTCGCCGACGAGTCAGCCCAGTCGCCCGCCACACCCGCACCGTCGGCAGCAGCCGCACCCGCACCCGCCTGGTGGACGAAGGCCGTCGTCTACCAGATCTACCCGCGCAGCTTCGCCGACTCCAATGGTGATGGCATCGGAGATCTCGGCGGAATTCGGCAGCACCTCGACCACCTCGTCGACCTGGGCGTCGACGTGGTCTGGCTGTCGCCCATCTACACCTCGCCGCAGGCCGACAACGGCTACGACATCAGCGACTACCGCAACATCGATCCGCTATTCGGCACCCTCGACGAGTTCGACCTGCTACTCGCCGAGATGCACGAACGCGGCCTCAAACTCGTGATGGACCTCGTCGTCAACCACACGAGTGACGAGCACGCCTGGTTCCAGGAGTCGAAGTCGTCTCGCACGAGCCCGAAGCGCGACTGGTACGTCTGGCGTGACGGCGTCGACCGGAGCCCCCGAGACGGCCGCACCGAACCGAACCTGTGGCGCAGCGCGTTCAGCGGCCCGGCCTGGACGCAGCTCGCAGCCGCCGACGACCGATCGACCGACGACCACGCCGACAACCGATCGACCGACAACCGATCGACCGACAGCCGATCGACCGACGACCGATCGGTTGACGACCAGTACTATCTCCACCTCTTCGCGCCCAAACAGCCCGACCTCAACTGGCAGAACCCGGAGGTGCGCGACGCGATCTACTCGATGATGAACTGGTGGCTCGACCGGGGAGTCGACGGCTTCCGCATGGACGTCATCAACCACATCGCCAAGATCCAGAGCGACCTCGTGAGCGACAGCGATGGCTTTTCGATGGGCCCGCAGATCCACGAGTACCTGCGCGAGATGAACGAGCGCGTGTTCGCCGGGCGCGAGGCCGACCTGATCACTGTCGGCGAGATGCCCGGGGTGACGGTCGACGACGCGAAGCTCTTCACCGGCGCCGATCGGCTCGAGCTCGACATGGTGTTCCAGTTCGAGCACGTCGGCCTCGATCACGGCCCGGCCTCGAAGTTCGACAACGTACCGCTCGATCTCCGCGACCTGAAGCGCTCGCTCAGCCGCTGGCAGGAAGGCCTCGCCGACACCGGCTGGAACAGCCTCTACCTCGCCAATCACGACCAGCCGCGCTCGGTCTCGCGCTTCGGCGACGACGACGAGTTCCGCTTCGAGTCGGCGACTCTGCTCGCGACGATCCTGCACCTGCATCGGGGCACGCCCTACGTTTACCAGGGCGACGAGATCGGCATGACGAACGCCGGATTCGCCTCGATCGACGACTACCGCGACATCGAATCGCTCAACTGGTTCGCCGAGCAGCGCGAGGAGGGCCGCGACCCCGAAGAGCTTCTCGAGTCGCTCCGGTTCCGCTCGCGCGACAACGCGCGCACCCCGGTGCAGTGGACCGAAGGATCCGAGGCGGGTTTCACTTCGGGCTCACCCTGGCTGGCGGTGAACCCGAACGCCGCTCTGATCAACGTGCACGCCGACCGCCAGTCCGATCGCTCGATCTTCGAGCACTACCGTCGGCTCATCGCGCTGCGGCACGCGTCCGACGTCATCGCTCTCGGCTCGTACACGCTCCTCGAGCCCGACCACCCGACGCTCTTCGCGTTCACGCGCACGCTCGCCGACGAGTCGCTCCTTGTCGTGGGCAACTTCTCGTCGGAGGAGCTCGACGCCCCGGTGCTCGGGTCGGGTTCGTGGGGGCGCGGATCCTTGGTTCTCGGCAACTACGCCGACCCCGGAGAGGCGACGACTCTGCGCCCGTGGGAGGCCCGCATCGTCCGTCGCGGCTAGTCCGGCCCCGAATTTGAAGGACATCCGCGCCGAAAAACCAAAAGTGAGGCGGATCGGGCGGCGTCGTCGCGGGTTTCTCCTTCAAATTCGGAAGGCGAGCGAATCAGGGGATACCCTTGCAGTTGATTTCGAGCGAAGACGACGAACCAGCGCCCTCGCCGGCCTCCTCGTTCGTCAAGAAAGAGGAAAAATGGCCGAGCTGCCGCACATCGTCATCATCGGAGGTGGCTTCGCGGGCATCGCGACGCTGAAGGCCCTTAAAGATGCGCCGGTGCGGGTGACCCTGATCGACCGCCACATCTACAACATGTTCCAGCCGCTCATGTACCAGGTGGCGACCGGCGGTCTTAACGCCGGAGACGTCACCTACTTCCTCCGCAGCCTCCGCAGCACCCAGCCGAACGCGAACTTCCAGCACGGGCTGCTCAAAACCATCGATGCCGAGGCGCAGGTCATCGAACTTGCCGACGGCGAGAAGATTTCGTACGACGCACTCGTTCTGGCGAACGGCGTCAACACCAACTACTTCGGCACCCCCGGCGCCAAGGAGTACGCGAAATCGATGTACTCACGATCACAAGCGCTCAGGATCCGCGACGAGCTCTTCACGCAACTCGAAAAGGCCGCTGTCCGCGAAGATACCTCCGAGGTCCGCGTCGTCATCGTCGGCGGCGGAGCGACCGGCGTCGAGATGGCCGGCGCCCTCGCCGAGCTCCGCGACCAGGCGCTCGTGACCGCCTACCCCGAGATCGACCGCAAGAGCATCACGATCACCCTGGTGCACCGGAGCGGCGAACTCCTCAAGCCGTTCGCACCGCGACTGCGCCGCTACTCGGAGGGCGCCCTCCGCAAACGCGGCGTTGAGCTCCGCCTCAACACCGGCGTCGCCGAAGTGCGCAAGAATGGCGTCGTCACCGCGTCCGGCGAAGAGATCCCGGCAGAGCTCGTGATCTGGGCCACCGGAGTGACCGCACACGGAGAAGTCGACGGCTGGGGGCTCGAGCAGGGTGCGGGTGGCCGGATCCTGGTCGGTTCCGACCTGCGCGTCCAAGGCCACGACCGCATCTTCGCCGTCGGAGACATCGCGCTCACGCCCAAGCCGCTCGACCAGCTGGCGCAGCCGGCCCTGCAGGGAGGCGCGCACGTCGCCGAGCAGATCGCGCGCGTGCTCACCGGCAAGCCGACCCGGGCCTTCAAGTACCACGACCGGGGCACCATGGCCACGATCGGCCGCCACGCCGCCGTCGCCCAACTCCGTGGCGGGATCACCCTCACCGGCGTGCTCGCCTGGTACACCTGGATCGTCATCCACATCTACAGCCTGCTCGGCAACAGCAACCGGGTCACCACCATGGCGCACTTCATCTCGCGCTACGCCTGGTTCGCCTACCGCAAGGCCGTGCCGATCGTCGGCGACGTGCGCCCCGTGCGCAAGAACGGCGACCGGGCAGAAGAGATTCCGGCTACGACCGACGCTCGCGGGTAGGTTCGTCGCCCTCGAACGCTTCTCGCTGGGCGAGAGGCGTTCGGGGGCGGCGACCCTACTGGTGCTTGCTGGCGCCTTCGGCGCGCGCGGCGCGAGGCCTTCGGCCCGCACCGCGGCCGCGGCGCCTTCGGCGCGCGGGGAGGGGGCCTCCGCCGAGATCGCATTTGGGGTCGGGTGGGGGCGACTGGAAGTGCGATCTCGGCGAGCGACGCCGCGCCGCGCGTGCGAGGTGGCCTGATCTACGGAGGTTGGGGGCGCGTGGCGGTAGTTTCGGCCATCTGGTGGGCCGAGATCGCAGTTGGGGTCGGGTGGGGGCGACTGGAAGTGCGATCTCGGTGAGCGGCGCTGCGCCGCGCGTGCGAGGTGGCCTGATCTACGGAGGTTGGGGGCGCGTGGCGGTAGGTTCGGCCATCTCGCGGGCCGAGATCGCAGTTGGGGTCGGGTGGGGGCGACCGGGAGTGCGATCTCGGCGAGCGGCGCGGTGGGGCGGGGCGGGGCACCCGCGAGGTGGCCTCAGGTGCCCCACCCGACGCACAGCCCGGTGAGCGACGTCAGAACAGGGTCGGCGCTGCGGGCGCGTCGGAGGCCGCGGGGGACGGGCGCTTGCCGCGAAGCTGGAAGAGCTCGTGGGTGTCGCGATTCGGGATCGGCAGCCCGTGCCGCACGAGGGCATCGCGAAGGCGCCGGTAGACGAGCTTCTGGTAGTCGCCACTCGCCTGGGTGCCGCCGGCGTAGAGGCGACCGTAGCCGGCGACGAGGTCGGGCCGCTCGCGCTGCAACCAGGCGAAGTACAGTTCTTTGACGCCCGGCTGGAGGTAGAGGAGCGTCGGCAACACGTTGGTGGCACCGGCATCGGCCAGGGCGCCCACGAGCGAGTCGATCTGCTCGGCGCTGTCGGTGAGCCCGGGCAAGAGCGGCGCGGCGAAGACGGTGCAGTCGAGGCCGGCGTCGCGGATCGCCTTGAGGGTCTCGAGTCGGGCCGTCGCTGACGGGGTGCCGGGCTCGATGGAACGCTGGAGGTCGTCGTCGAGCACGGCGATGGACAGCCCGAGCTGCACGTCGACGTGATCGGCGGCTCGACGCAGACGGCCGATGTCGCGTCGAATCAGCGTGCCCTTGGTGAGGATCGAGAACGGCATTCGTGCGTCGGTCAGGGCGTCGATGATGCCGGGCATGAGCGCGTAGCGCCCTTCGGCCCGCTGGTACGGGTCGGTGTTGGTGCCGAGGGCGACCCGATCGGGCAGAACGCGTTTGCGCGACAGCTCCCGTCGCAAGACCTCGGCGATGTTGGTCTTGACGACTATCTGCGTCTCGAAGTCGTCTCCGAGACCCATGCCGAGGTGCTCGTGGGTAGGTCGGGCATAGCAGTAGACACAGGCGTGCGAGCAGCCGCGGTAGGGGTTGATCGTGTATTCGCCCGGCATCACGCGGGCTGTCGCCGCCACGTGGTTGAGAGCGGATTTGGCGAGCACCTCATGGAACGTGATGCCCTGGAACTCGGGGGTCTGCACGCTCCGTACGAGGCCGGTGATCTGAGCGAGGCCGGGGAGCGCACCGCCGTCGACTGCATCGACCCGTTGACCCTGCCAGCGCATCGCGGGGGCTTCGGTCTTCGTACCGGTCGGCCGGAAAGGTGTCGGTTCGCTCATCGTGTCAGAACGGTATCGAAGACCACCGACACTGCGGCGCTGTTAGGAGGCGAGAACGGCTACGCGGCGCGGGGCAGGCGGATCGAGCCGGTCGAGGTGTACCGGACGGAGACCGAGGCGGAGCGCGGCTGAACCTTCTCAGCGGCGACGTACGAGCCGACGACGTCCAGGTGCGTGGTGCGTCCGGTGTAGGTCCCGGCGGAGGGGCGCGACGCGAGGCCGCTGATGTAGGAGCCCACGACGCCGTCGCGCGGTGCGGGGGTGGTCACGTAGTGGCCGGTGATCAGCGCGGTGAGGGCCTCGGGGGAGGTGGTGATGGAAGACATGGGGCGGATCCTTCGCTCTGGAGAACGATCGTTCTCTCGGTAGGAGACACGATAAGGGAACGATCGTTCTCGCGCAAGTAGACTGGTCTCATGACGGAAGACGAAATTCGCGATCGGATCGTCGCCACGGCCGACGAGCTCTATTACGCACGCAGCATTCAGGCGGTAGGAATGGACGATCTGCGCCAGGCGGCCGAGGTGTCGTTGAAGCGTCTCTACAGCCTTTTTCCGTCGAAGGAATCGATCGTCCTCGCGGTGCTGGTGCGCCGGCACGAGCGATGGACCACCGGGCTCGAGGCCGCGGTCGACGAAGAGAAAGTGCCCGAAGGCCGCGTGCTGGCCGTGTTCGACTACCTGCTCGACTGGTTCGACACCGACTCGTTTCGCGGCTGCGGGTTCATCAACGCGTTCGGCGAGCTCGGAGCCGTGTCGCCGGGCGTCGCGAACGCGGCGCGCGTGCACAAGAGGTTGTTTCAGGAGTACGTCGCGCGGCTCGTGTCCGACGCCGGGGGAGGGCCCGAGCTCGCGGCCCAGCTGGCGATCCTCGCTGAGGGGGCTCAGACGACCGCGGCGATCAGCGGCGAAAACACGGCAGCGGGGCAGGCTCGCCGAGCGGCTGAGACCCTGATCGCTGCTGACCTCCGGGCGATGGCCCACTCGGCCTGACTCGGATGTGGCGGCTGCGTGCTCGAACGGGATCAGCGCTGCGTCAGGTCAGCGACCGAGTAGGCCCTCGACGGCGCACCTGTGCGAATCCTCGACGCTCTGGCGCAGACCCGCGCACGAGCGTAATCTCAGCCGTGTTCGGCTCGGACATCGAAGACGCTGCTGACTGCTCCCCTGGGAGGCCTTTCGCAGTAGCGCATTTGCGGTCTGCACGTCGACGGCATCCCGCGAGGAGTCAACCGCCCTCGCCACAACCGAACCCAGTGGGCACGGAGCCCGCGGAGAGATTCTCATGACGCGTGCAGTCCTCGAGGCATCGATCATCTCCACGCGGCTGAGCCTCCTCGCCCAGCTCGATTCGTCGGCCAGCGTCTCGTTCATGAACCGCGCCGAGCTGCGGCTTCGCATCTTCGGTGTCGTCGACGCACTCGACCGCGGAGTGATCACGGCCGACAAGGCACGCGAACTCTTTGCCCGGGTGCAAGACGACATCTCGTCCCTGATCGCGGCCGCCTAGTTCGAGGTCGAACGGCGCAGCGCAGCGACTAATCCGAGGCGGGCCGACCGGTGTCGTCGATCAGTCGCACCTTGACGTTGATAGCGAGGGGTCCCGCTTCGCGCAGTGTGCTTCGGATGAGCTCGCCGACCGCTCGCAGGGTCTCGGTGGCGGGCACGGCCGCGCTGGTCGCGATGTGGGCGCTCACGGTCGTGAAGCCGTCAGCGCGATCGATGTCGACGAGGACGTCGGGTTGCCGGAGGGCGAGCCGCACGGCGAGGGCATCGACGGCCGCCTCGACTGTCGGTTGCGCGGGATAGACGCCCGTAACTCCCTCGGTGGCGCGAATCGCGGCGGTGAGGTCGCGGGAGAGTGCGGTGTCGTCGTGCCTTGAGAGCGCCGCATCGTCTCCGCGTGCGAGCTCGATTTCGTCGCTCATGATCGCTGCCCTCCGGTCGTGTAGATGTCGTCGATTGTCACGTCGATCGTGCCGATCACGAGTTCGGTATGGCGGGCGAGGGCGTAGCCGATGCGCTCGCGGAGCTTCGCGGCCGTGTCGGCGAGCGAGAGGCCGAACTCGAGGCTCGCAGTGACATCGACGCGAATCGGTTCGCCCGGGGTGGTCACGTCGCCGTCGAGAGTGCACCGGCCCATGATGAGGCCGCCCATGGTGTCGCCGGCTCGCCGGATCATTCCGCGGACGGCCGCCTCGGTCAGAGCGAGCCGAAGCGCAGGATCCGAGTGGCTCACGGGGATGTCCCGACCCGACGTGATCTCGGCTTTGATCGTGTCGAGGAGCCCGGAGATCCAGGTGTCGTCGCGACCCGGCATGGCACGGGATTCGCGGACGAGCACGGTCTGAGAGAGCTCGCGCATGCGCGTCATTCCGATGAGCGCCAGGCGGCACGAGGCGGAGTTCTCGATTCCGGGGTCGTACGGGGTCCGGCCTCGGTCGAGGTAGTCGCCGAGCTCTTCCATCGTGTAGCCGTCGAGGTCGTCGTCGGCGGAGACGGGCAGGTCGTCGGGGTTGGCTGGGGTGGCAGGAACGGCACCGTCGTCGGGAGCGGCACGGTCGTCGGGTGTCATCGCCATGCCTCCATTTCGTGGAGCACGTATCGGCGTGCCCGGGCCAGGAGGCCGCGGACGGTAGGGATCGGGAGTTCGAGAGCGTCGGCGATCTCCTGGTAGCTGTAGCCGGCGGTCTCACGTAACAGCCAACACCGTCGCTGGTCGGCTGGCAACCGGTCGAGTGCCTCCGACACCGCGTCGAGTTGCAGGCGAGTCTCGACGATCCGCTCGGGATTCGTCGCCGCGGGCGCTGGGGGATCCCAATCGTCGATGTCGTCGTGCTCGCGCCTGACTCGAATGCGGTCGATGGCTTTGCGGGTGACGATGCGCATCAGCCAGTTGCGGATGTGCGCCGGGCTGTCGAGCTCGGAGATCTGTCTCCACCCGGTGAGGAACGCCTCCTGGACCACATCATCGGATTCGATGTCGGAGCCCAGGAGCTTTGCGGAGTACACGCGCATCAGCGGCCCATGACGCCGGGCGAGCACCTCGAACGACTGGATGTCGCCGTCGATCGCTCGTGCCGCGAGCGTGGCATCGGCGGCGGTGGAGAGCTGGGCGTGATCGTCGATGACGCCCTCCCCTGCTCGGTCTGTCCGTATGGCTACGGTCTGCTTCTCCTGAATACCACTTCGTTCATTCGGCCCGCCAGTCAGTGGCCCATTCGCGACGTGCCGGACCTGTCACTCTGTAAACCGATCGTTCTACCCGCGTAGTGGGGCGCGAACCTGAGCCATCCTCGAAACGTCTCTCTCCGAAATACTTCCATTCGAATTCGTGACATCCACGCGTCGGCACACGTCTCCATAGTGGCGGAACCCTCGTGGCCTCCGTCCGAGTCCGATCGCGATGCGATCGACAGAAGGAGAGAAGTGAGCACCATCCTGCCCTCGGCGCCCGATGCCGATGACGACGTCGTTTCGCAGCGCATCGAGGATCCCGCAGCACATCTGCCAGGCTCGGCGAATCCCGCGACCGTCGGTGGCGACCCCGATCCGGTCCTCGCCGAGGGGGGGTGCGCCGTTCGTCCGCCGGGAGATGTCCGGTCGGAGCCGCGAGGAGGCCGCCCGTCTGATGGAGCGCTTCTACGGCGGTGCTCGGGTTCGCAGCGTGCCCTCTTCGCGTCCGTTCCAGTTTCGATTCGCCTCGTCGGGCGATGCCCACATCACCCTTCGCATGGCGAGCGTCACCGGCACGATGATCAGCGAGGTGTCGAAGCTCGACGACTACGTCGTCACCTGGCTTCGCGAGGGCGCGGCCGCCCTTACCGTGGGCGACACCTCGTTCGCGCTGACGGAGGGGCAACCCGTGCTCCTGCCGACGACGGTCCCCTTCGTCTTCGAGGCCCAGCCCAGTCGGCAGAACGTCGTGCAGATATCCGGCCCCTTCCTCGACGGCGTCGCCTCGGAGCGCCACGGTGGAGACGTTCAATCGCTCGTCTTCCGATACGGCACGCCTCTGCCCGACGATGCCGTCGCCACGTGGCGACGGGCCGTCACCGCGGCCACGCCCGTGTTGACCGACGCCGCAGCCACGCGCCTGGTGCGGATGGAGACGAATCTGCAGCTGGCTCGCACTCTGCTCGACGTCTTCCCGTGGCACACGCAGCACGTCCCCGACGCGTTCCTCGTGCCCCGCCTCACGCGGGTCCGGGCCGCCGTGGAGTTTCTGCACAACAACGCCCATCTGCCCATCACGCCCGCGGATGCCGCGGCGAATGTGGGCCTCCACACCCGGTCGCTGCAGAACGCCTTCCAGCGGCACCTCGAACTGTCGCCAACCGAATACCTGCGCAGGATCCGGCTCGACCGTGTGCGGCGAGACCTTCTTGAGCACACCCCGAAGACTGCCACCGTCAACGACCTGGCACGGGCGTGGGGGTTCGGAAACCTCGGTCGATTCGCCACCGCGTACCAGCAGAGATTCGGGGAAAAACCGAACGAAACGCTCCGGCGTTAGGGGTACATCGAGCCCCGATCGCTAGCCGGAAAGCGCCACCAATTGAACGAAATCTGATGATTTTCTGGACGAGCATGACGCGAGTCCGGGTGCATGCGTCTGAATGATGTGCCTGATCACTTCGGGCCTCGCTCACCGGGACCCCGTGGAGCGCCACCGCCAGCTAATGGAGAGAAAATGACGAACGTCACCCCCACTTCCAGCTCGACCGTCGCCAAGAACTCGGCCGGAGCCCACGCCGCCACCGGCAAGAACACCATCGCCGAGGGCGTCGTCGAGAAGGTCGCCGGCATCGCTGCCCGCGAGGTTCCCGGCGTGCACGACCTCGGCAACGGCGCAGCCCGTGCCATCGGCGCCATCCGCAGCGCCATCAACCAGCAGGACCGCGGCCAGGGCATCAAGGTCGAGGTCGGCGAGAAGCAGGTTGCCGCCGACATCATCGTCGTCGCCGAGTACCCCGTCGAGCTGCAGAAGCTCGCCGACAGCGTCCGCGCCAGCGTGACCGAGGCCATCTCGACGGTCGTCGGCATGGAGGTCACCGAGGTCAACGTGACCGTCTCCGACGTCTACATCCCGTCCGACGACGACGACAACAACGACGAGACCGAGAGCCGAGTCAAGTGACCCCCACCACCAAAGGAATGCTGATCGGTGCCGTCCTGGCACTGGCAGCAGTCGCGTTCGGCTTCTGGGCGATGATCCTGGTGGCTGTCGCCATCGTGATCGGCTGGGGTGTCGGACGGGTCGTCGAGGGCAAGCTCGACGTGAAGTCTCTTTCCGACACGCTCCGCGGGCGGCGGTCCTCGTGACCGCGGCGGTGATGGCCGACGCTGTGCCGGCCACCTCCGGCCTCCACGGTCGTACGAAGATCACGTCGCGCGCTGTGCGTCGGGTCGTGTCGGCCGTCACCGCGGACGCCCTCAGCGTCAGTGCGTCCGACGTCTCGGTGGAACTCACCGACGACAACGGCTCGCTCACCGTGATCGCCAAGACACCCATCCACATCAGCCACCTCGGCGTCGTCGGGCGTCGCTCGAACGGAACCCTGCTCGAGCGTCTGACCGCGGCCCAGACCACCATCCGCAACCGATGCCTGGAGCTCACCGGCTCCTCAGTCGGGCGGGTCGACCTCCGAATCACGGGTGTCGAACTCCGAGAACGAAAGAGGGTCTCATGACCAGCCCGGCGATCTACCGGCGAGTTGTTCGCCGTGAGACCCATTCCTCCCGATCGGGCATCGCCATCACACTGGCCGTCCTTCTAATCGTAGTTTTCGCCTGGTTCGGCGTGGAATCCGTGTTGGCCGCTATCGGCCAGCCGGCACTCCTCGTCTCGCCGAAAGATGCTGCGGTCGCTGTGCTCGGCGCTGTGAGCGGCCCGGTCGGCCTCCTCACCGCCGGAGGCGCCGTCGTCGCCGTGATCGGTCTCGTTCTCATCGTCGTCTCGCTCGCCCCCGGGCGAAAAGGGCGTCGAGGTTCGGTCTCCGAGCGCACTGCATCGGTGGTCGACGATCGGGTCATCGCGCAGAGCGTGGCCCAGACCGGTGCCTACGCCGGAGACATCGATCCCGACCAGGTGAAGGTCACCGTCGGCAAGCGCACCGTCGACGTCGACGTCACACCGACGTCGGGCCGTACTGCGGACGTCCACAGCATCGAGGAGGCCGTCAACTACGAGCTGAAGTCGTACGACTACAGCCCGAGCCTCCGCTCTCGGGTTCGCGTCTCCGAGAAAGGAACCCTGAGCTGATGACCAACACGAATCGCTTCCTCAACCGCGCCCTCGTCTTCGTGACCGGGCTCGTCCTCCTCCTCGCCGGCGGCGCAGTCGCCGTCGGTGCCCTCCTGCCCGCCGTGCAGAAGACGGTGTCGCAGGGCGCCGACGACGCCATGGGGCCCACGTCCGATGCCCTCTCGGGTGACCAGCCCTGGATCCTCTGGGTTGTGGCGGCCGCAGCCCTCGTGCTGATCGTGCTGCTCCTCTGGTTCATCTTCCGTCAGGGGCACGGCCGCACGAACACGCTCCTCACCGTCGAAAGCGGCGAGGGTCGCGATAAGACGACCGGCGGCAGCCTGAGCGTCGACGCCAAGGTGGCCGAGCAGGTTCTCGAAGAGAGTCTCACCCGCGATTCCGGAATCATCTCGGTCGACGTCACGGCGTTCGAGGTCAAGAAGCAGAGTGTGCTTCGCGTCACCGTGCAGACCCGCCGCGGCGTCTCGCCCGTCGACATCCGAGCCACGGTCGACAAAGCGGTTGCCGAATGGGATGCCCTCCTCGGCACCCAGACGCCGATCGTCGTGCAGATCGTCGGCGGTCTCCGTGCCCAGATGAGCGGAACCGCTCGCGTCGTCTGATCTCGGGTCTCTGTCGAGAGGGGCTCGGGTACTCCGGGCCCCTTTCTCTACTCACCACGTCACCAAAGGTTTGTTATGAGCACAGGCAAGCGTCCTGTCAGTCGGTCTACCGCCGAACAGCGCGGTCAGAGGGCACAGACTTACCCCGCCACCTCCCGGCTTCTCGCCGAGGTCTTCGGCACATTCCTGCTGGTCTTCGGCGGCGTCGGCACGGCCCTCTACGCCTCCGCGTTCCCCACCAGCGCCAACACGCTCGGTGTGGGTTTCGTCGGCGTCGCCCTGGCATTCGGGCTGACCGTGATGGCCGGCATCTACGCCGTCGGTCACATCTCGGGCGGGCACTTCAACCCGGCGGTCACGGTCGGTCTGGCCATCGCCGGTCGTACCGAATGGCGTCACGTACCCGGATACGTCGTCGCCCAGATCATCGGTGGTGCGGTGGCTTCCAGCGCGCTCGCCCTCATCGCCGCGGGTGGGACCGGAGACTACTTCGCCGCGGCCCGCGACAGTGGATTCGCGTCGAACGGGTTCGGAGACGCCTCACCCGGAGGCTTCGGACTCGGAGCGGTCTTCCTCACCGAGGTCATCCTCACGGGCGTCTTCGTGGCACTGATCCTCTCGATCACCGCCAAGCCCGAATACAAGGCTGTCGCCCCACTCGGAATCGGCCTGACGCTCACCCTCATCCACCTGATCAGCATTCCCATCAGCAACACGTCCGTGAACCCGGCCCGTTCCATCGCCGCCGCACTGTACGGCGGGCCCACCGCGCTCTCGCAGCTCTGGGCCTTCCTCGTCGCTCCGCTCGTCGGCGCCGCGATCGCCGGGATCCTCCACCGCCAGCTGTCGCGAACCCGCGCCCTGGCCCTCACCGACTAGGCCCTCACCCGCCGAGTCCCATCCTGCTATTCCGCTTCACCGAAGGAGAACCGAATGTCCGACACCGTAACGGGAGACGCCACCCGTCCTCAGCCCTCCCCAGTCGACCTCACTGGAATCGACGCCACCCACGGTGCCGACGAGAGCCCGGCCCAGCTGCTCAGCACGACGGTGGCCGAGACCGCCTCCGGAGTGACCGGCGTGCACCACCTCGGAGGCCTCGCAGCCCGAACGCTCGACCGAGCCAGCCGGCAGATCCGCGGCACATCGAGCGCACCGGGCGTGACCGTCTCCGAAGAGGACGGCGTCACCACGGTCGACCTCGACATCGTCGTCGAATACCCCCACCCCGTCGACAAGGTCGTCGAGACCACGCGCGACCAGGTGAGCCGGGCGGCGACGCAGCTCGTGTCTGGCAGCGTCGTCATCAACATCACGGTGACCGACATTCACGGGCCGTACGACAAGGATCCTGCGGTTCTGGACGCCATCGACCGTGCCGGTGAGAAGGCGGGCGAGTTGAAAGACAAGGCCGGCGATCTCGCCGAGCAGGCTGGCGACAAGGCGGGCGAGCTGAAAGACAAGGCCGGCGAGCTGCAGGCGCAGGCCGGCGACCTCAAGGCCGATGCCAACGCCAAGGTCGGCGACCTCCGGGCGCAGGCCGACACGAAGATCGGCGAGCTGCGGAACGGAGCCGCCGACCTCGTCGAGCAGGCCGGCGCGAAAGCTAGCGAGCTCAAGGCGCAGGCTGACGACAAGGTCGCCGACTTCTCGGCGAAGGCCGACGAGCGTGTAGCCGACTTCCAGGCCAAGGCGGAAGCCACGGCCGACGAGGTGGCAGCGGCTGCGGACGACCGCTCGGGTACCGATGCCGTTTCGACCCTCGACGAACTCGACGCCAAGGCGGACGAGAAGCTCGACGAACTCGACGAGAAAGCCGACGAGAAGCTCGACGAGCTCGACGCCAAGGCTGACGAGAAGCTCGCCGAGATCGATGCTCAGGCCGACGCGCCCCGAGTGCAGCTCGACGCGAAGGCGACTCCCGCCAGTGACGAGACGCGGGCGTGAAGACCCGCTCGTTCAGCGCGGGGCAGCGACGCCGGCCCCGCGCGGTCTGGGCAGCGCTGATCACCGGCGTGATCGTGTCTGTGGTGATCGTGGCCGGGATCCTTCTTCCCGTTCTCGGTCTGATCGGCGCCGCTGACGCCACCACGTTCGGAGCCCTTCGCGTTCCCGTCGGGGGGATCACCGCTGCGATCGTGATCAGCTACCTCGTCGGGCTCGGGTTCCTCGTGCTGACTTTCGTCGCCCGCATCGGGGCGCTGGCCTGGATCACCGCCGTCGCAGCCATCATCGCGACTCTCGTCGGTTCGCTCTGGCCCCTGGTCGCTACGGCCTTCGCCAGCGTCGACCAGGCGCAGGATGTCATTCCGTTCATCCAGCAGCTCATCGGTCAGTTCACCGGCAACAATTAGCCGATCCCTTTTCAGAAAGCAGGCACTCCATGCGCAAGATTCTCCTCATCGTCCTTTGCTTCTTCTTCCCGTTCATCGCGGTGCTCCTGGTCGACGGCCCCAGCATCAAGGTGCTCTGGGCGTTCCTGCTGCAGCTTCTCGGTCACGTGCCCGGCGTCATCTACGGCATCTACCGCGTCACTCGTAACTGATCTGGGGGCCTGCGCCTGATGGTCGCGACGAGATCGCACTTGTGGTCGTCCTGAACCGACCGCAATTGCGATCTCGGCGCTCGCTTTCGCTCTCGCGCGGCGCGAGATGGCCGAATCTCCGGCTGCGAGCCCTGTTCAACGTAGTTCGGGCCATCTCGCCGCGCGCGGCCCAGCGCCACGCCACTCCGGCGCGGGAACAGGCCATGGTCTAGCCGACTACCGTTGTCTCAGAGGTCGGAGGCACCGACCCGCCACAAGGAGGCACCTGTGTTCGAACCGGAGAACCTGCGCGATTGGATCGGCCTGCCAGTCGTCGACCAGAGCGGCGACAAAGTCGGCACGCTCGAGAGCCTGTACTTCGACACCTCCACCGACCAGCCGGCATTCGCCACGGTCGAAACTGGTGTGCTCGGCGGCAAGAAGCTCGTCTTTGTCCCGCTTCAGGGCGCCACCGTCGCGCCGAAGCACCTCAAAGTGGAATACGGCAAGAAGAAGATCAAAGACGCACCGTTCATCGCGACCGACGGCGAGCTGCAGGCAGCCGACGAGCCCGCGATCTACACGTACTACGAGGTGCCGTACCAGACGGGTTCCGGCGGCGAGCGTCGCCTCGGCCGCCGCTAGAACGACACACAGCGCAGGATCCAAGCCGGACGGCCTGGATTCTGCGCTGTGTTTGTTTAAGCGCGGGGCGGCCGCAGCCCCGGACCTCGGGCAAGCCTCGGTCGTCCGGGGGTGCGGCTGCACCGCACCGATTTATCTAAGCGCGGGGCGGCCCGAGGGCCGCGTCGCACCCAAGAAATTCAGCCGGTGTTCTGGAGGCCGGCCGCGATGCCATTGACCGTCAGCAGCAGCAGGCGGTGGTCGGCGTCAGCCGGATCCTTCTCCACCGATCGACGGATGCCGCGCAACGCACGAAGCTGCAACAGCGACAGGGCATCGACGTAGGGGCTGCGGAGGCGGACAGCGCGACTGAGCACAGGTCGACCGCCGAGCACATCCGTCGATCCACTGATCTTGATGACCCAGTCGCGGGTCAGTGTCATCTCGTCCATCACGGCGTCCGTGAGGTCGGCGCGGTCTGCGAGAGCCAGGTACTGCCGCGCGATCGTCTCGTCGGTCTTCGCGAGTGACATCTCGACGTTCTTAATCATGGCGGCGAACAGCGGCCAGTTGGCGAACGCGTCGCGGAGCACATCGACGTCGCCGATGGACTCGAGCGCTGACCCGAGGCCGTACCAGCCGGCCAGGTTGATCCGGGCCTGCGACCACGAGAACACCCACGGGATCGCCCGGAGGTCTTCGAGCGACTCGACAGACAGGCCGCGGCGGGCCGGGCGGGAGCCGAGCGCGAGCAGGCCGATCTCTTCCATCGGGGTGACGGCGGCGAACCACTTCGCGAATCCGTCGGCCTTGATGAGGGCGAAGAAGCGCTCGCGCGATGCCGCGTCCATTTGCTCCGCGAGCGACCCGTAGCGGGCGGCCGCGTCGGCGTTGAGCTTCTCGTTCGACGGGCTCGACGCCATCAGCGTCGCGGCGGCCATCTGCTCGATGTGGCGTGCGGCGATCGTCTTGTCGCCGTACTGGGCGAAGATGACCTCGCCCTGCTCGGTGATCTTGAAGCGACCGTCGACCGATCCGGGGGGCTGAGCCATGACGGCCTCGTTCGCCGGCCCGCCGCCTCGGCCCATTGCACCGCCGCGTCCGTGGAACAGCGTCAGTTGGATGTCGTTCGACTCGGCCCAGTCGGCGATCCGCGCCTGCGCGTCGTAAAGGGCGAAGGTCGCCGACACGGGCCCGACGTCTTTCGACGAGTCGGAGTAGCCGAGCATGACCTCGACCTTGCGGCCCGTGGCTTCGAGGCGTGCCTGGTAGGGCTCGCTCGCGAGAGCCTCGCTCAGGATCCGAGTGCTCGCCGACAGGTCGGCGAACGTCTCGAACAGCGGGATCACGTCGAGCACGGGTGCGGCTTCGCCGGATCCTGAGGCGATCTCCGCCAGCGCGAACACGTTCTCGATGTCGGCGGACGACTGCGTGAACGACACGATGTACCGGGCGGCCGCACGATGGCCGTAGCGCTTCTGCAGCGAGGCGATCGTGCGGAAGACCTCGAGCACCTCGACGGTCATCGGGCTGAGCTCGCCGCCCGCCCGCACCTCGTCGAGGGCGTTGCGGTGCACCTGCGAGTGCTGGCGCACCTCGAGTTCGGCGAGGTGGAAGCCGAACGTCTCGACCTGCCAGATGAGCCCTTGCAGCTCGCCGTAGGCAGCGCGGTGGGCCCCGGCGTCGCGGAGGGATAACTGGATGGTGCGCAGCTCGTCGAGCAGCACGTCGGGGGAGGAGTAGCCGAGGGCGTCGCCGCGGCGGGTGGCCTCGATGCGCGCCGAGATGAAGAGGAGCACGCGGCGGTGGGTCTCTTGCGGAGAGCGGAGCCCGATGCGTCCGGCGAGATCGGGGTCGAGGGCGTACTGCGCGTCGGAGAGAGCCGTGAGCCCTGCGCTGGGCGGGGTGTCGTCCTCGTCGAGCGTGAGAGTGCCGCCGATGCGCGACGCGGCGCGGTAGAGGCCGAGGAGCACGTGCTCGGCAGCGATCTCGGCGGCCTGGCGCGTCACGTCGGCGGTCACGTGCGGGTTGCCGTCGCGGTCACCGCCGATCCAGCTCGAGAGGCGGAGGAACGCGGGGGCGACGGGCGGCTTGGCCCCGGCGTCGGGCCCCTGCAGACGATCGTCGAGCAGACGGTAGACGCGCGGCACGACCTCGAACAGGGTCTGGTCGAAGATGTTCATCGCCGTGCGGACCTCGTCGAGCGGGGTCGGCCGGGTCGTCCGGATCGGCGAGGTGCGCCACAGCGTGTCGATCTCTTCGAGCAGTCGGCGCTCGACAGCAGCGGTCTCGACCTCGTTCTCGCTGCGGTCGCGAGCCTCGAGCAGGTCGCTGATGCGGCGGATGCCCGAGGCGACGGCGCGGCGGCGGGCCTCGGTCGGGTGGGCGGTCAGCACGGGCTGGAAGCGGAGGTTCTGCAGGCGCTCGGCGGCCTGCTCGGCTCCGACCTCGTCGGTCAGCAGGTCGAGGGTCGCGGTGAGCGAGTCGGAGGCCGACCCGGCGGTCGACCCGCGGCGGCGCAGAACGCGCACGCGGTGGTGCTCCTCGGCGAGGTTCGACAGGTGGAAGTAACAGGTGAACGCGCGAGCGACCTCTTCGGCGCGCTCCTGATCGAGGCTGTCGATGTGCTGCTGCGCGGCCTCGACCGAAGCATCGGCGTCGCCCTCGTAGGCGGCGATCACGGAGCGGCGGACGCGCTCGACGTCGGCGAGCAGATCGGCGCCGCCGGACTCGGTCAGCACACGGCCGAGCAGGTTGCCGAGGTAGCTGACGTCTTCGCGCAGAGACGCATCGACCGCGCCCCGCACGTCTTCGCGGCTGTGGCCGTCGCCGCGTCGGGCGCCTTCGAATACGGTCATGGCAGATTCCTTCGGAGGCGTCGGGTCGTCACCCCTAATAGTTACCACGAGTCGGCAGGACGTTACGTCGCTCGGCTCCCGGTAGGCGACGGAGTTGGTTGACTCCGGACCGTTGGCGAATTCCGGCCATTAGTTGCACATTCAGAATGTTAATGCTTTGATCTGATTGGCAGTGTTTCTAGAAAGGATTTCAGATGCGAATTCATGCTCTCTCAGCCGCAGTCGTCACCACTGGAATGTTGGTAGCCGGCAGCGCATTGCTGGCGCTGCCGGCGTCAGCCGCCACGAATTACACGCCCCCGTGCGGCAAAATCACACTCTCCAATTGGTCAGCAAAGAACGTCTCCTGTTCGAAGTCGACCCGTCACATCAATTACGTAAACGGTGACGGCTGGAAGTACCACGCCTATGTGGGTAAGGGGAGGACCTCCTCTGCACCGGTCTGCTACGCCCACTGCGATCAGACGGCCTTTCAGCACGCAGGGTCAAACGGCTCCACCGGATACCGGTTCTAGGCAACGGTGAGGGCACTCATCGGGGTCGGTTGGGTTCCGGTGCTTCTCGGAACGACATTGATCCTCGGAGCCCTGGCCGGTTGTGTCGACAGCACGGGGGTGCCTGATGAACGGCTCTCCGGAGAGGGTCATGCCACCTTCGAGGGGCCCTTCGCGCCACAGTTCGAGTCGGCGTGGGCAGAGGCGACAACCACCTTGCAACGCAAGATACTGGCCGATGGAGAAATCACAGCGCGGGAAAACTCCGAGGTGCAGGACTCCTTTGTGGAATGCATGGCCGCATCCCAAGTCAAGGTGTCTTGGAGTGAGGGCGGGGGATTTTCTCTTGCTCCTCTGGGGTCCTCGATGGATCCCGAAGAGGCAAATGAGCCGGTTTCGAAGTGCGAACGAGAGAGCACCGGTCCCATCAGCTGGCTCTACTACGAGGTCCGTAGCAATCCTGAGAACCAGGACATCTTCGAGCTCATGGCGAAGTGTTTGGAGGGGGCGGGTGTAGTCGAGCGCGGCTACTCAGCCGCAGACTACAAGCGGGAGTTCGAAGCCGATGCATTCCGTTTCGATGAGACTGACGAGAGCTTTCGTCAATGCAATCTAGACCCCACTGGTGCGGGTTCGAAGGGTTCGGCGTCCCACCTTGAAAACTAGGTTTCGTGTCCTGGGTGTCACCAGGAGAATTTGGCCCACAGCCTTGCTTGCGGTCGCTGCAGGAGCCTTCAGCATCGGGATCTTGCTCGCGACTGACCGCCCTCCGGCTGTACTGGAAAAATCAGAGACTGGCCGGAGTGTTCCGGTTTCCAGGCAAACCTTCGATGGGCGCAAAGCTGTCGATGTGAAAGTCGACCTTGAACCCGGCGGCCAGATCACATCGCCTCGGAGCGGAACTCTGACGGCCGTTTCATGTTCCGTCGGTGCTCCGTTGGCGTCTTACCAATCGCACTTCGCCATCGATGGAGTGCCTCTGATGACTGTCGTTTCGGCGAGCCCGTTGTGGCGCGATCTTCATCTGGGAGACGTGGGCGGCGACGTTGACGATCTCCGGCGGTCGCTTCGTGAGGCGGGCGACAACATAGCCGCATCAGGTCCCGTGGACTCCTCGATGGTTGATGCTTTTAATGAGCGGCTGCGTGCAGCCGCGGAGAGAGAGGTCCCTGGCTCGATTGATCGCAGTTCGCTCGTTTGGCTTAAATCGTCAGCCTCGAGGGTGTCGCACTGTCCGATGTCCTTGGGTGCTTCTGTCCTTGCCGACGATGCCCTGGCCGGTGTCGCCCCGAGCGTGAGTCGAGCAAGTATCGCGGAAGGAATGGAGGGTCGAGCGGCCCTCGGTGCCGTCGTCGTGGAACTCTCTGGTGACTCGTTCGCAGTGTCGTCGGACGGTTCTTTGCCAGAACCGGGCCGCACCGTTGTCGAGTTACCCGATTCGAATGATTCTGCCGAGAATGTCGAGTCCGGGGGGACTGTCAACCTTCAGGGAACACTTCGGTTGGAGAAATCGATTCAGGTTCTTGTCGTGCCACCCAGCTCGCTGGTGACTGTGGGCGATTCGTCGTGCGTTTTCAATGCCGGAGTCGCTAATCCCGTGACCATCGTCGGGTCGGAGCTTGGTAAGACTTTCATCAAAGAACTGAACAGTCCGACACTCACAGCCGTCGACCTCATCCCCCCTGACGATGCAAAATGCCCCTCAAATTGATGAACGTCGGATTCCGACACGTCGACGGTCCGTGGCTCTTTCGTGGTCTTTCGACACAGTTGCAGGCAGACCGCACTTATGCGCTCACCGGTCCATCCGGGTCTGGCAAGTCCAGCCTCCTCGGACTGCTGGCGGGACATCTCAGGGTGACCGAGGGCTCCTTATCAGGGCGTCCGAGTGAGGTCCAGTGGGTGTTTCAGAACCCCTTTGGGGACCCATCCAGAGTTGCCCTTGACCATGTGACGCTTCCTTTCATCGCTCGTGGCCTGTCGAGATCCGAGGCCGAGACGCAGGCCGGTGAGTTATTAGCGACGTTTGGACTCGATGCCGTCGCCACTCATCTGTACTCCGAGCTTTCGGGGGGTCAAGCACATCGGCTCATGCTGGCTCGCGCTCTGGCCTGCCGGCCCGAACTTCTCTTGGTCGATGAACCTACTTCGCAGCTCGACGCGCTTGCCGCGATGAGAGTCACGCAGGCTCTCAGCGAATTAGCCGGACGGGGGGCAATTGTTGTCGTGGCCACTCATGACCCCCAGGTCCTCGAGTCGTGCCAGGAAGAAATTGACCTATTGTCGTTCACGTTTGCGGGTGCGTCGTCGTGAGATTTCGCGAAATCTTGCGCGAGGCCTTCCGCAATGTGTACTCGGGTTCCAGCCGTCAGCTGTGGTTCATGTTCTTTCTCTCGGGGATGCTCGGTGCCCTCGTGTTCTTCGATGGAGAGTCCCAGCGTGGTGTGGTTATCCGCACTCACTCGTTTTTGGATAGTGGGGCGGCGACGTTTGTGCTGGAGGCGACGGGACAGATCCGCGGTGACGTTTGCGACGGTCTTGATCGAACGCCAGGCATTGTCGCCGCAGGTGCTGTCAGTCAGGCGATGAGTCCAGTGCGTCTCAGCTCCCTTCCGGCAACCAGCGTTCCAACGTATGACGGTTCACCCGGATTCACACGGATGCTGACCGGTCAAAATGCCCTAGATTCGGGCATTTTGGCGTCGGCCGAACTTCTAGCTGAGCAGGCCCGGCCCGTAGGTGCTGCTCTTCATACCAATGCGGGTCGAGTTCGCATCGCCGGTACTTATGCGTATCCAAACGATGGGCGCCGCACTGGATTCGAGTACTCGATAGTCGTTCCCGAACGGGCAAATCGGCAATTCGATCAATGTTGGGTGACAACATGGCCGTTCGATCCTGCTGTGGCTCGTCTTACGAATCTCGCCCTGACGTCGTCCATCGGTGAGCAGGAGAAGGAAGCACCTGTGTTTGGCCAACTAAATTCGTCGCTGGGGTCCGACTTCATCGGGCTTGAAGAATATAGGAGCAGACCGTCGCGGTTTGCGCCCGTCATGGCCCTCACCGTCGGTGCAATTCTTGGTGCCGTCGCAATCGGCCTCAGACGTTTGTCTTTGGCATCTGCAAGACACCTCGGTGTCCGAGCCACCGATCTCTCGGCAATCACATTTATGGAATCTTTTGCTGTTGTCGTGCCGGCGGCGCTAGCCATCGCCCCTCTGGCTCTCTGGCAAACGAGACAACTGATGTGGGAAGACGCAGTCCCAGTCCTCCTTCACTCAGCGGTCATCGTCTTGGCGGGAAGTCTTGGGTTTCAGGGAGCCGTTCAAGCGGCGATTGTCAACGTGTCTGATCACACGCTTCTGAAATCTTTCCGTTCTCGGGTTTGAGGATGACTCAGCGCAGCCGCCCCAGCACGCCGCGCACGAACGCGTCCTTGCCCCGCGTGAACGGCGGGTACGCGATGCGCAGAGTGTCGGGGTGCAGCGGCTTCGACAGCACGGCTTTCTCGTGGCTGAACGTCAGCAGTCCGCGCTCGCCGTGATAGGCGCCCATGCCGCTGGTGCCGACGCCGCCGAACGGCAGACCGGCAACCGACAGGTGCGCCGAGGGAGCGCCGAACGAGACGGCTCCTGACGACGTGTCTTCCAGGATCCTGCGCCTCGCCTCCTCCGACTCGGTGAACGCGTAGAGGGCCAGCGGCTTCGGACGCGACCGGATGACGCGGATCGCCTCGTCGAGGTCACGCACCTCGACGATCGGCAGGATCGGCCCGAAGATCTCGTTCTGCATGATCGCGTCGTCAAGACTCACGCCCGAGAGGATGGTCGGCTCGAGGTACCGGGTCGCGCGATGGTGCCGGCCGCCGAGCACCGCACCGCCTGTCGGCTCTCCGGCGGGGCCGCTCTCCGGGAGCAGCGCGACGAGCCTGTCGAACTGGGCGTCCGAGACGATGCGACCGTAGCTGTGGCTGACGGCCGGATCGTCGCCGTAGAAACCGTGGATCGCCTGCGCGACAGCCTCGATGAGCCGGGGCGCGAGCGCGGGAGTCGTCAGGATGTAGTCGGGCGCGACGCAGGTCTGCCCCGCGTTCATGAACTTGCCCCAGGCGATGCGTTTCGCGGCGATGTGCAGGTCGACCGTGTCGTCGATCCACACCGGCGACTTGCCCCCGAGTTCGAGCGTGACCGGTGTCAGCTTCTCGGCCGCGGCCCTGGCGACGATCCGCCCGACGCGCTCGCCCCCGGTGAAGAAGATGTGGTCGAACCGCTGTTCGAGCAGCTCCGTCGTCGCGTCGGCTCCGCCCTCGATCACGGCAACGGCTTCAGGATCCAAGTGCTCACCGACAAGACGGGCGAGAGTCGCCGAGGTGGCCGGCGCCAACTCGCTCGGCTTCAGCACGACCGAGTTTCCGGCCGCGAGTGCCCCCACCAGCGGGTCGAGGAGGAGCTGTACCGGGTAGTTCCACGGCGCGATGATCAGGACGACCCCGAGCGGCTCGCGGACAATCCGCGCGATGGCCGGGGCGATGAGGAGCGGCACCGGGCTGCGCTTCGGCAGCAGCCACTCGCGCAGATGACCGAGCGCATGGTCGATCTCGGCCACGACGATGTCGATCTCGGTGAGGCGCGCCTCGTCGGCGTTCTTGTGCAGGTCGCCGAACAGCGCCTGCTCGAGGTCGGCCGAGTGGTCGACGAGCAACGCGCGCAGCGCCGTCAGCTGGGCCGTGCGCCAGGCGAGCGGCTTGGTGCGGCCCGCATCGAACGCGGCTCGGAGGCGGGTGACGGTCAGAGCGGCGTCGGTCATGCCTCATCCTCGCGCGTGCGGGTGCGAATTCGGCTGCGGCGCCGCGAATTTGCGAGCGATTCGGCGGGCGGTCCCGGCAGCGGCGCCGAAAAATGGGGCGGGGCACCGGGATCGCTCTCAAATTGGCGCCCGGGCCGTCGCCTGGAGTTTTTGGGCCGCGCGCCCGAGCCGTCAGCGCGGCGCGTTCAGCCAGGGCCTCAGCAGCCGCGTCGCCAGCGGCAGCACCCAGTACGCCATGATCGGCGTCAGCGTGAGTGTCGTGATCAGCACCTTCGGCAGGATCGGCAGCGACGCCCAGCCCGGGATGAGCAGCGTGGTCAGGTAGGTGAAGAGCAGGTTGACCGGGAAGAAGCCGACCCAGATGCTCGTCGCCTGCTTCCAGCGTGGCGGCGGTACCGCGGTGGCATCCGAACCCGACCCGGCGCCCCGGGCCCCGTTCTCGTGGGAGTCGAACCACCCCTCGATTCCCGTCCGCTTCTCGACGCGCGACTCGACGACGAGGTCGCGGCCCTCGGCGAGCCAGGCGGTCCGCTCGGGCGAGGATTCCCACCGGTCGAGGAGGTCGGGATCCGCGAAGCGATACAGCATGTGCCACTCGTCGCTGGTGCCGTGCGAACGCACCCACCCCGATCCGAGGAATCCCGGATAACGGTTGGCGAGATTTACCCCGGCCTGCACCCAGCCGGTGGCTTCGGGAATCCGATCCGGCTGGACGATACGGGTGATGGACACGGTGACGGGAGTGGCCGGGGGCGCTTGTGGCGCAGTGGCGGTCCGCGTCTCTTCTGGAGACATGCTGACGATTCTCGCTGACGCGTGTTTCGGTCTCGTTACCGCCGTTGCTGGGCGGCTTCCGAGTAAGCACTGAGTAGTCTCGGAGCCATGTCATCCGAACGCAGTGACGAGGTCGATCTTCTGATCGATGCGTGGGCCGGTCAGCTTCCCGAGACCGACTTCTCGCCCCTCGACGTGATGTCGCGCCTCCGCCGTGTGGCGCTGAACCTCAATACGGTGCGAGCCGCCGCGTTCAAAAGTGCCGGCCTCGCCATCTGGGAGTTCGACGTGCTCGCCGCCCTGCGCCGCGCCGGAGAGCCCTTTCAGCTCAGCCCCGCCCAGCTCGTCCGGATCACGATGGTCACGAGCGGCACGCTGACCAACCGGCTCGACCTACTCGAAGAGCGTGGGCTCGTCGAGCGCCGCAAGAACCCCGACGACGGCCGCGGCGTGCTCGTGCACATGACCGATCCCGGTCGCGAGATGGTCGACCAGGCAATGCTGCAGCTAGTCGCCGAAGAAGAGGTGAAGCTCGCGCCACTGACCCGCCAGGATCGCGCCCAGCTCATCGAGTTACTTCGGCGGCTCGGCACCGACTCCAATCCGGCCGACCCGGCGTAACTGGGCCCGCCAGCGCGACAGGCGCACGGCGACATCGCGCGAATCGGCCGAGGTCGTGCGCCGCGGCGCTGTGACAATGGCCGATTCGCGCGACCTCGGCGGCGGCGCCCACGCGAGCGCGCACCCTCACACCAGCCGGGCCGCCTCCAGTAGCGTCGCCCGCAAGATCTGCTCCATGTCGTCGAACTCGGCCTGACCGGCGATGAGGGGCGGCGCGAGCTGGATCACCGGGTTCGCGCGGTCGTCGGGCCGGCAGTAGAGGCCGTTCTCCATGAGCGCTCCGGGCAAGAACTGCTTGATGAGGAGCTCGCGTTCGGCCGCATCGAACGTCGTCTTGGATCCTTTGTCTTTGATTAGTTCGATGGCCCAGAAGTAGCCGTCACCGCGCACGTCGCCGACGATGTCGAGGTCGAGAAGCTTCGACAGCGTCGCCCCGAAGGCACCCTCGTTGTCGAGCACGCGCTGGTTGAGGCCTTCGCGCTCGAAGAGGTCGAGGTTGGCCAGCGAGACGGCCGCCGAGACCGGGTGTCCGCCAAAGGTGTAGCCGTGCGGGAAGAAGTCGGTTCCGTGCAAGAAGGGCTCCATCACGCGCTCGTTGGCGATCATCGCGCCGATCGGCCCGTAGCCCGACGACATGCCCTTCGCGCAGGTGATGATGTCGGGCTCGTAGCCGAACTTCTCGCAGGCGAACATGGTGCCGTGGCGTCCGAACGCGCAGATGACCTCGTCGGAGACCAGCAGAACGTCGTACTTGTCGCAGATCTCGCGGACTCGAGCGAAGTATCCGGGCGGCGGCGTGTAGCAGCCCCCCGAGTTCTGCACCGGCTCGAGCACGACGGCCGCCACGGTGTCGGCGCCTTCGAACAGGATTGCCTCCTCGATGCGGTTGGCCGCCCCAAGTCCGAAGGCTCGTTCGTCGCCGTTCCACTCGTCGGTGGCGCGGTAGAAGTCGGTGTTCGGCACGCGGAATCCGCCCGGAGTCAACGGCTCGAACGCCTGCTTCATCGCGGGGAGGCCGGTGATCGCCAGCGCTCCCTGTGTGGTGCCGTGGTACGCGGCCATGCGCGAGATGACCTTGTGCTTCTGGGGCTTGCCGGTCAGCTTGAAGTATTGCTTCGCGACCTTCCACGCGCTCTCGACGGCTTCTCCGCCGCCCGACGTGAAAAAGACCCGATTCAAGGATCCCGGTGCGTACGTCGCGAGACGCTCCGCCAGTTCGATGACGGGACGGTTCGCATGGCCCCACACCGGAAAGTAGGCGAGCTTCTTGGCCTGCTCGGCGGCGGCTTCGGCGAGTTCGTGGCGGCCGTGGCCGGCCTGGACGACGAAGAGCCCGGCAAGACCGTCGAGGATTCGCTGGCCGCGATCGTCCCACAGGTACATTCCTTCTGCGTGGTCGATCACCCGCATCGGCTTCGACTGGAACTGCGCCATTCGCGAGAAGTGCATCCACAGGTGATCGCGACCGGCGGCCTCGAGCGGGGTGAAGTCGCTGTCGGTGCGGAGGAGCGCGTCGTTCGTCGTCGTCATCGGGCCATGGTGCCGGGCCCCTGCGCCGGCGGGAATCGACGTTCTGTCGCTCGGGGTGCGTCGCTCTGCCGTTCTGGCCGCGAGTGCCGCCTCTTGTCGCGCCACGATCGCGCACCGCGGCATTTGGCGGCACTCGGTAGCCCGGCCTATCAACGCTCGGCCGCGAGTGACGCCCAATGCAGCGGCGAGCCCGTGCCGCGCGGCTTTTGGCGGCACTCGGCAGCCCGGTCTCCCGGTGCGGAGGCGCGACCGAGTGACGCAAGGCCGTGAGTGCCGCCTAATGCCGTGGCAAGACGGCGGGCCGCGGCATTTGGCGGCACTCGGCACCTGGCACGCGGCGGCAATCGGCCCCACGGCCGCAGGCATGTTAGCGTAAACATTGCCCCCGATCGAAGGAGATCCACCGATGAGCAGCACCCCCGACTACGTCACCGCCATCACGCCCGGCACCGGTCGCCGAGCTGCGGCACGGTCGTGGCTGCACACAGACGCGCCGAGTCTCGATCTGTCGGGTGAGTGGGCATTCCGGCTTCTTCCGCACGCTGCCGGAGACACGGCGTTCGTCGATCCCGACACGAGCGTCGACGACTGGGAGTCGATGGCCGTGCCCTCGCACTGGGTGCTCGGGCACGACGGTCGCTACGGGTCGCCGATCTACACGAACGTGCAGTTCCCGTTCCCGGTCGACCCTCCGTTCGTGCCCGACGCGAACCCCACCGGCGACTACCGCCGCGACTTCGAGATCCCCGGCGGCCAGCCCGGCGGCCAGCCCGGGGGAGCTGCCGACGGCAGTGCTGACGGCGCCGACGCCTGGACCGCCGCCGCCACGCACCTCCTTCGTTTCGACGGCGTCGAGTCGACCTACAAGGTGTGGCTGAACGGTGTCGAGATCGGCACGGGCGCGGGCAGTCGCCTGGCGCAGGAGTTCGACGTGACCGGCGTGCTGCGCCCGGGCCGGAACACGCTCGCCGTGCGGGTGCACCAGTGGTCGGCCGCGAGCTACGTCGAGGATCAGGATCAGTGGTGGCTGCCGGGCATCTTCCGCGAGGTCACGGTGGTGGCGCGGCCGGTGGGCGGGCTGGACGACGTGTGGCTGCGCACCGGATGGTCGGAGCGCGATGGCGGGTCGCTGGATCCTGAGATCCGTGCCGACGAGTCGGCGTTCCCGGTGCGGCTCACGATCGCCGAGCTGGGCGTCGACGTGACCTGGGCGAGCTCGGCCGAGGTTGGCCCGCTGCGCGTCGAGGGCGCCGAGCCCTGGTCGGCCGAGTCGCCGGGCCTGTACGAGGCGACCGTGACGAGCGTCGGCGAGACGGTGACCCAGCGTGTCGGCTTCCGCACGGTCCGCATCGACGGCGATCTGCTGCTGGTCAACGACCGTCGCCTCGTGTTCCACGGCATGAACCGGCACGAGTCGCACCCCGACCGTGGGCGCGTGTTCGACGAGCAGCACGCCCGCGACGATCTGGCGCGGATGAAGCGCTTCAACGTCAACGCGATCCGCACGAGCCACTACCCGCCGCACCCGCGCCTGCTCGACCTGTGTGACGAGCTCGGCCTCTGGGTCGTGCTCGAGTGCGATCTCGAGACGCACGGATTCGAGCGCGGAGCGTCACAGAACGGGCTCGAGGGCTGGTGGGATCGCCCGGCCGACGCCTGGGTCGACAACCCGAGCGACGACCCGCGCTGGCGCGACGTCTACGTCGACCGCATGGAGCGCACGGTCGAGCGTGACAAGAACCACGCGAGCATCGTCATCTGGTCGCTCGGTAATGAAGCGGGCACCGGCTCGAACCTCGCCGCCATGAGCGCCTGGGTGCACGACCGCGACCCCGAGCGTCCGGTGCACTACGAGGGTGACCGCACCGGCTCGTACACCGACGTCTATTCGCGCATGTACTCGTCGATTCCCGAGACGGAGTCGATCGGCAGCGACACCACCGAGCTCATCCAGGGGGCGACCGCGGCCGAGTCGGCTCGTCTCCGCCAGCGCCCGTTCCTCCTCTGCGAGTACGTGCACGCGATGGGCAACGGGCCCGGAGCGATCGACCAGTACGAAGACCTCGTCGACCGGTACCCGCGCCTGCACGGCGGCTTCGTCTGGGAGTGGCGCGACCACGGCATCCGCACTCGCACGGCCGATGGCACGGATTTCTTTGGTTACGGCGGCGACTTCGGCGAGGTGGTGCACGACGGCAACTTTGTGATGGACGGCATGATCCTCTCCGACGAGACCCCCACCCCGGGGCTCCACGAGTACGCGGCGGTCGTCGCGCCGTTCCGATTCGCGTTCTCGGTCGAGGGCGAAGGATCCGGCCTCACCATCTCGAACCACCGCCACTCGCGCCCCTCCGACGATGTCCGCTTCGTCTGGCGCGCCGAGGTCGACGGGGTCGAGGTCGCTTCGGGCGCCCTCGAGGTGCCGAGCATTGCCGCGGGGTCGTCGGTCGCTGTGCCGCTGCCGACGGTCGACGTGGGCGCCGACGGCGAGACCTGGCTCACCGTCGAGGCCGTCACGTCGGCCGACGCCGTGTGGGCTCCCGCCGGGCACGTCGTCGCGGCCGGGCAGCACGATCTGACGCCGCTTCGGTCGGCCAGGCCGCTCCGGTCGACGTTCGGCAGCCGTGCCGCGCGCTCGCTTGAGGCCCTTCCCGCGGGCGTGCACCGCGTCGGCCCCGCCGTCTTCGAGGGCGGCCAGCTCGTCGAGCTCGCCGGTCGGCCGGTCGCCGATCCGACCCTCGCGCTGTTCCGCGCACCCACCGACAACGACTCCCTCTCGCACGCCGGACAGTACGACTCTGCCGGGGTGACGCCGAACTTTGGCACCGGCGAGCCCGGGTTCGCACTGGGGCTCCTGTGGGAGGCGGCCGGTCTCGATCGGATGACCCGGCGGATCCTGCGTTCTGAATCGGACGGCACCTCGGTGCGGCAGCTCGCGCGCTATGCCGCGGCGGCGTCGCGCCATTCGGTCAGCGTCGAGACGACGTGGGAGCCCTCCGGCGACGATGTGCTGCTGAGCGTGGCGATCGCGTTCTCGTCGCGGTGGGATCTGATCCTGCCGCGCATCGGTATGCGCCTGGATCTTCCTGGGGCGGTCGACGAAGCGTCGTGGTTCGGCACCGGTCCGGGAGAGTCGTACCCGGACAGCATGCGCGCCGCCCGGGTGGGCCGGTTCGCAGCCGGGATCGACGAGCTGTCCGCCCAGTACGCGCGTCCGCAAGAGACCGGTCACCGCTCGGCGTTCCGATCGCTCGACCTCGCCGCTGCCGGCTCGCCCTGGCTGAGGGTCGCGGCGCTCGCCGACGAGGCCGGGCGCCGTCCGGGCTTCACGCTCTCACGGCACACCGCCGAGGAGATCGCGGCCGCCGCTCACCCGCACGAGCTCCCGACGTCGACCGGCACGCACCTGTACGTGGATGCGGCGCAGAACGGCCTCGGCTCCCGCGCCTGCGGTGTCGACGTGTGGCCCGAGTTCGCGCTGCGTCCTGAGGCGCGTGCGCTGAGGCTGGTGCTTTCGGCGCTGTAGCTGCGTGCCCGTGCAAATTTGAAGGAGAAACCGCCGCTCGGCAACCACTTCATGCGGATCGGGGGCCGCCCGCCCGTGTTTCTCCTTCAAATTCGGGCGGGCCCCGGTTGCGGTGCGGCGGCGCGACTTCTACTGTGAGCGGCATGCAACGGCCTCCGGGCGAGGCGGGCGGCACACGAGCTGTGCCGCCCTCTCCGGGGCTACCCCGGGGGACGAAGATCGACGAGAACACGACACCGCGAGAGACTCAGCGCGCTTCGCGCGCTCAGCCTCCCGCACCGGCGGATGAGTCGTTCGGAGGCCGTTCGCAGCACGACGCCAACGCAGACATCGCGCACGAGCCGCGCGGCGCCACGCTCGCCGAGGTCGCCCGCGCGCTGGCCGATGCATTCCACGCGGCGCCGGAGTGGTCGGCGCCGAGCCTGCTGGCGGCCGGGTCGAGCGTCGTCGGGTCGCGTCGGGCGTTCGTTCGGGTGGCGGTGGGCGGGATCCTCGAGTCCTTGCCTCGCCCCCTGCCAGACTCACCCCGCCTGCTCGCTCACCTGATCGCCGACCTGCCGGGCTTTGCGGCGTCGTTCCGGCGAGGCACGCGGCGAACGCCGGTCAGGATCCGCAGCCGCGCCATCGCTCCCACCCGCGCGGTGGGGCCGGGCCCGCGCGTCGACGGCGTCGTCGACCTCGCGCGTCTGCTCGGCGTGACCGTGGGGCGCCTGGAGTGGTTTGCCGACACCCAGGGCTGGAACCGTCTCGCCGAAGAAGGGCCGCTGCACCACTACCGCTACGAGTGGCGTGTTCGCCCGGGGCGGGTGCCTCGTCTGCTCGAGGTTCCGCTCGACCGGCTGCGGACGATGCAGCGGATCATCCTCGACGAGCTGCTCGCGCCGATGCCGCTGCACGACGCGGCGCACGGCTTCGTCGAGGGCCGCAGCGCGATCACCGGAGCAGCCGCGCACACCGGCCGCGACGTCGTGATCGGGCTCGACCTCGTCTCGTTCTTCGCGTCGGTCACCGCGAAGCAGATCTACGGACTCTTCCGGCGGGCCGGCCTTCCCGAGACGGTCGCCCACCTGCTCACCGGCGTCTGCACGCACTCGGTTCCGCCGAGGGTGCTGCGCGCCATGCCCGAGGGCGGCTCGGCCTCGGCGCGGTTCGCCCTGCGTCAGGCGCTGTCGATGCCGCACCTGCCGCAGGGTGCGCCCTCGTCGCCTGCCCTCGCCAACCTGAGCCTGCAGCGCCTCGACTCGCGGCTCGCCGGCTGGGCCGACGCCTTCGGTGCCACCTACACGCGCTACGCCGACGACCTCGCGTTCTCGGGCGACGCCTCACTGGCCTCGACGGTGCGGGAGTTCGTTCGCGGGGCCACGGCGATCGTCGTCGACTCGGGTCACACGATCAATGCTCCGAAGACGAGGATCCGACGGGCCGGCACCCGTCAGACCGTCACCGGCATCGTGGTCAACGCCACCACTGCTCCCGGGCGTCGCGAGTACGACCGACTCAGGGCGGTCGTCCACAACTGCGTCACCCACGGGCCGCAGGGGCAGAACCGCGAGGGGCATGCGGCATTCCGGCAGCAGCTGCTCGGCCGGATCGCGTGGGTGTCGCAGCTGCATCCAGAGCGTGGCGCCCGGCTGCGCCGCGACTTCGAGCTCATCCGCTGGTGACTCGCGCGGCGAGATCGGGCTCGTGGTCGGGAGGACCCGACCACTATCGCGATCTCAGCGCCCGAAGGCCCGTCCGGCCCAGACGGGGGACTGGCGTAGAACGCCTCGTCCCCTAATCTGGGGGGATGACTTCGCCCGGATCTTCTGCGCCCGCGCTGCCCGATGCCCGCGCGACCATCGACGAGGCCGCGCGCACGATCGCCCTGTCGTCAGGCCTGACAGCGATCACGCTACGCCGAATGGCGTCCGTATCGAGCCTGTCGCCCGGGGTCATCGCCGCAGAAGAACCCTCGATGCACGCACTCGCCGCCCGCACTTTCTCCGACCTCGCGCTGAGCGAGCTGGGGCGGATCCGGGAGGTAGCAGCCGCAGCGTCGACCCCGCTGGAGGCGCTGCGGATCCTCGTGTCCGCCCTGCTCGCGACCGACCACAGCCTGTCGAAGACGATCTGGGCCGATGCCTGGAGCATCGGCCGCCACAACGACTTCGTGGCCGTGGCCGCGCGCGAGTGCATGACCACGTGGCAGGAGTTGGCGGTTTCGATCCTCGACGCCGGCAACGCCAGCGGCGACTTCCACGTGACGAATGCGCCTCTTGCCGCTCGTCAGTTCTTCGCTCTCATCGACAGCACGACGGTCTACGGGCTCGTCGGCTACCTGACCGAAGAGGAGCGCAGCCAGCTCGTCACCCGCTCGGTCGAGGTGAGTGTCGGACTCGTCGAGGGCACTCTCGCCGGGGGTAGCGTCGAGGGCTGACCGTGTCGCGGATCGCGGCGCGGGCGATCGAGAGGAGACGAGCACCATGGTCTACACCGCCCCGAGCGACTTCACGACGAGGCCCGACCTCAAGGGCACCTTCGGCATGACGTCGTCGACGCACTGGCTTGCCACGGCTTCGGCCCAGGCCGTCCTCGAGCGGGGCGGGAACGCCTTCGATGCCGCCGTCGCGGGTGCTTTCGTGCTCCATGTGGTGGAACCGCACCTCAACGGGCCGGGTGGCGACCTGGTCGCACTATTCGCGACTGCAGCTGACCCCTCGACTCCTGTCGTGCTCATGGGGCAGGGCCCCGCGCCCGCCGGTGCGACTGTCGAGCACTACCGATCCGAGGGTCTAGAGCTCGTCCCCGGGTCGGGCGCACTCGCCGCCACCGTCCCCGCTGCCGTCGATGCCTGGCTGCTGCTGCTGCAGGAGCACGGCACCTGGGAGCTCAGCGACGTGCTCTCGTACGCGATCGGCTATGCCCGCGACGGCCACCCGCTCACCGCCCGCGTCGCCACGACGATCGCTACCGTCGCCGATCTCTTCCGGGAGCACTGGCCGACCTCCGCCGACCACTGGATGCCCGGGGGCCGCCTCCCGGCACCGGGTGAGCTGATCGTCAACGACGCGTACGCGGCCGTCTTGGAGAACCTCATCAGCGCAGGATCCGAGGGCGTCACCCGAGAGGACCGCATCGCGCTGGCCCGCACAGAGTGGGCCGAGGGTCAGGTGGCACAGGCCATCGACCGCTTCGTGCGGACACCGCACCGCCACTCGTCGGGAACAGACCACGCGGGCGTCATCCGCGCGTCCGATCTCGAAGACTTCCGGGCGTCGTTCGAGGAGGCGGCGACCCTCTCGTTCCGCGGCGTGACGATCGCGAAGACCAAGGCCTGGGGCCAGGGGCCGGCCCTTCTGCAGGTGTTGGCCATGCTCGAGCCGCTCGCCGACGAGCTGCTCGATCCGCAGACGGCAGCCGGGGCCCACACGATCATCGAGGCGCTGAAACTGGCCATGGCCGATCGCGAGGCCTACTACGGCGATCACGACGTCCCCCTCGATGCTCTGCTGTCGGAGGAGTACGCGACGACCAGAAGGCAGCTCATCGGCGAAACGGCGTCCCTCGAGGTGCGCCCCGGCCGGGTCGGTGGCGGAGGCTCCGAGATGCCTCCGATCCGCACCGGCTACCAGCCTCCCGCCGTCGCGGACGGTTCGGGATTCGCCGGTGTGAGGTTCGCTGGCGTCGGCGAGCCGACATTCGGCGATCTCGCTACAGCCCCGACGGGCGACACCCGTGGCGACACCTGCCACATCGACGTTGTCGACCGCTGGGGCAACATGGTCTCGGCCACTCCGTCGGGCGGCTGGCTGCAGTCGTCGCCGACGATTCCGGAGCTCGGCTTCTGTCTCGGCAGCCGTCTGCAGATGACCTGGCTGGAGGAGGGCACCGCATCGACGCTGACGCCGGGCCGCCGTCCGCGCACCACCCTGACGCCGACGCTGGTCTTCCAGGACGGCCAGCCGATCGTCGCGCTCGGCTCACCCGGCGGCGACCAGCAAGACCAGTGGCAGCTGCTCTACCTGCTGCGCACCATCGTCGGCGGCTACTCGCCGCAGCAGGCAACCGACGCTCCGGCCCTCCACACCACGGCCTTCCCCGGCTCGTTCTGGCCGCGTACCTGGGAGCCCGGGGGCGTCGTGGTCGAAGACGCCCTGGGAGACGACGTGATCGACGGGCTTACTGCGCGGGGCCACGTGGTCACCCGGGCCGGCGACTGGAAGCTCGGCCGCCTCTCGAGCGTCAGTCGCGACCCGGAGACCGGAGTCGTCGGGGCTGCCGCGAACCCCCGGGGCGCTCAGGCCTACGCCGCGGGCCGCTGACGCTTGCGCCCGCGGGTGGGCGGGTGTTGCCCGCGAGTGGGCGGGTGTCGCCCGCAAGTGGGCGGGTGTTCTCAGGTGTCGGCGGGTGCTCCAGCACCCGCCGACTCTCAAGAACACCCGCCGACCCGCTAGCCGGCGTGTAACGCTTGGCGCATGGATCTCGAGGTGTCGCCCGCGCTCACGATTCCCGCTGGGGAACTCGTGTGGCGATTCTCGCGGTCGTCGGGGCCGGGCGGCCAGCACGTCAACACATCTGACAGCCGGGTGCAGCTCTCATGGAGCCCCGCAGAGTCGGCCGTGCTGAGCGAGCAGCAGAAGTCACTCGTGCGTGCGCGGCTCAGCCGTCGTCTCGTCGGGGGAGCGCTGACCGTGTCGGCATCTGAGCAGCGGTCGCAACTGCGCAACCGCGAGAGCGCCCTTCTCAAGCTCGCCGAACTCGTAGCTGCCGGCCTCGCGCCCGAGGGGCCGAGCCGACGTGCGACGAAACGCACCCGAGGCTCTGATCGCCGGCGGCTGGCGGCGAAGGGCGCGCGGTCGGAGACGAAGCAGCAGCGTCGGCCGCCGTCGGCCGAGTAGCTCGCAGGCCGGCGCAGCATTCCGGCGGCGACCCTGCCGAAACGTCGTTCGAGCGCGAGCCAGCGCCGGCGCTACTGTCGGCGCATGACGACACCGCTCCAGAACTTCATCGACGGCGAGTACGTCGAGGCGACCGGCGAGACCACCTTCGACCTGATCGACCCGGCGACGGAAGAGGTCTACGGGTCATCGCCCGTCTCGGATCCTGAATCGGTAGATCGCGCCTACCAGGCGGCGGCGCGGGCATTCGAGACCTGGGGCGAGACGACTCCCGCCGAGCGGCAGCTCGCGCTGTTCCGGATCGCCGACGCCATCGAGGCCCGCGCCGAGGAGTTCGCCGACCTCGAGTCGCGCGACACCGGCAAGCCGCGCGCGACTCTCGTCGACGACGAGATCCTGATGTCGGTCGACCAGATCCGGTTCTTCGCGGGCGAGGCGCGCCACTTGTCGGGTATGAGTGCCGGCGAGTACCTGAAAGACCACACGTCGTTCATCCGCCGCGAGCCGATCGGCGTCGTCGGCCAGGTCACGCCCTGGAACTACCCGCTCAACATGGCGGTCTGGAAGTTCGCGCCCGCGCTCGCCGCGGGCAACACCACGGTGCTTAAGCCGAGCGACACCACCCCGCTCTCGACGCTTCTGCTCGCCGAGGTCGCGGCCGAGTTCCTGCCGCCGGGTGTGCTCAACGTCATCACGGGCGACCGGTCGACCGGCGCGGCGATGATCGACCACAGGATCCCGCAGCTCGTCTCCATCACCGGCTCTGTGCGGGCGGGCATGGCCGTTGCAGAAGCCGCGTCCAAGGATCTCAAGCGGGTGCACCTCGAGCTCGGCGGTAAGGCCCCGGTGATCGTGTTCGACGACGCCGACATTCCCGCGGCGGTGGAGGGCATCGTCGCGGCGGGGTTCTTCAACGCCGGCCAGGACTGCACGGCGGCGACGAGAGTGCTCGTTCAGGCAGGCATCCACGACGAGTTTGTGAAGGCGCTGGCCGAGCGCGCGCGTGACCATGCCCGCGTGGGTGCGCCGTCGGATCCTTCGGCTTTCTTCGGCCCGGTCAACAACCGGGCGCAGCTCGAGCAGGTGCAGGGGTTCCTCGAGCGTCTGCCCGAGACGGCCGTCATCGAGACCGGAGGATCCCGCGTCGGCTCGATCGGCTACCTGCACGAGGCGACCGTCGTCTCGGGCCTCACCCAGCGCGATGAGGCCGTACAGAACGAGATCTTCGGCCCCGTGGTCACCGTGCAGAAGTTCACCGACGAGGCAGAGGCGCTGCGCTATGCCAACGACGTGCACTACGGCCTGGCGTCGAGCGTCTGGACCACCGACCACGCCACCGCAATGCGCTGCTCCAAGCGGCTCGATTTCGGCTGCGTATGGATCAACACGCACATACCCATCGTTGCCGAGATGCCGCACGGGGGCTTCAAGCACTCCGGCTACGGCAAGGATCTCTCGTCGTACGGCTTCGAGGATTACACCCGTGTGAAGCACGTGATGTCGTACCTCGGCTGATCCGTCGAGCGGCTACCTCTCGAGGACTATTTCCCGACGAATACATGTGCCCTCTTCGCTATCCGGGCGTGAGCCGTTTACCGTTAGGGCGTGACCCGATCATCTGCACCCCGCGTCGTCGGCGCCCTCCTCGGCTTCGTCGGCCTCTCCACCGTGGCCGGACTCCTGGCCGCCCTGCTCGTCGTGCCGTCCATCGCGGTCGCCGGCGAGGGGGTCGTGACCGCGGCCGACACGTTCAACGCGTTGCCGAGCTTCCTCAAGATCACGCAGCCCGCGCAATCGTCGTCGATCTACGCGAAGAAGAACGGCAAGAACGTCAAGCTAGCGACGTTCTACGTGCAGAACCGCACCGACGTCTCGCTCGCCGAGATGTCGCCGTGGGTGGCCCGATCGGCCATCGCCACCGAAGACCCGCGGTTCTTCGAAGAGGGAGCGATCGACCTGCAGGGCACGATTCGCGGAGCCCTCTCGACGAGCATCGGTCACTCGGTGCAGGGTGGCTCGTCGATCACTCAGCAGTACGTGAAGAACGTCCTCGTGCAGCGATGCGCCCAGGAGAACGACGGCACGTCGAAGAAGGCCGTCGCGGCAGCGACCAAGTGCTACGAGGAGGTCACGGCGACGACGCCGGCCCGCAAGCTCCGCGAGATGCGGTACGCCATCGGCGTGCAGAAGCGGTACTCGAAGCACGACATCCTCCGCAGCTACCTCAACATCGTCGGCTTCGGCGGCACCGTCTACGGCATCCAGGCCGCGGCCGAGTACTACTTCGGCGTTCCGGCGAAGAACCTCAGCCTCGTGCAGGCGGCGACTCTCACCGCGATCATCAACAACCCGTCGAACCTCCGCATCGACCACCCGTCGAACAAAGACAACGGCTCGGCGAACCACTACGCCAAGACCAAAGACCGCCGCGACTACGTGCTCACGCGCATGCAGAAAGAGGGCAAGATCACCGTCGCCCAGCGCGACAGGGCGATCGCCACGGCGGTTAGGCCGAACATCACCCCGCAGGCCAACGGCTGCGCCACTGCGGTCAAGTACGACGCCGGCTACTTCTGCAAGTACGTCGAGCTGTCGATGCTTAACGACAAGGCGTTCGGCAAGACCTCCGCCGAGCGCATCGAGAAGCTCACCGAAGGTGGCCTCAAGGTCTACACGACGCTCAACCTCGACCTGCAGGCGAAGGCGCAGGCCGCGGTCAGCGCGTCGATGCCCGCCAGTGTGCCGGGGCTCAACGTGGGTGCCTCGAACGTCGCGGTCGAGCCCGGTACGGGCCGCATCGTCACCATGGTGCAGAACACCAAGTTCGACGAAACGGCCTCGGCGTCGGCCGGCACGACCAGCGTCAACTACAACACCGACCACAATCGGGGCGGCTCTCAGGGGTTCCAGACCGGTTCGTCGTTCAAGGCGTTCACCCTGGCCGCCTGGCTGGAGGCCGGGCACACGCTGAACGAGTCGGTCAACACGACCGAGCACGCTCTCCCCTTCTCGGAGTTCACGAACTCCTGCTACGGGCTCGGCAACGAGGTCTGGAACGTCGCAAACGCCGAGGCGGCACCCGCCTCAATGACGGTGCTTCTCGCCACCGAGGAGTCGATCAACACCGCCTACGCCGCGATGGGTCGCAAGCTCGACCTCTGCAACATCCAGAAGACCGCCTTCAACATGGGCATCCACGCGGCCGACCCCGACGCCAACCCGTTCACCTCGCCGCCGTCGATGATCCTGGGCACCAACTACATCGCCCCGCTGACGATGGCCACGGCCTACGCCGGCATCGCCAACCACGGCGTGGTCTGCACCCCGGTCTCGATCACCCGCATCGAGGCCGCCGACGGCAAGAGCATCCCCCCGACGGCGACGAAGTGCACGCAGGGCATGTCAACAGACGTGGCCGATGGCGTGGCGTACGCCCTGCAGACAGTTCTCAAGCCGGGCGGAACGGCGGCCAGCGCCAACCCGGGCGACGGCGTTCCGATCATCGCCAAGACCGGCACCACCGACGGCGCCGTGCAGAACTGGCTCGTCACGTCGACCTCGAAGATCGCCCAGGCCACCTGGGTGGGCAACATCTCGGGGAGCGCGGGCTTCTACAAGACCTACATCAACGGCCAGTACGGCTACGGGCTCAAGTTCACGATGGACAAGACGATCATCGCCGACCTCAATGCCGCCTATCCCGGTGCGGCGCAGTTCCCCGCGCCTCCCCAGTCGGAGATCGGCGTGGTGGCCAAGCCGAAGCCCGCCGCGACCAACGACTCCAAAGACGGCGCGGCCGGCACCGACAAGAAAACGAACGACACTGGCAACGCAGGCAAAGGCAACCCCGACAAGGGCAACGCTGATAAGGGCAAGGGCAAGAACTAAGCCGCCTCGGTACGCACCTCGACTAGGCGACGAACGCGGGATCACTCAGGCTGCGGCCCGCGTGGCCTCCTGATCGCACGGCGGTCCAGGCATCGGCGAGGCGGGTGAGACCCTCCGTCATGGTGGTCTCGTCGGCGGTGATGGGGATCCTGACCCGACGTTCGAAGGCACCGTCGATGCCGAAGCGCGAGCCCGCGGTGACGGTCACGCCACGCGCCCGACCGGCCTGCACGAGCGCACTGCTGAGCGGTGCCCCGAGGTGCACCCAGAGCGCGAGACCACCGTCGATCGCCGGCACGTGCCACTCGGGCACGAGCGACCGCAGCAGCGTCGTGGCGTGGTCTCGGCCGTGCCGGAGCTCGTCGCGACGAGACTCGAGGATCCGAGGAAGGTCGCCAATCGCCTCCTGAGCCACCAGCTGCTCGATGACGGCGTTGCCCATGTCACCCGCCGGGCGCGCGAGCGCGAGCCGCTCGATCAGGTGCCGATCGGCGCGGATCCAGCCGATGCGAAGCCCGCTCCACACGGTCTTGCTGAGCGACCCGACGGTGATCACGGTGGCGCCGTGGTGCGGAACCGCGGCGAACGGGGTTGCGGCGAACGGCCGGTCGATGTCGAGGTCGGCGGTCGTCTCGTCGATGAGCAGCGGTGTGCCGGTCTGGGCTGCTGCGCGCAGGATGCGGAGGCGCTCGTCGTCGTCGAGTGAGGCGCCCGTCGGGTTCTGGAAGTCGGGCATCAGGTAGGCGAGAGCGGGTCGTGCGCCGCGCAGGGTGTCGACCAGTTGGTCGGTGTCGTAGGTCGAGGCGCCGTTCTCGAGCGATGCTTCGGCTCGGCTGTCGAGCGGGCTCGCGATCAGGCGCGCCCCCGCTGCGAGGAAGGCGTCGAGCGCGTGCGGGTAGCTCGGCGACTCGACGACCACTCGATCGCCGCGGCCGAGGAGCGTGCGGGCGACGAGAGCGATGGCGTGTTGGGCGCCCAGTGTCACGAGGATGTTCTCGGGGGAGGTCGGCGCCCCGCGCTCGGTGTAGCGACGGGCGATCGCGACACGGAGGTCGGGCAGCCCGAAGAAGTCGATTCCGGCGTGGCTGAGGTGGTGCGGGAGACGCTGCAGTGCTCGCGCCGAGAGGTCGGGCAGCTCGTGCCAGGCACGGGGCACAGCTTTGCTGAGGTCGAGGTCGAGCGGTGCCGGGTCACGACGTCGCGGCACCGAGGGGAGTTCAAGCACGCTACCCGAGCCCTGAATGCTTCGCAGGATGCTCTTCTCTCGGAGCACGCGGTAGGCCGACACGATCGTGGTGCGGCTGACCCCCAACGCCTTCGCCATCTCCCGCTCGGCGGGCAGGCGGGTACCCGACGCGACTCGCCCGTCGAGGAGGAGAACCTCGAGCTTCGCGGCCAGGTTTGCGTGCGCGTGGCCGCCCACCCGCCACTCGCCGAGGAGTCCGGTCAGGGCGGTCGTTCCTATCAGCATGGTGCCACCTTAGACGTATTGGACCTTGGCGCGGTGGCACGATTCGCGATTGGATCGCATCATGAATCAATTGGACTGCGAGACTCTCGCCATCTTCGTGTTTGCCGGGCTCGGGATCCTCGCCGGCCTTGTCACCATCGTCGCCGCCGCTCGCGATGGGTACGGCAGGGTGGCCGAGGTGTCGCCTGCCGACCGGGAGTCGCGGTGGGGGTAGTGGTGCTGGTCCTCGTGTAACCGCGGCGATCGCAGACCCGCATGATCGGCACAGACCCGCATGATCGGCACAGACCCGCTTCGTCGGCGTGGGCACGCGACCTAGGCTGCGAGTTTTGGCCGGCCGTGAGGGTTTATGCCGACTCGGCGGGTTTTGGCCAAGCGAACCCGCGCCCACCCGCGCCCCCGACCTCGGGGCGGTCAGCGCCGAAGCGTCACGGCCGGGTACTCCGCGAACCGCTGCACGTAGGCCGACGAGAAGCGGCCGGAGTGCGCGAAGCCCCACCGGTGGGCGATTGCGCCCACCGTCGCGTCGCTCGGCGAGGCGGCAAGCAACTCGGCGCGGACGAGATCGAGCCTGACCCCGCGCAGGTAGTCGGTGGGTGTGGTGCCGAGCTGGTGATTGAAGGCGTGCTGGAGCCCGCGCAGGCTGAGGCCCGCCGCCTGGGCGATCGACGACGTGGTGATGGCCTTGGCGGCGTGGTGGTGGATGTATTCGAGTGCCGTGGCGAGGCGCGCGTTACCCGGTGGCAGGGCGATGGCAGCTACCCGTGGCCCCTGGTGCGGGAACGTGTCGAGAAGCGCCGAAGCCGCCAATCGCTTGGCCTCGGCACGCAGCAGAGGGTCGGGCTCGCTGCCGAGCATCGTCTGCGCCACCGACGAGACGACGTCGTGCCACCGCTTCAGTGCGCCGGGATCGAGCTGGGCCGTGTGGTCGAAATGCAGTTTCTGCTGTTCTCCACCCGTCCGCTCGGCGGCGAGTCGTTCGAGGTAGCCCGCGTCGAAGTGGATGAGATTCTGTCTGACGTCGCTGAAGTGGAAGGCGTAGCGCTTGCCGGTCGGAAACATCGCCGGCCGTCCGGTCGACATCTTTACCTCGTCGCCGCCGATGTCCATGACCGCTCTGCCAGTGGTGATCCACGAGACCACGTATTCGTCTTCGGGTTCGATGGTGCCCCGCATCGAGGCGCTGAACGACGACGTGCGGAGCGTCATCTCGTCGTCGCCCACGACTGTGTAGCGGAACGAGAAGGGCCCTTCTGTCGGTTCGGCGTAGAACCCGGATCCGTTGTAGCCGCCCGAGTAGAGATCGATGGCCTCGTCGGGTTCGTGGCCCCCGTAGGCGGCCCGCTGCATCGCGTCGTCGGATCGCGAAGCGGCGTCGTTCTGGCTCATCGTGGTGGATTGTCGCACGTGATCTGATCGCGGCGAAATCCCCCTTCGCGGTCTCCGCGCCAGTGATAGGGGCACGTTTCTCGGCAGCTGTCGGAGAGACTTCAGGGTCTCGGGCCAGAGTGGGTGGTTCACACCCCTGCAAGGAGACCCCGATGACCGACCCCACCCCCACCGGGCCCGCACGAGGCCCCAGCGACGACACTCCCACCGAGCGTCCCGCCGTTCCGCAGTACGGCGAATACGCCGCCCCCGGAACGCAGCCCGTCGTTCCCCCGCAGCAGCCCCAGGCCGAGTCCACCGGATCGGCAGCTGAATCCGCCGGCGGCGTCGGAGCCTTCGTCGGTGGCGCCTATCCGCAGGTGGTCGCCACCTTCACGAAGTACGAAGACGCCCAGCGCGCGGTCGACTACCTCAGCGACGAGGGCTTCCCGGTGCAGAACGTCTCGATCGTGGGTCACGACATCCGCACGGTCGAGAACGTCTCCGGTCGCCTGACGAAGGGCAAGGCGGCGAGTCGCGGCGGTCTGAGCGGCCTCTGGTTCGGCCTCTTCCTCGGCCTGCTGTTCGCGGTCTTCGTGCCGGGAGTGCAGATCATTCCGGCGCTCCTGACTGCCGTCGTCGTCGGTGCCCTCTGGGGTGCCCTCTTCGGCTTCGTCGGTCACGCCATGACTCGCGGCCAGCGCGACTTCTCGTCGGTGAAGACGATGGAGGCGGGCCGCTACGAGGTGCTCGTCCGCGGCGAGTTCGCGACGAAGGCGCAGCAGATGCTGACCGACAACGTCTACAAGTAGGCGTTCGGTCTCGAGACGATCAGCCCCCGCGACCCTGCGTCGCGGGGGCTCCGTGCATCCCGGGCCGACTACAGTGCAGGGCATGAGTACCGCCCCGACAGCCCTCCCGTCCGTCTTCGTCGTCGGAGAGGCGTTGATCGACATCGTCGTCGACGGCGACTCGACCGCCGAGCACCCGGGCGGCAGCCCGATGAACGTCGCCTTCGGGCTCGCCCGACTCGGTGTGCCGACGTCGTTCCGCACCTCGCTCGGGCGTGACGAGCGCGGAAACGCCCTGCGCCGACACCTCGACTCGGCGGGTGTGCAGCTCGATTCCGCCTCGGTCACCGACGAGCCGACGTCCACGGCAAAGGCAAGGATCCAGCCCGACCGTTCGGCGAAGTACGACTTCGACATCTCGTGGAACCCGGGGTCCCTCTCCGTCCCGACCGGGGTCGCCGTCGTTCACACGGGCTCCATCGCCACCGTGCTCCACCCCGGGGCGGATGCGGTCGCGGAGCTCTTCACCGCGGCGCACGACTCGGTGCTCCTCTCCTTCGACCCGAACGCGCGCCCCAGCGTCACGCCCGACAGAGACGCGGCAGTGCTCGACGTCGACCGCATCGCCGAGGTCTCGCACGTCGTCAAGCTGAGCGACGAAGACGCCGCCTGGCTGCACCCCGGCGCAACGCTCGATGAGGTGCTCGACCGCTATCTCGGCCTCGGTGCCGGGCTCGTCGCGATCACCTGCGGCGGCGAGGGTTGCATCGCGGCCTCGCCGAATGCCCGGATCGCGGTCGCCGCACCGCCCGTCGACGTCGTCGACACGATCGGCGCCGGCGACGCGTTCATGTCGGGCCTGCTGTTCGGCATCCTGTCGAACGACCTGGTCGACACGGTGCGCTCCGGCGGTCTCGCGCAGGAGGGGCTCGAGGCAATCGTCGGCACGGCCCTCGTGAGCGCGCAGATCACGGTGTCGAGGGCGGGCGCGAACCCGCCCACCCCGGACGAGCTGTACGGGCCGTCCGAGGCGTAGGCGTCAGGGCCCCAGCGGAACGGCTCGAGCGGCAGGGCCTGGCCGGCAGGGCCTGGGGGCGCAGGGCGTCGACGGCGGGTTCGGCAGACCTGGGCTCGGAGAGCGGCGCTGCTGCGGGGTCGGCCGGGCCCGGATCCTCGGTTCTGCCGCCTCGACCGAGTGTCAGCAGAACGACAGCGCCGACGAGGGCGAACGCCGCCGCGATCGTGAAGTCGAGACCGTAGCCCGACGACGACACCGCGATGCCACCGAGGACCGATCCGGCAGCGATCGACAGCTGGATCGTCGTGACGAAAAGCGCGAGGCTGCCCTCGGAGCCGCCCGGGGTGGCAGTGGCCATCCAGGTCTGCATGCCGAGTGGCATCGCACCCCAGACGAAGCCCCACAGGGCGAGCAGCACGAAGACGCCCGGCACCGACCAGGCGAGGATCGGCAGCAGCACGATGGCCATGGCGAGAAGCACCTTGCCGACGGTGAGCGTCGCGACCATGTTGCGCGACAGGGTGGCCCCGGCGACGAAGTTGCCCGCGATTCCGGCGACGCCGAACAGGAGCAGGGCGAGCGTGATTGTGCCCGCGGTGACCTTGACGAGATCCTCGAGGTAAGGGGCGACGTAGGTGTACGCGGCGAACTGGGCGAGGAACACGAAGACCGTCGCGATCAGGCCAATCCGAGCGCGCGGCACCCGCAGCAGGCCGCCGAGGGTGGCGAAGCGAACGCGCTGCACCGCCGGAATCGACGGCAGGAGCACGAGTTGGCCGACCAGCGCCAGGGTGGCGAGGGCGGCGCTGATCAGGAATGCGACGCGCCAGCTGGCGAAGCTCGAGACGAACGCGCCGAGCGGGAGGCTGGCGACGGTGGCGACCGAGATGCCGGCCGTGATGATCGAGGTGGCCTGGATCACCGACCGGGCTTCGACGAGTCGGGCGCCCATGCCCGCACCGATGGCCCAGAAGCCGCCGAGGGCGATGCCCAGCAGCATGCGGGCGACGATCAGCAGCCCGAACGTGGGGGCGAAGGCGCCGACGAGGTTGGCGATCACCAGCAGGACCGTGAGGGACCAGAGAACGGTGCGCCGGTCGACCCGCGAGGTCAGCACGGTCACGACGGGCGAGCTGACCGCCGCCGTCAGCCCGGTCGCCACGACGACGAGGCCCGCGGTGCCGATTCCGATGTGGAGGTCGTCGGCGATCGCGGGCAGAAGCCCGATCGGAAGGAATTCGGAGAGCACCAGCACGAACGACCCGAGCGCTACCGACAGCACTCCGAGCCAGCCGCGCCGATCAGGCGTCTGAGTCATGCTCACCCCAAGCGGTGCTCCGAGCGATCCATTCCCGCGTACCGTGAGATCGTGCCGCACGAGACGACCGAGCCGAGGATCCCGGTGCTCGGCATTCCGACGCCGGTCACCATCGAGGCTCTGCTCGCGTCACCTCATCACCGTTATGCTGGCCGGCCCGGCGACGGTGCCCTGCCCGCGACCGAGCTCGGCCTCGCCCCGGGTGAAAGCGAGTCGCGTACCTCGGTTTCTATCCGCGGCGGTCTCGGAATCGTCGGCGACCGCTACTTCGGCAAGCCCGCGCACCGGGCAGCCTCGGTGACGTTGTTCGACCTGGACGCTCTCGACCAGTCGGCCCGGGAACTCGGCCTCGACGCGCTCGATCCCCTCGCCACCCGGCGCAACGTGCTGCTGCGCGGCGTCGCTGTCGACCAATTGCGGGGTGCCGTCTTCACCCTCGACTCAGGATCCGGGCCGGTCGCCTTCCGCGCTGGTCGCCCCGCGAATCCGTGCGCGTGGATGGACCACGAGCTCGCACCCGGTGCGTTCGCGGCCCTCCGGGGGAGGGGTGGCATGCGGTGCGAGCCCCTCGCCGATGGCGTACTGCACGTCGGCGAAGCCACCTTCGTGCTGCTCTCGTCTCCCGTGCCTTCGGCGAGGCGCCTGCGCTGATCCTCGGCTGGTCGGGCGCTCGCGGGGTCGACCCGTCGACGGCGTAGTTTTGCTGACAATTGTTTGATACTTTTGACGCACCCACGGTAAGGATCAGGATCGTGGGGCAGATGGCACCCGTGCCGTCGCGAGGCCGGCCGTTCGGGTCGGCCGGCCTCGCTTCTTGGCTTCTCTGTCTCTTCGACTTCTCTGTCGTGCCGGCTTCTCTGTGTCTCTTGCCGGTTGCGGTGCTTTGTCGCGGGGCATCCGATGTCGGAGGGCTACGGTGTCAGCGTGGATCCCCGAGCCCGTCGTAGTCGTGACCGCCTTTTCGCGGCCGTCCTCGAGCTTGCGGCCTCGGGTCGGGTCGACGATGTCAGCGTCTCGGAGGTTGCGCGGACTGCCGGCGTTACCCGTGACACCTTCTATCGGCATTCCGGCTCGGTCTCGGAGCTGTTGACGATGGCACTCGCGGAACGCCTGCTCGACTACCTCGCGGGCCATGTCGGCGAGGAGTATCCGACACCCTCCGAACTGGTCGACGTGTTGGCGAGCGCCGAGCTGGCTCTTCTCCGCCACATCGCCGAACTCGGATCCGTCTATCAGGCAGCCCTCGGCGGATCGAGTGCCGCTCCCGTGCGTCGGGCGCTCACGTCTTTTCTGCAGGAGAACATCGAGGTCGCGCTGCGCCTCTACCCTGAGATCGCCCCCCTTCCCGAGGACGAAATGGACGACCTCTCCCGGGCGATGATCGCCTCCTACGCCGCCTCTGGCACGGTGGGCGCGATCGAGGTGTGGCTCCACTCCGGTGACCTCGACGACCCGGCCGGCGCGAGTCTCATCATCGCCGCTGGAGCACCGACCTGGTGGCGGAAGGCTACGGGAAAGAACGCCTGACTGCTTCTTCGGGGGTCTGGAGAATCCCGGGTGCGGCTCGTAGACTTCTCACTGGAAGCACCGAGGGTTCCGGCCGAGACGCCCTCAGTGCTCGACCCGTACCGCTCTTCCCTCGATCACTCTCTTTTGTGCGACTTTCGCGCACCCTGTTCTGAGCCGGAAGGGCTGTATGCACGACCTCACCATCGAATTCGTCGTCCGCGATCACTCGGGAGCCATTGCCGCCCTCGTGACACCGGACGGCGTCATCGACGCCGAGGCGGCCTCCGATCAGATCGCCCGAGGTGAAGCGCACTATTTCGCCGGCCCCGACTCCTACGCGCGCACCCGCGTTCGATCGATCCCCGCTCTCGGCGGCCCGTATCTCTATGCCAACTGGGACGGCACGCGGCGCAACAACCTCCACGACCTGGCCCGGGGTCTCGCGCGCATCGACCGCCGCACCGCCGCTCGCCTCGTCGCCGCGCGCGGCCCGTGGTTCCGGCGCCTCTTCGGCCACGCCAAGGCCTACCTCGCGGCGTGAGCGGTCGGTCGTTTGACTGCCGGCCCGCATGGGCTCTTCACAGGCTGCGATAAACTCCGACCATGTCGGTCTTCGCAGTCTTCCTCGCCATCGTGGCGGGTCTCATGGCCATCGCCCTCGTCGCGCTCTTCGTGACCCTCGTCGTCCTGGCGGTGCGCGCCCGAGGCAAGCGCCGTTCGGTGCAGTACCGCCCCGGCGCCGAGCGCTAACTACCGAGTCGGTGGGCGGTTGCGACACCGCTCATGTCAGGCTCGTCCGGTTGACGAAGGCAAACGATGGCCCCGATTGTCGCCGCGTGCGAGGGGCTGATAGTTCTGCCCGTCTTATTTGTTCGGAGGCACAATCTGTCCGCCGAGGAGGCCGATAAGGAGGCCGACGAGGTTTCCGGTGGCCACGTCCGAGAACCAATGCGCCCCGATGTGCAGTCGCGAATATCCGACTGCTAATGCGAGGGCGGTGATGGCGATCCCACGAGTGGGGTCGGCAACCCACACTCCAGTGGCGAGAGCGGCCGCCGTGGCGGTGTGCCCGGACGGGAACGAGGGGCTCGTCGGAGTGTGGTTGAGATGCCGATGTGTGAGGCCGCGCAGTCGGGGTCGGGGAGCGCGGATGAATGTTTTCGCGACGAGGTTTGCCAGCGTTGTGGACACGACGAGGGTAAGAGCGCCCCGGCGGGCTGCCACTCTGCCTTTTGCTCCAGTGAGGGCGACTCCGAGGATGACCGCAGCCCAGAACGCGGTCTTGTCCGCGCTGCTGGACAAGGCGAAGAGGCCGTTATTCACCCGGGAGGGCACATGGGTGTTGTACACGCGGTGTCCCACGATCTCGTCGAGGGCGCGGACGAACGACGGAAAAAGAGAGCGCCGAGACCGACGAGACAAGGGAGACATGGATGCCTTTGTTCGGTGGAGCAGTGAACCGGGGAGACGTCAAGAGTTGTGAGCACCGTCGACCGACCACGGTTCGCGCGAGGAACTGGTGATGAGGTCTACACGCTCCTTGAGGACGTCCCCTGTCACCCGGACATCGTCCACGAGAGTGTTCACGCGGATCCGGACGCGTTCTACCGGGACGACCTCGGTCGCAATGAAGATCTGTTCCTCGTGTAACACGATGTCCAGGTCGTGACTTTCCGCCCTGCTATTCGGCAGTTCCTGGTATCCGTTCTCGCCTAGAGGCTCTCGAGTGATGCGGAGTTCCTCGCGGCGAACGGTCACGGTGACCGTTCTCTCCTCCGTGACGATGACCTTCTTCACCCGCACCCGTTCTTTCGGAACCGAAAGGGTGCTGACGCTGAGGCGTTCCTCGAGGCGGGTGAGATGAACACCCGAGTCGTCATCGACACCCGGCAGATCGGGGACGGACTGTGCGTCGGTCATCGAGTGACTCTTTCGGTCATGATCGACGGGAAGCCGGTGGTCGGGTCGGTGGACGTCGGTCGGAGAGGGGAGGGTGGTGCGGGCGGCGGTTAGGGGACGCCGCCCGCACCGGTTTCGTGGCTCGGCCGAGTTACAGGCCGAGACCCACTTTGTCGACCTTGCGGTGGTACCGCATCCCAGTGAGCCCACCGAGGATAGCCCCGACAAGGGCGAGGATCACGACGAGAACCAGGCTGATGATGCCGCCGGCGGTCGTATTTCCGTCGATGCTTCCGGAGGGGATTGTTCCGAGTTTTGACAGGACGTCGAACTGGCTACCGGCGATGAGGCCGATGATCGCGAGGATCACGGTGACGATGACCGCCCACAGCCAGACGGCGACGCCCTGACGAATACCGTTGAAGCGAGCCATCCGACCTGCGACGTAGCCGCCGGCGAAGTAGGCGATGATCACGACGACGAGGAGCACGATCGCGCTCACGATCGTCGTGGTTGCCGCGTTGTCTTCGGCGGCGTTCTTGGCGTCGCCGTTGGTCGCGGCGACGCCGACTCCAATGCCGGAAAGGATCCCGAGCAGCAGCACGGCGAGCCCCGTGGCCGTCAACCAGCCGAAGAAAGCACTTCCGAACTTCATTCCGCCGAACTCAGCCTTCTCCCTCGCCACGACCGACTGGCGGTCGGTCGCGAGCCCGGCCCGGCCGCTGTCGTCCACGCCGTGCTCGCTGTCCTTTTGCCCGTCGTTGCCGCGGGTTCGGTTGTCTTCGGCCCCGGGGCCGCCGATGCTGCTGCTCATGCTGTGACCTTGTCCTGTTCGCGCTTACGCGCGGTCGGTGTTGACGTCGCCGGTCGTGTGGGTGTCGTCCTCGAACTCGATCTGTTCTTTGCGGACGTCCTCGGTGACTGTCTGCTGCTCAGTGACTTCTTCGGTACCGAGCTTGATTCGCTCGACGGGGACGGCTTCCTTGTCGACGACGACCTTGTCTTCGTGGAGGACGACCTCGTGTTCTTCCTCCGTGAGGTCCCCACCGGAGAGTGCGTCGCCGCGGTTGGCCTCGGTGATGGGCTCGCGGGTGATGGTCACCTCGTCGTGAGAGACGGGGACGGTGCGGGTCTCTTGCTCGGTGACGATGTACTTGCGAAGTCGCGCCTTGCCGGCTTCGGTCTGGCGAGTGCCGACGTGGAGCTGCTCCTCGGAACGCGTCATCGCATCGTCCGTGTTCGCGCCCGACGTGTCGTGACCTTCGGTAGGGCGTCCCGTTTCGGTTTCTGCGTACTCGCCTGTCACAGCGGGGCCGGTAGGGGCGTCCTGGTCGTAGACGGGAGGGTTGCCGTAGAGGTCGGCCTGATCGGTGGTGGTGTCCTCGAGGCCGTAGTGGGCGTAGAGAGCGGACTCCTGCTCGACGGTCAGGTAGCCGTCTTTGTCGTCGGAGTGCGGGGCATCCTTGACCTGGTCCTTGGTGTAGGGGACCTGGACGTCGTTGCCGGTCACGGTCGCCTGGCTGAGGGGGACGAAGGATTCGCCGGAGCCGAAGAGGCCGGTGGAGGCGGTGACCCACTCGGGTTCACCGGTGCGGTCGTCGGTGAAGATCTGGCCGATGCTGCCGATCTTCTTGCCGTCCTGGGAGACGACGTTGCCGTTGCCGGAGAGCAGGGTGTTGATTTCGTCGGTGCTGATCACGATGATCGTTCCTTTGCGGATTGTGGACAGAACCTAGGAGTTCCGTCCGGTCGAGGTGGTGTCGGGTGTGATGTGGTGCAGGCACGCCGAGGGGTCTCTTTTAGCGACACCGTTCGGGCGATAAAGGGCTAGAAAAGACCCCTGTGGCTGGCAATGAATCGCCGTGCTGCCGGCGATGCTCCTCCCGTCGGAGGCAGTTGATGCCGTCGAGCTACTTCCGGAACGTGGACCGGCGTCCATTACGGGTCTTACCGGTTTGGCCGGCGGCGCCTTTTCGGCTGTTCCGGAGGATGCCCACGATCGAGACAACGACGGGGAGGTACTTCAGGAGGCGGATCATCCGGTTCTCGTCTTCTACTGGAGGCGGGTCTTTTTGGCGGTGCGGGCGCGAAAACCACCCGAAATCTGAATTAGTGCAGGCACTTCGAATCCGAGCAGTTGGTCGAGGGCTTTGAGGTTCGACTGGATGGTGTCTGAGATGACCTTGGGCGAGACGCCTCGGCGAGCCGTCGCACTGATCTTTAGTACGTTCGTGCCCTTGACATCAAAGGAGCTGACCGAGGACGACACCAGGTCGTCTCGCCGTTTCAGAGCCTCTTGGAGTACTTCCTTGGCGACGCCGGCTTTGATGATCGTGGACCCGTGTTCGGTGGTGACGTCGTGGAACAGCTCGGTCGTGTGGCCGTTGCCCTGCCTGACGATGAAACGCACCAGAAGAATCACGATAATCAGCAGGACTGCAACCACGGCGAGGTCGAGCCAGCTCGACCCGGTCGAGAAAAGGGGCACGGCCGAGAAAATGGTGGAGACATTCTTCGACACGGCAGGTGCCGTCGACTTCCACGATGAGGCGAAGCTCGGCAGAAGACCGAGAAGGACCGCCGTGGCAGCCAGGATCAGAACGACGAGGCCGACGATGAAGAGGAGAAGCCGGTTGGCGCCGCGGTTGGTTGTGTTCATGCGCCGACCTTCCCGGTCTTCCGAATTTCGATCTTTGAGGTGAGCTTCGGGGTGACGTCGTATGTGGCGAGCTGTGCGTCGACGGCGTCCTTGATTCGGCCCTCGTCGACGGTCCGTCCGGTGATCGGGGTCATCTCGACGACAGCATGGTGGTGGGTGACGCTGACCCGAGTGTTGTCCGGGTCCGTGTTCGCCGCATACGACGCATGGCGCGCGAGAGCGGACGCGATGACCTCGTTATCGATCACCGTCACCGCTCGGTCCGTCTGAATCAGGTGTCGCGGTCGCCGTCCGGAGGCGAACGACACGATGATCAGCCACAACCCGATGAGGGCGAGGACGATGCCCGCTGTGACAAGGATCCAGAGGGGAAGCGTGTTCGCCCTGACGAGCGCGTTGGCTGCGTTGCCGGGTGTGACGAGTAGCGGCTTCTGGTCTGAGATTGAGAGGATGATCTCGATCATCGCCGAGACGGCCACGAGGATCAGGATCACGGCCAGGAGGATCGCGAGGACCGCCCGGGGCGAGTGGGTTTCCCGGCGCGCGATGCGCGAATACGTGGATTTCGTACTCATCGGACGCGCCTATTTACCTGAATAGTGACCCCGGTGATTTTGATGATTACTCGAGTGACCTGGCTACCGGTTAGATCCTGCACACGGGTGCGGATCTGTTCCTGGGCCGTCTTGGCACGGCCGAGGAGCGGCCCGCCCTGCTGGTCGACGACGCCGGGTTCGTCCTCGATCTGGAGGAGCGAAGGGACCCGGATGGGAGTCGACACGGTGAGAGAGAGGCACCCGTCGTCGTCGTCGAGGTTGACCGATACCTTGTGCGATTCGACGCCGAGGGCGTCGGCAGTGACGGCCGAAACGACCCGGTCCAATGCACGGGGTGCGATCTTGGTGCGCCCCGGCGGTTTCGCCCACTCGTTTTGACCGGTGGTGCGGATCGTTTCGGTCATCGTCATGAGGAAGAGCGCTTTCCCCTGAAGACGTCCAAAAGTGCCGAGAACTCGATGTCTCCGGCCACAATGCGACCGATAATCGCGCCGACGGCCATCGCGAGAACAAGAAGGATGAACGCGCCGAAGCCGAGGGTCATCCAGGTGAGGACGAGAGCGGCGGCGATGGCGATCCCACTGACGGTGGGGGTCACTTGACGCGGCTGTCGGACTCGTCGTCGTCATCGTCCGAGGGGACAAAGACGTCGGCGATAGTCACGTTGATCTCGGCGACCTCCATGCCGACGATGTTCTCGACCGCGTCGGCGACCGCGTTGCGGACGTTGTCGGCCAGATCCTGGAGGGCGACGGGGTACTCAGCGGTCAGGGTCACATCGACGGCGACCTGCGTCTCGCCGACCTCGACGCTGATGCCCTGGGCGAGGTTGGTCTGTCCAACACGGTCCCGGAGTGCACCGATGGCACGCCCGGCACCGCCGCCGAGTGCGTGGACGCCGCGGACCTCGCGGGCTGCAATGCCAGCGACCTTGGAGACGACGGCGTCGTTGATGTTGGTCGTGCCGGACTCGATGGTGCTCGACGTGGAGACGGCTTTCGACGCGGTCGGGGGAATTACGGCGTTGGGGGTGGGGGTGGTGTTCGACATGACGGTCTCCTGAAGTCTGTGATGTTCGCGACGCCGTGTCGGCGTCCTGAAAATGCCACTGCCCCGAGTACGTGGTGGCCCTCGAATGAGGGGCAGCTACTAAGGAAACGAGACGAGATGGCTATTCGTCACACAGTTGCTTCAACATTTTTCTGCGGCCCGGTCGGATTGGACGTTAGCCAGTGGTGTAGGCGATGGTGACCTTGATGCTCATGTCGTGGCCTGTGAGCGCGAGTTGCCTTCGAATCCGGGCGCAAACGGCTTCGCCGATAGCTGACGCCGGCGCAGACATATCGATTCCAATGGACGCAGAGACCGCCTGTCGTGCCTCATCGACAACGACGTGAGCCGCGGGTACGGGAAGGTGGAGGCCGGTGAGAACGCGACGCCCCGTGTCTCTGCCCGGGATGACGCGGGTGGGCAGATACAGGCCGGTGACACCGGGTGTCGATTCCACCAGGGTGGTCAACGTTGCAGCGAGGTCGATCTCGGTCGTGGCCATTATCCGTTGCCCTCGGGGGCAGTATGCACGTCGCTGATCGTCACTGTGATCGCCCGGATGGTCAGGTCGGTGTTTCGTGCCAACGTGTCTTGAATGGCGTCCCGGAGTCGCTCGGCGGCGTCGGGGATGCTGTTCCGCCACACGATGGTCGCGTCGACTTCGACGGCGATCGGCTCGTCGATCACGGTGACGTCGCCCACGAGGGCACTTCGTCCGACGAGAATCCCATGCACCATGTCGCCCCCGGCGCGGATCAGTCCACGGACGGCGCCCTCTGTGATCACGAGTTCTGTCTGGCGAGTGACACTGCGATAGGGGATTTGCCGCCCAGTGCGAGAGTCCATGGAGATGTTTTGGAGGAGGGCCACAAGCCACGAGTCTTTTCGCGGCTCCTCGAGCGCCGCCTCATCCATGAGATAGGTGGCAGTGAGTGACTTAAGACGGATGAGGGCGGCGAGGGCAATTTGGCAGGAGGGCGACGTGTCGATCACCGGGTCCTGGGGGGTCATGCCCGCCTCGAGGTAGTCAGCGAGGTCGTCAATGGTGTATCCGTCGAGATCCTCGGGTTCGAGGGTGAGAGCAGCGGAGGCCGGGACATCGCCTTCGAGGAGGTGCTTTACGGGGGCGTCTGGGGCCGGGTCGGGGATGGTGTTCATCGCCAGGCCTCCATTTCGCGAATCATATTTTTGCGGGCCCGAGAAAGCAGTCCCCGCACCGTGCTCAGAGGCAGACCCATCTCCGTGGCAATGTCGTCGTAACTGTAGCCACCCAACTCCTTGAGCACCCAGCACTGTCTCTGCTCCGCCGGCAGGGTGGCGAGAGCCACACCGATGGCCTGTTGCCGACCTGCCGATTCGGCGGAAGATTCCGGGCCGTCCTCCGGGCGGGTCAGCTGGTCATGGTCGTCGATGGCTGCATGATCGCGTCTCGCTCGAACCCGATCTATGGCCTTCCGCGACGCGATGGTGAGAAGCCAGCCGCGGATCCGAGACGTTTCTTGCAGGCCCGGCAACTGCTGCCACGCGGTGAGAAACGTTTCTTGGGCGACGTCGTCGACGTCAGTTGAGGATCCGAGAATGCGGCGGGCATACACCCTGACGACTGGTTCGTGTCGGCGGACGAGCGTTGCGAAGGCGCGTACGTCACCATCGCCGGCTCGGCGGGCGAGGACGGGGTCATCGACGTCTTCCAGGAGGAAGTGTGTCTCAGTGACGGGCATCTCAGAGATCCTCGACTGTGGTGGCGAACAGACTCCTCGAGGCACGAACACCACATACGTCTTCTAAGCACTTGCCGGCGAGGGCCCTCCAGAGGCCGCCCTTGCAGTAAGTCACGGAACTGTTCCTTTCGCTGTGCCGGTCTCCTCGTAGAGGGAGGCCGTCGCGGACTTACGGTGTAAGCCTTCCGCGACCTTACAGTGTAAGTCGAGTTAGTGTTGTGCGGTCGGGTGCGACCGCGGCTCCAGCCCTGTTGTCAGCGAAAATCCGCAGATCTGCTGAGGGAACTAGCCGTGAACAATTCGAAGAAGCCCAACGGGATCGCCGCGGCCTCCGCGAAACTCAGTCGCGACCTGATTGTCGATACCGCACTCGGGCAGGTTGACCGTCTGGGTGTGCAAGGGCTATCGATGCGGTCTCTCGCGCAGGAGCTCGGCGTCGAAGCGATGTCCCTCTACCGGTACGTTCATGGCAAGGAAGATCTGCTCGAAGGGATCGTCGCCTCGCTGATGAGCGACCTCACGTCTCAGCTCGATGAGGCTGAAGGAGATCATTGGCAGGCGTTCCTTCAAACAGTTGCTCACGCGGTGCGTCGCATCGCGACGGAGCATCCCAAGGCGTTCCCACTCGTTGCAACCCGTCACCCAGCGGCACCGTGGCTCCGGCCACCCCTCCGGAGCGTGAAAGTGGTCAACACGTTTCTCTCGGCCTTGATTGAAAACGGCTTCACCGACGCCCAAGCCGTCGATGCCTATAGGGCGTTCAGCAGCTTTCTCCTCGGCCAGCTCCTTTTGCAGTCTGTAGTCAAAGGAGCTGAGGCTGGGCCCGCGGAAGAGCCCTTGGATGAGGGAGGTGCTGCAATCCCGGAAGGCGACGGGAATGTCTCGCTCGACGTCGCACCAGAAGTCCAGCGCCTCCGTGAGCTGCTGAGTGAAGACCGGAGTGACGAAGAATTCGAAGTCTCTCTCGAAGCGCTCCTCGATCGCTTGGATCGCGAGCTTTCTCAGTAGCCGCCTTATTTGACAACGAACTGGCGGGAAACACGCGTCGCTATCGTGGGTCTGGCTCGTCTCCGCGAGCGCGAGTGCGCAAGTAACCCAGCCACACGCGCCAGGGATACTCGGTCTTTACATTGGCATCCCCTGCACCGCTAAAGTTTGGCGTCGGGTGGCCCTGACAGGAACCTATCCGTCGGGAGCTCGAGGTATGGCAGTGTTGCGTCATGCAGGCGTGGGGGAACAAGAGCCGGGTCCCGGCATGGGGTGAGCAGTCGGCTTTGTCGACTCGACGCCGCGGCTCTGCATGGGCAGTATCAGGCATCGTCGTCGCCGCGACGGGGCTCACGGCAGCATTGATCGGCGCGGTGCTGGGGGTGGCCGCGCTGCTGGGCAGCGGGCTCATGTATGCCGCCAGCCAGGGGGAGGCCGGTCACGGGCACCTGTTCAGGGAGATCACCCGGATCGGTGGCTTCTATGTCGTCGTACCGTTGGCCGTGGTTGCAGTGGCTTGCACAGTGACGGCCTGGTGGCGCACGCGTGCGCCGGACCGGTCACGTACGACGACGATCGTTGCAACCGTGTTGACGTCGTGTCTTGTGTTTGTGTCGCTGGTCATCGCTCTAATCGCGAGTTGACAGATCGGCTCGAACTTATTCACCGCTTCCTGCGACGCGCGGTGCGGTGCACAAACATCAAAGCGAGCGCATCGGACGGGAAACGACGATTTTGCTCACCGAGCTCTCGTCATTCGCGGTGTGGATACGGAGTGAAAAAGTTGTCCGGCAGCCCCTCGCTTATGGGATGGAGTCACTAGCTGGGTGCCTCTTTTGGGAGGCTCGACGATGCGAAGATTCTTCAGTGATAACCACATTTCTCGTCAACCATGCGTCAGCGGTTCGTGTGCTTTTCTGGCTTGCTCTGGCCCTTCTGTCAGTTTTTGGTTGGCTTGGCCATCGCTTCCAGGCGCGGCGGGCTCTCGTGGCGCTTTCGGTGATCAGTCTTGCGGGGGTCTTGGCCCTGACGATGACGCCGTCGGGAGACGGTGGTAACGGGACCTTCTGCACGGTTCAGTTATCGATCCCCTTCCAGGGAATCGATACTCTCGCCAACGTCGCACTCTTATTTCCATCGACTCTTTTTTTAGCAGTCCTGATGAAGCGACCCGCGAGGGTTGTGTTGGCAGCGTCGGCTTTCTCCGCGGTACTGGAGCTGATCCAGTCGCTGCTGCCTAACCTGGGAAGGGCGTGCGACACGAACGACTGGTTCATGAACACGGTGGGAGCTGTCCTGGCCGCTTTAGTCGCTGCTGTAATCGTCTTCGTCGACCGCCGTCGGCGTCGTTTTCGAGGATCCGCTGGAGGTCACGTCACTGCCGTTTCTCTCAGGTAGCCCGGAAGTGCCGGATGCGTTAGGAGCGGACGCCCGTGTCAGCGGACTCGGCACCGGGTTGTCAGGGAGCGTTGGCACGAACTGCGGGCCGCGGGCGCGGCCTCTACGGTGAAGACATGTCTATTGCTCTTACTCGCCTCGATCCGTTCGTCACCGACCGTGAGGCGCTCGTAGATTTCATGACGAGTAACGAGTTCCCGTTTCATGTTCTGTCCCGCTTGACGCGGGAGGCCGTCGAGAAGGCGATCGCTGATGGGAAGTACCGTGACGAGGACAACGACTCGTTCTGGGTCGACCACGCAGAGCTCGGCCGGATTGGATTCCTTCGCCTCGAAGACCTCACCGAGCCCGTTCCGATCTTCGACTTGCGTTTGGACGGGGCCTTCCGCGGTCGAGGCCTTGCGGCTCTGACACTTCGGGCCGCTGCGGATTATGTCTTCTCTACGATGCCGGACGTGCGCAGGTTTGAGGGTCAGACGCGTGAGGACAATGTTCCAATGCGGAAGACGTTCCTTCGGGAAGGCTGGGTGAAGGAGGCACACTACCGCGAGGGGTGGCCGGTGGAAGGGGCGGAGCCGCTTGCAGCAGTCGCCTACGCGATTATCCGCCGTGATTGGGAGACAGGTCAGACGACCACGTTTGTCTGGGAAGACCTCGTCGAATGACTGGTGCTACCAAACGCCGAACCAGTTAAGTGAGCAGACTCGTCATTGGGCGAAGAATCGCCTATTGGGTACTAGCTCTACCCGGCTGTGTGGGCTGTTCCAATCCGTGTCGTCCCGTCTACGGCGTACAGGGGAATGTCTGACGTCGTTGACGAGGGTGACGGAGCTCCCGCGGATGGCGAGGGGGCTGCTTGCGGTGTGTCTCCACGACGCGTGTAGCCGGTGATCGAATTACCTTGAGGGTCGGTACCGGTTGTCGCGATGAGGTCTGGCCTGCCGTGCTCGTTGGGGAGGCCGTAGGTCTGGCCATGGGAGTTCGTCGCCCACGGGACCGTGTTCTCGTCGGTGGCGGCGATCCTGATCTCCCACTGTGTGCCCGGTGTCGCGATCACGTCGAGGTGCTTCCGGCCGCCCGCCATGTTGCCGCCTTCGGTAGCCCCGTGCGTGCGGGCAGCAGCGACGAGCGATTGGTCGCAGGTGATGGTCGTCAGCCCCACTACGGTGACCGTGCCTCGGCTGAGGCAACCAATCTCCACATCCAGAGTTGAAGCCCCCCGGGGTAAGGAGTCAAGGGTGATCGTTGCTGGCCCCGCATGCGTTTCGATGATCGGTGTGCCGTGCGTCGTGATGACGACACTCCCCGGTGCGCCGAGGACGGCCGCTGTGGCCGCGGATGCCCCGCCGAGAGCCAGAGCGGCAAGGGGAAGTGCCATCGCGAGCTTGCGATGCCGTCGCCACCACGGGCGAGGCACCCCGCGGGCCGCATCTACCTCGTTGCGGAGGGCAGCTTCCACCGCATCGGCGAAAACCGGGTCGAGCGTGGGAGTCACGGGGTAGTCCCTTCCATGTTGCTGGCAGCAGCAGCGGTGAGCGTGGGGTTGAGACTCGGATGGCGTCTGAGGCGGACGCGCGCGCGATGCAGCCGCGTTCGGGCGCCGGTCTCAGTGAGCCCGAGCTCTGTTGCGGCCTCGGCCACGGTCAGTCCCTCGTACGTCACGAGCGTGAGCAGCGTGAGGTCGCGGGGAGGCAGGTTGCGCATTTCCGCGAGCAAGGCCGGATCCAGTGAGGCGACGAGGCTGGCGTCCTCGTGCTGCCGATCGGCACCCGGCGCTGGTTCAGTTCGCGGGAGCGTGCGAAGGAGCTGGTCATGGCGCGCGGTTTTCCGGGTGACGTTACGAGCGGTGTTCGTCGCCGTCACGAGAAGCCAGGCGAGGACCGACCCATTGACGGTTCGGACCGACTCCCGGCGACGCCAGAGCTCGAGGAACGCCGTCGCGGTGACATCTTCCGCATCTTGAACGGCACTCGTCAATCGGTAGGCATGGCGGTAGACACGGTCACGATGTTCGATGAACAGCGACCCGAAGGCGTCGCTGTCACCGTTGAGACTCCGCTGCCACAGCGAATCGTCCGTGCTCTTTACTCCCATAACCAGAAGTGTCGCGAACCCCTCGCCGTGTTGCACCTCCGCGTCGTGCACTACGGCGCACTCACAATCGGCCTTCAGGACCGGCCAGATTCTGTCCGACAGGCCATCCTTCAGCGGATGAGTCGGACCGTCGTTCCGATCGGACCGAAGCTCGAGGTACCGCCGTCGGCAGCGAAGCCGTTTCGTCGGTAGAACGAGTGGGCGCGCGGGTTGTCAGCCGCGACCCACAGCGACGCTGGACGTTGACCGAGCACCGCATCCAGTAGCGCTTGTCCTGTGCCGCTTCCGTGCGCGCACTCGAGCACGTAGAGCATGCTCAGCTCCTCTGGTCGGACGGCATCCGGTTCTTCTACGGTGGTTCGGACCGCGGCGAAGCCGATCACGCCGGCATCTGTAACGGCTACCGCAGTCCTGAGGGTCTGGTCTTCAAGGTTCGAGGACCACATGCTGACGCGCCTGCCGACGTCGAACCACGGGCTGGTATCTGGGTCGTTTACCAACCGCCCATAGGTTTCACGCCAGGAGGTAGCGTGCACGCGGGCGATGCTCGCCGCGTCTTCGATGGTTGCTGACCGGATCACGGCGGTAGCTGAATCACGCACACCCATGTTCTGACTGTACTGATCGACGCGGCGAGACGGGTCGCATAGCTGATAGCACCCGGCTCTCTGTTTCCTTTGGTATTGGCTATCGAGGCGTTGGGAAGGGCAAGTCGTCACAGTACGAATGAGGCACTGTCACGACCTGAACGGCGTCGCTGTAGATGATCCGGCCAGGGGTCCGCGAGATGAGCTGCACCCAGGGGACGTCGTACTCCATGACGCCGAGGGTACGACGAAGCGGAACCGTCCCATTTGGCGATCGTCCAGCGGGCTCGGTCAAGCGTTCCGGGTGAGCTGATCGAGACCCGTGGTGAGGATGTCGGTCAAAGTCCTGGCGTAGTCGCCGGCCGGGTCGAGATCGGGGTCGAAAACAGTAATCGAGATTCCGATCGCGTGAGGTGCAAGGTGATGCAGGAGGGCCGTCAGTTCTGCCGCGGTGAGGCCGCCGGGATCGGGGCTGTCGACCGCCGGCATCACGCTCGGGTCCAGAATGTCGACGTCCACCTGTAACCAGTAGCGGGTGCCGGCGACTGCGCGAACATCTGAGGCGAGCTGTTCTGGTGTCCTGGCCTGCGCCTCCTTGGCTGAGACCACGAGGCCGAGGAGGCGGGCGGCCTCTGCTGCTTCCTCGTCGTCTTGACGGTGGCCGACGTGCACGGTGTGCTGAGGGCCGAAGTACGGGCCGGCGTTGTCGATGTCGGCAATCGCGGACCAGTGCAGTCCGACCGCAGCCGCGAGGTCCTCGCCGGCGACGCTGGCGCATTCGTGGCTGTTACCGGGGTGGCGAAAGTCGGTGTGACCGTCGAGGTGGACGAGACCGATGCCGTCTCGCGGGGACGTCGCCAGGCCGATGCCGAGAAGGACGCTGCAGTCTCCGCCGAGGACGAGAGGGATGTCGCCTGCGTCGAGCAGGGCGGTGATGCGTCTCGCGAGGCGACGAGAGTGGTCGATCATCGCCTCCTGGTTGCGGACGACGCCAAAGGGTCGGGTCAGGTCGTCGTCGACGTAACGGCCGGCGAGCACGACGCCGGCGTCTCGTGCGCCTGCCCTCGTCAGCCCCGCCATCAGCCCGGCCTCACGAAGTGCCTCGGGTGCCTTAGAGGCGCCTGGTGCGCTGCCGGGCTCGGGCGGGCGAAGTCCGAGATTGCTCGGAGCGGAAAGGATCGCGATCACATACTCAGCGTGGCAGAGCCCGCAGCATCACGGTTGCCGTCCTGAATGGGGATCGCCGAATAGGACGTCGTCAACGGCTTTGGCGAAGGAACAGGGTAACCGTCGCGACTATTAGGGCGCGACGATCAGAATCCGAATCCCGACGAGGTGAGAACTGGTGCCACCGGGGTACTGCGCCTACTTAGCTCCGATCCAGCCCTCGGGTGTCAGGCCGCGTGAACTCCGTGAGGACGAGGTTTTGACGGCCATCGATGAGCTCGCGTGCAATGTCGAGGTGGCCGGCATGCGCGGCCGTCTCCGTGATGACGTGCAGCACCGTCGCCAACAGGCTCCGCCTGGGGCCCATGGGTAGGCGGACAGTGCTTGCGTCGGAGGGAGTGCGTCGAGCGGTGTGGCGCGGATGATGTCATCGGAACGTGCGGCCGCCGCTTGGTACTCGTTTACGACGAGTTGTCGGGCGGGCCACGGTGTCGGGTGCCACACATCGTCGTCGGTGGGCAGGTCGAGTGCTTCACCGGCGACGACCCCCTGGAACCAGAAGTGTTCGACGTCGATGGTCAGATGACGGATGACACCAAGTGGTGCCCAACCCGAGGGAACCATGGATCCTGTCATCGCTTCGTCGGGTAGTCCATCGAGTGTCTGCAGGACACGACGGCGCTGCTCATCCAGGGTTGACAGCAGGCTGTTAAGCAGATCGGTCATCTCCCCAGACTCTGCGGATTGCTCGTAAATCGCAATCCGCAAACCACCGCTGTTCCAAACAAGATCACGGGAACCTGCGCTGCGTAACCGCGGCCGCGAGCTCCTCCTGCCAGCCAGTAGGAAGCCCACGCTGTTTGGTGCCGCGTCTCTATCGCGGAGAGTCCGACGTTTCCGACGGCGACGCCGTCCTCGACGACGGCCCAGTTCTTCGCCGAGTCACTGAACCGTAAGAAGTTGCCGATGTAGTCGGTGGCCTGCGCTTCGTCAGAGAAGTCCGCTCCGGTGAACTGCGTGTTCAGGTCGGGGCTTGACCAGCGGGCGGCGAGGAGCGCCGGCGCATCGCGGAGTAACCACGGTCGCAAGAAGACGGGCATAGTTCATTCTCACAGGCGAGCCAGCGGCTCCTCGTGGTGATCGTGATGACCGAAACCGGATCGCCCTTCGGCCATGGGAGGCAACGCTATTCGCCGCCGCGGTTGTTGAGCTCTCTGAGCAAGATGTCCTCCACCGGCTCGATGCGCAGCGGGCCGTCCGTACGGAGCGAGACCCGGTGGACGACGGGATCGGTGCCCCACAGCGTCATGAAGTCGTCCAAACGCGGGGTGCGTTCGTGACCCACAAGCCAGACGTGTTCTCCCGCGCGCTCCACCCACGCCCGGTTGGTCACCGACCCAAACCGGAGGGCAACGATGCGGTCAAGCGGCACTGGGATGTCAATGGTGTGCGGAGTGCCGGGCACGAGGTTCTTGACCGGGGCAACCACGGGCGGAGCTATCACGTCGATCTCGCTATCGTCATCGAGTGAGCCACGGTAGCCGTCGGTGGCTTCCCAACGCTCGGGCAGCGTCTCCCGGTACGCACTAACGAGGATGAACCCGGTGAGGTGCACGTGGGGCACCCGTTCGATCTGTTCGCGTAAGGTCTGCTGCTGCGGCCGAGGGCACTAGTAGCTCTTGTTGTTGGCTGGACGAGGTCTGATGATTTGTCCATGCGTGATGCGGGCAAAGATCAGGATCCAATGGGTCAGCTGTTCAGCGCCGAAAACAGTGAGGTGGTTGCCCCCAAGAAACAGCGATCACCCTTTCTCCTCCTCGGATTCATGCTCCTCTTCACGGTGATCTGTGCAGCGTTAGGAGTAATCATCATTGCGGGACTCTGGCAGGGGCTCTACGACCTCTTCTCCGGCTTGCTTAGGTCAATCTCGGACAGCATCCGTGAGGCTAACGGCGGCTAGCCTGAAAACCCGACTCATCAGCCGATCGGCTACCGGGCGCCCCTCACTGCCCGACGGGCTTGCTGAACAAGTTGACGACGTTTCCATCGGGGTCGCGGACCAGCGCGGAGCGGTTGCCCCACGGCATCGTTGTCGGTTCAAGGACCACGTCCTCGGCCTTGAGCTGGAGGGCGGCGAAGTCAACGTCGACGTCCGCAACTTCGAACTCGATGAACACGGATCGGTTCGTCGCAGGGGTCAAGGCTCCGCCGAGAATCTTGACGGTGGCGGCACCGGCAATCGCGAGGTTCACACCCGGGCCGCTGAACTGCGCGAAGACTGGTGCGGGACGCTCCGCCCGTTGGCCGGTGACTCTCTCGTAGAAAGCAACGAGGTCGTCGAGGTTGTCGGTGATGATGCGGATGGATGCGAACGGCATAGGTTCCTTCAGAGGTGTTGATGAGTTGAAGGCTTCAGCTTTGCCGGTCTTCGCGACACCGTCCTGTCGGTGTTTCCGAATGTCTTGCGCCTCGGGTCAGTCGTCCATGACAGGCCGCAGCCGTCCGTAAGGTATCGAAAGGTCCTCGGATCGCAGGGTGCGCCGCGGAGGCCGCTCGTCGGTCACTTCAACCGAGAGCATCCGGTCTCCCCGAAACGCTCGTACGCCCTCGCGAAGTCGGCACCAGGCAATAAAGTACCACTGCCCGTCCTTTTCGATCGCCCCCAAGGGTTCAACGCTTCGGGTCGATTCTGCACCGCTGGCGGCCTGGTATCGAAGCCTCACAAGACGGTCGCTGCGAAGGGCCGCCGCAAACTCAGCTGGTACAACCGCATCGTCTTCGCTCTTCAGAAAATGCACCCGTGAAGCGAGTCTCCTGGCACGTGACGCATCCTCCTTCGGCATGACGGCCAGCATTTTTCGGGCAGCAGTGTGGGCAGATTGCCGAAACGGACTGTGACCGAGCGTCCCGAGCCCGACCAGCACCGCAAGGGCCTCATCCAACGTGAACCCGGCGGGGCCGAGCGTCGCTGACGCGTCGATGACGTACCCACCAGTTCGGCCCGGCTCCGCCCAAATCGGCAGACCCGATTGCTGCAGCGCGGAGAGGTCCCGCTCAATAGTGCGGACCGATACCTCGAACCGTTCCGCAAGACGACGCGCGCTTCTCGGCCGCGGCGAGAATGCCCGCAACTCCTCCACGATGCCGTACAGACGATCGGTCCGATTCATTGACCCATCATCCGACAGATCTCTTTCTCTCCCACGTCGAATGGCTCCGCCGGGGTGCGGCGTCGTCTCGATCAGGCTCGCGCGGTGCCCTCCGCTTCAGGCTCAGTGGCCGTGACCGTGTTTCTTCGCGTTGGCGTTGATCAGGTGAAGTACCTTGCCGTGGCGGTGCAACACGGGCTTGTACCCGGCGGGCAGGCCCATTACGCGGACTGAGCGGAAGCTCGTTCCCTTCGCGATCCGGTCGGCCGCGATCAAGGCGATGTCGTTCGCTACGGCCTTGCCCTTGGTGATATGCACCACCAGCTTCCCCCCAAGCGAGACGGTGCCGGCGACGCGCAGGGCTGGCTTCGGCCCGTCGACGCCCAGCGAGAGTGTGGCGTCCGAGCGCTGCGTGAGGTTGCCTCCGATGTGAATCGTCTTCGTGCTTGCGTCGGCGAGGGTGCCGGAGACGGTCGTCACCGAACCTTTGCCGAGCGAGTCAGCGGAGTCAGCGGCCAGTGTTCCACCGCGGACGGTGGTGCTACCGGTGTAGCGGTTCGTGCCGGCGAGTGCGAGGGTGCCGGTGCCCCGCTTGGTCAGCGACCCGGTGCCGCCGATGTTGTTGCGCCAGGTGTCGGCGGCGTTCAGGCCCTTCTTGGCGGCGTCCATCGAGACCGTCACCGCGCCGTCGAATGCTCCGTAGCCGGAAGCGGCCGAGAAGAGGTCGAGTCGTCCCCACCCTTCCGCGTCGTCAAGGAGCGGGTAGCCCGACGGCAGTGCGGTCGTTCGGAGCACTTCCCGGATCTGCTTGTCGCTGAGGTACGGCAGGCGGGTGCGCAGCAGCGCCTCAGCGCCCTTCGGCACGGTGGCGGGGATCGTCTTCTTGCCGGACTGCGTGAACCCGTACGTCAAACGCTTGCGGTACTTCGCCTTGTCCGTTGCGTAGTCGGCGTACTTATCGACCGCGGTCGGAGTGGCGGCGGCGAGCACCTTCTCGGCCTGCTGGTGTGCCTGCTGCTCGAGATCCGTATTGGCCGGGTCGTTCAGGATCGCAGCGGCGAGCGCGGTCGACAGGACTCGTCCTCCCATGACGTCGAGCGGCGAGTGCATCCCCGCGACGATACGGCTATTGCCGATCTCCGAGCCGTTGGTAAGAAGCTCGGTGTACTTCTCCGGGTACGCGTACGCGAAGGCCAGCGTCGCCAGGTAGCCGGCGTTGGTGTGCCCGCTGGGGAACCCTCCGTCGGTGGCGGGTGTCGGGGATTCTTCGGGCACGAGCTGGGGGAGGACCTTCACGTCGTCGCTCTGTCGATACGGCCGCGGGTACTGGTAGTACTTCTTCGCGTTGCTCGCGGAGGAGTAGTCAGCCCGCAGTGTGTTCACCAGCTGCACGACGTCACCGAGCTCCGAGTCGACGTCAGCCCACGAGCCGTTCGCATTGCCCTGGTCGACGTACTGCTTGGTCGTTGCGTCCGCCGGGATCTCGTCGGGGATCGTGGTGCCCGCGTTCGTCGCGGTCGTCACGGCGCCAGACAGGTCACCGAAGCCGGCGATGGCCGAGTAGCTCTGGTTGCGTCGGTCGATGAGGTACGCCTCGCGCCCCTGCGCATCCGTGCGGGTCTGCGTGATCTTTGCTGCCTGCGCGATGTTCGAGTCCAGGATCCGTTGCCCGGCGGCGTCGACAGCGACCCCGCTGTCCCATGTGGCCCCCGGACGCCACAAGTTGCCGAACGGTGACAGCACCCCAATCGCGGCATTCGTCTCCGGCGTGGTGGCTGCAGGGGTGTTGGTCTTGTAGATGTCGAGGAAGTACCCGTAGGCGCCTGGTCGCGGCGCGGTCCGCGGTGTCGCCGCGGAGGCTCCTACGGGAGCGATCAAGGATGCGGTGCACGCCACTGCCAGGACGCCCAGCATCGTTCGGGCTCGACGTCTTGGAACAGCGATCGGGAACGGGCGCATGGCTTTCTCTCCATTCGAAGCGCGGTCACCCGGGGCGGCGACACACAGAGAAAGGGTGGCCGAGGCTCGTGAACCGGAAGTGGCACACGCGTGAACCACTGTCGCCCTGTCCACTACCGAGACAGCCGCTACGTTGACGTCATGACCGACATCGACTGGAACTCCGGCACCTGGACGAACTCGCCCGCACGCGTCGTCGTCGCGGACGACGGGATGCACGTCACCGCCATTGAAGAGAGCGACGCCTGGCGCATCACTTCGTACGGCTTCGTGCACGACACCGAGCACGCCCTCCTGGAGCCGTTCGCTCCGGGCACCGCGATAGAGGTGTCGTTCCGTCTCGATTTCTCGGCACAGTTCGATCAGGCAGGCATTTTCGTCAAGGTCGACGACAGTACCTGGATCAAAGCGGGCGTGGAACGAAGCGACGGCGAAGACAGCCTCGGCGCCGTGGTCACGCGTGGCGTCTCGGATTGGTCGCTCTCGCCCGTCCCCGGCTGGCACGGTCGCATCGTCACCATTCGCGCCAGCCGCTCCGGAGACGCAGTGACCATCCGTGCCCGGGCCGACGACGAGCACTGGCGCCTCGTGCGGGTCGCACCCCTCGACCCCGACGCTTTGGTCACAGCAGGTCCGATGTGCTGCGCCCCGTCACGGGATGACCTCACCGTCCACTTCACGTCCTGGCGGACCGGGCCCGCAGACACGAGCCTGCACCCGGGCGACTGATCGGTGGAAGCTGCGCGAATCGAGCCCTATTCATTCGCGATTTAGGAAACGCGCGCCCTCGCGCGAAGAGAAGCTGACGCGTGCCCAAGCGTGATGACGGGGTGGCACGGACCCGAACCGGTGCCACCCCGTCGTGAGTTGCCCTAAAGGGGTACAACCCGCTCCAGGAGGGGTACTCGACCGGAGTGGCGACAAATGTAGACCGGCCCGGGCTTCCTTGCCCGCATGTGTGTTGATTCCGAAGGAATTTGAGATCGAAGAGACGAGCACCGACAGGGACAGAATGCGCAGTCATGCTCCTGAGCGCCTTCGAGGAGCAACCATGGGCGTGCTGGTTGGTAACCGGCGAAGGCCACGGCTCGGGAGATGCCACTGATCCGGTTTCTTCTCGGGGATGGCCGCGGGTCTCCTCGCCCGGGCGAGGAGACCCGCACTCACATCCGCGCCAGCAGAGCTGCGGTGAGCTCGGCAAGTCAAAAAGCGCAGTCTCCCCGGGGCTTTTTGGGCGTTGTCGGAGGGTGGCCCAATAATGCTCACTAGGCGCCGATTCACGGTGGTGCCAGGGCCCTGATTCACGGCAGAGCCCGCGAGTAGATGTTCCCTCAGGTGGTGCAGGCCGCCGGAATCGAGATGAACGATGTCATGTCTCCATGCTCTTGGGCACAGGTATCGCACGCACGAACGAGTTTCATTCGCCGTTTTGACGGTCGGCACCGCCGGCTCATTGAGGCCGGGTATTCGAATCGCGCGGGCTGTCTCGGTATGAGTCTCTACATCGCTCATCCCGAAGCTACGCCGGTTCGTATCGCGGCCTACCCCAAACGTCGCCGCCACTCCCCAGACATGACTGCCCCGGCAAGCCTCGACGCCCCTCTCGGCGAGCCTTCTGTCTCGTCGCCTCAAGCGGGCTTCACCTACAGCGACTTCCTTGCGCTGCCGGCGCGTGAAATCGGCGTCGCCTGAACGAAGTCCGGAGAGGAAGAGGGGCACGGGTGCGGATTTCTCCGCTCCCGTGCCCCTCTAGAGATGCCGATGTTGTTGCACAAAGCTTCACGGGCAGGGATGCAAGCAACACCGGCCAATGAAGACGTCGATTAACGCCTTCGACTCGCTCGACGCTACTCGCCAAAGTGGAATCGCGACCGGGCCGCCGTGAACGGTGGCTCGATCGCGATTCCGCGGATCCTTGGTGGTGCTCGGGGTTAGCGGGTGGCCTTGGCCAGGTTGTCGATGAGCTCCTGCTTGGTCTGAGCGATCACGTAGGCGGGCTGGTCGCGCTCGACACGCCAGCTGTCTTTCAGCGGGCCGACGTTGACGGTGTCGAAGCCGATCTCGTCGTAGAGCTTCTCGACCAGGGCGCTCGCGTCGTCGAAGTCGCTCGACGTGGCGAGTGCTCGGCGGTCGGGCGTGCCGGCGGGCTTGCCATCGGTCGTGATGTCGTCGGCCTTGATGTGGTTGAAGCCCTTGGCGACGCGGCTGGTCGGAAGGTGGCGCTGCAGCATTTCGCTGACGGTGTCTTTGCCCTCGTCGAGAGCTGCGATGTGACCGTCGCGCTCGAAGTAGTAGTTGTTCGTGTCGATGACGACTTTTCCGGCCAGCTCCTCGACGGGAACGGCCTCGTAGGCCTTGAGGGGAACGGTGACGACGACGAAGTCGCCAGCTGCACCGGCCTCTTTCGAGGTGGCGGCGGTGGCCTTCGGGCCGAGCTCGGCGACGAGGTCACTGAGGGTCTCCGGTCCGCGAGAATTGCTGATCACGACGTCATACCCCGCAGTGATCGCCGCTCGTGCGACCTGGCTGCCGATAAAACCTGCTCCGATGATTCCGATTGTTGTCATGCGCAACCTAACCGCCTCCTGTCGCGCTTTAGTCCTTCCGGATATGGGAATTCGCTGAGACTGACGACCCAGGGGATTCCCAGCGCCTCGGCTTGCTCCCCGCGACCTTGACGCCTAGGTTGGCTCGAGTCGTCCCGGAGCGGACGACGACTCCGGCCGATTATCGGCTCGGAGAGCATGCACGGCGCTGCACTACGCCACTCGGGCTGCCCAGCCTGCAGCCGCCGCCACCTGACCTCTATCGGCAGGGATGGGCAGTCGACCCCGATCCACGATGGACGGGGGCTCGGATCCTTCGGGGATCCCTCTGGCGTTCCCACGGAGCATTCATCGCAATGAGCAAAATCACTCGTCCCCGTACCCTCCTCGGCACCGCTGCGCTGATCGCGCTGACCGCCGGAGGCGTCGGGATCGCCGCAGCACCCGCAAACGCGGCCTCCACCTCGACCTGGGACGCCCTCGCGTCCTGCGAGTCGGGCGGAAACTGGGCTATCAACACCGGTAACGGCTACTCGGGCGGCCTGCAGTTCTCGCAGAGCACCTGGGCTGCGAACGGCGGAACCGGTTCGCCGGCCGCAGCTAGCAAGGCCACGCAGATTCAGGTCGCCGAGCGCATCCTGGCCTCGCAGGGCTGGGGCGCCTGGCCGGCCTGCTCGGCGAAGCTGGGGCTCTCGGGCACCTCCTCCGCTGCGGCTGCACCGGCTCCGGCCGCTACTGCAGCACCCGCGGCTCCTGCCGCCCCTGCAGCGCCGTCGACCCAGGCCGCACCCACCACCACACCGAGCACCAGCGGCTCGAGCTCGAGCACTTCGACCGCTGTCGCCGCACCCGCAACGCCGTCGATCCCGGCGGTCAAGGCCAGCAAGCGCGTCTACACCGTGAAGTCGGGGGACTCGCTGGCGAAGATCGCCAAGAAGCTCGACGTCAAGGGCGGCTGGATCAAGCTCGCCGGCGCGAACAAGGCCACCCGGTCGAACCCCGACCTGATCGTGCCCGGGCAGAAGCTGCACACGCCCAAGAAGTAGGTCTCGCCAACCTCGCTTCACGAGATGGCCCGAACAACCGGAACCCCACAAGGATCCGGGCGTTCGGGCCATCTCGCGCTGCAGCGAGACTTTCAGCCCGTGCGGCTAGTGCCTGTGCTTCCAGAGGTACGGGAGGAAGAAGCCGAGATTGGCACTCCCTCCCATCGACGACCGGATCATCACCTCGGTCTCGCGGTCGAAGGTCGCGGCCCCGCTGCCGTCAACGGTTGTGGGCCCGTCGGGGGTGATGTACGAGCACTGCTCGATCAGCAGTCGTGTCTCGCGCTTCGCTTCGCGGACAAACCGCTTTGTGTCTCGATCCATGGGACTTCGTCGCCTCTCTGCGCCGTGTACCTGAAAGGCCGGAGCCCTAAAAGGCCGGAGCCCCAAAGGGCCTGAGCCCTAAAGGGCCGGAGCCCTAGCGGGCCTGAGCCCTATAGGGCCTGGGCCCCCATCGCCGACCTCACTGTCGGTGATGCTGTTATCGTACGTCTGCCGCGGCGGCAGGGGACGGACGCCGCGGTTTCATGCCCCGATGACCTCGAGCCCTCGGGTGCGGGCCTCGCTCGCGAGGCTCGCGTCGAACGTGGCCAGTGCCGCCGATCGAGACAGCGCAAGGTTCAGAATGACCGCGTCGGGCATTCGGAGTCGCGAGGCCGATCGGACCCGTGCAATGTCGAGGGCGTCGGGAGCTTCGAGGGGCACTAGCTCGACTCCCATACGGACGATCGATTCGAACGAGGCGATTTCTGTGCCCTGTCGGGTGGGATACACCAGCGCTTCGGCGAGGGTGAGCGTGCTCGTCGAGAGACTCCGGCCCACGGATGCCTGGAGTAGATCGAGGGCTTGATCGTGGTGCGTGTCGTCGGCATCGAGGTAGCCGATCAAGAGGTTCGCGTCGAGGACGATCATGCGGGCCAGTCGGCTCGGAGCTGTTCGAGAGCGTTGGGAGGAAACGCGCCGGTCGCGGAGCCAGCCCCCGCGCGAATGAGTGCCCGCCGCTTCTCGATCTCGTCGACCCGGTGCTTCTGCAGCTCGTCCGAGCCAAACTCGACGATGCGGCGTAGCAATGCCGCCCGGTCGTTCTGGATTTCGGGCCAGGTCGTCGCCGCGATGTCGATGGCCTGGGCGATGGCGGGGGTTTCGGTGATGGTGAACCGGTGCAGTGTCGTCGGCATGGCTGGAGTGTAGCACCGGATCCTTCGGTGTCGCACCGGGTTGTGAGCTGTCCCTCAATGTCAGTGGGGGAGAGCATCATGGGGTCATGACTTTCACCGTGTTCTTAGAAATGACCGTCCGCCCCGACGCAGACGACGCCGCCGAGATCGCCCGCGAGGTGCTGGCACAGACCGGCGCTCGTGAGGGCATCGAGAGCCTCGAGGTTCTCGTGGATGACGCCGATCCGCTGAAGTGGGTCGTCGTCGAGAAGTGGGCGAGCGTCGAGGCGCGAAACGCCTATGTGGCTTGGCGTGCGTCTCCCGAGGGGGCTAACCGACTCGGCGACGTCATGGCCACGCCGCCGGTCTTCCGCACCTTCGAGACCACGGTGCCGCTGGCCTGAGGCGGAGGCGGGCTGGCCCCCGCACTGGGTGGGGCTTAATGCGGACGAGAGAATTAGTCTGGTCCGAACCACGCACTCACCATCGACGCGGCCGTCAACGGATCAGGGCGGCACAACCAGACGCGGCGATGGTGAGCCGAACCCACCGCTCGGAGCCGCACATGTCTGTCTTTTCTCGACCCCTTCGCATTCAGCGCTACCGAATGCTCAGTTCTTCACCCGCCGTCTGCCGGCCCCGTGACGCCACGCAAGGCCACGCGCACGGCGCCGATCCCGATCGGATCCTGCTCTTCGGCAACGGAGTCGCGACCGGTCGCGGCGTCGCGAGTCACGAGCTGGCGGTTCCGGGCCAGCTCGCCCGCGCGGTCAGCGCCCGCACGGGTCGCGGCGCCGACGTCGACGTAATTGCCGACGATCGACTCGACATCGAATCAGCAGCCGATGCTCTTGCCGGTCGCGACCTCGGGGGCTACGACGCGGTCGTGGTCACCGTCGGAATCAGCGACGCCTTCCGGCTGCTGCCCGCGCGGCGCTGGGAGGCAGGTGTTCGGCGCCTCCTCGAGATTCTTGACCGCGAGCTCTCGGTGGGTACCGATGTGATCGTCATGGGGATCACGCCGCCCTCGGCTGTTCCGGAGTTGCGGGAGAGCCTCGGCGGCCTCGGCGACGATCGTGCCGCTCGCCTGAACACGCTGACCGCCGAGATCTGCGCCGAGAAGTCGACCGTGCACTTCGTCGAGGCTCCGGTCATGCGGGAGGAGCTCCTCGAGCACTCCGATCCGCTGACGCTCGGGCTCGTTTCTCCGCTCGATGCACAGGCCTCGCAGCATGGCGAGCACGCCCGGCGGACGTCGGCGTGGTTCCACGAATGGGCCGCAGCCCCCGCCGAGGTCCTCGCCCCGCTGCTCGATGAGCAAAGCGCTTCCGACAATCCGGCAAGGCGATTCCGCAACCAGCCGCAGGCGGCGGCGCGTCGCCGGGCCGTCCTCTGGGAGATGCGCCTACTGGACTCTCCCGCCGAGAGTCGATTCGACGACATCGTGCGGCATGCGCAGTCCCTGTTCGGTGCGGCCGGTGCAGCCTTCAGTGTCATCGACGACACCCGACAGTGGAATAAGGCCGTCGCCGGTGCAGGAACTCGCGAGGTGCCGATCGCAGAATCGTTTTGCCGCGCCACGATCGGATCGTCGACAGCGCTCGTCGTCGCTGATGCCTGGAACGACGAGCGAGTTCCCGGTACCGAGGCCACGATGCGCTTCTACGCGGGCTACCCGGTCGAAGCGGCCGACGGCACCCGCATCGGAGCCCTGTGCGTCTTCGACGAGCAGCCCCGATCTGCCGACAGTGTCGACGTCGCGCTGCTCCGCGACCTCGCACTGGCGATCCAGCGCGAGTTGGAGCCCGTGCGCGCCTGAGGGAGGGCAGTGTCGGCCTGGGGGGGGCCGGGCTGCCCGCGCGCTGAGCTTCGCGCCTGCGCCGGGTCCGCGCCTGTCGTGGCCCGTCGGCGCGGCCCGCTTGCAAATTCGAAGGAGAAACCCGCGACGGCAGCCCCCCGATCGGCATGTTTCCGTCAGCGCCGCGAGGTTTCTCCTTCAAATTTGCACTGGCGGGGCCTCACACGGCGAAGTAGGCGCCCGCGGCGATGTCGTCGAGCAGCGTCGGGCCGGTCGGGGTCCAGTCGAGCAGCTCCTGCGTCAGCGTGCTCGACGAGGCCATGTTCATCGCGAAGAACGTGCCGATGAACCCGAAGTGCGCCTGCGCGTCGGCCGGATCGATCGAGGTCACCGGCAGTCCGAGCCCGGCGCCGATGGCTTCGGCGATGGCCTTCGTCGAGACGCTCCCTTCGCCGACGGCGTGCAACAAGGATCCGGCCGGAGCCTTTTCAAGCCCCAGACGAATCATGCGGGCCGCATCCCCGCGATGCACCGCGGCCCACCCGTTGGAGCCGTCGCCGACGTAGCCCGACACGCCCTTCTCGCGAGCCGCCGCCACGATGTACGAGATGAAGCCGTGGTCGTCCATGCCGTGCACGGTCGGCGAGAAGCGGAGGCTCATCGACTTCACGCCCTTGTCGATGTAGTCGAGCGCGAGGTTCTCGGTGCCACCGCGAGGGGCGTCGGGGCCGCTGAAGGGCGACGGGTCGAGCTCGGTGGAGGGGCGGCCCTGGGCCAGGCCCGCGACACCGGAGGCAACGAGGAACGGTGTGCCGGATCCTGCGAGGGCGTCTCCGAGAGTCTCGACCGCGGCGCGCTCGGCCCGGTTGGACTCGGCCGGGTTGGCCCAGTCGTGCTTGTTGGCGAGGTGGAGAACGGCATCGGCGTCGCGTGCTCCGCGGCGGAGCGAGTCGAGGTCGTCGAGGTCGCCGCGGAGGGCGGTCGCGCCCTTGGCGCTCAGCGACTCGGCCGAGGCGTCGGAGCGGGCGAGGCCGACGACCTCGTAGTCGTGGGCGAGGAGCTCGTCGACGGCGGCGGAGCCGATCCAGCCGGAGGCGCCGGTGATGAATACGCGCATGGGATGACCTTTCGTGAGAGTTGTGCCGGCGACCTGATGTCAGCGACAGACATCACCATACGCCTGATGTCGGTGACTGTCATCACTCTGTCCAATCCCGTATCATCGACGCATGGGCAGATGGGAGCCGGGCGGCAGCAGTCGCCTGCGGGAGGCGGCGTTGGAGCTGTTCCTCGAGCAGGGGTTCGACGAAACGACCGCTGGCGAGATCGCGCAGCGGGTCGGGCTCAGCGAGCGCACGTTCTTTCGGCACTTCGGCGACAAGAAGGAAGTGCTCTTTGGAGGCTCGGAAGAGTTCCAGCGCGAGATGATCGCGGCCGTCGCCGACGCCCCCGAGGGCCCATCACCCCTCGGCGTCGTCGCGAGCGGCCTCGCCAAGGCGGCGCGGTTCTTTCCCGACGAAGCCCGCGACTACTCGCGGAAGCGCTGGCGGATCCTCGGCGAGAACCCGGCCCTGCAGGAGCGCGAGCTGCTGAAGATGGCGGCGATCGCCTCGGGGATCGGCACCGTGCTGCGCGACCGCGGTGTTCCCGAGCCGGCCGCGACGCTCGCGGCCGAGTCGGGGATCACGGTGTTCCGGCTGGCGTTCGAGCACTGGCTGGCACCGGACGAGCACCGCCCGCTGGCCGAGATCGAGCGCGCCATGTTCGTCGAGCTCGGGGCCGTGGTCGCCGGATCCTGAGTTCCCGGTTCTTAGATCTCAGGTGCTGTGCGTGCCTGCTGCCGAATTTGAAGGAGAAACCGCCGCTCGACCCCGCCCGATCGCGATGAATGCGTCGGGCGAGGCGGGTTTCTCCTTCAAATTCGGGGGAGAAGCGCAGAAGAGGAACAGAGCTAGCTGCTCGACACCTCGGCCTCGACCTCGCCGCGATCCACCGAGATGGTCGGGATCGACGCTGTGACGATCGACCCGTCGGGGCGCAGCATGCCGCGGAGGTCGCTCGTGGTCGGCGGCGGCGTCTCGATGCGCGGCCCCTGGTTCGGCAGCGCGACCGTGACCGGCGACCCGTTCACCACGTCGACTCGCTCGTGATGCACGTGCACCGTCACCTCGGTGCCCTGCTCGATGGTGAAGGTGATGTCGGCCTGGCGCACGTCGACGCGGAGGCGTGAGCCGCGCACCGTCATGCGGAAGGTCAGGTGCTCCCAGTCGGCGGGGAGGCGCGGGTTGAACGTCAGGCGACCGCTGTGGTCGCGCATGCCGCCGAAGCCGAACGCCATGGCGCTCCAGATGCCGCCGGCGGACGCCACGTGCACGCCGTCGGAGGTGTTGTGGTGCAGGTCGGCGAGGTCGACGAACAGGGCCGAGAGGAAGTAGCTGTGGGCCAGCTTGTGGTGGCCCACCTCCGCGGCGATGATCGACTGCACGACGGCCGACAGGGTCGAGTCGCCCGTCGTCAGCGCGTCGTAGTACTCGAAGTTGCGGCGTTTCTCGGCGGGGGTGAACTCGTCGCCCTGGAGGAACAGCGCGAGCACGACGTCGGCCTGCTTGAGCACCTGGAAGCGGTAGATGACCAGGGGGTGGTAGTGCAGCAGCAGGGGGCGCTTCGAGGCGGGCGTTGAGTCGAGATCCCAGAGCTCTTTGTCGAGGAACTGCGCGTCTTGCGGGTGGATTCCGCGGTGCGGATCGAAGGGGATCTCCATCGCGTCGGCGGCGGCGCGCCAACCGCGAATCTCGTGCTCTTCGAGACCGACGCGGCGCACCATGCGCTCGTAGGCGACGGGGTCGTTCGCCATCAGCTCTTCGCAGATGCGGACGGCCGACCAGAGGTTCGCGCGCGCCATGACGTTCGTGTAGAGGTTGTCGTCGACGACTGTCGTGTATTCGTCGGGACCGGTGACGCCGTCGATGTGGAATTTCTCGTCGCCGTTGGAGCGCCAGAAGCCGAGGTCAGACCAGAGGCGCGCCGTCTCGACGAGGATGTCGATGGCGCCGCGGGCGAAGAAGTCGTCATCGCCGGTGGCCGCAACGTACTGCATGAGCGCATGCACGATGTCGGCGTCGATGTGATACTGCGCGGTGCCGGCGGCGTAGTAGGCGCTCGACTCGAGACCGTTGATGGTGCGCCACGGGAACAGGGCGCCGCGCTGGTTGAGCTCGGTCGCGCGGTCGCGGGCGGCGTCGAGCATGCCCTGCCTGAACCGGATCACGTTGCGGGCCACATTCGGCGCCGTGTACGAGAGGAACGGCATCACATAGATCTCGGTGTCCCAGAAGTAGTGGCCGCCGTAGCCCGAGCCCGAGACGCCCTTGGCGGCGACGCCCTGGCCGTCGGTGCGGGCGGTGGCTTGGGCCAGCTGAAAGATGTTCCAGCGGATGGCCTGCTGCAGGATCGGGTGGCCCGGCAGCTCGACGTCGCTGCGGATCCAGAAGTCGGTCAGCCAATCACGCTGATCGGTGAAGAACTCGTCGACGGGCGTCTCGCGCGCGCGGTCGAGCGTGCGGTCGCAGCGGTCGGCCAGCTCGCGCGGGGGCACGCCGCGCGACGAGTGGTAGACGATGGTCTTGGTCATGCGCACCGACCGGCCCGCCTTGGCCTTGATGCGGTAGACGTGCTTGGCGATGTCGTCGTCGATCTGCGACGACTGCGACCACTCGTTCTCGGTCTCGAGCGCGTGCTCGGCGCCAACTGCCACCGTCATGCCCGAGTTAGTGGTCTGGTAGCCGAGCACGTAGCGCGTGTCGACGTTGCGCTTCCACTTCGGCTGCAGCACGCGGTCGGCGAAGCTCTCGGCCTTGCGCGGGTCGAAGCCGGCTGAGGCGCGCATGCCCGTGTGGTATTCGTCGCCGAGGTCTTGGCGGTTGAGGATCTGGCTTGACAGCAGCAGCGACGCATCGGCGTCGAGCATCGTGACCTCGTAGTCGACCACGACGAGGTGGCGGTCGGTGAACGACACCAGGCGTCGGCTCGTGACCAGCACGCGCTTGCCCGACGGGGTGCGCCACTCGATCTCGCGCACCAGCACGCCGTCGTGGAAGTCGAGGCGACGCGTGTACTTCAGGATGTCGGACTCGGCGAGCACGAACGGCTCGTCGTCGACGTACAGCCGCACTACCTTGGCGTCGGGCACGTTGACGATCGTCTGGCCGACGCGGGCGAAACCGAACGCCTCTTCGGCGTGCCTGATCGGCCAGGTCTCGTGAAACCCGTTGATGAACGTGCCGTACGAGTGCCCACCACGCCCCTCGTCCATGTTGCCGCGGAGCCCCAGGTAGCCGTTGCCCACGTTGAACATCGTCTCGGCGACACCCTGGTCGTCGGGCACGAACTCGGTTTCGACGAGAGCCCACTCGTCGACGGGAAAGCGGTTGCGGTCGAGGGGGTCTTCGGTGATCGTCGTCATGCGTCGGTGGCTTTCGTGTCGCGCTCCTTCGGAGCGGAGGGAGCGGACGGAGAAGCAGTAGGAGCAGAGGCAGCAGCAGGAGCGCCAGCGGGAGCGGACGGAGCAGCAGCAGGGGCAGAGACGGCGTCGACGAGCTCGGCCAGATCGCCGACAACGAAGTCGGCACCGTACGCGAGCAGGGCTTCGGCGCCGACACCGCGGTCGACTCCGACGACGAGACCGAAGGATCCGGCCCGACCGGCCTCGACCCCCGACTGTGCATCTTCGACGACGACGCACTGCCCTGCGGTCAGGCCGAGACGCTCGGCGCCGTCGAGGTAGGTGTCGGGCGCGGGCTTGCCGGCGAGCTTGTCGTCAGCGGCGATGAGGCCGTCGACCACGACGTCGAAGCGGTCGCTAAGACCGGCGGCTGCCAGCACGGGGACGGCATTGCGCGAACTCGAGACGACCGCGACCCGATGCCCGGCTGCGATGGCCGCATCGAGGAACGCCACGGATCCTTCGTAGGGGGTGACGCCGTTCTCGCGCAGCTCGGCCGCGAAGACCGCGTTTTTGCGGTTGCCGAGACCGCAGACGGTGTCGAGGTCGGGGGAGTCGTCGGGGGTGCCCTCAGGCAGGGTGATGTTGCGGCTGGCCAGCAGCGATCGCACGCCGTCGTAGCGGGGTTTGCCGTCGACGTATTCGAAGTAGTCGCCCTCGGCATACGGGGCGACATCAGGTGCGTGCTCGCTGAGGTAGTCGGTGAAGAGGGTCGACCAGGCACGCATGTGCACTTCGGCCGTGGGCGTCAGCACCCCGTCGAGGTCGAACAGGATGCCGGGGAGGGCGGGCAGACGCGACGCGTCGCGGGCAGGGGAGGAGGACACGGAGCCGGGGGGATCCCTTCGAGCAGTTCGCCGAGGCGGCGGAGGAGACGGCGACGGGAACGGCTTCGGTCTTCGCCCGGAGTGGGCTCGTCGTGCGACAAGTCTGGCACGGGCGGCGGGCTCGGCCTAGTGGGGTTGCCCGTCGATGGCGAGCGCTGTCTAGAGCTCGTGCACCGCGACGCCGTCGACGCCGCCCATGCGCTCGAGAGCGGCCGTCAGCAGGGTGCCGACGGCGTCGGGCAGCACGTGGTGGTTGAGGTAGATGCCTTCGAGCCAGGAGAGCACCTCGTCGGCGGGCATGCCGACGGCCTCCCAGTCGATGCCGGGCAGCGCACGCGTGACGGGCAGCTCGGTGTCGGGGTCGAGACGCGCCTCGGCGATCGCGACCTCGGGTGCCCCCTCAGTGGCGTACCACATCAGCGCGATCGGGTGGTTGTCGCCGTCGATGTGGTCGTGGTCGACCCGGCCGCTGCCGAGCCACGGCAGCGTGAGCAGCTCGCCCTCGATGTCGACGGTGATCAGGTCGAGCTGGGTCGGCTCTTCGACCTCGCAGATGAAGAGCGTGTAGCCCTCGTCGTTCCAGGCAGCCGCTTCTTCGAGGTCTTCGAGCAGGTCGGGCATGCGCTGGTGAAACTCGGTGAGAAGCACCGACGCCCAGTTGAGGATGGGCCCGCCAAGCGTGTCGGGCCAGGGGCTCCGGTCGATGTCGGAGCCGTTGCCGCGGTGGAAGTGGTAGTCGATACCGCCGTCGACGGTGTCGAGGTGGATCTGCCCGCTGGCGAACTCCACGGCGATGCTCGACTGGCCTGTCTCTTCGTCCCAGTCGCCGAAGATCTCGGGGCGACCGAGGGTGGCGGGCGGTGCGATCGCCGCGGCCGTCTTCGGCCCCAGGTTCAGCACGGCCTGGAACCGCGTGGTGGGAAGTCGAAGACTCATGTCTGTCACGGGTGGTTCCAATCGCTCGGTGTCGAGACTAGCCGACACCGAGCGACCGGAGGCCCGTGCTCCCCAGGGGAGGGGTCAGCTCACGCTAGTGAGCAAGCGATGTGCCAGATCAGGCGATGGCCGACAGCTCGGCGAACTCGTCGTCGGTCAGCTCGATCTCGGCGCCGTGCATGTTGTCGTCGAGGTGCGAGACGGTCGACGTGCCGGGGATCGGCAGCATGACCGGCGAGCGCTTGAGCAGCCAGGCGAGAGCGAGCTGCGACGGCGTCGCGCCCTTCTTCTCGGCGATCTCGTCGAGCACGCCGCCCTTGCCGGCGAGCGAGCCGGTCGCGAGCGGGAACCACGGGATGAACGCGATGTTCTGCTCGGTCGACCAGTCGAGCAGGTCTTCGGCCGAGCGGTCGGTGAGGTTGAACAGGTTCTGCACCGAGACGATCTCGGCGACCTTCTGCGCGGCCTTCACCTGGTCGATTGTGACCTCGCTGAGGCCGATGTGACGGATCTTGCCCTCGTCCTGCAGCTTCTTCAGCTCGCCGACCTGGTCTTCGAGCGGCACCTGCGGGTCGATGCGGTGCAGCTGGTAGAGGTCGATTCGCTCGAGTCCAAGCCAGCGGAGGCTCATCTCGGCCTCCTGGCGCAGGTACTCGGGGCGACCGACGGGCGGCCACTCGTTCGGACCGGTGCGGGTCAGACCGCCCTTGGTGGCGATGACGAGGTCGTCGGAGTACGGCTTCAGCGCCTTGGCGATGAGCGGCTCGGCGACGGCGGGGCCGTACGAGTCGGCGGTGTCGATGAAGTTGACGCCGAGTTCGACGGCGCGGCGCAGCACGCGCAGGGCCTCGTCTTCGTCTTTCGGCGGGCCCCAGACGCCGGGGCCGGTTAGCTGCATGCTCCCGTAGCCGAGGCGGTTGACGGTGAGGTCTCCGCCGAGGTCGAATGTGCCCGCGGCCTGCGCGGGAAGTGTCTGCGTGGTCATAGAGACTCCTTTCACAAGTCGCCCGGGTGGGGCGACGTGTCGCCGGTCAGGGCGACAGGGGTAGTAAACGCTCCCGAGGATCCTGCATTCCCAGACGGGGGTACAGGCCCGGGCGCAACCGATTTCTACACGGGCCAGGTCAGCCAGACCGCGATGCCGTTGAAGACGATGTGCGCGACGAGGGCGCCACCGACGCGGCCGGTCGCGGCGGCGAGCCCGCCGGCCAGTAGCCCGAACACGAGAGTGCTGGCGAACGTGACTGCGGCGGCCGTTCCGTCGGTGCTGCCGGCCGCGACGTGCAGCAGAGCGAACAGCAGCGCGGTGACGACGACCGCCATCACCTGCACGAGCACCCGGTTCACGCGCGTCCCCGGCCGCCCCTGCTCGGCGAGGGTGTGCTGGAGCACGCCGCGAAAGAAGACCTCCTCGAGCAGCGGAGCGACGACGACCGGGGCGACGAGCCCGACGACGAGAATCGCCCCGGTCGGCCCGTCTCCGAGGATCACCGGCGCGTGCAATCCCGTGTCGCGATAGACCGAGAGGTTGATCGAGGCGTCGACGGCTCGCGCGAGACATCCGACGGCGATGCCCCAGAAGACGTCGAAGAGCCCGAACCGCAGACCCCAGCGCCGAATGAGGCTCGGCGGACCCTCGCCGCGGCGTGCGAGAACAACGGCGACGAGGATCCCGGCGGCCAGCGGCACCCACACGACGCCGTAGGCGAGCCAGGCCTCGAGCGCGCCACCCGTGAGCCCGAACGGTGTCGCAGACGAGGTGAACGCCCGCCCGGCGAGGGCCGCAACGGCCAGCGCAGCGAGTACCGCGACGAGAATTCGCCGGGAACCGCTCGTGGTCTGCATGACCCCCAAAGTAGACGACGGGTGCGGTCATGCCGTGTCGCCGCTCGGCGGTGTGAGAATATGTCGAAGCACGGTTGAAAGTCAGGGGACCGCTGCGCGCTAGGGGAAGGCGAGCTGTGGAGCTTCGCGAATACATCACGGTGCTGCGCAAGGGATGGATTCTCATCCTCGTGCTGGCACTGGTCGGAGTGGCTTTGGCCGCGACTTACTCGCTCGTCAAGAAGCCGGTGTTCTCGGCGACGGCGCAGGTGTTCGTCTCGACCCAGTCGAGCGGCAGCGTGAGCGACCTCGTTCAGGGGAGCACGTTCACGCAGCAGCGCGTGACGACGTACGCCAACCTCGTGACGACGCCGATCGTGCTGCAGCCGGTCGTGGCGTCGCTCAAGCTCGACATGACGGCCGAGGAGCTGGCGCAGATCGTCAGCGCCGACGCGCCCCTTAACACGACGCTGATTCAGATCACAGCGACGTCAACCAGTGGGGTGCAGGCGGCCGAGATCGTGAACGCGACCTCGCAGAGCCTGACGAACGTGGTGCAGAACATCGAGGCGACCGGCAAAGACGACGCGTCGACGGTAAAGCTGACGCGCGTGCAGGAGGCCCAGGTGCCGACCTCGCCGATCAGCCCCAAGGTGCCCCTCAACGTGATTCTGGGCCTGCTCATCGGGCTCGCTGTCGGCGTCGGGCTGTCGGTGCTCCGCGAGACCCTCGACAACCGCATCCGCAACGAGGGTGACGTCGAGAAGATCCATTCCGGGCCGATCATCGGCGGCATCGCCTACGACGCGAAGACGTCGAGTCGCCCCCTCATCGTGCACGCCGACCCGCGCAGCCCGCGCGCCGAGTCGTTCCGCACCCTCCGCACCAACCTCCAGTTCTTGGAGCTGGAGGGCAAGGCGCGCACCTTCGTCATGACCTCCTCGGTGCAGAGCGAGGGCAAGAGCACGACAGTCGCCAACCTCGCGATCGCGCTCGAGACGGCCGGCTACCGCGTCGTCCTGATCGACGCCGACCTGCGCCGACCGAAGATCGCCGACTACATGGGCCTCGAGGGCGCGGTCGGTCTGACCGACGTGCTGATCGGCCGCTTCGATCTGTCGGACGCCGTGCAGCCCTGGGGCTCGGGCAATCTGCACGTGCTGCCGGCCGGCCAGATCCCGCCGAACCCGAGCGAACTCCTCGGCTCGCGCCGCATGCAGGATCTCCTCTCCACCCTCGAGGCGAGCTACGACTACATCCTGTTCGACGCCCCGCCGCTGCTGCCGGTGACCGATGCCGCGATCCTCGCGAAGCGGGCGAGCGGCGCCATCGTCGCGGTCGCCGCCGGTCAGACGCATAAGAACCAGCTCAGTGGAGCAGTCGCGACCCTCGAGAACGTCGGTGCGCCGATCGCCGGCTTCGTGCTCACGATGATGCCTCTGAAGGGGCCGAACGCCTACGGCTACGGCCGCTACGGGTACGGCAACTACGGCTACGGCACGAGCGATGAGGCCGTTGCTCCCGCGCGCGGCGGGCTGTTCCGTCGCGGCCCGTCTCGGCAGGCGACTCGATGACGACTGTGCTTCCGCTCTCGGTGCTCGTCGTCTGCACGGGCAACATCTGCCGGTCGCCGCTCGCCGAGCAGCTTCTTGCCGCGCGCCTCGACCGATCGTTCCTGCTGTCGAGCGCCGGTACCTTCGCCGAGACGTCCAGCCCGATGGAGCCCCTGTCGGCCGAGCTGTCGCGCCAGTACGGCGGCGTTCCCGAGCTGCACCGGGCGCGCGACCTCGACGTCGACATGATCCGGGCCGCCGATCTGATCCTCACCGCCACTCGCGAGCATCGAGCGGCAGCGGTGTCGATGCTGCCGCGCGCCTCCCGCTACACGTTCACGCTGGCCGAATTCGCGCGACTGGCGGCGTACGCGGGGGAGAGCGGCGAACTGGTCGCGTCGGATCCTCGGCTCGTCGTCCAGGCGGCTGCCGCCTCGCGCGGGATCGCGCCGCCGCCCGGTGATCCGGCCGATGACGACATCGAGGATCCCTATGGCCGTAGCCGAGCCACCCACGAGCGGGTCGCGACCCGAATCGACGACCTCGTGTCGAGCATCGTCGGCTCGTTCGCGCTCGCGGGGGGCACCGGTCGATGAAGTCGCGGGTCGCGGGGTCGGGGTTCTTCTCGTCGCTGGCGGGACGCATCGTCGTCATCGCCGTGATCGTGGCCTTCGTCGTGGTCGACGTGCTGCTGGTCGCTGCGGCTCTTCGCGCGACGGCTCCGGTCGATCCGGGAAGCCCGGGGCCGATCCCCACCTACACGAGCTCGCCGCAGCCGACCGCCACCGCGAGTGCCTCCGCCGCGATCGACGAGCCCTCGGGCGCGGTGCGGTTGCTGTCTGCCGTGAGCGCCACCGAGGCCTGGCGCACGACTCCGGGGCTCTGCGGGGGAGCGGCCCCGAAGGTCGAGCGCTCGATCAACGGTGGTGACACCTGGGCCGTCGTGGACCTGGGGTCGACCGGCGTCGCCGACGCGGTGGCTCTGAACGCAGGATCCGACCGCACGGCTCTCGCAGGTCACCTCACGGGCTCCTGCACCAAGACGAAGGCGATGGCGACCTTCACCGAGGGCAAGTTCTGGGCGGCGTCGACGACCGACGTCGCTGATCTCGCTTTCGTGGTGCGTGGGTCGAATCGCGTGCATCTCGCTTCCGGTGTCGTCGCGGGGCCCTGCGCCACACCGCTCGGCGCCGTGCAGTCGGGCAGCGCCGCGGCCGTCTCGTGCGCCGATGCCTTCGCGGTGAAGAACGGCGACGCCGCCTGGCAGACGGTCACCGTCGACGGATTGCTCGGCTTCACGGCGACGGGTACGGGCACCGCGACCAGCTACCTGCTCGCCGTCGACTCGTCCTCCGACGACTGCGACGGCGTCGCGATCGAGTCGCTCACGGCTGACCTGACTCCCGACTCGGTTCCGACACCGGTCGGCTGCGCTCCGGTTGCGTCCGCCGCCGGCACGCTCGACCCGTCGACGGTCGCGCTGTCGCGGGTCGGTGCGAACGTCTGGCTCTGGGCCGGCTCTCGGGTCTCGGTTTCGGCCGACGGCGGCGCGTCGTGGTAGCCGATCGGCCGGCCACCCACTCCGACTGGAGCCTCGACTACGCGAGGCGCCTCCGCATCACCGATCTGCTCGTGCTGGTCTGGGTCGTCTTCGGCGTGCAGATCGCCTGGTTCGGCTTCGACAGCCAGAAGCTCTCGGGCAGGGGCAACGTCAACGATCTCGCGATCAACTACACGGCGGTCTCGATCGTCGTGATCGTCGCGTGGATGATCATGCTCGCCGTTTACGCCACCCGCGACTACCGGGTGATCGGCGGCGGCTCGGCGGAGTACCGCCAGATCGTCGACGGCAGCGTCCGACTCTTCGGACTCCTGGCGATCGTCGCCTTCCTCTTCAAGATCGACCTCGCCCGCGGCTACATCTTGATCGCCCTGCCCCTCGGCGTCGTCGTGCTGGTGTTCTCGCGGTGGATGTGGCGGCAGTGGCTGTCGGTCAAGCGCAACCGCGGTGACTACTCGGCGCGCGTGCTGCTCGTCGGCTCGGCCGAGACCGCCCGGCACATCGCCCGCGAGCTCGCTCGGCACCCCGAGGAGGGCTACCGCGTCGTCGGAGCCTGCATTCCCGCCGGTGCCCCGGGCACGACCCTCCTCGACACCGGCGTGCCCGTGATCGGCCGCATCACCGACGCGCTGAGCGTGCTCGACGAGATCGGCGCCGACACGGTCGTCATCACAGGATCCGAGGAGCTCGGCCCGCAGAGCATCCGCGAGTTGGGCTGGGGTCTCGAGGCCGGCCAGCAGCACCTGATCGTGGCCCCGAGCCTCACTGACATCGGCGGGCCCCGGATCCACACCCGCCCCGTTGCCGGCCTCCCGCTGATCCACGTCGAGACTCCGCGCTACGTCGGCGGCAAGCAGTTCGCGAAGCGGGCCTTCGACATCGTCGGATCGACGCTGCTCATCGCCCTGTTCTCTCCCGTGCTGCTGGTCGTGGCGCTTCTCGTCAAGACGTCGAGCCGCGGCCCCGTGCTCTACCAGCAGGAGCGCGTCGGCCTCAACGGCGACCACTTCCACATGCTGAAGTTCCGGTCGATGCGCGTCGGCGCCGACGCCGAGCTGGCTGCGCTCCTCGCCGAGCAGGGCAGCAGCGACCGGCCGCTGTTCAAGGTGCAGGACGACCCGCGCGTCACGCCGATCGGCCGCGTTCTGCGCCGCCACTCGCTCGACGAGTTTCCGCAGCTCTTCAACGTCTTCCTGGGCTCGATGAGTCTCGTCGGCCCTCGCCCGCAGCGCGACGGCGAAGTCGCACTCTACGACGAGGCCGCGCGCCGCCGCCTCCTGCTCAAGCCCGGCATGAGCGGCCTCTGGCAGGTCGGCGGGCGCTCCTCGCTCGACTGGGAGGACGCCATCCGCCTCGACCTCTTCTACGTCGAGAACTGGTCGGTGATGGGCGATGTCGTGATCCTGTGGCGGACGATGCGGGCTGTGTTGGCTCCCGGTGGGGATGCGCACTGATGGCCGGTCTGATTGTCCACGAATGGATTTCGCAGCACGGCGGCTCGGAGAACGTCGCGGAGGCCATGGCTCGTACCTTCCCCTCAGCCGACCTTCTGTGTCTCTGGAATGAGGCACCCGAGCGTTTCGACGGTCGCCCCGTGCGCGAGTCGTGGCTGGCAAAGACACCGCTTCGGCGACATAAGGCAGCTGCGCTTCCCTTCATGCCGGCACTCTGGTCGCGCACGGATGTTTCTGACGCTGACTTCCTGCTCGTCAGCTCGCACCTCTTCGCCCACCACGTCGGCGGCACGAAGCGAGACCCGCAGCAGCCGAAGTTCGTTTACGTCCATACCCCGGCGCGCTATGTCTGGGCGCCCGAATTGGATGGCCGCGGCAACGGCCTGGCAGGTCAATTTGCATCGCCGTTCCTTCGACACCTCGATCGATCGCGCGCGGGCCACGGCGCCGTCTATGCGGCCAACAGCGAGTTTGTCCGACAGCGGATCAACGAATCGTGGGGGCAGGATGCGACCGTCATTTACCCGCCGGTCGATGTCGATCGGATCCAGGACCGCGAATCGTGGGGGCGGGAGCTCACAGCTGAAGAACTCAGGATCCTCGACTCGCTACCCGAGGTCTTTGTCCTGGGCGCCTCGAGGTTCGTGCCGTACAAGCGGCTGGACGTGGTGATTGCAGCGGGTGAGGCGGCCTCGCTGCCCGTCGTCCTGGTCGGAGCCGGCCCGCAGCGGGCTGACCTCGCCGCTGCTGGCGCTGCGGCTGCAGTGCCGGTGACGATCATCGACCGGCCGTCGAACGCCATGCTTTACGCCCTGTACGAGCGGGCAAGCGTGTTCGTCTTCCCAGCCATCGAAGATTTCGGCATCATGCCCGTCGAGGCGATGGCGCTCGGAACTCCGGTAGTCGTCTACTCCGAGGGCGGGGCGCGAGAGAGCGTTGAAGCGCTGCGCGGTGGCGAAGTCGTGGAATCGTTCTCGCCGAGTGCTCTCGCAACAGCAATTGCGAATGCGCTTTCGGTGGATATGACCGACGTGCCCTCGGATGCTCTCAGGGGTTTTGGCCAGAAGGCCTTTTCGGATCGGCTATTGGACTGGACGGGCATTCATGCTGTTCGTTGACACGCGCTGGGATGGCGCTCACGGAATCGGTCGCTTCTCTCGCGAGGTGACTCAGCGCCTTGAGAGGCCTTGGCAGGAGTTGGGCAGTCTGCTTTCGCCGTCCTCACCCTTGGATGCCGTGAATCCAATCCGCCTTCGACCCGGCGCATCGGATCTGATCTACTCCCCGGGCTACAACGCGGGGCTATCTCGAGCGCGCCAGGCAATCACACTTCACGACATGATCCATCTCGAGGTCGAGTCTGAATCGAGCCAACTCAAACGGGTCTACTACGACCGATTGCTGAAACCGATAATCAAGCGAGCCGGAATGGTTTTTACGGTTTCTGAGACTTCTCGTCGAGCAATTTCGGCTTGGATTGGCGACGATGCGGTCAACATCGTCAATGTGGGCAACGGTTGCTCTGACGCTTTTACCGCCGACGGACCCGTGACGACAAGGTTTTCGAATTACTTCATTTACGTCGGTAACTTGCGGCCGCACAAGAACTTCGACGTGGTGCTCCGGGCTCTTGCTCTGAGGCCCGACTACGAGCTTGTCGTGGTGTGCTCTGAACAGGTTCGAGTTCGCGAGCTCGCCAGCGCCGCGGGCGTCGCCGCGCGACTGCATGTGATTAGCGGCGTCTCGGATGAGGAGCTGGCTGAGCTCTACCGCGGCTCCCACGGGCTCGTCTTCCCGTCCACGCTGGAGGGCTTTGGTCTCCCCGCCGTGGAGGCTCTCAGCTGTGGTGTGAGCGTGGCCTACTGGTCAGGCTGTGAGAGTGTCGCCGAGATCGTCGGCGACGCCGGGCAGGCCATGGAATCGAGCTCGGACGCCGAGGAGTGGGCTCTTGCGCTCGATGGGTTAGCCGGGAGAGCGACCGAAACAGATGCTTCTTCTGCCATGGACAGTTTTTCGTGGTCGCGGGTTGCAAGTCGCGTTTCGACGGCCCTCGCTGCAACGTCACAACTCGAAAGGTCTGGACATGTCAGTGAATAGTGTTCAAGACGTCCGGGTCGACACCAGTCTTTCTCCGGGAGCAGATCCAGCGAGCCGCTTCGCGACGCACGTCGTCGCGGTCATGATGGTCGTAGCGTTCTACTACTTGGCCTACCGCTATCCATTTCAAATTGGCGACTCCGGAACCAGTCCCACGTACAAGGACACACCCGCCGCTCTCCAAGTGGGCAAATATGTCCTCTTGATCGCCGTCCTGGTGGCCGCACTGCTCATGGGTGCTCTCCTCCGACGGGCACGGAAACGACTGTCGTCAGACCCTTTCTGGGGAACGACATTTGCGTTGCTCTTTATCGGACTCTTCGCCGGGGTGAAGGGACTCTTTTCGGGCTCGACAGAAGTCGTCACCTTCGCAATCGTTTTTCTCCTCGGAACCGGCCTGACCGGATTTGCCCTGCGGTGGCGCCTCGACACCGGTCTCTTGGGACGCCTGGTGTCGGTGTACGCCGTAATTTCGGTCGCGGTTGAGGCGGTGCAATATATTTTGTTCCGGACGCAGGGAAGGTTGCCCGCGCTGGCCTACGAAGGGTCGATATCCGTCCGTTTTGGAGCAGTCCTCGACGACCCCAACGGATACGCGATTATCGTCGCCCTCCTACTGCCCGTAGTTGCGTCATGGCGTTACCACAGGCGCTGGAGGTTTCTTGTCGTGTGCCTACTGCTGGTAACGCTGCTGGCTACGCAGTCGTTTACGGGCATTGTTTCGACGATCGCAGCGCTCGTCGGGGGCTACATGGTGCTCAACTGGCGCTCGTCGAACAAGGCGCTTCTCGTCGTCTTCGGCGGGGGTTTCTTGGCTGTCATTGCCTGGACATACACGTCCGCCTCTCCCGTGTTCCAGGAGATCCTCGGCACGAAGCTCGGCAGCATTTCTGCGCACTCAACGTCGGTAACCGCGCTGAGTCAGTTGGGGCCCGAGTCTTTTCTTGGCTTTGGAGCGATGCAGCCCAGCATCGAATCGAGCTACGTCTACCTTGTCGCCAACTTCGGGCTAGTTTTCACGCTGATCTTCGTGGGCCTCGGTGTCTTAGCGATCGGCAGACTTCACAGGCGGATCTCCCATTCGCCCGAGGGGGAGGATGTGGCGATATACAAGGGCTACTACTACTTTCTCATCGCCTTTTTGCTGGCGTGCTCTAACTTGCACGTAGTGGGCGTCTACCCCGCTAACTTGCTTTTTGTTCTCGGGGTCGTCACGAGCCTTTTTGCACCAATGACGACAACGGACTTAGCGCCGACACCGGCTCAGCCGCACGCATCACGTTCGGCACGGCGATGACCCATCTTCCAACGTAGCAAGCGATGCTTCATCCGCATTTGCCGATAGGAACTCAATCTCCGGCGGCCCATCAATACCGCTCAGGCTAAGTAACCGCGTTGGCCGGTTCTAGGGTCTTCGACGCGAACGGGCCCTTTTCGATGCGCTTGGACAGCCTGTGGCTCGGCCGCTCGACTACCCGAGCAAAGAGGGATGCTACGGCCAGAGACAGCGGTATTCCGACGGCAATGACCAGAGGTTGCGCGCTCTCGCCAGTCAGGTGGTTCAAGGCAAGAAGGATGGGATCGTGCACGAGGTACAGGCTGAAAGAAATCTTGCCCAGCCAGAGAATGGGTCGTGTTGTCAAAGCCGATCTCATCCCTGGGTAGTAGGCGGCGCAGAACACGATGACAAAGGCACCGGCGACCTGAACCACGTAGGTGAGATGGAGAACCTGGATAGGCAGTTCCAGCGGCTGCAAGTACCAGTACGTGCACAGGGTGACGCATCCGAGGGTGAGGAGGGTGCCCCAAAGCAACCCGGACCTCGAAGCAGAGGAAATGCGTTCCGCTAAGTGCTCTAGGTCTCCTCTCCGCCCCGCGAACAGCACGCCCAAGCCGAACATGGCCATGTAGAGCAAAAAGTTGCCCACGGGGGGAATCTCACTGCGGAGGACGGCTCCGGCAGTCAGCGTCGCAATCACGAGCACAAACTTCGTATTCGTTGGTGCACGGAGAAGTAAGACGATGAATACGGGGAGCAAAACGGAGAAGATGACTTCCCACAGCAGGGACCATAGCGGACCGTTATACCTGTAGGTGCCTCGGAGGATCAGGGCGGCTTTGACCAGAGAACCGAGATGCAGGGACGTTTGCCGCTCGTGAAACCACGACGACTTGGCACCCTCGGAAATCAATCCCACGGTGAAGAAAACCGCCAGGGAGAACAAAATCGACGCCCAGACGGGTATGTAGAGCCGGAGGAGGCGGGACGGGTAATACCGAGCCCATGATGTCGGCTGTGTCTTAGAACGCATCATCGCTAGCGCAATGCCACTCAAGATGAAGAAGACGAAGACCGCCTCCCCACCTGACCAGAAGAGGTGAAGGGGAGTCTGAACCATCCACCACGCAACGGAGTTGCGGTCTTGGATGGCAGGCCCGTCCTCGAAGACGCCCCGGAGGAGCGGGTATGTGATGAGTGAATGGTGCAGGACGACAACCAGGGCGGCCACACCCCGAAGACCGTCCAAGGATCTCAGTCGTGCCGATGGCTTCGAGTCGATTTCATTTGGCACGATCTGAACTCCCCGGGTTTGACTGCATCCTAGTCGGGAGGTGTTGCGCTCCGTGAGCGTGGTCTTGGCCGTTCCAACCTGGTTCGTGAGGCAGGATTGGTGGCAGCCGGTTCAGGGGAACCAGCCCAGCGCACCACCTGATCGCGGTGTCGCTGGAAGGGGTGGGCTAGCAAAGGACGACCTGTGTCACACGAAACTTCTGAGCGGCTCTCCGGGGTCTACTGCACCGTTGTCGCTCAGAACTACTTGCCGCAAGCCTTAGCGCTCTACTCCAGTGTGCGCGAGGTCGAGCCTGATCGCGAGCTCGTGGTGCTGGTCGTCGATGCCGACAGAACGGACCTTGCCACCGGCCGCGACCGACTGACGATTGTTACGACGGGAATACTTGGCCTGTCAGACAGGGAAATTCACAACCTCGCCGCCATTTACGACGTGGTCGAATTCTCGACGGCAGTAAAGCCGCTCTTCTTCAAGGCATTGCTCGATGAGTACCAACAAGTCACCTACCTCGACCCAGACACGTTCGTAGTTTCTCCATTGACAGAACTGGAGAGCCTCGTCGAGGAGCACGGCGTCGTTCTCACTCCACACTTCCTCGAGAGCATTCCTCGAGACATCACACACATCACTGAGGTTCATAGCCTCACCGTGGGCGTGCACAACCTGGGATTTGGGTCGTTCGGACAAAAGGGGCTCCCATTTCTGGACTGGTGGTGGTCGCACCTCGAACGTGAATGCCTCATCTACCCACTGCTCGGCATCTTTGTCGATCAGAAGTGGACTGACATCGGCGCGACGCTGTTCGACGCTCACTCGCTCCGCCATTACGGATACAACGTCGGTCCGTGGAATCTGCACGAGAGATCGTTCACCGACCACAACGGGACGCTGACTGTGGACGCAAGCGGAGACGAGCTTCGCCTTGTGCACTTCAGTGGCTTCAACCCGAGGGATCCCGATGCCATCAGCGTGCGTCTGAGTCTCGACATGAGAGAAGCAGGAGTGGCGTTCCCGGCATTGACCGAATTGAGTCGCCTTTACGCCGAACGCGTTCATGAAGCTCAGGGAGTTCTGGGCTCACCGCCCGACTACGCGTTCGCCACAGATGCCGATGGTGGCCGGATAAGCAAGCGATCGCGACGCACCTACAGAAAGGCGCTTCTGGCGGGCGAGGTTCCTCCCTCACCCTTCGTGGCTAGCGAGGTCGACGCCTACCGTCGGTGGAACCTTTCAGCCTGGCGGTCCCGCATCGGAGTGGCCATGGGTGACGCTGCCATGGCCGCCAAATATGTTTTTCCCGACGAGTTCACTGCGATCAAGAAGTCGTTGCCAAAGCAATTTTCGTGGGTTCGGGAACGCCTGCTCACAGCCGCGCGAGTACGACGGTGACCATTGCTGCGGTCGTACCTCTCTTCAATCCCGACGGAGAAGTATTCCGCCGGCTCGAGGCTCTCGCCCGCCAAGTCGACCATCTCGTCCTTGTCGATGACGGCTCAAGCACACCGTTCGCGTTACCTGCAGGTGTTCTTCCGGACGCCCTTGTCATTCGACAGGCAAACCTGGGCATAGCCTCAGCCCTCAACGCAGGAGTGGTCACAGCGCGAACTCTCTGGCCCTCTGTTGCCTTTGTCATCACCGTTGATCAGGATTCAACCCTCGCGAGCGAGTACGTGCGGAAAGCTCTGCGCGCCCTTGAGAGTGCCCGGGCCGATGGTGTACCAGTCGGGGCCATCTGCGCCGAACAGTTCAACGAGTGGCGGGTGTCCCCGTCTGGCGAGAACTCGGGGCACCGGACGGCTCTCCAGGTAGCCCAGTCGGGGCTTGTTCTGACAACTGAGACGCTTAAGAGGTTCGGGCCCTTTAGTGACGAGCTCTTCATCGACTGCGTCGACACCGAGTACGTGCTCAGGATGCTTGCCGCCGGAACAGTCGTCGTCGTGGGTGAAGGATGCCGTCTCGATCATCAGGTTGGCGAGATGGTCGACTTGACGGTGCGGGGCAAGCAAGTTCGCATCGGCGGACGCATTCGACGTGTGTCGATTCACACGGCGACTCGGCGCTACTACATCACTCGAAACAGGGTCGCTGTCTACCCTCGATTTGCGAAGACGGCCCCGAAATGGCTCATCCGGGACACCCTCCTCGAAGCGAAGACCACGTTGCTGTCCATTGCTTTCGGCCCTGCTAAAAAGCAACAAGCCCTCGCTGTGCTTTTAGGTGCCATCGATGGTGGGCAGAAGAAACTAGGCCCTATCTCGCCACGACGGCGCGCGACCTTGTCAGGATCGCGCCGATGAGTCGGTCCCGGAACGCCTCGTCGATCGTTGGATACGGGGCCTCGGTGGTCGTGTCCGCTCTAGTCACGCTGATCAGCATTCCTATCCTCATCGGCGCGGCGGGTGCTGGCGCGTGGGCGAGCCTTGCCGTCGGTCAGGCCGTGGGCACAGGGGCGGCCATACTCATCGGTTTCGGCTGGGGCACCACCGGGCCCACTCTGGTGGCTCGTGCGGACGAAGCGAACCGCCGCAACATCTACCTGGACTCGTTTCGAGCCCGCATCGTGATCGCAGTTCCGGTGCTGGTACTTGCCATCCTGGTGGTGCATTTCGTTGTCGATACAGCTCAGGTCGAGTCGATTCTCAATGCCCTCGGGTACGGAGCGACAGGGTTGCTGGCGGGTTGGTACTTCACCGGTGTGGCCCGGCCCTACCTCTTTCTGCTCCTGGACACCGCGCCGAGAGTAATCGGTGCTGCGGCTGGCGCGATCGCCGTTTTGGCGGGTGCTCCGCTGGTGGCTTTTCCTGCTGTACAACTCCTTGGGGTGCTGGGCGGCGTCGCCCTATCCACGCGTTTCATCGCCGGCCCGAAGTCACGGGTCGTGTCGAACTTTTCTTGGACACGCGTCTTCGCGGCCCTCAGGGGGCAGTCGCACGGGGTCATTCTCGCGGTCGCGGGCGCTGCCTATTCGGCCGTTCCTCTCTCGCTCGTGGCGTTCGTAGCTCCCTCAGCGTTGCCCTCATACGCTCTCGTCGACAAACTCCTGCGTTTTGCAACGACCGCATACGCTCCCATCGTGCAGTTCCTCCAGGGCTGGGTCCCGACCGGCGGAGCATTGGCGGTACGGAGAAAGATCCCGCGGGCCTTTGGTCTCGGTGCTGGTCTTGCTGCGGTCGGGGCGGTCGCGTTTGTTCTCTTGGCCCCGTGGCTGGCTGGGATTTTGAGCCATAGCGAGGTGGCGGTGTCTCGGCGGCTGGTGGCGGGCTTCGCTGTGACCCTGCTCCTCATGGTCATGTCTCAAATCACGGGGCTGGTGTGCTTGCTTGCTCTCGACCGTTCGCAGCGCCTGGCGCTCTTTACTGCCGTTGGCATCGTGATCGCTCTACCAAGCATCTATCTGGGCGCTCTATTGGGGGGTGCAGTTGGGGCTGCCTGGATGCTGGCTCTTGGCGAATTCGTTGCCTTGGCACCTCAACTTGCACTTCTCGCTCTGTTGCTCCGAAAGTCCCCATCGCGGGTCACTGCTTGAGATGACACCAGCGCACACACCAGTACCGTGCCGGATGCGAGAACGACACATGTTTGAATGAGCGCATGGCACTCGGGGAAGCCGGCGACGTTCGCGTTCGACCGCAGCGACACATCGTCCGCTGGGTGATCCTGCTGATCGTGATGCTGCTCGTCGCCTGCGCGGTGTGGGTGGGAGTGCGCGGCATGCTCGCGAAGAACCACCTGGAGAAGGCCGTGTCGCTCGCAACTCAGGTGCAGAGTGACGTGACGAGCGGTGATGCCAAGGCCGCACAGGCGAGTGCCGCCGAGCTAGCCGCCGAGACGAGCGACGCGAGACGACTGACCGCCGATCCGATCTGGCGGGGGGCTGAGATCGTGCCTCTGGTCGGCCCCAACCTGACGGCAGTGAGAGAGGTCTCCGGGATCCTCGCCGATGTCAGCACCGACGCGATCGAACCGATCGCCGGAGTGCTCGGCACGGTCAACGTCGCCCAGTTCAAACCCGTCGACGGAGCCGTCGACCTCGAACCGCTCGTCAAAGCGCAACCGACGATCGCCTCCGCGACGGTCTCGCTGCAGACGAACCTCGATCGTGCCCGCGACGTCGACACCACCGGAACGGTCGGCCAGGTCGACACCGCAGTCGACCAGCTCACGTCGGTGCTTGCCAAGGCGAGCAGCGCGGCTGAGACCGCCGACCAGGCCGTCACCCTGTTGCCCGACATGATGGGGCAGAGCGCGCCCAAGAAGTACCTTCTCCTCTTCCAGAACAACGCCGAGCTGCGGTCGACCGGCGGCGTGCCGAGTGCCGTCGCACTCGTGACGGCGAAGAAGGGCCGCCTCGCGTTGCAGAAGCAGGCGTCGTCGGCAGACTTCCCCGAGCTGGCGAAGCCCGTCATCGACCTGCCGCTCGAGACCGAAGGCATCTACGGTTCGATCACCGGCCGCTTCTTGCAAGACGTCAACCTCACGCCCCGCTTCCCGCTCACCGGCGAGATCGCCCAGCAGCTGTGGAAGAAGCGCTACGGCGCCACCGTCGATGGAGTCATCTCGATCGACCCGGTGGCCCTCGGCTACCTGCTCACGGCGACCGGAGATGTCACGCTGCCGAACGGCGACATTCTCACGAGCAGCAACGTCGTCACCTCGCTGCTCTCGGATTCGTACGCCAAGTACCCGGATCCTGCGGTGCAAGACACCTACTTCAAAGCCGCAGCCGGCGCGATCTTCGCGAAGGTCGCATCGGGCAACTTCGACCCGAAGCTGATGCTGACGGCTCTGACGAGGGCGGGCGACGAGGGGCGGATCCTGGTCTGGAGCGACGACAAAGCGCAGCAGAAGACCATCTCGGAGACGGCCCTGTCGGGCGAACTGCCCCGAGGATCCAAGACGAGGCCGGCTTTCGGTATCTACCTCAACGATTCGACGGGCGCGAAGATGGATTATTACCTCTCGACGCAGGTCGGCATCGGGCAGGTCACCTGCCGCAAAGACGGGCGCCCGAACTACGTCGTCGACGTCACGCTGACGAATAATGCTCCGGCCGACGCCGCCACGAGTCTTCCGGAATACGTCACCGGGGGAGGGGACTTCGGCGTAGCACCCGGAAACGTGCAAACGACGGTCTCGATATACGCCCCCAAAACAGGGGTCTTCACCGGTGTTATACAAGACGGAAAGACGCGATCGCTCCATACCGCTGCCGACTCCGGGTACCCCGTGAGCCAGTTCGAGACCCTCGTAAAGCCCGGAAAATCAACGACCTGGCGTCTCCAGTACATCGGGCCGAAGAATGCGACGGTAATTCCGTCCATCACGCAGACGCCCGGAGTTAATGTTTTGGAAACAAAACAAATCTTGATTACCTGTAACTCCCTCGTAAGCTGAGGATGCTGCACTTACCAACCGCGCGGCTTCGATCACATCAGGGGATTATTTTGAAAAAGCTTATTGCTGCCGCGCTGCTCGTTGTAGTCGGCGTCTTCGCAGTTCCGGCCGCCGCAAACGCTGCCGGCTACGTGCCCACCAGCAACATCTCGGTCAGCGGCGCCGCCGCTCCGGGTGGAACCGTCGTCACCGGCTTCGCCGCTGGCTCGTTCACGCCGAGCGAGACTGTCTCGTTCTCGGTCACCGGTAGCGGACTCGCCACGCTTAGCGCGGCCACCGCCACCGCCAGCATCACGAAGCAGGCCGACGCCTCGGGCGCCACCGCGCTGAACGTGAAGCTCCCCGCCGGCGCCACCGGCACCTACTCGGTCACCGCCACCGGCCAGACCTCGGGCAACGTCGCAACCGCCGCCATCACGGTCGCTCCTGTCGACGCTGCCGCTGCCGGCGGATCCACCGTCGCCGACCCGTCGGGTGCCCTCGCCTTCACCGGTTCGAACGGCTCCATGCTGATGATCTGGGCCGCCGCCGGAGCAGTCATGCTCGGTATCGCGCTCATGCTCGTCCTCACGCTCGTTCGTCGTCAGCGCGCCAACGCGTAACTCGACAGCAGCTCTTCGAAGGCCCCGGTTTCGACCGGGGCCTTTGTCGTGTCCGCTGGGCGAGCGGTGTGGAGTGAATCAGTTGTCGCTACAACCATTGCCTGCTATGGTCGGTGACATGTCCTCGACCTCCGCTGATCTCCTCGCCCCCGACACCAGCATGGGCGCGGTCACCCTGCGGGTGGCCGACCTCGACGGCATGACCGCCTACTACCGCGACGCCGTGACTCTCAGCGTCCTGGCGCAAGAGCCCGCGTCGGCGGGGTCGCCCGCGCGCAGCATCCTCGGCCGCGGTGCCACGATCATCGTGATCCTCGAGCACGCACCCGAGCTGAAGCACGCGGGGCCCCGAGACGCCGGGCTCTTCCACACGGCCATCCTCTTCGAGACCGAGGCCGACCTCGCCTCCGCCGTCTACTCGGTCGCCAGCCGCTTCCCGCGCTCGTTCACCGGCAGCGCCGACCACCTCGTCAGCAAGGCGTTCTACTTCACCGACCCCGAGGGCAACGGCATCGAGCTCTACTGGGATCGCGACCGAACCGCCTGGAGCTGGACCCACGGCCAGATCGACATGGCGACTCTCGCTCTCGACCCGAACGCCTTTCTGCAGGAGAACCTGAGCGAACACGATCTGGCTGCAGCGCCGACCCGTGCCGCGACCGTTGGGCACGTGCACCTCAGCGTCGGTGACGTCGCCAGCGCGCGGCAGTTCTACGTCGACCAGCTCGGCTTCGAGACGACCACCGAGTTCGGCGCGCAGGCCCTCTTCGTCAGCGCCGGCAAGTACCACCACCACATGGCGATGAACACCTGGCAGTCGGCCGGGGCCGGTCGACGGCAGCTGGCACTAGGGCTGGGCCTCGTGCGCATCGAGGTGCCGAGCGACGACGAGATCGGAAGTCTCGGGGAGCGCCTGGCCCACTTCGGTGTGGCAACGGCAGACGACGGGCGGATCCTGAGTTTCGACGACCCGTGGGCCAATCGCATTCAGGTGTCGGCCAAAAGCTGACGAACGGCTCGGCCCAGGTGCGTTTCAGGGGTGCGGCGGCTAGCATGCCGCCATGGGCATCCGGGAGGAACAGCGGGCAGCCACGGTCGCTAGGATTCTCGAGGCCGCGGGCGCCGAGTTCGAAGATCGCGGCTACGAGGCCACGTCGTACGGTTCGATCGCAACCCGGGCCGGAGTAGCGAAGAGCCTCGTCAGCTACCACTTCGCCACCAAGGCCGAGATAGCCGCGAGCGTCGTCGCCGAAGCTTTTCCGCAGGGCACCTTCTTCGGCACCGAGCCCTCGCCCGACGGTCCCCTCGCCGACATCGTCCAGTCGACGGCCTACGTCGCCCGGCAGTTCGCTACCAACCCGCTGGCCCGAGCCAGCCTCCGCATCGTCAACGAGCACAAGCTCACCGACCCGAATGCCCCGCGCGCCTACGTCGGCTGGGTCGCCCGCATCTCTGACAACCTGCGCCGCGCGGCCGCCCTCGGCCAGATCACGATCGGCGTCGACACGCACCGCGAGGCCACCGTGCTCGTCGGGCTGTTCGTCGGGTTGCGGTACGTGACCGACACCCTCGACGAGCGCGAGCGGTTCACCGACATCGTGATGGCGTCGATCCGGCAGCGGCTTGTGTACCTCGGGGCCGACGAGGGAGCGCTCGCGCGCGTCGCGTAGGGGCGGCTGGCCGGTGGGGCGGCTGTGCGCTAGGCCAGTGGAGGGCCGGTGGGGCAGCGGCTGGCCGCTAGGCCGGCGAGCTGGTCGCCGGGGCCGGTGGCCGTCGATCGTCGTGAGGATCGCGGCCCGACCGGAGCGCCTCGATGTGGTGACGGTCTCGGGTGAGGCGAGCCGTGGGATCCTTGCCGGGCGTGCCGTGGCCCGGAATGACGATCGCGGCTCTCCGGGCGAACGGTTCGAGCGCGGTGAGGCCTGCGGCGTAGGTGGCGAGGGGGTCGGCGGCTGGGCTGATCGGTGAGTCGGGCTCGAACGGCAGGGGCGGCTCGATGTCGCTGAGCATGTCTCCGGCGACGAGGATCCCACGGCTCGGCACCCAGACCGCGGTATGCCCCGGCACGTGGGCGTCGTGTTCGATCAGCTGCACGTCGACGCCTCGCCAGGGCAGGCGGTCGCCCGGTGTTGCCGTCACCGCGCCGACGAGCGGAAGCAGTTCGGCGGGCCACGCCCCGAGCTCGGCCAGGATCGCGGGTCTGTCGTCGCGCGCCCGCCTCGCCGTCTCGGCGGACGCCCAGCGCGGGGCGTTGCCGAACCCCGGGTGCCAGAGGAGGTGGTCGAAATGCGCGTGGGTCGAGAACCCGGCAGTGACGGTCAGCCCCCGGCTGGCGAGGGCATCGGCGATCGAAGCGAGCTCGTCGACCTCCCACGCGGGATCGATGAGGAGGCAGTCACGGCCGTTCGACCCGACCACCACTGTGGTGGTGGTCGAGTCGCGGCGGCTGGTAGCGACCAGCACCCCCGCGGCGACCTCGATGAACGGGTCGCCGCGGGGGCCGTATGAGGCGGAGGTCAGTGGAACTTCGGCCCTTCCGGCGTGGAACGGGCCGATAGGTCGTCGAGCTCGTGCTGCAGGGTGGCGTTCTCGCGGCGGGTCTTCGTGCCGAGGGCCCAGAAGACGATGCCCAGCACGATAAAGGCGACCACAGGGAGCAGCTCGGTAAGGAGGTAGAGACCGCCCTCGGAGGGCCCCCAGCCGTCGGGCCTGAAGCCCTCGCCGAACCAGTCGAAACCGAAGCCGGGCGCCATGAGCTGGATGACGGCAAACGCCAGGATCACCATGAGCAGCACCGTCAGCGGCTTGTGGAACGGCATCCGGTAGGGCCGCGGGGTATCGGGGTGGCTTTTACGGAGCTTCCAGAGCGACGGGAAGATCAGCAGGTAGCTGATCAGCGTCGTCGAGATGGTCACACCGAGCACGGCGAAGAAGAACTTCGAGGCGCTGCCGTCGGCGATCGTGTTGGCGAGCACCAGCACGATGGTCGAGACGATGCCGCTGAAGATGTTGACGCGCACGGGCGTGCCGAGCTTGGCGTTGATCACGCCGAGGAACCGGGGCGCGGCGCCGTCGTAGCCCGAGACGGCGAGGGCCCGGTCGGATCCCATGATCCAGGTCACGCCGGAGGTCAGCACGCAGAGCACGACGAGCGCACCCGCGACGCCGCCGAGGGTCGCACCCATGCCCGACAGCACGACGCCGTCGCTCGTGGTCTGGCCGCCGTAGACGGTGAACACCGACTTGATCGCGTCGACGAAACCCTCGAGGCCGCCGACCTGACTGACCGGGAGCACCAGCAGGATGCCGAGGATCGGCACCGCGTAGAGCAAGAAGGAGAACAGCGCCGACCGGGCGATGGCGAACGGCACGTCGCGGGTGGAGTCTTTCATCTCTTCACCGGCGCTGTTCGGCAACTCGAAGCCGACGTAGTTGAACAGCAGCACGCCGACCAGGGCGACGAAGCCGCCGGCCGTGGGCACGAAGCTGCCCGCGCCGAGGCCCTGCACGCCGTTCTGCACGCCGAAAATGATCACCGAGACGACGAACCCGCCGATGAGCACGAAGCGGGCGAAGGCGCCGACCGTCGTGATCCATTTGCCAATTCGGAACGACAGCACGGCGGCGAGCACGGCCACCCAGATGAAGGGGATCGTGATCAGGTAGAAGACCGGAGTCGACTGGTCGCCGCCGCCGAGAAAGAACTCCTGAATCGCCAGTGCCGCAACGGCTGCGAGCGTGCCGCCGAGCCACACCGGGTTGGTGATCCAGTAGAGCACGTTGTTGATGGCCCCCACGAGGTGGCCGAACGCCATTCTCGTCCAGAGGTACGGGCCGCCCTCTTGCGGAAAGGCGGTGCCGAGTTCGGAGAAGAGCAGCGCCTGCGGCACGAAAAACAGCACCGCCAAGATCACCATCCAGGTGAATGCCTCGCCGCCCGACGCGGCGACGGCCGCGATCGTGTCGACGCCGACGATGGTGCATATCAAGAAGAACAGGATGTCGAAGCGACCGAAGTGCCGTTTCAGCTTGCTGCTCTCGGTGGCCGCGGGGGCTATCTGGGAGGGGGTGTCGTAGTCGAGTGCCATGGGTGCCGAGCCTCTTTCAAGAGAGTGGATGGAGCAGGGCAGAGATGTACAGCGGCAGAGAATGGTGCGGGGGAGCGAATATGAGGTTGTGTTCGGGAGGGTGAGTTGAAGGGAGTTAGGGAGCGGCGACCACTTCGGCGCCGAGGTCGCTGACGACTTCCGTGGCGAGTCGGTGACCCACCCGGATCGCCCCGTCGACGTGCTGGTAGCCGAGGCCGGCCAGGTCGCTCGACCCGAACCGGATCGGGCCGACGGGGGTGAGCTGATGGGCGCCGTAGCGCGTCAGGCCGCCGAGGTCGAAGCTCGTGGCGTAGGCGCCCTGGGTCCACTCTTCGGCAGCCCAGTCGCTCTCGTAGTAGACGCTCGGGTTACGGGCTTCGGGGCCGAAGTACGCGGCGAGAGAGTCGAGGATCCGCGCCCGGCGCTCCTCGGGGTCGAGCTCGAGCGCGCGATCCGCCTTTTCATCCGACACGAACCCGACCAGCGTGCCGCGGGTCTCGCCGTGATTGCTGTTGTCGTAGGCCTCGTGCACGAGCTGGTAGGGGCTGAACGCGGTGCCCGACAGGTCGGCATCGCGCCAGAACGGCGTTTCGTAGGTGGCGTGCACCTTGATGACGAGGCCGAGCGAGAGGTGCTGGTGCATCTGGTTACGGCGGCGGGGAAGCGCCGGCACGTAGTCGATGCGACCGTAGAGGTTCGGTGGCACGGCGACCAGCGCGCGCTTAGCCTCGACTCGGAGGTCGCCGGTGATCGCGACGACGCCGGAGTCGCTCCACTCGAGCGTCTGCACCGCCTGATTCAGGTGCACGCGGTCGCCGAGCGATACGGCGAGGGCCACGGGCACGCTCTGCAGGCCTCCGACGACGCGCTTGTCGAGGATGAAGTCGGCGTCGACGAGGTTGGAGAAGCTGCCGGCGCTCGCCGCCATGAGCAGGGCTTGCAGGGTAGAGAACGCATGGGCCGGCTTGGTCAGCATGGCGTCGGCGATGAACAGCGCGATGTTGTCGCGGGCCTCTTCGTCGGTCGACTGCGCGGCGAGCCACTCCTTGAACGACACCCGGTCGAGCGCTTCGGCGTCGGGGTGAGTCCACGGTGCGTCGGGGTCGGTCTCGGCTACCAGGCGGTCGAGCAGCTCGATCAGACGGACGATCTCGCCCTCGGTCGACGCCGACCCGGGAAAGATGTCGCCGGTGAAGCGCTTGGCCTCGCCGTCGCGGCCGATGTAGACGCTCTCGCCCTCGCGGTAGCGGGAGTACGTCTCGAGGCCGAGCTCGTCGAGGGTGGCGATCAGCGCGGTCTGGTCGGGTGAGACCCATTGCCCGCCGATCTCGTACATCTGGCCTTCGATGCTGTTGGTCCAGAGCCGTCCGCCCACGCGGTCGCGGGCCTCGAGCACGACGACGGAGTGCCCCGCCTTGACGAGGTCGGCCGCTGCGGTGAGGCCGGTGGCGCCGGCGCCGATGATGACGACGTCGGTGGAGATGGTGTTCGGCATTGCGGCCTTTCGGAGGGAGGTGGTCGTCAATGAGCACTCATGACGTGCTTGATGCGGGTGTAGTCGTCGACCGAATAGGCCGAGAGGTCTTTGCCGTAGCCGGACTGCTTGAAGCCGCCGTGCGGCATCTCGGCGGCGAGGGGAATATGGGTGTTGATCCACACGCAGCCGAAGTCGAGGTCGCGGGCAAATCGCTCGGCGGTTGTGTGATCGGCTGTCCACACGCTGGAGGCCAGGGCGTACCGCACACCGTTCGCCAGTTCGAGCGCCTCGTCGGCAGTGTCGAATGACTGCACCGTGAGCACCGGGCCGAAGACTTCGTCTTGCACGATCGCATCCGTCTGCTCGACGTCGGCGATCACCGTCGGGGCGAAGAAGTAGCCGACGTCGCCCACCCGAAAACCACCAGTGCGGATCGTGGCGTGCTCGGGCAGAGAGTCGATCGCGTTCGACACGGCCGCGAAGTGCCGGGCGTTGTTGAGGGGACCATAAAAAGCGTCGTCTCCCACGCCTGTGATCGTGCCCTCAGCGGCCCGCACCAGGGCGTCGCAGAACGCGTCGTGGATGGAGCGGTGCACGATCACCCGGGTCGCGGCCGTGCAATCTTGGCCGGCGTTGAAGAACCCGGCCTGCGCGATCGACTCGGCGGCCGCGTCGATGTCGACATCTGGGAACACGACGACGGGGGCCTTGCCGCCCAGCTCGAGGTGGACTCGTTTGAGGCCGGCCGCGCCCGACGTGGCCACTGCCCGCCCCGCACGAACGCTTCCCGTGATCGCGACGAGCCCGGGAACAGGGTGCTCGGTGAGCAGCGCGCCCGTCGACGCGTCGCCGAGCACCACGTTGAAGACGCCGTCGGGCAGGATGCCCCGGGTCAGGTCGGCCAGCACGAGCGTTGACTCTGGAGTGGTGTCGCTCGGCTTGAGCACGATCGTGTTGCCGGCGGCGAGGGCCGGGCCGATCTTCCACAGCGCCATCATGAGCGGGTAGTTCCAGGGGGTGACCTGGGCCACGACGCCGATGGGCTCTCGGCGCACCGACGAGGTGAGCCCCTCGAGGTACTCACCCGAGGCGAGCCCGGTGGCGCTTCGGGCGGCACCGGCGAAGTAGCGAAGCTGGTCGGCGCCGACCGCGACCTCCTCGGAGGCGATGGTCGCCTTGGGCTGGCCGGTGTTGCGTGCCTGCGCCTCGACGAGGTCGTCGGAGCGCGCTTCCAGAGCGTCGGCCAGAGCCAGGAGCGCCTTCTGGCGAGCGCTCGGCGTGGTGCGCTTCCATGCCGGAAAGGCCTCGGCCGCGGCAGCCATCGCGGCGTCGACGTCGGCGGCACCCGAGATGGGCGACACGGCGACGACCTCCTCGGTGCGGGGGTCGATCACGTCGAGGGTGTCGGTGCCGACCGCGGGCACGAAGGCACCGGCGATGAAGTTTTGGAGGGTCGTGCTCATGTCGATCGTCTCTCGTTGGCGGTCAGCTCGTGGGCAGAAGCGTGTAGGTCGTGTCGAGGTACTCCGCGATGCCCTCGGTGCCGCCCTCGCGCCCGAGGCCCGACGACTTGACTCCGCCGAACGGGGCTGCGGCGTTCGAGACGACGCCGGTGTTGAGGCCGAGCATGCCTGACTGGAGCTTGGCTATCAGGCGATGACCGCGAGCGAGGTCGGTCGTGAAGGCATACGAGACGAGGCCGAACTCGGTGGCGTTGGCGAGCGCGATGCCCTCGTCTTCGGTCTCGAAGGTGGCGATCGCGGCGACCGGGCCGAAGATCTCCTCTTTGAGCAGGCGGGTGCCGGGGGTGATGCCAGTGAGCACGGTGGGGGCGAAGAAGGATCCCGGCCCCTCGATCTTCGACCCGCCCGTCGCGACCGAGGCACCCCGCGAGGTCGCGTCGTCGACGAGCTCGGCGCTTTTGTTGACGGCGGCGTCGTTGATCAGCGGCCCGATCGACACGCCCTCGTCGGTGCCGCGACCGACCTCGAGCGCTTCGACACGAGCGGTGAGCCGTTTCGAGAACTCGTCGGCGACGCCCGACTGCACGAAGAAGCGGTTGGCCGAGGTGCAGGCCTCGCCGATGTTACGAAACTTCGCCAGCATCGCCCCGTCGACCGCGGCGTCGAGATCGGCGTCGTCGAAAACGAGGAACGGGGCGTTGCCGCCGAGCTCCATCGACGTGCGCAGCACGTTGTCGGCGGCCTGCTTGATCAGCACCTTGCCGACGGGGGTCGACCCGGTGAAGCTCACCTTGCGAAGGCGGTCGTCGGCCATGACGGCCTTCGAGACGCCGGAGGCGTCGGTCGTGGTCACGACGTTGACGACGCCGGCCGGAACGCCGGCCTCGATCAGGAGCTGGACGAAGTAGAGGCTGGTGAGCGGGGTCAGCTCGGCGGGTTTCAACACGATCGTGCAGCCGGCGGCGAGAGCGGGCGCGATCTTGCGGGTGGCCATCGCGAGAGGGAAGTTCCACGGCGTGATGAGGAAGCAGGGCCCGACCGGTCGGCGCGACACGATCATCGTGCCGGTGCCCTCGGGGTTGGCGCCGTAGCGGCCCGAGATACGCACCGCCTCCTCTGAGAACCAGCGCAGGAACTCCGCGCCATAGGTGACCTCGCCGCGGGCCTCGGCCAGCGATTTACCCATCTCCATGGTCATCAGCAGGGCGAGCTCGTCACGGTGCGCGATGGCGAGGTCGAAGGCACGCCGCAGGATCTCGGAGCGCGTGCGGGGCGGAGTCGCGGCCCAGTCGTCGGCCGCGGCGGCAGCAGCGTCGAGGGCGGCGATCGCGTCGGCGGGTGTGCCATCGGCCACGTCGATCAACGTCTCGCCCGTTGCCGGGTCGATCACGCCGAACGTCGCACCGCCCGATGCCTCACGCCAGACTCCGCCGACCAGAAGCCCCGTCGGCACGGTGTCGAGCAGCCCCTGCTCGGTCTCGTTTGCGGCGGCGGTCGTGGTCATGATTCCTCCAGGGCGTGGGCGACGACGTCGAGGCCCTCGTGGAGCAGAGCGTCGTCGATTGAGAGCGGCGGAAGAAAGCGAATCACGTTTCCGTAGGTGCCGCAGGTCAGGATTATCACTCCGGCGGCGTGACTCGCGGCAGCCACGCGACCGGTGAGAGCAGGATCCGGGTCTCCCGTCGCCGGGTCGACCAGCTCGATCGCGATCATCGCTCCGCGCCCGCGTACGTCGCCGATGCGCGGGTCGCCCGCCTGCAGGGCCGTCAGTCGGGTCTTCATGAGCGTCTCGATGTCGCGGGCGCGCCCGGCGAGGTCGTCGACCTCGTAGGTCTCGATGGCCGCGAGCGCGGCAGCGCAGGCGAGCGGGTTGCCGCCGTAGGTGCCGCCGAGGCCGCCGACGTGCGGGGCGTCCATCATCTCGGCACGACCGGTGACGCCGGCGAGCGGCAGGCCTCCGGCGATGCCCTTCGCCGTGACGACGAGGTCGGGCACGATGCCCTCGTGCTCGGAGGCGAACATGGCGCCCGTTCGCGCGAAGCCGGTCTGCACCTCGTCGGCGATGAACACCACGCCGTTCTCGCGAGCCCAGTTGACGAGCGCCTCGAGGAACCCGGGTGCCGGCACGATGAAGCCGCCCTCGCCCTGGATCGGCTCGATGAGGATCGCCGCGGTGGAGGCGGCGCCGACCTGCTTTTCGATCATCGCGATGGCTCGCTTCGCCGCCTCGGGCCCGGAGAGCCCGTCGCGGTAGGGGTACGACAGCGGCGCCCGGTAGATCTCGGGGGCGAAGGGGCCGAACCCGCTCTTGTAGGGCATCGCCTTGGCGGTCAGTGCCATCGTGAGGTTGGTGCGCCCGTGATAGGCGTGCTCGAAGGCGATGACGGCTTGGCGGCCGGTGTACGAGCGGGCGATCTTGACGGCGTTCTCGACGGCTTCGGCCCCGGTGTTGAACAGGGCCGAGCGCTTTTCGTGGTCACCGGGCGTGAGTCGGTTGAGCGCCTCGGCGACGTCGACGTAGGAGTCGTAGCCGGTGATCATGAAACAGGTGTGGGTGAAGCGCTCGACCTGGCGTTGGACGGCCTCGACGACACGCGGGGCCGCGTTGCCCACGCCGGTCACGGCGATGCCGGTGCCGAGGTCGATGAAGCTGTTGCCGTCGACGTCGACCAGCACACCGCCGCCGGCGACGTCGGTGAAGACCGGCAGCGAGATGCCGACGCCCCGGGCGACCGCGGAGGTTTTACGGGCGAGGATCTCACGGGAGCGCGGCCCCGGAATCTCGGTGACGATTTTCCGCTGCTGCGGCAGCGAGGGCCCGCCGACGAGCGGTTCGACGTGAGTGGTCACGGACGGCCTCCGTATGGTGCGTGGCGAATGGGGCATAGCGAACGAATGAAGCCAATCTAGGCAGTGGCCCCGACACCACGACTGCCATTTCGGCAATCTGTGGAGAACTGCTGGACCGAGCGGCAGTTGGGGATAACCTCCGAGGGTGAAGACCTCGTCCGCGCCGACCGTGCAGCCTCCGACCGTCCGCGGGCTCCTCGCCGAACCGCCGCTCCGTCTCCGGGTCCGCCTCGACGGCGACGGGCGCGACACCGCCATCGACTGGGTGCACAGCTCCGATCTCGTCGACCCCACGCCGTTCCTCACCGGCGACACGATGCTGCTCACCACCGGCACGCAGTTTCCCGCCGACGACGACGCCGCTTTCTACGGCAGTTACGCCGATCGCCTCCTCGACGCCGGCGTTGTGGCGCTGGGGTTCGGCCTCGAGGTGATCCGCGAGGGCACCCCGCCCTCCCTCGTCGACGCGTGCGACGCTCGCGGCATCACTCTCGTCGAGGTGCCCTACGAGGTCCCCTTCATTGCGCTGATCCGCTGGGTGGCCGATCGCATCGCCGCCCGCGATCGCGAACGCGACGCCTGGACTCTGGCCGCCCAGCGCGCCGTCTCGCTCTCGGCCCTGACCGCCGGCACGCTCGAGGCCGTCGTGCAGACCTTGGCCGATCAGGTGAGCGGTGCCGTGGTGATCCTCTCACCCTCGGGCGAGACGGTGGTCGAGGTGCATTCCGCCGCCGTCGATCTCGGGGCACTGGCTGACGAGGGGCGAAGGATCCTGCGCCGCGGCACCCGCGCCTCCGCCGACGTGACGCTGCCCGAGTGGCTCGGCTTCGCCACTGTGCAGACCCTCGGGCCTCGCGGCGCCCTTCGGGGTGCGATCGGCATCGCCGGCGCCGGGCGGCACGACGTCGCCACGCAGGCCGTCGTCACCGGTGCCGTCGCGATCGTCGAGGTGCTGCTCCGCTACGGCGACGCCGAACGCCGACTCGAGCGCCGTCTTGGGGGAGTGCTGGTGCGACTGCTGCTCGACGGGCATCTCGCTGGGGCAGGGGCGGCTGCGGCCGAGTTCGGGTCGAAGATCCCCGACGCCCTCCGGATCGCCGTCGTGCCGCTACCGGCCGGAGTGGCCGACGCGGAGCGCGATCGACTCCTCGACGAGCTGACGCGGGAGGGGTTGGCGTTCGCCGACTCCTCTGCCGAACGAGTGGTAGCGGTGGTGCCGGCAGCAGCGACCGACGCGTTCTCGCGGGCGGTGGCCGGCAGCGCCACCCTGGCGGCACTCCCGGTGGGGCTGTCGGCCGTGCTGGCACCCGCCGAAGCCTCGACCGGGTTGGCGCAGGCGGTGCGGGCCCTCGATCAGGATCCCGACGCCGGTGTGCACGTGTTCGGCGACTCGGCGGCCGGGCTCCTCGACGATCTGTGGTCGCCCGCGGCCGAGAACCTCGCACGGCGTCGCCTCGGGGTGCTGGTCGGCGAGCCGGGAGAGCTCGTCGATTGCGCGCGACTCTGGCTCGACCACAACGGTCACTGGGAGTCAGCGGCGCGCGAGGCCGGGCTGCACCGGCACACGCTTAAAGCTCGAATCGCCCGGATCGGCACGTTGCTCGAACTCGACCTCGACTCGTTCGCCGGTCGCGCCGAGCTGTGGGCGCTCTTGCAGGCGTCCCGCGCTTAGCGCCGGGCCGCTGGCCGCGCCGACTGGCCGCCGCGACACGTATCGCGGTCACACCGACGTGCCGCGGCAGGTCTCGGAGTCCGCAACGCGTATCGCGGCCGAGCGGCGCACTCCCCGCACGCCCCGAGCTACGCCCCGACGAGCCAGAGCGGATCTGCGTTGTAGCGCGCCGCGACCTCGACCGTGCCGGGCTTGTTCTCATCCCAGAGGTCGGCGGGCAGCGCGTCGGCCCGGTGCGTCGTGGCCCAGCCGAGCATGGTGAGCCGGCGCATGAGCGACAGCGCTCCGGCAAGTTCGAGGTCGTCGCGGCTCAGAGTCGCGACCTGCCGGTAACCGTCGAGCCAGCGGGCGCCCATCTCGAGCGCCGACGGGCGGTGCTCGTAGAACGTCAGCGCCGACCCGAAGTCGTAGAGGAAGTAGCCGTACCCGCAGTCGTCGAAGTCGATGATCGTCATGGCGCCCTCGTGGGTCATGACGTTCGAGGGGCGGAGGTCGGAGTGGATGAGCCCCCAGTGCTGCGGCGTCCGCGGGATGCCCGACAGGGTGGCCCGGGCCGTCGTCTCGGCACGCTCCAGAACGGCGCGATCGCCGGGCGTCAGCGGTGCGTTCCGCCAGTCACCCCACCGCGCGAGGCCGCCGGTCATGTCGTCGACGGTCCAGTCGAAGCGCTGGAATCCGGTCGGTCGCGCCCAACCCCGCGAGTGCCCGTGCAGCTGGGCCGTCAGGCGGCCGATCTCGACGAAGTGGTCGGCGAAATCGGTCTGATCCTCGAGGATCGTGCCCGTCACGAAGTCGAAACCGACCGCCGTCCAACTCGCCCCGCCGTCGTCGTTCAAGAACTGCACGAAATCGCCGTCGGCCCCGTGCCGCGGTGACGGTGTCGGCACCCCCGCATCGCGCTGCAGGGCCTCGACCCAGAGCAGTTCGCTCCGCACGTGCTCGACGCTCACCGCGTATCCCGGGCGTCCGAGACGGACAACCAGACTTGGATCCTCGTTCACCGAGACCTTGAAGGTCACGTTCTCCGAGACCGCGATCAGCGTGACCCGGGTCGCCGCGAGCGGCAGGCCCCAGGCGAGGCAGATGCCGTCGTGAACCCAGTGCGGAGCATCGTCGCCGCGGCCCACGTGATCGAAGGCCGACAGCGATCCGGCCGGTGTGCCCGACGGTGCGGGCACGGTCTCGGTCGTCGGGTGCGAGATCGTCATAAGCCTCGAACCTAGGGGTCACAATTCAGGATCCGACTCCTGAGACGCGATCCTTTACCAGCCGTTCACGCGGGTAACACGCCATTCATCCTGAGGGCTGCGCTCGTAACGTCCCGGCAACACGGCGGGCCCCCTCGCCTCCTCGTCGATCGAGAGAATGGACGTGCACCCACCGAACGACGGGAACCCCATGGCGAGCACCGCATCCATCCTCGACGGCAACAGCTTCAAGGCGTCGGACGCCGACGGGCTCGACCCGCGCACCCGGGCGCTCGCCGAGCGGCGCGAGGTACTCGGCTCGGCCTACCGCCTCTTCTACAAGCATCCGGTCGAGCTCGTGCGCGGCCTTGGAGCCCACGCCTGGGACGCCGAGGGCAACGAATACCTCGACCTCTATAACAACGTGCCGAGCATCGGCCACGCCCACCCGAGGGTCGTCGAGGCCGTGCATCGGCAGATGTCGACGCTGAACACGCACACGCGCTACCTGCACGAGGGTGTGCTGAACTACGCCGACGACCTCCTCTCGACCATGCCCGACGCAATCGACCAGGTCATGTTCGTCTGCACCGGCTCCGAGGCGAACGACCTCGCGCTGCGGGTCGGCCGCGAATACACCGGCGGCACCGCGTGGATCGCGACGAGCGAGGCCTATCACGGCAACACGGCTCTCGTCTCGGCGCACTCGCCGTCGCTGCGCGGCCCTGAGCAGATGGACCCGACGCTCCGCATCATCGACCCGCCCGACACCTACCGGCTGCAGTCCGAGACCGCCGAGGGGGCCGGAGCCTGGTGGCTCGGGCAGCTCGGAGCGGCCATCGCCGAGATCGAGGCGTCGGCAGACGGTTTCGCCGGTCTCATCCTCGACTCGTCGTTCTCGTCGGACGGCATCTTCCTCGGCCAGCCGGGCATGATCCGGGCGGCACTCGAGCTCGTCCACGCGCACGGCGGTGTCGTCATCGCCGACGAGGTGCAGCCCGGCTTCGGCCGCACCGGCGAGGCGTTCTGGGGCTTCGACCGCCACGACTTCGTTCCCGACATCGTCACCACCGGCAAGCCGATGGGTAACGGGATTCCGATCGCGTCGATGGCCGCGAAGCGCGAGGTGCTCGACGCGTTCGCCGCGAAGCGCCCCTACTTCAACACCTTCGGCGGCAACCCGGTCGCGATCGCGGCGGCGCAGGCCGTGCTCGACGTGATCCGCAACGAAGAGCTGCAGGCGAGGGCGCTCACCGTCGGCGCCGCCCTGCGGGAGAGCCTCCGCGAGCTCGCGGCCGTGCACCCCGGCATCGGCGACATCCGCGGTTCGGGGCAGTACACCGGCGTCGAGATCGTCGCCGATCGCGCAACGCGGGCCCCCGACTCTAACGTCGCGCTCGCCCTGCTCGAGCAGCTCCGCGACCGGCGCGTGCTCACGAGCGTCTGCGGGCCGAACAACAGCGTGCTCAAGCTGCGGCCGCCCCTGGCGTTCACCGCCGCCGACATCCCGCGGCTCGTGGAGGCGCTGGACGGCGGGTTGACCGCGCTCGGGGTGTAGCGGTTGCGGCTGGTGCTGGTGTCGTGTGCGGCCCGGGCCGGGTGACCTGACGTGAATCGGCCAGTGTCACAGCGCCGCGGCGCGCGATGTCGGCCGATTCGCGCGAGGTCGCGCGAGGTGACGCGGTTCGGCCAATCCGACGCGGCTCGCTACGTCGCTATGGCCGAAACGCGTCGGTTTGCGAGCGGCCGGGCGTCGCGCGGGCCCGGGCGGCATCGCGCGCTCCGCACCGGCGTCGCTACGATGAGCCCCAGTCGCCGCCGCCGTCGCCGCCCGCCCCGCCCCAGCCGCCCCGCCCGTCCGCCCGCGCCTCCAGGAGACCCCGTGCCCCGAGACCCCTCCCAGCTCAGCAGCCGGATCCAGCGCCTCATCGCCCGATCCGAGCTGCGCGTGGGCGACCGGATCGGCTCGGAGCGAGCCATCGCCGAGCAGTTCGGCGTGCCCCGGTCGGCGCTCCGCGAGGCCCTCGAAGAGCTGGAGGCTGCGTCGCGGATCCGCCGCACCATGGGTCGCACCGGCGGCGTGTTCGTGGCCGACGGAAAGATCGAGCGCCAGCTCAACACGATCATGGGCGTGCCCGACATGCTGCGCCAGCAGGGATTCATCTCGACCACGCAGGTGCTCTCAGAGGGCATCGGCCTCGCCACGCCGTCCGAGCAGCGCAGTCTGGCGCTGGCTGACGGAGACAACGTCTTCCGCATGCGTCGGCGTCGTGACGCAGCCGGGACGCCACTCTCGCTCGACACGATGGTGTTGCCGATGCGACTGCTACCGGGATTCCAGGAGCGTGACCATACCGAGTCGGTGTATCGGATCCTTGCCCGTGACTATCGCATCGAGATGGCGCAGGCCGACGAGACGATCGACGTGACTCCGGCGACGGCCGAGCAGGCGGCGATTCTGGGGGTGGCCGAGGGGGCGCCGCTGTTCGAGATCTGGCGCATCACCTTCGACGCGGCCGATACGCCCGTCGAGTTCTCGCACGACTTCTTCCGCACCGATCGCACGCGCATCTCACTGCGCCGCTACGGGGCGCGGTGGAAGCGCGCCGTGCCACCGACCCGCTGAGTTCGTTCTTCAGGATGACCCCGTTCCTGAGCCAGCGGCAGTAGCCTCAAGCCACAATGACCCGGGGGGAATCGTGCTCAACAAGTTATCCAAGACGACCATCGCTCTCATGATGACCGGAGCGGCCGTGGCGGCGCTCGCCGGGTGCTCGGCGGCGACGACCACTGCAGCTGTGACGACGGGGGCGAATGCCGGTGCGCCGGATCCTTCGGGAGGGACGACGGCGTCGAGCCTCTCCTCTCCGACGACGCCTGCAACGACCTCGGCCGCCGTCGCCGTCGGCGCGATCCCGACGAAGTGCAAGTCACTGATGAGCGCGACCACCTACAAAAAAGATGGCTTCGCGAAGACCCCGCTCACGCAGCCGTCCGCGCCGAAGACGCAGCTGAGTGCGGCCGTCAAGTCGGGCGGGGCATCGATCTTCTGCCTGTGGCGTGACCCCCGGGCCGATATCAGCGGCATCAGCATCCAGGTCGTCACCGTCGACTCGTCGAAGGCCCTAGCCCAGTTGAAGAAGCTCCCGGCCAAGGGATTCACCTGCAAGAAAGCCTACGACGCCTACACCTGCCAGAAGATCGGCCGTGACTCTCAGTACCCGGTCGAGACGGGCGACACGTACTACACGCGGGGTGATATCGGCATCCGGATCCAGCAGGCGAACGTCCCGACGTCGGGGCTCCTTAAAGAGGTCGTCGCGCGGGTCTTCTAGCGGTCGGCGAGTGCCGGTCGTGATTCAGGAAATCTGGCGCGAGCGGGGCGGAGAAATGAGGATCCGCGCCCACCCCGCGCTCACCTGCCTGATTTGCGCGCAGGGGTGTGGGTGGGCGGGGTGCCGCGGATCCTTGATTCGCGAATCAGGAAGTCTGGCGTGAGCGGGGCGGGAACACGAGGATCCGCGCCCACCCCGCGCTCATCTGCCTGATTTGCGCGCACCCCGGCACCGCCGCACCGCCGCGCAGCCCGGCCCGCCTCACACGAGGTCCGACTCCTTCGTGCGAGCCGGCGCATCCGCCAGCGCGTCGCCCGGCACCGGGATCGCGTCGAGCGCGTCGTAATCCTCGACCTGGGGGTCGCGGTGCAGCCCTCCCGAGATCGCGTACTCCTCTTCAGGAGCGAGCACCAGGTTCTTGCGTCCCACGGTCGCGAAGAGCACGATGCCGACGACGTAGACGATCAGCATGATGACGATCGCCGACCAGAGTGCGGGGTTCAGGATCTCGCCGATGAAGATCGCGAAGCCGATGATTCCTGCGATGTACGCACCACCGAGACCCCACGGCGACTTGTACGGGCGCTTCGCATTCGGGTACTTGCGGCGCAAGATCACGAACGACACCATCTGCAGCATGTACGAGAGCACGGCTCCCCAGACCGCGATGTTGAGCACGAGCCCGCCACCGCCCAACGGCACTGCGGCCTCGGCGGCGAAGAGGGCGGCGAGGCCGATCACTGCAGCGACGGCGATGGCCAGCACGGGCGTCTGGCGCTTGCCGGTGACGGAGAGCCCGCGCGGGTAGTAGCCGGCCCGCGACAGCGAGTACATGTTGCGACCGGCGGCGAACATGATGCCCTGCAGACTGGCCAGGAGACCGACCAGCGCGAACGCCGAGAGGACAGCGGCGACCTTGTCGTTGGGGATGATCGCGCGGAATCCGTCGAGCAGCGGTTCGGCCGAGGTTCCGGCGGCCGCTCCGCCCAGGACAGCCGGGTTGAGGAACAGCACGATCGCACCGCAGGCGATCAGCGTGACGAGGCCCCAGACGCTGGCGCGAGGAATGTCGCGGGTCGGGTTGTGCGCCTCCTCCGCCGACAGCGGCAGCTCTTCGATGCCGAGGAACAACCACACGCCGAACGGCAGCGCGAAGAAGATCGGCAGGATCCCGTGGGGGAGGAACGCACTCTGACCAGGATCCGGCGCGACGTCGAACAGGCTCCCGAAGTCGAGCTTGCCCGAGAACGTCGCCATCAGCGCAAACGTCAGCAGCACGGCAAGCGAGATCAGGGCGACGACCAGCGCGAACTTGAACGACACCGACGAACCGAGCGAGTTGAGGCCGATGAAGGCGGCGTAGAGAATGATCCACCAGACCCAGGTCGGCAGGCTCGCGCCCGTGAGATCGGACAGGATCGCGTCGGCGTAGCCCGCGGAGAAGTACACGACGGCCGCGGTGGTCAAGACGTACTCGATCGTCTCGGCGAGGCCGGTGATGAACCCGCCCCAGGGGCCCATGCTCGCACGGGCGAACGAGTACGCGCCGCCGGTGTGCGGCATCGCGGCGCTCATCTCGCTGATCGAGAAGACCATGCCGAAGAACATGATCACGACGATGCCGACCGCGATCAGGAGTCCTCCCCAGCCTGCCGTCGTGATGCCGGCGTTCCAGCCCGAGAAGTCGCCCGAGATCACGGCTGCGATCCCGATTCCCCAGATGCCCCAGAAGCCAGCGGTCCGGCGGAGTTGGCGTTTCTCGAAGTAGTTCGGGTCGGCTGACGTGTACGTCACGCCGCTGGTAGTGCTGGATCCGGTCGACATTCGGGTCTCCTCTGAGCAGCCTGGTGATGGGATCCCCCAGTGGAGCGTGCCGGCGGCGGCCTCGTGTGAAGGCGGCATGAATGGGTTGTAACAAGCGTGTTAACCGACTCGGCAGACGCTTACGGAGTTCCGACAGCTCAGGATCCGGGCCCGGCCACGCTGATGCCCACCGGGCCTGGCCGGATCCTTCGCCGCGTGCCAAGATCAGCGCATGCAGCAGCGCACAGCCGCGATCACCGCCGGTGCGGTCGTCGTCGCCGCGCTCATAGGGCTCGTCCTTTCGGGAGTCATCGCCACCCCGGTGGCCTGCACGGCAGTCGGGTACATCGAGTCGGTCGACATCAGGGTCTCAGGCGCGGGTGCCGCCGACGTGACCGCCATGGGATTCTGCACCGACGAGGGCTGCGAGCGGGTGCCCGCGCATCCTGCGAAGGGTCGCTACTACGAAGGAACCCGCCGCAACGCGCACCTCTGGAATTTCCCTTCCGAAACGGCGCCCGCCCACGTGGCCGTCACAGCGTACGGCGGGCCGCGCGAGGCGCACACGACGCTCGCAACTCAGGATTACGACCTGGAGTGGAGGCGCATCTACCCGGGCGACCAGTGCCGGTTGTGGAGGGAGACGGATCCGCTGCGGTTGCGGGTGCCCTGAGCTGCGTGCGGTGCCTGGCGGGTGCACTTTTCAGGCATCCAGTCTCGCGGTCAGCGTGGGAGGTGGGCTCGCGCGGGCTTGCGCGCCTGCATTCCTGTTGTGCGAACGCGACCGCGACCGCGCAGCGTCCCATGCGCACGCACCGACTACGCCGCGGGCAGGTGCTTCCTGAACGACACCAGCACGAGCGCCAGCGACACGAGCGCGAGCCCGATCACGATGAGCAGGATGAGAGTGACCGGCATGATCGCGGAGAGCGCCGCGATCGCGAGGGGTGCCAGGAATCCGACGTAGGCCACCGCATAGAAGACACCCGTGAGGCCGGCGAGGCCAGCTGATCCTGCGATTCTCTGTACTTCCTGCAGACCGGACACGAGCCCGATACCCATGCCGAGGCCGATCACGACGTTGGCCGCGAGGCCGATCCAGACCGACTGCAGGGCGATCGCCACGATGACGACGCCGAGCCCCGCAGCGATGAGCCCGACCATCACGGCGAGGCCGCGCGCGCTCGTGGCCGAGTGGATGCGCCGGGCCACGGGTTGCAACGCTGACGAGACGCCGAGGGCGGTGACGGTCGCCGCGGTGGCGAACACCAGCCCCCAAGATCCGGTCGCCGCTCGCAGCTGAGTCGGCAGGTAGCCGTAGCCGATCGCCGCCCCCGCGAAGATCCAGGGGCATGAGACGACCACGACCCGCACGAAGCGCCGGTGCGATGCGGTCGGGATCCGCAGCTGCCGCCACCACGGCCCGGCGACGCCGCCGCTCCGGTGCGACTCGGGAGCCCGTAAAACGACCACGACAAACGGGATCGTAACCAGAAGGTGGATGACGAAGGGCAGCACCTCGGGTATCGGCCCCCACTGCGCGATGAGCCCCGCCACGAGTGCGCCCGAACCGGAGCCGAGGGTGAAGGCCAGCGAGGCACGCCGTGCGCCGGCAGCGCGATCGGCTCCCGGATCGAACGGGGCCTGCGACAGCTCCTTGATCCACGAGTTGCCGACCGCCATCGCAACGCCGACGGTCGCTCCTGAGAACAGGCGCCCAACGAGCAGAAATTCCGGGCCGAATGGGCCAAGAGCCAGCAGGCTGCTGCCGACGAGCGCCGCTCCGAGGCCCGCCAGCAACACGGGTTTACGGCCGTGACGATCGGACAGCGAGCCGGCGACGAGCAGCGCGGGTGCCAACCCGAGCACGTACACGCCGAGGAAGGCGTTCACCAGCACCGAGCTGTAGTGCTGCCGGTCTTCGTACATCAGCAGCAGCGGGCTGAACTGGTTGCCGCCCCACGAGCAGACGAACACGGCACCCCAGATCAGGATCCACGGCCTCCGAGCCGCACGCCCGCCCCGCCGCGATCCCGGTGTAGGCCCGGGCCCCGCGCTCGGCACTGCCTGGGTCGCCCCGGTGTCGACGCTCACAGGATGCCCCGCAAGATGTCGACGTGGCGGGCCAGCACTCGGCGATACGCGTCGGCATCACCGGCGTCGATCGCGGCGGCCAGCTCGCGATGGTCGTCGAGCGTCACGGCGAGGTGCTCCGGGCGGACTCGGATCAGCTGGTGTCGGAGTCGTTGAGCGCGGTCGTGCAGGATCCTCGCAAAGTGGCTGGCGATGGGGTTGCGACTGGCCGCGATCACAGCGGTGTGGAACGCGTCGTCGGCGTCGATTAAGCCGTCGATGTCGCCCCGGGTGACGCAGTCTTCCTGAATCGCGAGCTGATCGGCGAGCTCCCGTGCGAGATCGCCCCGGTCGATGCTGATGGCGCGCGCCGCCGCCGCGGCTTCGACGGCCTCGCGCATCTCGACCACGTCGTCGGCCTCGCTCGGCGACATGGGTCGCACGACGGCGCCCTTGCGCGACTCGAGCGTCAGCAGCTCCTCGGCGGCGAGTCGCAGGAACGCCTCGTGCACCGGCGTGCGGCTCAGCCCGAGCTCCTGGCAGACGGTGGTCTCGCTCAGCGATGCCCCGCCCGCGAGATCGCCGCGCAGGATCCGCGCCTTCGTCACGAGGTAGGCGCGCTCTGCGGCGCTCGCCTCGGTCGATGCTGCAAGGCTGCTTGCGGGGTCGCTCATGCTGCTCACTCTAGGTTGCATGCATCGTTGCATGCAAGGCGTGACAAGCCGTGGCTGCTCGCGAATCAGGAATGCAGGCTCGGCGGGGCGGTGCAACGCAGGTGGGGCGACGCTGAGGGGGCAGAATTCCTGACGGACGAGCGGCAAAGCCGCGCCAGACCAGGATCCTGCACTCCGCCGCTCACTCCAGAAGTGCCCGGGCGGTGCTCTCGTCGACGATCAGGTCGGTCACGAGGCCGGCCGCGAGAGCGCCGCGGATGCCCGGCACCTTCGAGGTTCCGGCGACGACGCAGACGCGCCGCGGAGCTCGGCGGATGGTCGCGAAGTCGGGCCCGGAGGCGCGCTTGTTGAGGGTGATGTCGCTCGACGAGCCGTCTTCGCGGAAGAACACCGTCGCGACGTCGCCGACCACCCCGTCACGGCGGAGGCTCGCGTGGTCGCTCTCTTCGAGGTAGCCGCCCGAGTAGACGTGGCTCGGTACGAGCGCATCGGGGGCGCCGATGCCGAAGACGACCACGTCCATGGAGTCCTGAAACGCGAGCACGCGTTTGGTGCTCCGCTCGCGCCAGAGCGCCTGCTTGGTGTCGGGGTCGTCGAAGAACGCCGGCACCGGAAACTGCTGGACCTGAGCGCCGAACGCGTCGCCGAATCGGCGCAGGATCTCGCTGGCGTAGACGATGCCGGTCGTGCGGGTGTTCGCGGCGCCGTTGAGCTGGACGATCATCGATCCGTGAGTGGCCTTCGGAACGAGATAGCGGCTGATCGCGCTGACGGTCGAGCCCCAGGCAAGGCCGATCACCATGTTCGAGTCGACGAACGGGGTGAGAATTCGTGCAGCCGAGAGGGCGACCCGATCAAGGCGATCGACGTCGGTCGTCTGGTCGGGAATGGGCACGACGTGGGCCACCACGTTGAACCGCCGGTGGAGCTGATCGCTGACGAGAGTCGCCTGGTCGAGGGGTGACTTGATCTGGATGTCGACGAGTCCGGTTTCGCGGGCATAACTCAGGAGTCGGGAGACGGACGAACGGGAAGTGCCCAGCTCGCGAGCGATCGCCTCCATCGTGAGATCCTGCAGGTAATAAAGGTGGGAGGCGCGCAGGGCGTCCTGCGTCTTGTCCACCTGGTGCGGTGCGTTCGACATGGGTCGGCCCTCTCTCTGCACGTATGTGCACAGGGGTTGACCGCCTGCTCACACGAGTTAAGTATGGAGGAGTCGGCGATCGATGCACCATTCCGATCGATCGCGATCCGACACCACGACGAGTAGCACCGACGCCACGGCGACGAAGCTCTCATAGCAGCGAAAGTGACAAGCCAGTGACGAAGTCGAAGAAGACAGACGACATCCGCGCCAACGTGTCCCGGATCAAGGAGCGCCCCACGGCGCAGGTCCTGATCATCGGTGGAGGCATCAACGGAATCGCGACGTTCCGCGACCTGGCGCTGCAAGGCGTCGACGTCGTGCTCGTCGAGCGCAACGACTACGGCTCCGGAGCTTCGGCTGCGTCGAGCCACATGATCCACGGTGGTATCCGCTACCTCGAGAACGGCGAGTTCCGTCTCGTGCGCGAGTCGGTCGAGGAGCGCAACGGCCTCCTGAAGATCGCCCCTCATTACGTCAAGCCGCTTCAGACCACGATGCCGATCTTCTCGACGTTCTCCGGCCTGATGAACGCCCCGCTGCGTATGCTCACGCACAAGCAGCGCTCCACCAAGGAGCGCGGCGCCGTGCTGATCAAGGTCGGCATGACCCTGTACGACTCCTTCTCGCGCGACGGTGGCACCGTTCCCCGTCACAAATTCCTGACGAAGTCGGCCGCGCTCCGCGACATGCCTGCTCTGAACAAGAACCTCAAGTACACCGGCACCTACTACGACGCGTCGGTCCACGAGCCCGAGCGCCTCGCCCTCGACGTCCTGAAAGACGGAATCGCCGCGGGCAACCGCGGTGCCGCCGGATCCAAGGCCCGCAGCGCGAACTACCTCGAGGCGGTCGGTGCTCAGGATGGCGGCGTGCTCGTTCGCGACGTCGTCACCGGCGACGAGTTCACCATCACGGCACCCGTGGTCATCAACGCCTCCGGCCCCTGGACCGACCTCACCAACAAGGTCTTCGGCGCCGAGTCGCAGTTCATGGGCGGCACCAAGGGCTCGCACATTGTCGTCGACCACCCCGCTCTGCTCAAGGCCACGAACGGTCGCGAGCTGTTCTTCGAGAACAACGACGGCCGCATCGTCCTGATCTACCCGCTCAAGGGCCGCGTCCTGATCGGCACCACCGACCTCGAAGCCGACATGAACGAGCCGGCGATCTGCACCGAGGAGGAGGTCGACTACTTCTTCGACCTCGTCAAGCACGTGTTCCCGACCATCTCGATCACGCGCGACGACATCGTCTACCGCTACTCGGGCGTGCGTCCGCTTCCGAAGCACGACGACCTCGCCGCCGGATTCGTCTCCCGCGACTACCGCATCGTCGAGACCGAGGTCGCGTCGCTTCCCAAGACGAAGGTGCTCTCGCTCGTCGGCGGTAAGTGGACCACCTTCCGTGCCCTCTCCGCGCACCTCTCGACCGAGGCCACCACGCGCCTCGGTGTCGGACGCACGGTCGACACGACCGGCATGGCGATCGGCGGTGGCAAGGGCTTCCCGACGCTGCCCGGCGACCGCGCCCGCTGGATCACCGACCACCAGGGCGGCCTCGACCGCGACCAGGTCGACCGCCTCCTGACGCGCTACGGCACTCGTGCCGAAGACGTCATCGAGACGCTCCTCGACCAGCCGTCCGAGGCGCTTGCCTCCGACAACCAGTTCACGGCTGCCGAGATCGCCTATTTCGCCGAGAACGAAGACGCCGTGCACCTCATCGACGTCGTCCTTCGCCGCACCAACCTCGCCTTCGTCGGCGGTGTCACGATTGAGCTCCTCTCCGAGCTCGCCGGGATCCTCCAGACGTCGCTCGGCTGGTCCGACGACGCGCGTGACGCCGAGATCGAAGACACGCTCGAGATCCTGCGCACCTTCCACGGTGTCGAGGTCGCGTCGCAGCACGTGCCCGCTGGTGCAGGGGCAAGTGCAGGTGCTGGTGCTCCGGCACCCGCTGCGGCACCCGAGTCCGCTGAGAGCCCGGTCACGTCGGCCGCGTCCGGGTCGCCCCAGGCCTAGCGCGTAACGCACCACTGCCCCGCCGCTTGAGCTTCCTGCTCGGGCGGCGGGGCTTTTGCGTGGGCGGTTTTCAGGTATGTGGGTGCGCCGCGTGCGTGGACGTGGCGCGGCGCCGCCGCGTGGGGACTGCATGCCTGAGTTGCGCGCCTGGGGCTTGGGGAGCGGGGCGTGCAGGATCCTGCGCTGGTCACGCTGGCGACCGTGGCCCCGGCCGCGTGCACGTTTCAGGTATTTAGGCCCGGCCGTGCGTGGGCGCCGCCTGCTACCGCGTGGCCGCGCCTCGTTCCCTGTTGTGCGAGCGGGGTTGCGCAGGATCCTGCACTTGTCACCCGCGCGACCAAGGTCCCGGCCGCGTGCATGTTTTAGGCGTTCAGGCCCGGCCGTGCGTGGGCGTCGCCTGCTGCCGTGTCGCCGCGCCTCGTTTCCTGTTGTGCGCACATCGCACGCTCACGCCGAAGAAGCGTGCACGTTTCAGGCATTCAGGCCCGGCCGTGCGTGGGTGCCGCCTACTTCCGTGCCGCCGCGCCTCGTTTCCTGTTCTGTGAGGGGGGGGTTGCGCAGGGTCCTGCGCGCCTTACCGCGCGACCATGGTCCCAGCCGCGTGCACGTTTCAGGCATTCAGGCCCGGCCGTGCGTGGGCGCCACCTACTTCCGTGCTGCCGCGCCTCGTTTCCTGTTCTGCGCACATCGCACGCTCACGCCGAAGAAGCGTGCACGTTTCAGGCGTTCAGGCCCGGCCGTGCGTGGGTGCCGCCTACTTCCGTGCCGCCGCGCCTCGTTTCCTGTTGTGCGAGCGGGGTCGCGCAGGATCCTGCGCGCGTCACGTGGGTGACGAGGGCCACTGCGGCGTGCACGTTTCAGGCGTCCAGGCCCGGCCGTGCGTGGGCGCCGCCTGCTACCGTGTCGCCGCGCCTCGTTTCCTGTTGTGCGCGCTCCAGGCGCACACCGCCCGCCCGCTCGCGCCCGCTCGCGCCCGCTCGCGCCCGCACGCCCGCACCCGCTCCCGCCCGCCCGCTCACCACGCACGCCCCCCACACGCCCACCCGCACGCACAAAGGGCCCCCCGCCACCGGCGGAGAGCCCCTTGGGTGCTGGCGCGAACGCTAGTGCGCCGCCACCGGAACGTCGTCGTGCGACGGAGTGCCCGCGGCCGCGATCTGGGCCTGGCGCACGGAATGCTTCTGCAGCACGGTGCCGCCGATGATCGCGATGATCACGAACACGCCGGTCGAGACCCAGAACGACAGGTGGTAGCCGGAGAGCACGGCGTTGGCCTGGTCGATCTTCGAGGTGCCGTTGGCGTTGAGGTAACGGGTGACCGCCCCAGCGCTGAGCGTGGAGAGCAGCGCCGTGCCGATCGAGCCGCCGATCTGCTGCATCGTGTTGACCGTCGCCGAGGCCACACCCGCGTCTTCGCGGCCGACGCCGGAGGTCGCGGTGTTCATGGCCGATGAGAAGATGAGGCCCATGCCGAGACCCATGACGATCAGACCGGGCAGCACGGTGCTGGCGTAGCTCGTGTCGAGCCCGATGCGGCTCAGGAGAGCCAGGCCCGCAGCGCCCAGCAGACCGCCGACGAAGATGAGCAGACGCGGCCCGACTCGCGGCAGCAGGCGGCTACCGAAGACAGTGGCGCTGAGCATGATCGAGAGCGGCATCGGCAGGAAGGCGACGCCGGTCTTCAGCGACGAGAAGCCGAGGGTGAGCTCGAGGTAGTACGTCAGGAACAGGAACACGGCGAACATGCCGATTCCGGCCAGGCCGATGACGAGGTACGAGCCGCCGCGGTCGCGGTTCAGGATGACGCGGAGAGGCAGCAGCGGGTGCTTGACACGCGACTGGATCAGAACGAACGCGGCCAGGAGGACGACGCCGCCGGCGAGGCAGATGATCGTGATCGGGTCGCTCCACGAGTTCGTCTCGGCGTTCGAGAAGCCGTAGACGATTCCGACGAGGCCGAGGGTCACGGTGATGACACCGGGAACGTCGACGTAGTGCTTCTGGTCGGTCGTGCCGCGCTTCTTCAGGAACGCGACGGCGCCCACGAGTGCGACCGCGGCGAAGATGACGTTGACGAAGAGGCAGAACCGCCACGAGGTGTACTCGGTGAGCACGCCGCCGAGGAGCAGACCGACTGCCGCGCCGGAACCGGCGATGGCGCCGAAGATGGCGAACGCCTTGGCGCGCTCCTTCGGGTTGGAGAACGTCGTGGTCATGATGCCGAGGGCCGACGGCGCCAGCAGTGCACCGAAAACGCCCTGCAGCGCCCGGGCTGCGACGAGCCAGCCGAACGACTCGGCTGCGCCGCCGAGCACGGAGGCCACGGCGAAGCCGATGAGGCCGATGATGAAGGTCGTCTTGCGGCCGAAGATGTCAGAGAGGCGGCCGCCGAGGAGCAAGAGACTGCCGAAGGCCAGGGAGTACGCGGTCACGACCCACTGGCGGTTGTCGTTGGTGAACCCGAGGTCGCTCTGCGCGGAGGGCAGGGCGATGTTCACGATGGTGGCGTCGAGCACCACCATGAGCTGGGCGAGCCCGACGACGGTTAGGATCAGCCACTTATGGTCGCGGACGGCGCCACCCGAAGTGCGCGTCGTGGCGACGGACCCCGTGGGCGTAGATGTGGTGGTGGTCATGGCTGTCCTGACGATCGAGACGGGAGGAAGTGAGCGTTCGTCATTGGACGCGGTGTGCCGAGGTCAGCCTAGAAAGAGCCACCGACACTGGGGATGCAATCGTGCACCCACTGCAATTATTCCCGCCCGAGCAACTATTCGCCGGGAGTCTCGGATGAATTCTTGCGGGCAGGCCGCGAGCGACGCGAGGAGGCGAGTTCTGCGAGGTCGACGTCGAGCAGCTCTTTCAGCCGAGCCTCGCGCTGAGCGCCATAGGCGGTATCGGGCACGACGACCGCGTTCACGTGACTCATGATGGCGCCGCCGACGTCGTTCCAGGCGCGGTCGCGAGCGGACATCACGATCTCGGCGATGAGGGCGTCGTCGTGAGAGCGCTCTTCTAGGCGGGCCGCGATGGTCGTGTAGATCGTCTCGCGTGCGGCGAGGGCCGAATTGTCGTCTGCGCGGTAGTCGAACTGGTGCCGCGAGCGACCCTTCGATTTCAGGGCCTTCGTGCGCGCATCGACCATGCGGGTCGCGAGGTCGCGCTGCTCGGCGGCGAGACGGCGGAGCTCGTCACCCACGGCCTCCGCGGTGTCGTCGCGGTCGAACGACTTCTGCTCGCGAAGCGCGCGGATGATGATCCGGTTGGCGACGCCGATCGTCGCCGCCGACTTCGCGATCAGCAGGCCGTCGCTGACGGCCCCCTCGACCTCGGCGGGGTCGACGGTTTCCGCCGCGAGTGCGGCACGCTTCGACTTGGAAATCACCACCCTTCGAACCTAGTGCCCACCGCCGACGATCGCCGTGTGAAGGGGTGGCACTTGTGGAACGGTGACTGGCAGTCCTCCGTCTTCGCGTGGGATCCTCGGCTCTCTAACCTGAGGGCATGCCGATCGTTCCCGACACCAAGAACTGGACCTGGGTGCTCGACGAGCCCTGCACCGACTGCGGATTCGACGCCGCGACGGTCGCCTTCGCCGACGTTCCGGGCCTCGTGCGCCGCAATGCTGCAGCGTGGGCCCTGCCGCTGGCCTCACCCCACGTGGCACTCCGACCGGACGACAGCACCTGGTCGCCCCTCGAATACGCGGCTCACGTGCGCGACGTGTTCCGTATCTTCGACGCACGCCTCGCTCTCATGCTGACCGAAGACGGCCCGACTTTCGCGAACTGGGACCAAGACGCGACGGCCGTCGCCGACGACTACGGAGCGCAGGATCCGACGGTGGTCGCGAGCGAACTGGCTGCGGCCGCAGAGGCGGTCGCCCGGTCGTTCGACACGGTGCCCGCCGGAGCGCTCGGCCGCACCGGCTTCCGCTCCGACGGCAGTGCATTCACCGTCGAGAGCCTGGCCACCTACTTCGTGCACGACCCGATCCACCACCTGCACGACGTCGTCGGTTGACGGGGCGTTCAGGAGTCGAAGCGGGCCTCACGCTCACCGCTGAGGGCGGCGTCGACGCGCTCCGCCATGTCGGGCGACATCTCAGGCAGGGCGTCGGCCGGGAACCATCGAGCCTCGGTGTTCTCGCCATCGGCAGGAAACGGCTGACCCGACACGTACTCGAAGAGGAACGTGTGGTCGATGTACTGGGCACGGTCGCCGTTGGCATAGACGATTTCGTCGGTCACGCCGAGCCGAGAGAAGCGCACGGGCACCGCCACGACATCGGCCTCTTCTTTGACTTCGCGTGCGGCGGCGACCGCCGGCTGCTCGCCCGGGTCGATGATGCCGGTCACCGGGGTCCAGGCGCCCGTGTCGGCCCGCCGCACCATGAGCACATCGCGACGCTCTCCTGAATCACGGACGACGACCGCGGTGACACCCGAGATCCAGAGGGGGACGGTGCCGATCTTCTCGCGGAGGGCAAGGACGAAGTCGGGGATGGCCATTCGTCGAGGCTAGCAATCGCTCCGGGAGAGCCGACCCCGCGAACTGGGGGCGTGAAGCCCCGGAAGGGGGACTGCCCGTGGTCGGCCGAGGCGGGGAACATCGATATGGGCCCGACGGGCGGGCCAGGGGAGTACCACAAGTGACCATCGTCAATCCTGCAGGAGCCGACGCGCTCCGCGAGATCGAGCTGCCGTACACCCGCATCAAAGCGGGCGACGGCCGCGGAACGCCTATGCGCCGATACTCCGTGCTCGACTCCACGCTTCTGATCGCCGCCGCGCAGTCCATCGTGATCGCGGCGCTCCTGCCTCTCGAGGGAACGGCCAAGATCGCTGCGATTCTCGCCGGTGTCGCCTTCACGGTCATCGCCGCGATCATGAGTCGCCGTCACAGCATCCACAGCCGTACCGTCCGCACGGAGCGAGCCGCGATCATCCGCTGGCTCGCCATCTACAGCCCTCTCGATCATCGGAGCAGGCTCGCCCTTGCCTGGTCGGAGCCGCAGGAGATCGGCGATCGGCAGTACGAATTCCGTTCGCTCAACGAGGGTGGTCGTACGCTCTCGCTGATCATCGACCTCGACATTCAGGTCGCGTCGCTCGCCACTCTCTGATCGGATCCGTCGCTCCCGGCGCCTGTGGAAAATCGTCCCGAGGGGATTGAGTGCGCGCCTAGAATCGAGGCGTCCCCAGTACCGACGACGGAACGAGACCCGAGCATGACCGGCATCTACGACGACATCACCCAGGCGTTCGGCAACACCCCTCTCGTGCGCATTAACAAGCTGGGCGAAGCGGGCGGCCCCGAGATCCTGGGCAAGCTCGAGTTCTACAACCCCGGCGGCAGCGTCAAGGATCGCCTCGGCGTCGCGATCGTCGACGCGGCCGAAGCCTCCGGCGACCTGAAGCCCGGCGGCACAATCGTCGAGGGGTCGAGCGGCAACACCGGCATCGCGCTCGCTCTCGTCGGGGCCGCGCGCGGTTACCGCGTCGTCGTGACGATGCCCGAGACGATGAGCGTCGAGCGACGAGTGCTCATGCGGGCCTACGGTGCCGAGATCGTGCTGACGCCCGGCGGCGAGGGCATGCGCGGTGCTCACGACCGTGCCGAGCAGATCGTGGCCGAGACTCCGGGCGCCATTCTCGCCCACCAGTTCGAGACCGTTGCCAACGCCGAGATCCACCGCACCACGACCGCACAGGAGATCCTGCGCGACACCGACGGCCGGGTCGACGTCTTCATCGCCGGCGTCGGCACTGGCGGCACCATCACGGGTGTCGGTCAGGTGCTGAAAGAGAAGGTGCCGGGGGTCCGCATCGTCGCGGTCGAGCCGGCCGATTCGCCGCTCCTCTCGCAGGGCAAGGCCGGGCCGCACAAGATCGCGGGCATCGGTGCCAACTTCGTTCCCGAGGTGCTCGACACATCCGTGTACGACGAGGTCTTCCCCGTCGAGCTCGACGACGCGCTTCGTGTCGCCCGCGACCTGGCCACCCAGGAGGGCATCCTGAGCGGCATCTCGTCGGGCGCGATCATGCACGCGGCCCTCGAGATCGCCAAGCGGCCCGAAATGGCCGGCAAGCGGATCGTCGCCATCGTCTGCGACACCGGCGAGCGGTACCTCTCGACAGTGTTGTTCAGCGACCTCTCGGACTAGCGCGGTGCGTCTGGTCGCGCGGCTGCGCGACGATGTCGCGGCGGTTCGGCGGGGTGATCCCGCCGCCCGCGGCTCGTTCGAGATCGCGCTGCTCTATTCCGGCCTTCATGCGGTCTGGGCCTATCGAGTTACGAGCAGGTTGTGGCGCGTCCGACCCTTCGTCGGCGCGCGGTTCGTCGCGCGACTGCTGTCGCAGCTGACTCGCTCGCTGACCGGCATCGAGATCCACCCCGGCGCCCGGATCGGCGACCGGCTCTTCATCGACCACGGCATGGGCGTCGTGATCGGCGAGACAGCCGTCGTCGGCCACGACGTGCTGCTCTATCACGGCGTGACCCTCGGGGGCCGGGGCACCGGCACCGTCTCGCGACGGCACCCGACGCTGGGTGACCGGGTGATCGTGGGCGCGGGTGCGGCCGTGCTGGGGGCGATCAGCGTCGGCGCCGATGCCCGCGTGGGTGCGGGTGCCGTGGTCACACACGATGTGGCGGCTGGCGCCACGGTCGTGGGCGTGCCCGCGCGTCCGCTCTAGCGGCACGATCCGGTCGAGAAGCGACACTCAGCAAATCGTTATCAGGCTCTCCATAGGTGAGAAAGAGTTCACTGGCCTGATGGCGACGACGACCCCGATCAAGCCGGTCACCGCTCCAACCCGTCCGGCGAGAGACATTTCGAAGCACGACAAGGCCCCTGCGAAGGGCGGACGAGTGCTGCCCCTGGATGGGCTGCGCGCGCTCGCCATCCTCGGCGTCGTTCTCTACCACCTGCACGTTCCCGGCATGAAGGGCGGCTTCGTCGGCGTCAACGTGTTTTTCGTGCTCTCGGGCTACCTGATCACGTCGCTGCTGCTGGAAGAGCACCGTCGGGAGGCCACGATTCGGTTGGGTCGATTCTGGGTGCGCCGGATCCTTCGGCTCTATCCGTCGCTCGTGGCCGTCGTGGTCGTGGCAGCAGCCCTGTGGTTCCTGGTCGGCGACTACGGCTACTCCGACGTCGGCGCCGGAAGCGGCGCGTTGATCGCTCTCACGTACACCGGTAACTTCATGCGCGCGTTCGCCCACGTGTCGCAGGGCGTCTTCGCGCCCGGCTGGAGCCTAGCGATGGAGGAGCAGTTCTATCTGATCTGGCCCCCGATCCTGCTTCTGCTGCTCTCGAAGGGGCTGCGTCGCAAAGTGATCGCCTGGATCGGCGCCGCTGCCGTGATCGCCTCCTGCGTCTTCTCGGCAGTTCTCTACGACACGCCCTCGGGCATCGCGACTCCCGACATCTACTTCAGCCCGGTGTCGAACGTCGCTCCGCTCATGATGGGCTGCGTTCTCGCCCTCGCCCTGACGCACGAACGGGCACGCGCGTTCTTCGCGGGCTGGTTCGGAGCCGTGGCCAGCTGGGTCGGATTCGTAGGCGTGGTCACGATCGCCGCGATGATGAACGACGGTTTGCCCGGCGAAGGCTGGCAGCAGACCGCGACGACCTTCGGCTTCACCCTGCCTTTGGTCGGCCTCGCGTCGGCCCTGCTGATCGGCGGGATGGTGTCGCGGCGTTCGCCGCTGTCGATCGCCCTGTCGTGGAAGCCCATGGCCTGGTTCGGCCGGAACGTGTCGTATTCGCTCTACCTCTGGCACATGGTCGTCATCGCCCTGGTCGAGCCCTACGTTCACGGCCTCTGGGGCAAGTTCGCCCTGGTCGTTGCGGCCAGCCTTGTCGCCATCGGCAGCCACTTCGCTGTCGAAAAGCCTTTCTTGAAGATCAAGAAGCGCTTCGAGCCCGCGTCGTGGTCGCAGCCGGTCAAGCGCGAGGCCGTTACGGCCGACGCGTAACCGTCTGGGGCTCGGAGCGCTCGCGTTGCCTCGGCTCCCCAGGCGACGAGTAAAGACGCCCTGGGCGTAACCCTGTGGAGAACGCCTCGACAAATCAGACGAGTGTGGAATCGTTGTTTTCGTGACGACAAGCACCGCATTCGACATCAGCGCGAAACGACTCGATTTTCCCGGCCTCCAGCACGAGGTGAACGGGTTCCCTCTGGCGTACCTCGATACCGGCGCGACCGCTCAGCGGCCGACGTCGGTGCTCGACGCTGAAAGGCGTTTTCTCGAGACAACCAACGCTGCCGTTCACCGCGGCGCGCACACGATAGCGGGGCTCGCGACCGAGGCCTACGAAGAGGCTCGTGAGACCGTCGCCCGCTTCGTCGGCGCGGCGTCGTCCGACGAGATCGTCTGGACTTCCAATGCCACCGATGCGCTCAACCTGGTCGCGCACGGGTTCGAGGCGGCGACCGACGGGCGGGGAGGATCCCCCGCGAAGCGTTTCGCACTCTCACCCGGCGATGAGATCGTGGTGACCGAAGCGGAGCATCACGCCAATCTCGTTCCGTGGCAAGAGCTCGCGGCCCGGACGGGTGCGGTGTTCCGGTACGTGCCCGTGGCCGATGACGGCACGTGGAGTCTCGACGACGCGCGCTCCGTGATCGGGGCTCGCACCCGGATCCTGGCTTTCGCGCACATCTCGAACGTTACCGGCTACGTCGCCCCGGTCGAAGAGCTCGTCGAGCTGGCCCACGGCGTCGGGGCCCTCGTCGTGCTCGACGCGTGCCAATCCGCGCCGCACCGACCTCTCGACCTGGCGCGGTTGGGTGTCGACTTCGCGGCGTTTTCCGCCCACAAGATGCTCGGCCCGACCGGCATCGGCGTGCTCTGGGGCCGTAAAGAGCTGCTCGACGCGTTGCCCCCGTTCCGCACCGGAGGGTCGATGATCTCGACCGTGACGATGGAGTCGACGACGTTCCTACCCGCCCCGCAGCGGTTCGAAGCAGGTACGCAGCCGGTGTCGCAGGCAGTCGCCTTTGCCGAAGCGATTCGCTACCTCGAGGCCGTCGGTCTGGGGGCCATCGAAGCCCACGAGGACCGCCTCGCGGAGCGTCTCGTCTCCGGCCTCACTGCCCTGCCGGGCATTCGCGTCGTCGGCCCGGCGGCCGGAGTGCCGCGCGCCGGTCTGGCGAGCTTCGACGTCGCCGGGGTGCACGCACACGATGTCGGCCAGTACCTCGACGCGCAGGGCATCGCCGTGCGTGTGGGGCACCACTGCGCGCAACCGCTCCACCGTCGACTTGGGCTCACCGCGACGACCCGCGCCTCGACCTACCTCTATACGACCGACGACGAGATCGATCGGCTGCTCGCCGGCGTCGCCGAGGTCCGCGGCTACTTCGGGGTGGCCTGATGGCTGACGCACTCGCGGGGCTCTATCAGCAGGTGATCCTCGACCACTCCAAGGCGCGGACGGGCGAAGGCGAACTGCCGGGTGCCGACGCGGAACACTTCGAACGGAACCCGACCTGCGGCGACGAGATCACGGTTCGCGTGGTCATGGAAGCGGGCACCGACACGATTCGCTCACTGGCCTGGGAGGGCGACGGCTGCAGCATCTCGATGGCCTCCGCCTCGGTGCTGGCGGGGATGGCGCCCGGGCTGACCCTGGCCGAGCTCGCCGAACGAACAGAGGCCTTCCGCGGCATGATGCGCTCGAAAGGCGTGGGCGAGCCCGACGAAGATCTTCTGGGCGACGCGGTCGCCTTTCAGGGGGTGTCGAAATTCGTCATGCGGGTGAAGTGCGCGATGCTCTCGTGGGTGGCGGCGGAGGCGTGTGCGACGCAGCTCGGGGCGCGGGTGGCGTCGAGCTAGCGGGCGCTGAGTCGCCCGGCGTCGAACTAGTCGCCGTCGAGCTAGGAGACGCTTAGCGGACTCCCCGACGTGCCGCGGCGCGACGGAAAGTCCGCATGACGTCTCGGCGCGCGAGTGTTCGCACGTCGGACGACCCCAGGACGGGGGTGTGTCGCGCGTCACAGCAGCACGCACCCGTCGCTTACGCTGAGAATCCGACCCACGTCTCCGTTGGAGTGCCATGGCTCAGATTCAGCACGGGCGGCTCCGCGAGGGCCACCCGGTCGCCTCCGCGTTCCGATTCGTGGGGCTCGCGGTTGCGGTCGCGCTCGTCTCCTCGGCATGCGTGGCGGCGTATGCCGCACACGATGTCGTCGCGACCGCCGCGCCTCCGGTGCACATCCCCGACCTTCCCGGCCGGACGGCAGAGCCCCTCCCCGAGGCGCCCGCCGGTCAGACGGTCGGCGAGGTCAACATGCTCCTGGTCGGAACCGACACGCGCTCCAAGCAGGGGGCCGAGTATTCCGATTCCGCCAACCAGAGCGCCAGCACCGGTTCCGGCAACAACGACGTCAACATCCTCCTTCACATCTCGAAGAACCACGATTCGATCTCCGTCGTGAGCTTTCCGCGAGACCTCGAGATCCCCATCCCGTCGTGCCCCACGGGGTCGGGCGGATCCTCGTATTCCAGCAGCAAGGCCATGCTCAACACCGCACTCGGCCGCGGGGGAGACGATCGCAACGGGCTCGCCTGCGCCGTTCTGACCGTCGAACAGCTCACCGGCCTCGACATCCCCTACGCGGCCAGCGTCACATTCGACGGCACCAGCGCCATCTCGTCGGCGATCGGCGGGGTTACCGTCTGCCTGGCGACCCCCATCGTCGACTACAACGTCACCCCGCCCCTCGATCTGAAGGCCGGCCAGCAGACTCTCGTCGGCCCGGACGCCCTCTCCTTCCTGAGAAGCAGACACGGCGTCGGCGACGGCAGCGACCTGGGGCGCATCAGCAACCAGCAGGTGTTCATGTCGTCACTGGCCCGCGAGCTCACCAGCTCGACCACGCTGACGAACCCGTTCAAGCTCTATTCGATCGCCTCGGCGGCGGCCAAGAACATGCTGCTCTCCGACACGTTGAACGTGAAGACCCTCCTCGGCATCGTCCAGGCGGTGCAGAAGGTCGGCCTCGACAACATGGTGTTCGTCCAGTACCCGGTGGGTCAAGATCCCGACGACATCAACCGGGTGGTGCCCAACGTGTACGCCGCAGAACAGCTGAACACGGCGCTTCAGTCCGATCAGCCCATCCGCTTGAGCGGAACCACCGGCGACGCGGCGGAGGTCGACACGAGCCCGTCGGCGACGTCGACACCGAAAGCGACAGCGACGCCAGCGCCGACTGCCACGGGCGGTGCCGCACCGACTCCCCGCGCCACCAAATCCACGAGACCAGGATCCGCCCCCGCCCCCGCGGTCACCCTCCCACCGTCGGTCTCCGGTCAGACGGCAGCCCAGAAGACGTGCTCCAAGAAGGGGCAGCATTAGTCGGCTGCGGCCCGCAACTCCACCATCTGGTCGATCAGTGCATCGGCTACCTCGCGCTTCGACCCGCTGGCCTCGGCCTTGATCGCGCCGTCGGGTGTCAGCATCAGGATCGCGTTGTCGTCGGTGCCGAATCCTGCCGCCCAGCCGACGGCGTTTACCACGAGCAGATCGGCCTTCTTGCGAGTGGCTTTGGTGCGGCCGAGTTCCAATAGGGACTCCCGGTCGGGCGCGGTCTCGGCCGCAAACCCCACGATCAGCTGGCCTGGTCGACGGTTCGCGGCGAGCCCAGCCAGGATGTCGGGGTTGCGCACGAGCTGAAGCGTCAGATCGTCGCCGTGGTCGTCTTTCTTGATCTTCGACTCCGAGACGGTGGCCGGGCGGTAGTCGGCCACGGCGGCCGCCATGACGATCAGATCCGAGACCTCGGCGATGCTCTCGACGGCGAGAGCCATCTCGGACGCGGTGGTGACGGCGACCGTGTCAAGGCCGGTGGTATCGACATCAGGATCCAGGTGCGCGGCCACGAGAGTCACCTCGGCGCCGCGATCGGCTGCGGCTCGTGCGAGTGCCACGCCCTGCTTCCCACTCGAGCGGTTGCCCAAGAAGCGCACCGGATCGAGCGGCTCCCGAGTGCCCCCGGCGGAGACGACCACTCGCACGCCGGCGAGGTCGCGAGTGCGTGGTTCGTCCTGAGGAGTGGCCGTGCTTTCCTGAGGAGTGGCCGTGCTCTCCTGAAAAGCGGCCAGGGCGGCGGCGACGATGGCCTCGGGCTCACTCATTCGCCCTTCTCCGGCATCGGCGCCGGTCAATGCCCCCGACTCCGGCCCGACGAAGGTCACGCCGCGAGAGCGCAGCGTGGCGACGTTGGCGCGCGTCGCCGCATTCGACCACATCTCGGTATGCATGGCCGGAGCCACGACGAGCGGTGCACGCGACGCCAGGATCGTCGTGCCGAGGAGATCATCGGCCAGGCCGGCGGCCAGCTTGGCGAGCGTGTTGGCCGTCGCCGGAGCGACGATGACGAGATCGGCCGCCTGCCCGAGCGCCACGTGGCGCACCGCCGCGACATCGTCGTAGAGCGACACCGTCACGGGGTTGCGGCTCAGCGCCTCGAGCGTGGGGAGGCCGACGAAACGCAGCGCGGCCTCGGTCGGAACGATGTGCACGTCGTGCCCGGCCTTCACGAGCAACCGGGCGACGCCGACCGCCTTGTACGCGGCGATGCCGCCGGTGAGCCCTACGACGATGTTCAGGCGGTCGCCCACGATGGTCCTTCCGTTGCTGGCTGGGAGTGCCCGGGCACTCGCCTCTATCCTGGCCGAGTGTGCACCGTCATCATCGGATTCGACCCGACCGCCGACTGGCCGGTCGTGCTCCTCGGCCTCCGCGACGAGGCCGTCGACCGCCCGTGGGACGCCCCGGGAGCCTGGTGGCCGGAGCTCGGCGACGGTGTCCGCGGAGTGCACGACCGCGAAGCGGGCGGGGCGTGGTTGGCAACGAACGCCGAACCAGCGCGGGCGGCCGTGGTGCTCAACCGACACGAGGCGGTCGACGAGCCGGCAGACGGCTACATCTCGCGCGGCGCGCTGCCGCTCGACTCGGTGACGGGCTCGCTCGGTGAGCCGTCGGATCCTCGGTTCCGGTCGTACAACCTGGTTGAGCTGACGCCCGAATCGGTGCGGTTCACGCGATGGGACGGCCGCGCCGTGACATCGACGGAGCTGCCCCCTGGCGTGCACATGATCACGCACGAGGGGCCGGACGTCGCCTCGGTTCCGCGCGAGTTGCGCTGGCTGCCGGAGTTCCAGGCGGCGGCGCGACCGACGGGTGTGCTCGATTCAGGATCCTGGCAACCGTGGCTCGGGGTCCTCGCCGACAGCTCCTCCCTCTCGACCATCGACGACCAGGCGCTCTTCCGCTCCGATGTCATCGACGGTCACCACTATGCCTCCCTCTCCGTCTCGACCCTCGCCCTGCAGCCGGGACACGTCGACCTGCGCCACGCGCGACTCGATCACCCCGGGCATCTGGAGGGCGGGCTCCACTGGGGCTGAGCCGTCGTCGCGTGGCGTCGCGGCTTCTGTCGCTCTTGCGGCGTGCCAGGAGCGTCACAGATCGTCACGTCGTGGCGCCTTTCGCTCGAAACGCGGACCATCGGTACATGCCCATCTCCGCGCGCGGAACCGTCGTCCTCCTCGGTGGAGGCGATCCCGGCGGGGATCTCCACCATCTGGTCGATGTGCTGAAGGTCGCCGAGTTCAGCGTCGAGGCGATCGCCGACGTCGCTCTCGATACCCGCGCGTCGCTGCAGCGAGCGCGAGACGTCTTCGCTGATGCCTCCCGTGAGCTTCCGCGGATCCTGATCGGCTCCGGCGTCGGGGCTACAGCTGCCGCGTCGCTCGCCGCCGAGCCGTTCGTCACGGTGGAAGCGCTCGTGCTCGCCAACATCGTCACGTCGGCGTCGCGCGGAATAAGCCTTCCTCCGGGAATCGCGCTGCCCGAGGCCCGCTCCATTCGTCAGCCCACGCTCGTCTTCCACGGTGATGCCGACCCGGTGACCGACATCGCCGACGCTGCGAACTGGGCGACGCAGCTGCCACGCGGCGTGGTGCGCGTCGTGCGTGGGGGAGGCCACGGCGTGCTCGGGGGAGACTCGCGGCGATCGGTCGCGGCGTCGATCGTGCTCTTCGCCGAGAGGCAGCGCGCTGGGGAGCCCGTGCTGACCGACGGGTTCGCCTGAGGGTGGGTCGCGGCGTGGTGCTGTGCGCGCGTCAGGAAACGGGTCGCGCACGGGCGTGGGCATGGGGATGTCGCGACCTGGAGCGCCCGCATTCCTGACAGACGCGCACGCGAGGCCCCCTCCGCACGGGCGTTCGCCGTCTACAGCGCCTACCGTGCACCCCGCCCCCACGAAAGGAACACCATGAGCGACCAGCCCGACACCACCGAACGCCTCGGCGGCGTGACCTCCGGAGAAGCCGACTACGTCGCGGTGAACTCGGCCGGAGTCTCCGCCGAACGCCATGTGCCGAAAGGCGACGAGGAAGTCGGCAAAGGCGAGCAGCTCGACGAGGCCGGACACTTCGACCCCGAGCAGCAGGCGGACGGCAGCGACGGTGGCGACGAGCTGGAGCAGGCGCCTCAGGCGCGACCCGCGAGCGACTGACCTGGCGTCACTGCTCAGTTCTCAGGCGCAGAAGTCAGGAAACGGGGTTCGCGAGGTGCGTGCTTTCGCGCCCCCGTGGGATCCTCGGGGCTCGTCACCTGAAAAGTGAACGAGCGCGGCGACTCACGCCAGCTGCTGAGCGGCCGTCTTGCGCGCGATCTTGACGACAGGATCGGCCACGAAGCCGCCCTCTCGCTCGATCTCGAGTAGATCGCGGGCCTGCTCGGCGGTGAGTCCGGCGAAGCAGTCTCCGATCGTGATTCCGTGGGCGGGGCGAGCGCCCACCACGATCTCGTCGCCAGCGACCACCGGACCGGCCTTGATCACCCGGAGGTAGGCACCGGGGCGCCCTTCGGCCGTGAAGCGCTTGACCCACTGGGGCTCGCGCATACGGCGTGCGAAGGTGGCGCACGGGGTGCGTGGCATCGTCACCTCGACGACCAGGCTTTCGCCGATGTGCCAGCGCTCGCCGAGCACTGCCCCGGTGACATCGAGGCCCGACGTCCGCAGGTTCTCGCCGAAGAGCCCCGGCTCTACGTCGCGACCCAGGAGTTCGATGAAGTGCGCGGCGTCTTCGTCGGCGAAGGCGTACACCGCCTTGTCGGGGCCGCCGTGATGCACCCGGTTGGCCTGAATGTCACCGTAGACGCCCATCTTCTTGACAGCCACGGGCTCATCAAGAGGCTGCTTGTCGATAGCGGTCACGCCGAGCGACCCCGAATCGGGCTGGAGGCGGGCGACGCGGCAGACGGCAGTGATCGCAGGCATGAGCCCATGGTGCCATCCCGGTCGGCGCACCGCGAGAGCGAGGACAGCTCGAGGCGCGGGGCTCTAGAGCTCGACGACCTCGAACTCGAGAAGATCGGCGCCGGTCGCGACGGGCTTGGGGGCGGTCGGCTGCTCGGAAGCGGCCGAAGTGTCGGGCGCCGGAGCGGACTGCGCGCCCTGGCCGTGAGCCGCCTTCGCGCCGTTGGCCGACCACTCCTGGAAGCTCTCTTCGGAATCCCACGTGGTCACGACGAAGTAGCGCTCCTCGCCCTTGACCGGTCGCAGAAGCTGAAAGCCCTCGAACCCCTTGGAGCCGTCGACGGAGTGCTTGCGCGCGGCGAAACGCTTCTCGAGCTCTGCTCCCTGGCCTTCGGGAACGTGGATGGCATTGATCTTGACGACAGACATCAGGCTCTTTCTCTTGGGGCAGCGCTACTCGCACCGCTTCACGAAACTTCGCTGGGGGACGAAGACAGCCTATCCAGGGCGTCTCCGGCGACGCCGGGAGTCTCCACAGGTGCCCCGGGGCGCGCGAATCAGGAACTCAAGAGCGCAGGATCCCACGGGGCGGGGAAGAACGCCCCTCCCGCGCCCAGATGCCTGATTTGTGAGCGGGGGCCGGAGCCATCGAGCGCGTCATGTGTCGCCTCAATCGCTCGAACCTGAACGCCCGCTTGACCTCAGGTGCACTTGAGATCCTAGGCTTGAAGCGACTCCGAACACCGGACGGAAACATCGAGAGAAAGCGACCATCGTGGCTGAATACACTCTTCCCGACCTTGCCTACGACTACTCGGCCCTCGCGCCGAGCATCTCGGGCCGCATCATGGAGCTGCACCACTCCAAGCACCACCAGACCTACGTCACCGGCGCGAACACCGCGAACGCCGCCCTCGCCGAAGCACGCGAGACCGGCAACCTCGCGAACGTCAACAAGTTCGAGAAAGACCTCGCGTTCAACCTCGGCGGCCACGTCAACCACTCGATCTTCTGGACCAACATGTCGCCCGACGGC